>JAKVJW010000031.1 GCA_022486815.1 Prevotella sp. | reverse complement strand
GAAGAATGCAAACATGAATATCCTGAATATAGGACAGGATGGACTGACTTTGGGGCAGAAAGACTATTATGTCAATAATGATTCTGCAACGGTGTCTATTCGTAATGCCTATAAGCAATTTATAGACAAGATGTTCAAACTGTATGGATTTACTCCTGATCAGGCTGCTCAACGTCGTGATGCTGTATTCCGTCAGGAAACTCTGATAGCATTGATTTCAAAGAGTATGACTGACCTGCGTGACCCTCAATCCAACTATCATAAAATGACCCTGAATCAGTTTGTTGCTGATTACCCCAATATTCCTTTGGAAGAAATTACAAGCGCTGAAGGTATTAAACCGGAGTATATCCAGACCGTTGTAGTAGGGCAGCAGGAATTTATGACAGGTCTTGATAAACTGATAACGCTGCAGACACCCGAGGATATCAAGGCTTTGATGGAATGGAGTGTCATCGAAAATTCAGCTAACTATCTTACTGATGCTATTCGTGAGGCACAGTTTGACTTCTTTGGCAAGACAATGAGAGGCCGTAAAGAAGATGAACCGTTATGGAAACGCGCTACGAATCAGGTTCAGGATCAGATGGGAGAGGTGCTCGGTAAAATTTATGTCAAGCGCTATTTCCCTGAGTCTTCTAAGAAATACATGGAAGAACTTGTCCACAATCTTCAGTTAAGTCTTGGACAACGAATTGATGCCCAGACGTGGATGAGTGATACCACTAAGGCTGCTGCTCATCAGAAACTTGATAAATTCCTGATTAAAATCGGTTATCCTAACAAGTGGAAAGATTATTCTAAACTGAGTATTGATCCTTCACGTTCATATTATGATAATGTGCTGGCTTGTCGCAGTTTTCGCCTGAATCAGGAAATAGAAAAGAAAGCCGGCAAACCCGTTGACCGTGATGAGTGGTTGATGACTCCTCAGACGGTGAATGCTTACTATAATCCTACAACCAATGAAATCTGTTTCCCTGCCGGTATTCTGCAGTATCCTTATTTTGATCCTAAGGCTGATGCCGCTTTCAACTATGGAGGAATCGGTGTTGTTATCGGACATGAGATGACTCATGGATTTGATGATCAGGGCCGTCAGTATGATGTTAACGGTAATATGAAGAACTGGTGGACGGATAGTGATGCCAAGAACTTTAAAAAGCGTGCCCAACTTTATGCAAACTATTTTGATAACATTGTGGTATTACCCGGACTCCATGAGAATGGTGAACTGACACTAGGTGAGAACCTCGCTGATCACGGAGGTCTTCAGGTTTCCTTCAATGCTTACAAACAGGCTACTGCTCATCATCCTTTGAAAACTAAGGATGGCTTTACTCCTGATCAGCGTTTCTTCCTGGCTTTTGCAGGTGTATGGGCTGATAATATTACAAGTAAGGAAATTCGTAATCGTGTCAAACAGGATCCACATTCTTTAGGAAGATGGCGTGTGAATGGTGCTCTTCCACATATTGATGCTTTCTATAAGGCATGGGATATAAAGAAGGGTGATAAAATGTATATCCCTGAAAAGGATCGTTTACAACTCTGGTAAGTTGTGTTGATCAATATATGAATAAAGGAGTATTTCAAAATGAAGTACTCCTTTATCGTTGTATATCATAGTCAGTGCAATTCACAGATACCAAAATGTCAATTATTTCTTACTGTATACCGAATCAGGAAGAGAAACTAAAAGGTGTCAAGTGAATCAGTCGCACTTTTAAAAAGTTGTATAGTAAAATCAGTAACAGAGTATTAAAAGTGTAAACCAAATCCAGTCATAGTCAGTCAGCCATAGTTACCTTACCGACCAAAATGGTGCATTATGGTGTGCCGAAATGGTGCATTATGGTATACCGAAATGGTGCATTATGATATACCAAAATGGTGCATTATGGTATAGCAAAATAGTTCATATGACTATGACTGGATTTGGTTTACACTGACTATGCTGTATGAATATCAACAATGTCAACGGAAAGCCACTTGGAAATATCAAGTATGACTAGATTAATTCCGCCAACGGTTTTACTTATTATTTTTCACACGAAATTCTTTCTTAGTTTCTTCAATGGTCTTTCCTCCGATACCTATATTTGTGTCAGGCAACTCCTTAATAGTGACCATGAAAAATTCCTGAGGGATACTTGTTACTTCAGAAGAAACTTCTGTCAAGCGTTTAATTAATTTTTCTTTTTGATCTTTCGTTAGTAGCCCACTTTCTATTGTTATATACGGCATATTATTTTATTTAAAAATGAATTATTTATGTATTTCTTCTTGAAGTTATAATTTTGCATTACACGATAATAGATAAAATACTCACCCATTATTTTGTGAGTTCTTGATGGCTTTGATACCTGACATTTGGGTAAGTATAAAATCAAAAGTTTCCTTCTTGGATGACATTGTTCTTCTATATTTATATCACATTATAGGGCTTGGCAATCCCGACAATAATATACACTACCACCTAAATAAGCCTCTTTGATGATTTTTCCTCCACATTTAGGACATGGTTCGTGACAAGTGTTCTTGGATAAAATGCAATGGTATCTTCCCGGATTCTCCAAAAGGTCTTTTTCCGTATCCCTTCCACCTTGTGAAACCATATCCTCAAGGGTATCCTTAATTGAGGATAGCAATGTCCTTTCTTCTTTTTCAGACAAGGTGTTTATTCTGCGTTTGGGATTGAGACCAGCATTAAATAGAATATCTTGCAATACACCATTGCCTAATCCAGGTATCCGTTGTTCGGTTGCCAGTAATGCCTTTACAGAAAGATTCTTTCCTGAATCGGTTATCATCTTATGGAAATAGTGGTTATCAAACTTTTTATCCAAAGGTGATAACTTCTCTTTGCTGCCACAATAATAGGGATTGTCAAATGTACCATGGAATGCATAAATTCCTCCATACATGGCTACTGTAAAGACAATAAAAGTATTGTCTTCAAAAGCTACAAGCAACTGAAACTTTTTAGGATACTTATCCGTCTTTTCGTAATACCTTATATTCGTTCCATCACAGAAAACGAGATGTGTATCATTATCAAAACAGATGTCGATATAACTGCCATATCCCTTGATGCTCTCAACTTTCCTGCCGGCTAATATAGAAGAATATAGTGAAGGGTCTCCCTGGTACCATGTAAAGCGGTGGGGATAAGTAGCATTGATAACATCGGCTACAACTTTTCCACGTAATATGTTTTCTGCATGTAAAGCAAATACGATGGACTCTGGTATTTCAATCATGTTATCACCCCTTTCTTATCTGTCATCGACTTCTATATCGACAAAGATATAAAATATATTAATGGGCCCCATCAATATAAAATATTTTCTTTCCGGATCGCTCTTCTTATCTTACAGAATAAATTATACCTTTTTCTCAAGCAATCCTTTTTATAATAAGTCTTTCTTTGAATCCTTTTCTGTTATTTTTCTTATAGCTTTGCATGGAGTTCCGAAAGCTACATAACCGGCAGGTATATCTCTGGTAACTACACTTCCAGCACCTATGACAGTATCATCACCGATATGCACACCCCCTAAGACGACAACATTCGCTGCAATCCACACGTTGTTTCCTATATGGATCTCATCTGCATATTCTGAAACGGAAATGTGCTTGTCCGGATATTTCATCGCAATGCGTTCCTGGGCAATAAGAGGGTGATTGGTGGCCATCAAAGAGACATTTGGACCGAACATGACATTGTCACCGATGTAAATACGGCCATCATCCATCACCATAAGATTGAAATTAGCAAAGAAATTCTCACCGATAAAGGTATGTGAACCATAATTAAACTGTATCGGTCCTTGAAAATAAAACTTTTTTCCGATAGTTCCGATAAACTCTTTTATAATAGACGAGCGTCCTTCATCGTATTCATCCATTTGATTGTATTTACGACAAAGTTCATGGGCTTTGTGCTTGATGTCACGAAGTTCTTGGGTGCGGGCATCGAATAAGTGACCTGCAAAAATCTTTTCTTCTTCTGCCATTCCAACTTATCTTAAATCCATTGTATCTGGAAAATAATCAATCAATATTCTGTTCTTAAATATGATTATCGGAATTACTTTATCTTGGTTCCGAGTCTTTTTCCTTTATCCAATATCCTTTGTGGAATGGTTTTCTTACCCTTCGTACCTGGATAAATCAATTTTCCAACAACTTTAAAACCAGAATAATGGAGGATTTCTTTCATGGCATGGTTGGTATTTGACGTCTCACGGCAAATCCAACTGAACGGCCATATTGTCGTACATGCCGTCACGATAACAGCTTTTTTCCCTTTATGCAAAGGGATAGGAATACCTCTTTTTGATTCTCCCATCATAGAAGGCACGATACGGTCGAACATGACTTTCATCTGGCCACTCATGTTTCCCCAATAGACAGGAGTTCCGAGAACGAGAGCATCACATTGTTTGATTTCTTCGGCCATACGATGGCCATCATCCTCCGGCAGGATACAAGTGCCAGAAGTTCTGCATTTCATGCAACCAGTACAGGGACGAATATTCAAGTCGTTCACATCTATCCAATGAATGTCGGCAGAGTCAATAGAATCTACCACAGAGTGAAGCATAGTTGCTATATTCCCCTTTTTTCGGGGACTACCGTTAATTACCAGAATTCTCATTTTTATTTAATAGTGAATAACATTCAACATCTAAAATCTTTCCATCATATCTTTTCGCTGCCTGGCGAAGGCAGCCTTCGTATTCAAATCCACACTTCTGGATAACTCTTCGCGAACGGGAATTGAAGGAATAGCAGGTGCATGAAATCAGATCTATAGGCAACTCGCGAAAGCCATATTCTATAATGGCTCTGGCTGCTTCTGTCATCAACCCCTTTCCCCAGCAACACTCAGACATGGCATACCCCAGCATCAAAGCCCTCGGATTATGTCGACGATGAGGATCTGTATGTAATCCGATACTGCCAATTATTTTACCGGAAGATTTAAGTACAATCCCGAATATATTTTCCTTTCCGATAAAAATCTCCTTCATGATTCTCCTGGTATCTTCGATGTTCTTATGAGGTTCCCAGCCCGCAGTAGGCCCTACATTCGGATTTTTACAGTATTCGAAGATATCACGGGCATCGCTATCCTTTATCGGACGTAATATCAGACGTTCCGTTTCCAAATAATTTTCTATGTTCTTTTTCATACATACAGAACTGTCCATACCTGCATAAGGACCATAATTCTCAATAAGGGAGAAACCACAAGAAGCATAGAATTCCCAGGCGCTCTTCATAGGAACTCCCGTTTCCAATAGTAATATCTTATATCCTTTATTTTTTGCCAAGTGTTCAATTTCGGAAATCATCTTACGACCATATCCATGATGACGAAACTCATCAGCAATGAATACTCGCTTGACCTCTGCTGTAGTAGTATCTATTCTTTTCAGTCCTGCGCATCCGATCGACTTTTCTCCGTCAACGAGCAAGATGACATTCTCGATATCAGCCAGTACATTATGCTTATTGTATTCTTTTTGTTGCTTTTCTTCTCCAATGACGCTGATGAGATACTGATCCAACATAGAGCACAATTTTACAAAACGAGTATCAGTATTGTTTGTCCTTATAAATTTCATATCATTTGATGAGTTTCTTGCATTCACTGTGACACAGACTGAAATAAATAGTCAGATTTATATATTGATTGGTTTATTTTATAAAATTAATCATCTGCAAAGATACGAAATAATACATAATAATAGATTTTCAATGAAAAAGAATTAAAACTATTTCAGTTTTCCCTTTTATTTCATCTATTTTTACTTCTTATAAAACTCATGGATAAAA
This sequence comes from Prevotella sp., assembly GCA_022486815.1. Lineage (GTDB taxonomy): Bacteria > Bacteroidota > Bacteroidia > Bacteroidales > Bacteroidaceae > Prevotella. Next base: position 24,204 of record JAKVJW010000031.1, on the reverse strand, counting down.
TATACATGGAGGATATTTCCTCTTTCATCAGGTGATTCTTTTGAGAACCCTTGCATAACTCAAAAATTTTTACGAATATTGCATATCAATATTTTAAATTTAAATGCTTTATCACTTTTAAGTTACTTAAAGTTAGCGGCATGTGTGATTTTAGAAGTTAATATCTATCCTTCTAGGTTTTCTTAATGGGTTAAAAAGTCTGCAACATTTTAAATATGGCAAATAATAAAAAAAATTATAAGATACAGGATTTTCCTGACACAAGGATAGCAAGTATAGATGTTTGCAAAATGGGGAAGCAGAAACATCATATAGTAGCATTACTGGAATTGGATGTAACTGAAAGCAGAAGGAAAATCAGAGCTTATAACAAAGTTCATCGAAAGAAAGTTTCTTTTACAGCCTGGCTGATTAGTGTTATAGGAAAAACAATCAAGAAACACGAGATGGTGAGTTCTTATCTGATAGGGAAGAAAAAATTGATAATGTTTGACGATATTAATATTTCTATTATCGTGGAAAAAGAACTTAATGGGGAAAAAGTGCCTTTCCCTCTTATTATAGAAAGGGCTAATGAGGTGAGCATAGAATCAATAGCAGAAAGAATTTCTGATGCAAAGAACCAAAAGCTTACCGAAAATGATATTATACTTCAAAAGAAAACTAAAAAAACAGAACGTATTTACTATTTACTTCCAAAATATCTTAGATTACTTTTTTGGAAATATCTGTTGAAACATCCGAAATTTGCTTTCAAAGAAATGGGCAATGTAGCATTCACATCTATTGGAATGATTGGAAAAATCAACGGTTGGTTTATTCCGATATCTGTACACCCAATATGCTTCGGGGTAGGTTCTGTCATCAAGAAACCGACTGTGATAGATGACAAGATCGTCATTAGAGAGATATTAAATACATCTGTTCTTATAGATCATGATGTGATTGATGGTGCTCCGATGACTCGGTTTATTAATGAATTGAAGAAAAATATAGAAATTGGATCAGGTTTATAATATGAAAAAAAAGAGTTCCAATTGTGTTTTACCCAAGGATACGATAATAGGTCAGTTGTTTGGTAAGATTGATTATCAGGATTGCTATAGCGTCCCTATATGTAATCCTCATGATTATTCTGTTGATTATCTTACACAATGGTTTTTCTCTTCAACTCCAGGATGGGTTCATCGGTTAATGACCCTTAGAAACCTTATTGTAAGTTTCTTCGGATTAAAGGGGGGAAATATAGACAAAACGGAAATACATAATCCATCTGTTTTTTATCCTAAAGGATCGAAAATCGCTATATTTACGGTTTATGATAGAAATGATCATGAGATAGTGATGGCAGAGGATGATAAACATCTGAACTTCAGAACATCTATAATGATCGAAAAGGATAAGGATGAAAACCCGATCAGATTATATTTGTCTACAATTGTACAATATAATAACATTTGGGGAAGATTCTATTTTATGTTCGTAAAGCCTTTTCACCAATCAATTTGTAAGACTATGCTGAAAATATTATTACAAAATACAGAGGTTTGATCGTTGGTGGGGCAATCGGTATATGGGAATATCGCAAAAATCAACGAAAGACAGATGAAGTAATTAATCAGATAAAAGAGCAATGTAAAGAAGAATAAAACTGAAGTTATTATGCCTAAAATTGTATGGAAGGGGGTAATCAATCCTGACTTTGTATTTAAAACAGAAGATTTACCGGATAATTCACAAATCATTCATATTCCGGAGAATCCCATGATCAGATCAGTCTTGTTTGCTATACCCTTTATTTTATTATGCTTTTTTGTCCTTTGGGAGAGATTCAAAAATCTCTCTTTAGATAAACCTTATTTGCTTATCGGAATAGTTTTGAGTATTCTGTTATGTACTGTCCACGAACTCTTACATGCAATCGTTTATCCAAAGAAATGTAATGCATATATAGGCATAATTCCTAAGGAATTCATATTCTATATGAGTTGTTCTGCTCCACTTAGAAAAAGGAGATTCATACTTATGAGTCTGTTGCCGATGATTTTAGGTATTATACCTTTAGTCGTTTTTGTGTGTACGCCCCCTGATTACAGGATCTTGGATGCCATCCTCTGGCCGATGGCAATGATGGGACTGGTTTCTCCAAGTCCGGACTATATGAATGTCTATTATGTTTTGAAAGAAGTTCCTCAAAATGCATATATCCAGGATGGAAAGAATGGACTATATTGGTTTGTTAAATAACTGCAGTCTTCTCTTATTAGTGATAGGTTAGGTGCTATCTACGATACAGTTATTAAGTGGACTATGTTTTTTCTTAATCCAACTTCTCCATGGTAGTTCTAATTCAATCGCATAAATATGTTATTAAAGAATTATGATCAGTTAAGAAAAAGGGATTTTTCTTTTTTTTGTCGTTGATTGTTTAAATCATACAAAAATATTTATCATCCCTATTTTTAGGGTTAATTAAATTAAAAATATTCTTTAATTGAACTATTGTTCTTTATATTTGCATTGTCGTTAAATGAACAATAGTTCAAAACAATTAAAGCGTTTATATGATTAATATACTGAAGAAAATAGGAGAAGTTGCTCTTACTTAATAGAATTATACTGAAAGTAAACTATGTACAATATCACAAATAATAATTAATTTTAAAATGGAGTATAGAAGAAGATTACATAGACATAGGAGATTGAGAAAATGTCAAAAGATCTTGGATGGAAATTGTGTACATCAAGGACAACACGTAATATTATCACTTGATCATAATATTTTGGAAACTAAAGTGCATGATAGTCCTCCTAAAGATGTTCATTCAAAAAAGAAAGATGTCCATTTCCTGTGTGATGTCCATGTTCCAAAAGTAAATAGAGAAAAATGTGTAGGTTGTGGTACTTGTCGGGATATATGTCCTGGAAAAGCGATCCACATAGAAAATGGTATTGCTGTTATTGATAAAGATAAATGTAAAAAATGTAGGAAATGTGTAAAGGTTTGTCCTATAAATGCGATTGAATAAAAAAACAATGAAAAAAAACAATGAAAAAAATGATTGAAAAGATTGATATTAAAGGTGTAAAGCATATTATTGTAGTAGCTTCAGGAAAGGGTGGAGTAGGAAAATCAACTGTTGCTGCAAATCTTGCAATGACATTGGCTAAGAAGCAATATAAAGTGGCTTTGGTTGATGCCGATATTTATGGTCCATCTATACCAAAAATGTTTGATATAGAAAAAGAAAGACCTTGCCTATCTGCTAATCCTTCTGTAGAAAATATGATGGACCCAATAGAAAAATATGGAGTAAAGATTAACTCAATAGGTTTCTTTGTTGATAAAGATAAGTCTATAATTTGGCGTGGTCCTATGGTTTCGAATGCCATTACTCAACTCTTTACTGAAACCTATTGGGGAGATATTGATTATATGATCGTTGACTTTCCTCCAGGAACAGGTGATGCTCAGATTACTATCGTGCAAAAATTTAATATTGATGGTGCAATTGTTGTAACTACACCTCAGGAACTTTCTCTTAATGATGCGCGTAAAGGAACGGAAATGCTAACTAATGAAAGTGTTAATATCCCTTTAATTGGAGTTGTTGAGAATATGTCTTGGTTTACTCCTCTCCAGCATTTGAATGAGAGATATTATATTTTTGGAGAAAATGGAGGGTCTATTTTGGCTAAAGAGTTTAATACTTCACTATTATGCCAGATTCCTTTGATAAAGGATATTGGTGAACAGGCTGAACAGGGAAAATCTTTTGAGTCCGTAAAAAATCAAGAATTACAAACAATATTTAGTAATTTAGCAGAAGCGGTTATTGATAGAGTAAATAAAACCCGTTAGCGGAATTAATTTAGTTCATTACCACAGTCTGATAACCTTATTTTGACTATGACTGGAACCAGCTACTTCAATATGATTCTTTTTCGGGATAAGTCTTCATGAAAAGTCAATTTGTTCAGCTCCACTTAGGAAAAGGAGATTTATACTTATGAGTCTGTTGCCGATGATTTTAGGTATTATACCTTTAGTCGTTTTTGTGTGTACGCCTCCTGATTATAGGATCTTGGATGCTATCCTCTGGCTGATGGCAATGATGGGACTGGTTTCTCCAAGTCCGGACTATATGAATGTCTATTATGTTTTGAAAGAAGTTCCTCAAAATGCATATATCCAGGATGGAAAAGATGGACTATATTGGTTTTTGGAATAGTTGATGCTTCTTTTTGAAGATTTTAGATAAATGTCATCCGCGTAATAACTACCGTGGATGACATTTGAATTTTATAGATTCAACTTCTCCCGAAGTAACTTATAGCCAGTTGCACTGACACGTATAGATGTGCCATCAGAGAGTTGTAATAATTGTTTTTGCCCATACCGCTCGATTTTTGAAATCTTGGAAATATTGACGATATATGAGCGATGGACTCTGGCAAACTGGTCCTGTGGCAAGCACGCTTCATATTTTTTCATCGTTTCACTTTTAAGCCAGTGGCCTTCTTCTGTATGTATGGAAACATAATCATCTTCTGCTTTCAAAAATACAATATTTTCTATAGCAATAACCTTAATCTTCTGTCCGACCTTAACGGTTATGCGTTCGATTTTCTTATGATCGTCTGGTTCAGAACAGTCATTGTTACTGTCATCAGGAAGACTTTCTTCTATCTTTTCCGGTTGATTACTTAAATAGTACCAGCGAAAGGCTATATATATTATTATCAGGGAGAAGATGCGGGGAACAAGTTGTGAAATAAATGCGCTGATATATTCCGGATACACTATGTTTGCTGCTAATAGTTCAATGCCTGAGAACAAGATCAGGCAAATGACGCAATATCCTATATTTACAGCTAAATGGATAGAGGCATTCAATGATTCAAAATGACTGAAAGTATATATGCTCCATATTACAACAGCTCCGATATAAAATAAAAATGAACAGAGGATGGCATCTGTAAGAATGGCATAAGCCGGCATCTTCGATGAATATCCGAAAACTAAGGCATAGGTGAAACCGGTTATTGTACTCAATAATATATGATTCCGCCTGACGTAGTAGTCATATAATATCGGATTTTTCAGCATCGTATACTACCTCCACCTAAAATCATATTTGCCTTAATTACTAATTTCCGGTCAATATAAGTTCCATTTCCTATTCTTTTGTCTTCAAATGCTCCTAGGAATGAGTCCGTAACCACTTCTATATGCCAGTCTTCAGGGACGATGATATCTGCACCACCACAAATAGCATTAATTTCAAGTGTTGTTTCTCCTTCAGGAAGAGTGGTCTTACGGAGATCAAGTTTTATTCCTCCCATCACGGTCTGGATTTCTCCTCCATGGAAGACTGGTTCGAGAAATATCTCATCGATACCATTCATAATCAAATGATAATCGATCCTGCCATCCCCTTTATCTTTATGGGAGTGACTCATGCTGGATCCGTGACATCCACTCATATATTGCCTGTGAGTGCATTTATGGCAATTATGATGGGTAATCATTAATAATCCGACAAAAATGATTACGACTGGCCAGAATACATTGTGGAAGGTAGCAGCAGAATAGGGAAGACCAACAAGTGGTGCGAATTTGGGGAATAGAAAGAATACTCCAAATAGGAAAGTGGCAATTCCCAGACTGTAATGATGATAATAGAATTGTGTGATACCTATTACTATTAATAGCATTTGCCATGATAGTATGACGGGTTTCCACTCTATAGGTAATACACCAAAGTTGAACAGGAGATAAAGGACTCCGATTAATATAACAAGAATGCCCAAAAAGAGGCCTTTTAAACCATTTTTTCTCATTTTATTTTATTTGTTAATTAAAAAAATAATCACAGTAAGTTGTATCTGTGTTTTATAAATCCTGTACAAAGTTAGTGATTCAAAATCAATTTTACAACCCTATTTCGGTAAACCTATCTTTTATTATCGGTGAAGTGAACAAGGAAAGTATTTATTTTTGTTTTTTGTCCTTACAGGTTTTATCATTCCAGAAATTTTATTTAAATTTGTACCACGCTTTATTAGGGAAAGGATGTTTGTATGCCATTAAGATTACCGGATAAATTACCAGCTATTGAGATTCTGAAGAAAGAGAACATTTTCGTTATGGATGAAACACGGGCTCATAGCCAGGAAATTCGTCCTTTGAAGATCGTTATACTTAATCTGATGCCTTTAAAGATTACGACTGAGACGGACTTGATCCGGCTATTGTCCAATACGCCACTTCAGTTGGAAATCTATTTTATGAAATTGAAGAGCCATACCCCCAAGAATACACCGATTGAACACATGATTATGTTTTACAAGGATTTTGAAGAACTTCAGAAGCATAAGTTTGATGGGATGATTGTGACAGGGGCACCGGTTGAGACTTTGAATTTTGAAGATGTAGAGTATTGGAAGGAAGTGGAAGGCATCTTCGACTGGGCACGCACGCATGTTACTTCCACATTGTACATCTGTTGGGCTGCACAAGCTGCCTTATACCATTTTTATGGAATTCCCAAGTATCCGTTGCCGAAAAAGATGTTTGGCATTTTCCATTCTCGCATTCAGGATCCTTTACTTCCTATCTTCAGGGGGTTTGATGATGTGTTCAGTATGCCTCAGAGCCGTCATACGGAAGTGCACCGGAAAGATATAGAGAAGATTTCCGACTTGCATATTATCGCTGAATCACCTGATAGTGGAGTAAGCGTTGTGATGTCGCGTAATGGGCGGGATTTTTATTTGACCGGACACTTGGAATATGCTCCTTATACTCTTGATAAGGAATATAAGCGTGATTTCGGCAAACGTGATGATGTGGATATCCCTTTGAATTATTATATCAATAATGATCCGCATAATAAACCACTTGTAACATGGCGGTCTTCTGCCAATCTTTTTTACAGTAATTGGATCAATTATTATGTCTATCAGGAGACTCCTTATAATATCGAAGAAATCAAATAGTCAGAAATAAAAGATTCAGGCAAGCAACTAATTATATTGATGGGCGTGAGATGAGACAGTTAGAACTTTTGGCACCGGCAAAAAATTTGCAAATAGGCATCGCTGCCATTGACCATGGAGCAGACGCTGTGTATATTGGTGCCGTTGGATTTGGTGCCCGTCAGGCTGCCGGCAATTCTATTGATGATATCCGGCAGTTGTGTGAATATGCCCATCGCTTTGAAGTAAAGGTTTATGTAACTGTCAATACGATAGTGTATGATAAGGAATTAGATGCGGCCAAAGAATTACTGCTACAACTGTCTGCCATTCATGTTGATGGCGTCCTCATACAAGATATGGGACTCTTGGAATTGGGTGGGCAGAGCCATATTCCTCTTCATGCCAGTACTCAATGTGATATCAGGACGATAGAAAAGGTCCGTTGGTTAAAGTCACTTGGCTTTCGACGGGCTGTTCTGGCTCGTGAACTATCTTTGGAGGAGATCCGGGAAATTCATGAAGCTGTTCCTGATATAGAACTCGAAGTTTTTGTCCATGGTGCTCTTTGTGTGAGTTATTCGGGGGTATGCTATGCTTCCCAGTATGCCTTTAACCGTTCCGCCAATCGTGGAAACTGTGCCCAGTTTTGCAGGTTGAAGTTCAATCTGGAGGACAGTGAAGGTAAGATCCTTGAAAAGCAGCGGTACATGTTATCTTTGAAAGATCTATGCCAATCAGATCACCTTGAGGAATTAGCTGATGCCGGTGCATGTTCTTTTAAGATAGAAGGGCGGCTGAAAGATATGGATTATGTGAAGAATGTGGTATCTGCATATTCTCAAGAACTTGATAGACTTGTTGCGCGCAGACCGGAAGATTTCTGCCGATCATCACGGGGGAAAGTCTCTTATACTTTTAAACCCGATCTGAAGAAGACCTTTAACCGTGGGTTTACGACTTATTTTCTCAATGGCCGACAGCCGGAGATCAATGCTATGGATACTCCTAAAGCAGTTGGAGAATATGTCGGAACAGTAAAAGAAATCCGAGAAGATAGTTTTAATGTCGCTGGTACTGCGAGTTTTTCGAATGGTGACGGTCTCTGTTTTTTCAATGATGATCATGAACTGGAGGGATGCCGGATAAACAGAGTTGTAAATAACCGGCTTTTCCCACAACGTATGCCGGCAAGTCTCCATAAGGGAATGCAACTTTTCCGGAATCATGATGAGGCTTTCAAAAAGATCCTTGAAGGTAAGACTGCTGAAAGGAAAATTCCTATACGTATGAGACTGTCTGCCGTTGACAATGGTATTCAACTAGAAGTATCCGATGGATATCATTCTGTTGAGGCCCATTCTGGCATGGATATGCAAAGGGCAAAGAAACCCCAAAAGGAGAATATAAACCGTCAATTGACTAAATTGGGGAATACTTTTTATGATTGTGGCCAGGTAGAATTTACTGATGGAATCGAAGCCTGCTTTATCCCGAATAGTGTGCTGTCAACTCTGAAACGCAATGTGATAAGTGAACTTGATACAGCCTTGCTAACGGATGCTGCTTCACGATCAGATCACGAATTATCAGATACATCCTTGAGTAAAGATAGGATACAGGAAGTCCGTCCTTCTCATTGGCAACCGGAATATGCGAGTTATCCATATCTTTACAATATCAGTAATCAGTTAGCAGTAGATTTTTATTCCCGGCAGGGATTGAAAGTAGAGGGTAGCGCTTTTGAACTTTTGAATCATTCCGCTCTGGCGGATTCAAAACAGTTGATCATGCAGTGCCGCTATTGTATTCGTTATGCTTTAGGGCATTGTGTGAAGAGAGGTGGAGTGGCTCCTGCTTGGAAAGAGCCTCTGTTTTTAGTATTACCTGATGGAAAAAGATTTCGTCTTGAATTTAATTGTAAAGTGTGCCAAATGAATATTTATGCGGAGAAGTAAAATTATAGTCTTGATACTGCTGATAGTGTCTTTACTGACTGGTTGTTATCACCGGCCGGCTATAAAATCTCGTGCTTCTCTCGTTCAATATAGTGAAAAACAACTTGATTCAATATATTTTTCTTCCACACATCATTATACTTATAGGTATAATTTTCTGGTAAAGAGTGATTCTCTTGTGCTTTATGTACAGCAACCTGTTGAGATTGTCAATAATATGAATACGGATTCCTTTACCGTCAAGCACCATACTTTATTGGTCGTTTCAGATATTCATATTGTACCGCAGGACTCTGTTGATTCGGTGTGGATTCAACTTGGTACTGAGAATGCCAGATTTGGTTGGATTCATGAGTCGAGACTTTTGCCGAAAGTGGTTCCTGATGATCCGATTTCTGAATGTATTTCTACTTTTTCTGATACTCATCTACTCATTTTTCTCATCATTATCGTGATTATCGGATTTGCTTATCTTTTAAGGACAATCCTTCAGAAAAATGCCAAGATCGTACATTTTAATGATATTGATTCCTTTTATCCTACATTCCTTTGTTTGATCGTAGCCTTGGCCGCTGCACTCTATGCAAGTATTCAGATTTTTGTTCCGGATGTCTGGCAGGACTTTTACTATCATCCCACGCTGGATCCGTTCCGTGTTCCGATGTTGCTTTCATTTTTCTTGATATTAGTATGGGCCATGCTGATTGTCGGGCTAGCCGCTTTGGATGACATTAGGAAACAGTTGCCGTTTGGCGATGCTATACTTTATACCTTTGGGTTGGCAGGAGTATGTGCCATTGATTATATTCTGTTCAGCATCAGTACCTTGTATTTTGTGGGGTATGTGCTATTGGCTTTCTATTATTATTTTGCCATCAGACAATATTTGAAACATGACCATGTGAAATATGTTTGTGGAAATTGCGGAGCGGAGTTGAAACATAAAGGTCGTTGTCCGCACTGTGGAGCCATAAATGACTAATAAATCAGAAAAGCTGGTCTTTTTCTATTCTCACTTAAAGGACTTATTAATAAATTAGTCTTGCAAGGGCATAGTCTTGTAGCTACGGGGTATATTGCTATTTTTTAATAGGACTTAAATTTCCTCATAAATGAGGATTTCACAGACCAATGGAAGTTAGTACCTTTGCACGCAAATAATAATATCAATTTTATGAATAACCAATTGATCATGGCTGTTGTCTTGCTGGGAGCAACAGCGTTGCCAATACAGGCATTTGAGAAAAAAAGTCCTGTAACTGATCTTTCTGATTCCTCGCGTGTACATGACCTGGACGAAGTCGTTGTCGTACGTCAACCCAAAGAATTCCTTCGAATGCGTCAACAACCTTTAAGCAGTACAATTCTCACCTGTAAGGAAATGTCTAATCTTGGCGTGCGTGATCTTCATGATATTTCTTCATACGTTCCTTCTTTTGTGATGCCTGATTATGGGTCACGTTATACTTCTTCCATTTATATAAGAGGTATCGGGAGTCGTATCAACAGTCCTGCCATCGCGCTCTATATGGACGGTATGCCTGTTATCAGCAAGGCTGCTTTTAATTTTCATACTTATCAGTTGGGGCGTGTAGATGTTCTGCGTGGTCCTCAGGGAACTCTCTATGGACAGAATACAGAAGGAGGAGTAATAAGAATGTATTCCCGTAATCCTCTGTATTATCAAGGTACTGATATTAGTCTGGGTATCGGATCCAGATTATACAGGAATACCGAATTTGCTCATTATCAGAAACTGAATAACCAACTTGGCTTGTCTGTTGCCGGTTTCTATGACGGGCAGAATGGATTCTTCAGAAACCAGACAACAGGTAAAAGAGCCGATCTTTATAATGAGGCCGGTGGCAAATTTCGCTTAGTCTTTCAGCCCACAGACCGACTGAATATAGATTATACTGCAGATTATCAGTATGTCAATCAGGACGGATTTCCTTATGGACTTTTAGATTTGAATAGTGGCAAGACTGCTTCTCCAAGTGCGAATCGGCAGTCTACATATCGCCGGAATATGCTCAACACTGGGTTGACTATAGGTTATCAGGCGAAGAACTTTGATTTTAACAGTGTTTCGAGTTATCAATATCTGAGGGATGATATGCTGATGGATCAGGATTTTCTGCCTCAAGATCTGTTGCATCTGAGACAAAAGCAGTTGCAAAATGCTTTTACTCAGGAGTTTGACTTTAAAGGTAATCATGCCGTAGGCGGTTTTTGGCACTGGACAGCAGGAACATTCTTTTCTTCTGAATGGTCACGGACAGATGGCCCGGTTTATTTTGATAAAGGTATGACGGATCCGATGGCAGCAGCTATCCAGCAACAGATGTATTCAGGAATCGTTTCAGCAATGGCTGGAAAGATGATGCAAAAAGGGATGCCACAAGCTGCAGCTATGGCAGCCGCAAAGCAGGCTGTTGCTGCTGCGGGTGGGGTAAGTCTGAATATAGATATGGGGGCTCCCGGTGTCTATCATACTCCCCAATATAACTTTGCCCTCTTTCATGAGAGTAGTTTTGACATCACAGACCGGTTGACAGGTACTGTCGGACTCCGTTATGATTTCACACATACGAATATTCACTATAAGACTTCAGCTTATATGTCTATGGCTGCTGATGTGATGGGCATGAAAGCTACAAATGTACTTTCTACAGTTCTTGATGGAAGAACTCATGATAATTATAACCAACTTCTTCCTAAATTTGGGCTAAGTTACCGTATAGATAATCAGGGAAGCAACGTTTATGCTACCGTGAGTAAAGGTTATCGTGCAGGAGGCTATAATTTCCAGATGTTTTCAGATATTCTGTCTTCAGAACTGAATGCCAATGCTGATAAGGCTATGAGGGGAAGTTATGCAGTTCCTCATACCGATGAGGACTATAAGAAAATAGCCAAGACCATTTCCTATCGTCCGGAAACGAGTTGGAACTATGAAGTAGGCACCCATGAAAATCTTTTCAACCATTCTGTTCAATTTGATTTTTCTGCCTTTTTCATGCAGATTCGTCATCAGCAACTTTCTGTTATGGCCAGCAATTATGGTTATGGTCGTATGATGGTCAATGCCGGACAGAGTTACAGTTGTGGGGTAGAGGCGTCTCTTCGCGGACAGTCTTTTAATAATCATCTTGACTGGGCTCTTACGTATGGTTTTACGCATGCTGCCTTTAAAGACTACAAGGATAGTGTAAAGGTGAATGGGACTTACCAACCTATAGACTATAATAAGAAGAAGGTACCTTATGTGCCGATGAATACTTTCTCAGCACGCGCTGACTATCATTTCGACTTGTCGGCCGGCAAACTTCAAGCTATTATCATAGGAGCTAATGTTTATAGTCAAGGTAAAACCTATTGGGACGAAAGTAATACCTATTCGCAGAAGTTTTATGCAGTGTTGGGAGCTCATGCCGATGCCGACTTCGGCTTTATGAAATTAAGTTTCTGGGGACGTAATCTTACAGATACCAAGTTTAATACCTTCTCTTTCCAAAGTGCAGCTTCCGGGCAGAACCTGACTTTTGCTCAACGCGGAAATGGTATCCAGTATGGAGTTGATCTGAAATTCCATTTTTAATCCTTTGAAGTTCTCTATTGGCGTTGTTAAACGCTGATCGATCTATATATTTACTGTTTGATCAGAAGCCGTATACGATATTAGTGTACGGCTTTTTTATATCTATCTGATCTATTGGTCTACCTGGAAATAGGGCAGATCGATTAGTATCTTTTTGATATCTTAAATGACATAAATATACAATAATATATTAATTATTACAGTATAATAGTATTAATTTGCAAAATAATGAATACCAAATGTGATATTTTTGAATTATTTGTGTATCTTTGTCAAAGATAATAACTAAAAAGCAGATATGATGTTGGATATTGAGATGATCAGAGATTTCTATGCGTCGTATGCCGATAGAGTGGATAAAGCTAGAACGGTATTACAGCATCCATTAATGTATGTAGAGAAAGTATTATATTCCCATCTTTATAATTTCGATCAGTTGAAGCCTTTTAAAAGGGGAGAAGAGTATGTCGATTTTCGTCCTGATCGTGTAGCCATGCAAGATGCTACTGCTCAGATGGCTCTTCTTCAGTTTATGAATGCCGGCAAAAGCAAAGTAGCTGTTCCAACATCAGTTCATTGTGATCATCTGATCCGTGCCGATGTCGGTGCCACTCAGGATTTATCCGCAGCTCGCATTACGAATAAAGAAGTGTATGATTTTCTTGCTTCAGCCGCTCATAAATATCATATTGGTTTTTGGGCTCCCGGTGCAGGAATTATCCATCAAGTAGTGCTTGAGAACTATGCTTTTCCCGGAGGAATGATGCTGGGTACTGATTCCCATACTCCAAATGCTGGTGGCCTGGGAATGGTTGCTATAGGTGTCGGTGGTGCAGATGCGGTAGATGTCCTCACGGGGCAGCCATGGGAATTGAGAATGCCACGTCTTATCGGAGTACATCTTACAGGCAGACTGTCGGGTTGGGCATCTCCAAAAGATGTGATATTGAAAATATTGGGTATTCTGACCGTAAAAGGTGGGACTAATGCTATCCTTGAGTATTTTGGAGAAGGTGTAAATACTTTGTCTACTACGGGTAAGGCTACCATTTGCAATATGGGAGCCGAGTTGGGGGCTACTTGTAGTATATTCCCGTTTGATGAGAATGCTGATGAATATCTTTTTCAAACAGGCAGGTGTGACCTTTCTGAACTGGCACGACAAAATGCAATGGAACTTTGTGCTGACAAAGAAGTGGTGGAACATCCTGAGAAATGGTATGATCAAGTTCTGGAGATCGATCTCAATCAAATAGAGCCCTATCTGAATGGGCCGTTTACACCGGATGCAGCTACACCCATCAGCCAAATGAAAGTCAAAGGTCCTGTCAATGGCTATCCGATGAAAGTAGAAGTGGGATTGGTCGGGAGTTGTACAAACTCAAGTTATCAGGATCTAGCACGTGCTGCAAGTGTGGCTCGTCAGGCCGTAGAAAAGAACATTCCAGTAAAAGCCCAGTTGATTATCAACCCGGGGTCAGAACAGATCAGATGTACTGCTGAGCGTGATGGCCTTCTGGAAGATTTTCGTAAGATAGGGGCTGTAATCATGACAAATGCTTGTGGTCCTTGTATCGGACAGTGGAAACGTCATACGGATGATCCTGTACGAAAGAATACAATAGTTACCTCTTTTAATCGAAACTTCCGCAGACGTGCTGACCAGAACCCGAATACCTTTGCGTTTATCGGCAGTCCGGAAATGACTATCGCACTATCTATTGCAGGGAGGTTGGATTTCAATCCCATGACAGATACTTTGCGGGATAAAGATGGAAATAATGTCAAACTGGATGAACCGAATGGTCCCAATTTTCCTTCAAGAGGATTTATTACAAAGCTTCATCCTGAGGAAAAAGGACTTCAGGTATTGGAAGAGGAAAATTTATTCAATCCTCCTTCAAAAAGTGGTGAGGATGTGGAAGTCGTTATATCACCTTCTTCTCAACGTCTGCAAAAGCTTGAACCTTTTGCTCCGTGGGACGGAAAAGATTATGGTAATATGCCATTATTGATTAAGACAAAAGGAAAATGTACGACGGATCATATTTCTATGGCGGGTCCGTGGTTGAAGTACCGGGGACATCTGGAGAATATCTCTAAAAATCTTCTTATGGGGGCTGTAAATGCATTCAATGGAGAGAGTAATCAGGTAAAGGATCAGATGGATGGTCAATATAAGGAGGTCTCCGCTGCTGCACTGGACTATAAACGAGAAGGACTGGATTCAATTGTTGTTGCTGAAGACAATTATGGTGAAGGATCCAGCCGTGAACACGCTGCCATGGAACCGAGATATCTGAATGTGAAAGTGATTCTAGCCAAGAGTTTTGCCCGTATCCATGAGACGAATTTGAAGAAACAAGGAATGCTGGCACTGACATTTGTTGATAAAAATGATTATGATAAGGTTATGGAAGATGATCGTATCTCGGTAGAAGGATTAAAATCTTTTGCTCCGGGACATCAACTTATGGTGACCTTGAAACATAAAAATGGATCGGAAGAAAGTTTTCCGGTGGAGCATACTTACAATGAAACTCAGATCAGATGGTTTAAGGCAGGAAGTGCCCTGAATGATGCAAAGTTCAAAGAGCAGCAAAAACCAATGTAGATTCTAGTAATGGAAAATAATCAGTTTTGGTAGATTCTTTGGGCGGCGAAGAGAAAATTGATTTTTATAAAACAGACATTAAATGTATTGAGAACAACAAAATTCTGGATTAAGAAAGGAAGAAAAAATCATGAGTAATATGAAGAAGGAATATTTAATCTATAAACTCTCTGATGAAGTTAGAAACTCTTGTAAGATTCCTAAGGAAGCTTTCCAAAGATATGGCGTAAAAAGAGGACTTCGTAATGAGGACGGTACCGGAGTGCTGGTCGGACTGACTAATATTGGTAATGTCGTAGGGTATACCCGCGATGCGGATGGCAAACTTTGCCCTTGTGAAGGAAAGTTGTATTACCGGGGATATGAATTAGATGACTTGGTGAGTCCGTTGCTGAAGGAAAAGCGCTTTGGTTTTGAGGAGATAGCTTATCTCATCCTTTCAGGAGAACTTCCGGATAGGGAGGAACTAGACGCTTTTAAAGAGTTGCTGAATGATAATATGCCTTTGGATCACCGTACCATTGTTCATATCATCGATCTGGAAGGTTCTAATATCATGAATATTCTTGCCCGTTGTGTACTTGAAATGTATACTTTCGATCCGAATCCAGATGATATTTCGCGTGATAATCTTATGCGGCAAAGTATTGAACTCATTGCAAGGTTTCCTACCATTGTGGCTTATGCCTATAATATTTATCGTCACACGGTACAAGGGCAAAGTCTGAATATACGTCACCCAAAGGAGAATCTGAGTATAGCCGAGAACTTCCTCTATATGCTCCATGGAGGTGATTATACAAATCTAGATGCAAGAATACTTGACTTGCTTCTGATTCTGCAGGCTGAGCATGGTGGAGGTAATAACTCGACGTTTACGGTTCGTGTCACTTCCTCTACCCGTACCGATACCTATTCCTCTATTGCAGCAGGTATCGGAAGTTTGAAGGGACCTTTGCATGGTGGTGCTAATATTAAAGTCATTACTATGTTGCATCATCTGAAGGAACAGATTAAAGATTGGACAAATGTGGAAGAAATAGATACCTACCTGAACCGTATGCTGAACAAGGAGGCATACGACAAGAGCGGTCTGATCTATGGAATAGGGCATGCGGTATATACGAAAAGTGACCCTCGTGCTGTAGAACTGAAGAAACTCGGAGGTGAGTTGGCCAAAGAAAAGGGTATGGAAGAAGAATACAAATTCCTTACACTTCTGGAGCAGGAAGGAATAAAATGCCTGATGAAACACCGTGGAGGTTCTAAGCCTGCCTGTGCAAACCTGGACTTTTATAGTGGTTTTATTTATGAGATGCTTGGATTGCCTCAGGAGATTTATACTCCTATCTTTGCAATGGCTCGTATAGTCGGATGGACAGCTCATCGTATAGAAGAACTTAACTTTGAAGGTCGTCGTATTATTCGTCCGGCATATAATAATATTCTGAAACAGAGGAAGTATGTTACAATTAAAGAACGATAACTTTCCTTGAAAAAAATAGAGAAAGGGCTGTAGAAATCTTTTTACAGTCCTTTTTATTTGATTTCTGTTGAGGAAAGTGTTTTGATGATTTTATCATCTACCCATGTGCCATTCTTCTTGGCTATGCAAATCTGCCGGTATTTATCCATTTTTTCCTTTGCTTTTCCAGAAGCAGTTTGAGCATAAGGATTAGCAGGTGCATCTGCGGGTGTAATACGCATGGTATGAGCTTCATTGATAATATCCTTCACAACTTCTCCTCCGACAATAAGACCTGCAGCAGCGGGGACAAAGGCATTACTGGCAGGAATATCCCGACGTTCCGTGCATTTTCGGATGTCTTTATTAGGGCAAATGCAATGAAAATGGCAACTGATGGATGGGTCGTCAATCTGTTTTAAAGGTTCCTCTTCACTGTATACTACCTTCAGATGCGGAATATGCAATTTCCGGAGTTTTTTCCGGACTACTTTTGCCAAAGGATCCATTTTTGTCTTATTGATATCGGCAACACGAAAAGCTGTCGGATCAAGTTTGTTAGCAGCCCCCATGCAGGAGATGATAGGGATATGAAGTGCATAGCAACGCTTGATCAATTCGAGTTTGGCAGTTACGGTATCAACACAGTCAACAACGTAGTCGAAAAGAGTAAGGTCAATATCGTCAGCATTTTCCGGCATATAAAACATCTGGTATTTGTGCACGATACATCTCTTGTTGATGTCATGAATACGTTCTTCGGCGACATCAACCTTATGTTTGCCGACAGTGGAGAGTAAAGCATATATCTGTCGGTTGACGTTGGTCAGACAAATACGGTCATCATCAAAAAGATCCAGTTCTCCTATGCCGCTGCGAGCGAGAACTTCTGTCACATAGCCTCCGACACCACCTATTCCGAATATGGCTACCCTTGAACCGTTAAGGGTATCAAGAGCCGGTTTACCAAATAATAACTGTGTTCTTGAAAATTGATTTTGCATATACTCATTATCTTGAGGATGCAAAGTTAATGAAAAAAATCGGTTGAGTAAGCAAAAAAAGCTGATCCATTAAAAAACGTGCCTTCCAATTAGGAGGCACGAATTTTTAATTTTACAGATTCAATACAAATTTTCGGGTGATGTCACTCGTATCAATTTTGAGTTGACAAATTCATATATTCCAGCTGGAGACTGCTCACGGCCATAGCCGGAATTTTTGGTGCCGCCGAACGGTAGTTCCGGTGCGATACCTGTGACATGGTTAATATAGACCATACCAGAATCTATCTCTCGTGCTACGGCTTTTGCTTTCTTTATATCAGTTCCGAAAACGGTTCCTCCTAGTCCATAATCTGTTGCGTTAGCTAAATGGATAGCATCGTCAAGAGTCTTATAGGTATAGACAACCAATACCGGACCAAATATTTCTTCGGAATAGGCATCCATATCCGGGGAAACGTGGGTTATGATGGTTGGATTGACAAATGCTCCCTTGCTATCAGGTCTTCCTCCGCCGAATTCCAGTTTTGCACCTTGTTCTACGGCGCGTTTTATTTGATCAATCACTTTTGTTGCCGCTTCTTCACTGCTCAATGGAGCTACATCCGTTTCAGGATTCATCGGGTCTCCCAACTTCAGTTTTGCAACCATTGCTTTCATCTTGCCCAGAATATTCTGGTATTTTGATTCCGGAACGATAATTCGTTTAGGTGATACGCATACCTGTCCAGCATTCCACATCCGCCCATAAACTGCTGTTTCAACGGCTTTGTCCATATCGGCATCTTCCAAGATGATAAAAGGATCACTTCCGCCCAGTTCCAAGGTGGATTTCTTGACATATTTACCTGCTACAGAAGCAATATTAGCTCCAGCCGGTTCACTGCCTGTTAAGGTTACACCTTTGATCAGTGGGTTAGCTGCCAGTTTGTCAATGCTGCTTCCCGGAATAAACAGATTCTGATACACCCCATCAGGCAGACCGGCTTCCATGAAGAGATCTTCCATCAGTTGTGCGCATTGTGGCACGTTTGAGGCATGTTTGAGTACCATGGTATTACCAGCCATGAGATTCGGAGCTGCAGACCGGGTAATCTGGTAGAAAGGAAAATTCCAAGGTTGAATGCTAAGTATTACGCCTATTGGATCATAAGTGATGAAAGCCTCGCCTAGAGGTGTCTGTAATTTCTGATCAGCAAGAAATTCCTCGGCATGATCGGCATAATAATCAAAGATATTAGCGCTGAGTTCCACTTCATAAATACTTTCCCGTAGGAGTTTTCCCATTTCTATTGTGGCCAAACGTCCTAATTGTTCTTTTCGTTCACGCATAAGAGAAGCTACTTTATGAATGATTCCTGTACGAACACTGAAGTTGGTCTTACGCCAAGAGCTAAAGGCAGTATCAGCTTTTTTTATTTTTCTCTCTACCTGTTCGTCATCAGTTATATTAAATTCTTTTTCAATCCTGTTAGTAAATGGATTTATTGTTCTAATAGGAGAATGTAATTTTTTTTGTTCCATAATTATAACATTAAAAATTAAACATCTGTTGCTCTTAGTCCTAATGGATCTGAGCTTTTATAAAAATCCGGTTTGATTTATCGGATATAGTCCAAGAGCAAAGATAAGTATAAATTTGGAATTATACCATTAAATAATTGGAATTTTTACATATTTTTTCAAGAAGCAGATAATAGACTTTATTGACTGTTGTTTTTCTTGATTAGCAAAACATCACTAATAATGCTGTAGGGTATGCCTGTTGGATATAAAAAGACCTTTCAAAATAGAGTGTTTCTATAATGAAAGGTCTGAAGGTATAGCGCATTGAACTTTATAGATTCATGTTAGATATATCTCTTGTTAAGACTATCTTTCAGAATCTGTACCAATTCATCCTGAGTGAGTTTGTGATAACCGGCATCCAGGATGATGGTACCTTTGACAATACCTTCTAATGTATCCTCAGAAGCACCTAAATCACTGATTGACAATGGTAAACCGATTTCCTTCATCCAGTTCTTCAAAGATTCAAGTCCCTCCTCAGCAACTTGCCTGTCTGTCTTATGCTCCGGATTGACACGCCATACATTTTCTGCGAAACGTTTGAATTTTGGTAATCCATATTTCATGATTAGATGATAGTATGGTAGGGATACCGCAGCTAGAGTGAATCCATGTGGAGCATGGGTCTGGGCCCCGACGGAATGTCCGATCATGTGAACTTCCCAATCTTGTTTCTTGGCACATCCTGTCAGAGAGTTCAAGGCCCAGGTAGCTGTCCACATGATATTGGAACGCGACTCATAATCTTTGGGATTCTTGACTGCAATTCTTGAAGTATGAATCAATCCCTGCATAAGGCCTTCTGCGATATAATCGGAAGTGTTGTCATCATCTCCTGAAAAATATTGCTCCATGATGTGTGACATAATATCGAAGATACCTGCTTTCATCTGATTCTCTGGAACGGTGAAGGTAAATTTCGGATTCAGAATAGCGAATACAGGCATCAGCCGGTTGTCAAACACATGTCCAATTTTGAATTTGTTTTTGCTATCTGTAATCACACTGCCGGCGTTCATCTCTGAACCTGTTCCTGCCATAGTGAGAACAACCCCTACAGGTATCAATTTCTGGTCCGGGTCCGGATTCTGTTGATCAAGGAAGAATTTCTTCCAGGGATCACCGTTATAATATGCTGATGCAGCAACCGCCTTAGAGTAGTCGCTGACAGAACCTCCACCAACAGAGAGGATGAAATCTACGTTATTGTCTCGTGCAATCCGAATGCCGTCAAGCAATTTGTCAAGGGTAGGGTTGGACATGACACCAGGGTTCTCGACAATATTTTTATTTGCTTGATGCAATACGTCCATAACCTGATCATAGATGCCATTGTGTTTGATACTTCCTCCTCCGTAATTCAACATTACGGTGTGTCCAAAGCGTTTAAGTTCTTCACCCAAATTCTTCAGGGAATCTTCTCCGAAGAAAAGTTTTGTGGAATTTTGATAATAAAAATTTCCTAACATGATTTTAGTTTTTTAGTGAAACATTTTATAATGATCTGAGTATTCTTTCTTGCAAAGGATACGAGATCTTTCACACATCCATCAAGTCGCTCATAATATCGTCAGATACATATAGTCCTTTACGGGTCAGAGAGAGTTGATGATTATCGAGTTTCATATTTTTATCTTTGATATGAGGTCTGGCATTCCTGAGAAGAAAATCGTATAGTTGACTGCCAAATTCTTCTTTCATCTTTCTTAGGTTTATGCCTTCACGAGTTCTTAGGGCAGTTGTGATAAGATCATCATAACGAGTGTTTAAGTCCAGATTTTCTCTTTCACATGGAATGATTCCGGATTGTATAGCTTGGATATATTGGCGCAGGTCAGCTATATTCCATTGTCTTGATTTCAGATTATAAGAATGGGCAGCCGCTCCAATGCCTATATAGGGTGTTTCGTGCCAGTAAGAAGAATTATGACGACTTCGGTAAGGAGAAATTATTTCAGGTCTGCCGTCCCACAGGAGATCAGCAAAGTCAAGTTGGCTTTTCCCCTGAGGCAATGAGGCCATTCCTGAAGGTTTATGAATGTCTGTATCCAATCTCGCAAAATTACTGATTTCGTATTGTTCATATCCGTTTTCATTGAGAGTGTCAAGGAGAGTTTTATACATGTTTAAACTCAGTTCTTCATTAATCTCGTGAACTTTTCCTTTCTTTAGAAGTTGGAAGAGCGGTGTGCCTTTTTCATACATTAGTGAATAAGCAGAGATGTGCTCCACATGCAGATTAAGGACATTCAGAAGGTCATTCTTCCAGTCTGCTAAAGTTTCATCCGGGAAACCAAACATCAAATCAATGCTGATATTTCGTATACCTTTATTACGCAAGTGATGGACAGCTAATGGAATCTGCTCAGCCGTGTGCCGTCGGTGAATGAATTTTAATTGTTTTTGTGAAAAGGTCTGAGCCCCAAGACTTACTCGATTCACGCCAAGAGCTGCTAATTTGCCGGCAAACTCTTGAGTAACGTCGTCAGGATTGCATTCAATGGTAATTTCTTCAAAAGATCCTTTTTCTCCTGATTTATGACCATAGACAGTATTTATTGTAACAAATAATTTCTTCAGATTCTGTTCAGACAGAAGACTTGGAGTTCCACCACCCAGATAAACAGTCCGAACTGGTTCAATCGGTTTCCGCATTTTCATCTCCTTACAAAGTGCATCTACATAAGTATCCTGTAGTGAAAGGAATGTTGTACTGTAGAAACCGCAATAAATGCAACGGCTGGCACAGAATGGAATATGTATATAAAGTCCTGACATCTGCTATAAGTGTATTACGTGATGTAAAGATACATACTTTTTATGATTTACGATATTTGTATAGAATGTTTTATGAAAATTAATCAATCTTTGATGACGGTTTTCGGTGTAGCGATATATATGAGAAAGTACAGTTATAAATGAGATTTTATTTTTTATAAAATTATTGGAAGAAGAGTCCTTTCACGGTTTCATTGGACAATTATATTTTTAATTTGTATAATCCACTGCTTTTATAGGTTGAATACAAAATTTTATGCCATTAGATAGGCAGGTTAATATGTTTTAAAAGTCAGATAGTTTTATTTGATTTCTTTTGAGGTTTGTCAAAAAATCACTAACTTAGAGGCCAGAAAGGAAAATGCGATTTCCTAATGATGCCATGCTTAATCTCTCATTTTAAATCTATAACGTTATGAGAATATATCACACTAACGAAATCAAAAACATTGCGCTGATTGGCGCGTCAGGTAGCGGCAAGACCACACTTGCCGAGAGTATGCTGTATGAAGCTGGTGTTATCAAACGCCGTGGTTCTGTAGAAAACAAGAATACGACCAGTGATTATTTTCCCGTTGAATTAGAATATGGCTATTCGGTATTTCCTACAGTGTTATATGTAGAATGGAATAATAAGAAGCTCAATATTGTTGATTGTCCTGGAAGTGACGACTTTGTTGGAGGAACCATTACTTCCTTGAATGTAACGGACGAAGCTTTGATTCTTATCAATGGTCAATGTGGCGTTGAGGTAGGTACACAAAATAACTTTCACTATGCGGAAGTATTGAAGAAACCGGTCATCTTCTTAATTAATCAGTTGGACTCTGATAAATGTGATTTCAATGACATTATCTCTAACATGAAAGAAATTTATGGTTCGAAATGTGTCGTTATACAGTATCCTCTTCAGACCGGTCCCGATTTTAATTCGTTGATAGACGTCCTCTTGATGAAAAAATACTCCTGGAATCCGGATGGGGGAGAACCGATCATAGAAGATATTCCCGCAGATGAAAAGGATAAGGCGATGGAGTTGCATAAAGCTCTTGTTGAGGCAGCAGCAGAAAATGACGATACCTTGATGGAGAAGTTTTTTGAGAGCGAAACTCTTAGCGAAGACGAGATGCGTATGGGGATCAGGAAAGGTCTTGTAGCTAATTCCATTTATCCGGTTTTTTGTGTTAGTGCCAAAAAGGATATGGGTGTGCGTCGCTTGATGGAATTTCTGGGTAATGTGGTGCCATTTGTAAGCGAAATGCCTTTGTTGCACAATACACGTGGAGAAGAAGTAAAACCTGTCTGCAGCAATCCTGAAAGTTTGTATTTTTTTAAGACGGGTATGGAACCTCATATTGGAGAAGTGAGTTATTTTAAAGTGATGAGTGGCCTGGTTCGTCCTGGCGATGATCTGACAAATGCTGATCGTGGAAGTAAAGAACGATTAGGTCAGATATTTGCTTGTGCCGGTGCTAATCGCGTTAGTGTTGATAAAATGGAGGCCGGAGATATCGGCTGTACTGTTAAACTGAAGGATGTAAAGACCGGTAACACTCTCGATGGTAAAGAGTGTGACTGGCGTTTCAACTTTATCAGATATCCGAATTCAAAATATTCTCGTGCGATTTCTGCTGTTAATGAACCGGAAACGGAAAAAATGATGGCCGCGCTGATGAAAATGTCCCAGGAGGATCCGACATGGGTCGTGGAAAATAGTAAGGAATTGCGTCAGACAATTATCCATGGTCAAGGAGAATTCCACCTGAGAACATTAAAATGGCGCTTGGAAAATAATGAAAAAATACTAGTGAAGTTTGACGAACCGAAAATCCCATATCGTGAAACGATTACAAAACCTGCAAAGGCGATGTATCGACATAAAAAGCAAAGTGGTGGAGCCGGTCAGTTTGGCGAGGTTCATCTGATTGTTGAACCTTATGCAGAAGGAATGCCTGATCCTGTTTCTTATCATTTTGGAGGACAGGAATATAAGGTGACCATGAAGGGTAAACAGGTTATTAACTTGGAGTGGGGTGGTCAACTCGTTTTTATTAATTCTGTTGTTGGCGGAGCCATCGATACCCGTTTTATGCCAGCTATACTGAAAGGAATTATGGATTGTATGGAACACGGACCTTTGACCGGAAGTTATGCGCGAGATGTCAGGGTTGTGGTTTATGATGGGAAAATGCATCCTGTAGACTCTAATGAATTGTCCTTCATGCTAGCTGCAA
>JAKVJW010000030.1 GCA_022486815.1 Prevotella sp. | reverse complement strand
AAAAGATTTCCGGCAGCAATAGGTGCCTTGAACATTGCTCCGAGAGTACCTGTACTGCGAGTAGTAAGTTTCGCACATTTTCCGATAAATCCATTGTTATCCTGGCAGGTCGGATAGTCAGTGGCAGGCAACTCTGAATTTGTTATCTCGAATCCTCCATTTCCACTTCCCCATTCGATAGTTGAACCGTCAGCATCCTTATCAGAAAAGATCTGGTAGAACTGTTTTTCCTTACCAGTATGATAATCTGTTCCTGTATAGTATGTTATATCTTCGAAATGGTATTCTGTTGCAGGATTTGAAAAGACATATTCTACCGTATAGGGTTTATGCCATTTTCCATCCTGTGAAGTAACTGTATATTTCTGAGGTGTGGAAAAATCGTGGATGCTTCCACTTGCCGGTAAAATCGTAGCACCATCAGTAAGTGCAAACTCCGGGCTTTGCTTGGTTATATCCACAGAGTCCTTGACATACAGGGTCACTTTGTCATTAGTTATTACAGGGTCACGAATCAGTGAGTTGTCTGCAACTTTGCATGCGGTAATATCTGCTTCATTATTAAGAGCCTCGTCTTTGATACAGGAGCTGAAAGTAAATATCCCTAAACATACAAGTAGGAAAAGAATTTTTTGTTTCATTATCTTATTTTACTTAACTTGAATGCAAATGTAATAAAAAAAATGGTAACAATAATTATTTGCATCAAAGTTTTCGATGTCATAATGAATCATTAAAATATTCTAATTTCAACTTGTCTGTTATGGGATATGCTGATTCTTTATGTTTTTTATATAATTTAAGCGTCTTCTGTCTTCTTCCTTTTTAGTTCAGGAGAGAGGATTCTTGATTCCATTAGTTGAAATACCTTTTTGTTGATTTTGCGATTTTGACCAATGAAAGCATAATCGGAACTTCTGTCAGTACTCCTACGGTAGTGGCCAGCGCTGCTCCACTTTGTAATCCGAAGAGGCTGATGGCAACAGCTACTGCCAGTTCAAAGAAGTTACTTGCTCCAATCATTCCTGCAGGAGCAGCTATAGGATAGGGCAGTTTGGATGCACGGCTCCATCCGTATGCAATGCCGAAAATCAGATAAGTCTGGATAATCAAAGGTACAGCTATCAGGATGATATGGATGGGATTCCTTAAGATCGTGTTGCCTTGGAAAGAAAACAGGATGATCAGTGTAAGAAGCAACCCTGCGGTAGTGTATCTGTCAAATTTATGTACAAAGACATTTTCAAAGTAATCCTTGCTTTTTTTCCTGGATACAATCAATCGGGTCAGAATTCCGGCAGCCAACGGCAAAACGACAAACAGAGCCACACTGATCAGTAATGTGTTGTAAGGAACCTTTACTCCACCCACGCCGAGTAGTAAGGTTACGATAGGTGCAAACGCAATTAATATGATCAAGTCATTTACCGCAACCTGTACCAGAGTATAAGCAGCATTGCCTCCGGAAAGATAACTCCAGATGAATACCATAGCCGTACAGGGCGCAGCACCCAGCAGCACAGCTCCGGCTAAGTACTGTTGTCCGAGTTCTGCCGGGATCCATGGGCGAAATACGACCATCAAGAAAAAGTAAGCTAATCCGAACATTGTAAAAGGTTTGATAAGCCAGTTGACAATACAGGTTATCAAAACGCCTTTTGGATGCCTTGCCACATCTTTTACACTTTTAAAATCTACTTTCATCATCATCGGGTAGATCATTATCCAGATAAGTATAGCAACAGGGATACTTACATGGGCATATTCCCATTTGCTCAACGTTTCGGGTATCATGGGCAAAAACTTGCCTATGAATAGTCCAATGCCGATGCAGAAGATTACCCATATACTCAGATATTTATCGAAGAATCCTATTTTTCTTTTTTCTTCCATTGCCTATTTTCCTTTCCATTCGATGAGAACTTCATTCCCTTGGGAAAGTTCGTTTACTTTCTCTATCCATTTTATCTCTTCAGATGCTTTTGCTTTAAAGAAAGCATTTGAAGAGGTGTTCAAAACCAAGCATTGGTTGACCACCCACCATTTGTTTTTGATACCGGCTCTCTGGAGGTCTTCTTGCAACCTTTGAGCCTCAAATACAGGTGTTGCCTCTGGTAGCGTGACAATGACAACTTCTGTTTGTGTCTCATCCCGTAGTCTTGGTAAAAGGTGTTTTACGGATCCAGGAGTATCACCTTCGCTGCTTGCGATCTGCTTATCGTAACTTTGTGTCGAATCAAGTAGTAACAGTGCATGGCCGGTGGGAGCAGTGTCTATGACTACGATCTGTTCGTCAGCTTTCTCCACTATATCTGCAAAAGCACGGAACACAGCAATCTCCTGCGTACACGGTGACCGTAAGTCTTCTTCGATATATTGGAAATCAGTGACGCCTGCTTCACGAGCTTTACGTATTACCTCATTCTTGTATTTTTCCAGTTCTGCCTGTTCATCGATTTTGCTCACACTGACGCCTGCATCGATTGCTAACTGATAATTAATATGGTTGGCAGGGTCAGTAGTAGTGAGATGCACACTCGCACCCCGCTTTTTAAGTCCCAGTGCTATTTCAGTTGCGATAGTTGTTTTGCCGACTCCACCTTTGCCCATAGTGAATATTACGCGTTTCCCTCTTGCAAAGATATCATCAATGAGCGTATCCATGTGGTTATAATCTCTTAACACCGTGGCCGGTACAGAAACTTCTATAGTCTCATCTGGTGTCAAAAGTTTACGGACATTCTTGATATTAGAGAGATTGTATGACCGCAAGGGTACCTGGACCATATCATATTCCTTGAGTTCCTGTGGTATCTCTGCCAGTGCTTTCTGTTGTAGTGTATAGATGGAAGAAGCCAGTGCATCGTCGTGATCCTTGTGTAATATCAGTCCGTTGATAACCAACAACTGATTACAGATACCGAGTTGACGGAGTTCGTATGAAGAGCGTGCAGCTTCTTTCAGGGGGGCTTCTTCCGGCCGGCTCACCAGAACGAGTCGGGTTTTGCTTCCGTCGGCAAGATTCATTACGGCTTGTTTATATACATCTTTCCTTTCTTCCAGCCCTGACAGTTGTCCGAGGCATGAAGCTCCATGCTTGCTGGTCTTGATGAACGCACTCCATGCGGATGGCAACTGGAGCATGCGAAGGGTATGCCCGGTAGGGGCTGTGTCGAAGATAATATGATCATAATGCCGGGCTTCGTCCTCATCGGTGAGAAAGTCTGAGAATTGATTGAAGGCAGCAATTTCTACGGTACAACTTCCAGAGAGTTGTTCTTCCATATTCTTGATGGCTGATTCTGGTAATTGTCCGCGGTAAGGTGCAACTACACTTTCTTTATATTCTTCTGCAGCTTTTACAGGATCGAGATTGACAACGGTCAGCCCAGGTACATCTTTTATCTTGGTACCATGTTGTGAAATCTCCTGTTCGAAAACATCCTGAAGGTTGGAAGCGGGATCGGTACTGATCAGTAACACATTTTCTCCGCTATCAGCTAACGAAACGGCTGTAGCACAGGCGATGCTTGTCTTGCCTACACCGCCTTTACCCGTGAAAAACAGGTATTTCTGCTGGGAAATATTCTTTAATGTATAAGATTTCATCATTGTTGTTTTTTTTAGGAAGCAAGGTGTTTTGAATGAGATGGATATTCAAGAAATGTGAATACAAAAATGATTTAGCAGCAACTACTACCACCACAGCAGCAACCACCATCATGGTTATTGTCATCTGAAGGAGTATGCGTTGGTACGATACTCAAGTTCTTACCTGTCCATTCGCTTATCTGAGCCGTTGATGGGTATTTTCCTGTTACGGCTATTTGACCGTCAACGAGTGTTACCGGTAAAATGTCTGTTCCTTTCGCCTGAAGGAGTTCTTTGATGGTAGCGTTCTGGATGAAAGCCTGTGGTTCGGAACTCAGGTTATGTCTTTTTATTTCGATGCCCATGTTTTTCAGGGTATCAATCAGTGTTGCTATCCGCAGTAAGTCTTTGTCAACACTCGGCCCACACACTCCTGTGGAGCAGCACATAGCCGGATCAAAAATTTCAATCTTATTCATATCATTATGTTTATTAGTGTATATTGTTCGCAAAGTTACGAACAATATTTTGGATCTCCAAACTTTAGTTCGTGTTTTTACGAACAATATTTAACAACCCCGATATAATCTGATACGTCAATAGAAAAGCTTGCTGTATAGTGTCTTTTTCGGACTGTAATTTTATAGTTAGAATAGTTTTTATTAACTTTGCATTCAGAAGTAAATACAATAATGAATATAGAAGCAGCATTTAAGCTTCTTTACCGGCCTCTATGTCTTTACGCGATGCATTATCTATATGGTAACATAGATAATGCAGAAGATGTTGTAGAAGATTGTTTCGTCAAGTTATGGGAGCATCAGCCAGATAACCCGAAATCATTTCTCTATACAGCAGTCCGTAATGCTTGTATTGACAGGTTACGCAAATCAAAATGTGTACCTATTGATATTGAACCTAAAGATATAGAGGGTTATATTACGGATGAAGAAGCACAGGACCGGTCTGAACGTGAAGCAAAGTTATGGGTAGCTATAGACCGGCTGCCGGAGAGATGCAGGCAAGTCTTTCTGATGAGTAAGCGAGACGGTATGAAATATAAGGAGATAGCAGAAAGCCTTGGAATATCGGAAAGAACGGTTGAACATCAGGTCAGCAAGGCCTTGAAAGAACTTCGTGGCAACCGTAAGGAAATCTACTTTGTGATGATGATGTTATATTAAGCAAAAAATCTTAGTGTATTGATAGGGGATTGAGGATGTATCTGCGTCATAGAAGTAGAAATCAATCAAAAACGAGATGAAACTAAGAAAGTCCACTTTATTCCTGTTGCTTCTATTGTTGCCTTTGGCACTTTATGCGAAACCAAAGACAATCAGGCAACAGATGGAATGGCTTCATCAGACAAGGAAGATCAATTTTGTCTATGATTCTTCACTGAAACTTGACATTCCTTATCTGGGGCCGTCAATTAAAGGGACTTCCATCCATCATGCTTTGGAATTAATTTTTAAGGGGACGGACATCGGATATGATGTCAAGGGGAACTATGTGCTGCTCAAACTCAAGGTCTCTCCTGAGAAAGTCCTGCCTGAACGTCATCCCGTCAAGCAAAAGAGAGAGAGAAAGAGTTATACTTTAAGTGGATATGTAGAGGATGAAAATGGAGAGACGCTTATCAATGCTACGGTTCTGGATATATCTACAGGACTGGCTACAATGACCAATTCTTCCGGTTTTTTTTCGATTACCCTTCTGGAAGGGAATCGTCAGATAAAATGCAGTTATATCGGTTTTGATGATCTGGAAGAAAGTGTCGATCTGAAATCTGACCGGCACTTTAAGTTTATTCTACATGAAAATGCCAAAATCAAGGAAGTCGTCGTTACAGGTGATTTAAATTCGGCTTTGATGAGCACACAGACCGGGAAGCATTCTTTTAGTCAGCATGATATCAAGACGGAGTTTTCCTTGCTCAGCAGTCCTGATGTGGTAAAGACTCTGCAACGGACAAGTGGGGTAGCAGATGGTGTCGAACTGGCGAGTGGTCTTTATGTGCATGGTGGAAATAATGATGAGAATCTGTTTCTGATCGATGGTTCTCCTCTCTATCAGGTGAATCATGCCATGGGACTTTTTTCTGCTTTCAATGTGGATATGATCAAGAATATTGATTTCTATAAAGGTGGTTTCCCTGCACGATATGGTGGAAGGTTATCTTCTGTCGTTGATGTCAGGACCAATGATGGTGATTTTTATCATTTTCATGGCAATTACCGTTTGGGACTGTTGGACGGAGGTTTTCATCTGGAGGGTCCGATCAGAAAGGGAAAGACCTCTTTCAATATAGGCCTGAGAAGAAGTTGGCTGGATTTGCTTACACGTCCGTTCTTCATGATATACAATCATTCTAATGCGACTGACAATGATAAGATCAGTCTCAATTATTTCTTCCACGACCTGAATGCCAAAGTGACCAATATCTTCAATGACCGTACTCGTCTTTCGCTGAGCTTCTATTCCGGAATGGATAAACTGGATTCCAAAGATAAATATATGGACGATTATGATTCAGGATCTAGTGATAAGGATATTTCAAAGAATAATTATCACTGGGGGAACTTGAATATGGTTATCCTTCTGGAGCATCAGTTCTCTCCCCAACTTTTTGCTAATTTTTCGGCCATATATACTAATAACATGGCCAAGTTTGATTCTCAGGAAGATGACCGGTTCTTCAATAATCAGACACAGACAAGTGTAAGTTTTTACAAACATGGTTACAAGTCTACGATCAATGATTATGGCTATCGTATGGCATTTGATTACCGGCCTTCTCCTCATCATCATATTCGTTTCGGACATGACTTTACCTGGCATGTTTTCAGTCCTCAGACCAGAAGTCAGGTAAGTTATTCCGGTAATGGCAATGATGTGGATACCATAAAGACCTTCAGCAGGAATCGTCATATTGCCCAGGAATATAATTTTTATGCTGAAGATGAAATGAGTTTGAACACTCATTGGAGCCTGAATGAAGGATTGAACACTTCTCTCTTCAATGTCGGTGATAAAACATTTGCTGATGTCGATCCTCGTTTTGCCATCAAGTACCAGCCTACCGGCAATCTGTCTTTCAAGGCCTCACTTACATCCATGACACAGTTTATCCATAAGATTTCCAACTCCTTTCTGGAGTTGCCTACAGACTATTGGATTCCTACGACAGAGCGTCTCAAACCGATGCATTCCTGGCAGACTACGGTCGGAATGTATTATGTACCTAACCGGTATTGGTTGTTTTCGCTTGAAGGCTATTATAAGCAGAGCCGTCATCTTCTGCAGTATGCCAGTTGGTCTGGCCTTGAACCTCCTGCAGAGAGATGGGACAGGATGGTCATGGATGGAAAAGGCAGATACTATGGGTTCGAACTGGATGCGTGCTACAAATCGGATAACCTGCAGTTGCAGGGATCTTATACGTTATCCTGGAATCAGAGAAAATATGCTGATTTTTATCCGGACTGGTATTACGATAAATTTGATAACCGGCACAAAGTGAACCTTTCCGCCCGTTGGAAGATCACTTCTAAGATTGCTGCTTTTGCGGACTGGAGTTATCATTCGGGTAATCATATCACTGTGCCTTCACAATGGATCAATACACCGGGTGTTCCTGATGGCAGGCCTTCTGATGACCAGGAAAGCGAGTTTGTCTATGAGCGTCCGAATAATTTCACGTTGCCTGCCTATCACAGGCTGGACCTTGGATTCGATTTCCATCATACCACGAAGCATGGTCATGAACGCATCTGGAACCTGAGTTTTTACAATGTCTACTGTCACCTCAATTCCATGTATGTAGAGGTTAAGCAGAATAGTAAGGGGCAGTTCTATACCAGGAACCATGCTTATCTGCCGATTATTCCATCTTTCAGTTATACCATAAAATTCTGATAATGAAAAAACTGTTCTATCTTATATTGTTCATGCTGGCCCTGGTTTCCTGTAAGGACCATATCGGCATCGAAACATTCAGCAATAAAAGTAAGATGGTCGTATACTGCTTTCCTACGGTATCGGATACTACCTATATAGAGGTGAGCCAAAGCGTTCCTGTCAGAAATTATGTTGATTCGGTCAAAATAGCTTATCTTGATCATGCGGCTGTCGTTTATAGTGTGAATGGTCTGCCAAAGAATGTAGTGTCCTTGGGTAAGGGATATTATCGGGTTATAGGTAAACAGAAAGTAGGAGATAAAGTATCTTTGCAGGTCTCCAGTGACGGATTGCCTTCTGTCAGTGCTTCCACTGTTATTCCTGACACAGTGGCCCTGAGTCCTGTAGAGGTTAGAAAAGTGTCGCTCTATGACAGTGACTATGGAAATACTGAAAACTATGACCAACTCGTGGCTACGTTTACAAATGAGATGGGCAGACACTGTTATTATGCAGTACGGGTAAGGGTGAAACATTATGGAGGCAATGCTGTAGGATATTTTGATCATGGAGAATCCAGGCAACTCTTTTCTGATTATCAAGATTATGAACGGAAGAAGAATGCAAGAGACTGGGATTCTTTGAAAGTAGTCTTTACGGATTCTATCTATTCTTATCCAAGAATAGATACCAAAAGTGAGGATCTGCTGATGCCGATGTCTGATATTGATGATGCTTTTGGGTTTTCCAATGATTTCTATCAGAATTTCTGTATCTTTGACAATGCTTCCATCAAAGGAAAAACTTATACCATGCATCTGAATGTTAGCAGCTGTGATCGCTGTGATTTTGCCAAAACGTATCAGATAGAACTGATTCGTCTGACGCCGGAATATTATCACTTTCTTCAATCCTTGAATGAAATCAAAAACAATGAGATGGCACGGAATGGATTGTCTCAGATTCGTCCGACCATATCCAATGTTTTTGGTGGTCTGGGGGTTGCTGGAGGATGGAATACTGCCCGTACAAATTGGACTAAGAAAGAATAGGAGGAGATAACATGATGAACGATAAAGAGTTACAATATATCCTGAAATATTATCGGAAGGATAGTCTGAATACAGACAGAGCCTTCAAGAGGCTCAGGAATCGCATAGGATTGCATTCCGGACCCCGTCGATGGCAGTGGATAGCTATGGCGGCATCCTTTCTGTTGCTTATCGGTATCGGTACGCTGTATTATTTCCAGGAGAAGGAGACTGTGCTCGTTGCCCAATCGGCTGAAGCAACTTATACTCTTCAGGATGGTACCAAGGTGATGCTGGCGCCGCACTCTTCCCTGTCTTATATAGGAAATGATTGCAGGAAAGTGGAAGTCACGGGAAAGGTCTTTCTGGAGATCAAGCATGATGCCAGTGATCCATTTACGATCAGGGATAGTGACTATCTTATCAATGATATCGGAACGAAACTGCTGATAGATGAAGGGGTTGACAAGACAACTGTATATGTGGAGCAGGGATCTATTTATTTTGCTTCCAGCAGGAATGCCAGGACGGGAGTGGTCGTGAGAAAAGGTTCGGCAGCGGTTCTGAAGAAGAACAGTCCTAATCCTGAATTGACTGATGCTGTTTCTCAGAATAGTGTGACTTGGGCCACTCATCAGTTCCATTTCTATAATACCCCTCTTCGTGACGTCTTGACTGACTTGTCAGATTACTATCATGTTTCTCTTTCTTGTAATAATGAAGACATTCGTCTGACGGGTGATTTCCAGACTGAGAAGTTGGATAGGATCATAGATATGATAGAGCAATCACTTAATGTGAATATTACCTGTGATAAAAAATGAAGATGATTCTTGTATACCTTGTTTCTTCCTATAAGATTAAGAACAGATCAAGAAGTTTTGGGAAATCAGGAATACAAATCTGTATGGAATAGAATATTTTCTAAAATAACATATTGTAACCTTTGTATTAGAAAGCCATTTCTTTGTTCCTGAACAGGAGCGAGAATGGCTTTTCTTTTTGTCTGTATGCTTGGCTTCCCTGAAAAGCCTTATAAATAGTAACAGAGTTAAGTTTTGTAACAGCGGTTACCGTAACCATTGTTGCAAAAATAATATCCACAACAACTTGTTTGGTTCATTGGTCCGAAAATATCATAGATGATGATTCATTTATGTGCTTCATTACTTTGAATGCACGAAATCAATTTAAAGTAGATCATACCTGATATTTTTCAGTTATTTCTCTTGTTATTCAGAATATTATATTAATTTTGCAGCGGATGAAGAAATCAAGTCTGGATATTGTAAAGTAAATAACTCTTAGCATAAAGTGCTGAGTGTTATCCTTTTTGTTTTGCAAGCATGATGATGTTTGCAATTATTTCTTATTTACAATATCAATACAATACAACAATGAATAACGAAGAAAGTAAGTCAATTCATGAATTTGATTTCAACCTGATATGTGATTATTTTTCAAGTGTCAAACGCCAGGGTCCCGGCAGCGAAGAAGCTACTCTCAGGGCCTTACAGTTTATCGAACCGATTGATCAAGTCCGCCGGATAGCCGATATCGGTTGTGGAACTGGATGCCCGACGATGACCTTAGCCCGGAATACTCGGGCTTCTGTCACCGCCGTCGATCTGTTTTCTGTGTTCATTGACCAACTGAAGGCAAATGCTGCTGAGGCTGGCTTGAGTGACCGTATCCATGCAGAAGTAGGGGATATGGGCTCCCTGAATTTTCGTGAAGGTGAACTGGATTTGATATGGTGCGAAGGGGCCATTTACAATATCGGTTTCAAGCGCGGTATGAACGAATGGAAGAAGTTTATCTGCAAGGGCGGCTATATAGCAGTCAGTGAAGCTACGTGGTTCACGAATGAACGCCCTAAGGAAATCGAGGATTTCTGGAATGATGCTTATCCTGAGATCGATACGGTAGCTCATAAGGTCGAAGTGATGCAGGAGGCAGGATATATTCCTGTTGGAACATTTGCATTACCGGAGAATTGCTGGACCGATCATTACTATGCACCTCAAAAACTGATTCAGGAAGCGTTTCTGAATAAATACAAAGGAAACAAGACGGCTGAGGAACTGGTAGCCAGCCAGAGGCATGAGGTAAAGATGTATGAGAGATATAGTCCATATTATGGATATGTCTTTTATATTGGTAAGAAGATCTAAGGGTATTCTTCCTGAAAAATAAAATCAAGAGGAGGGGATGAATCAAATGAATGGTTCATCCTTTCTTTTTGCTCTCTTTTAGAGGTAGATCAGATATGTATTCCTGTCGATGTACCTATTTACTTATTGTACTTTATTTTGCTTATTTATATAACAAATAGTTGTTATTTATTATTTTATTATGAATTAATGTATATGATATTTCTTTATGTATAACTTTTTGCGTAACTTTGCATCGTGATTATTTCGTTATGTTTGTTACTAATTAAAAGAAAAGTTTATGAAGAAAGTTGTTTTAATGATGATGTGTTTCATGAGTGTGGCATTCGCATTAGCCCAGTCAAAGTATCCAACGGTAGATGTGGAAAAGCATGATGTTGCCATTCTTGTCATTGATATGCAGAATGATTTTGTAGATCCTAAAGGAGTCCTTTGCGTGGCCGGTGCCAAGGCTACTATTCCGACTATCCGGGATCTGATTAAATATGGTAGGGAAAAGAACTGGAAAATCGTTTATCTTATTCGTGAGCACCACCGTTCCGGAGTAGATGTAGATGCCCCGCGTATACCCTTGTTTACGAAAGGGAATGGATATTGTGTACCTGGTACATGGGGTGGGGATATTGTCGAAGGCCTCAAACCGGAAAAGAATGATCTGATTATTCCTAAAACCAGAAATAGTGGTTTCTTTGGTACACCGTTGGATCTTGTTCTTCGACGGATGGGTGTAAAGACTGTCATACTTGCCGGAACTCAATATCCTAATTGTGTACGTGGTACAGCTAACGATGCGATGAGCTATGATTATGAGACAGTGATATGTACTGATGCTTGCTCAGCAAAAACCCCTGAAGTGGCCGCTTCCAATATCTTCGATATGAAAAACATGGGTATAAAATGTATTTCTCTTGATAAGGTCAGAAAAGAATACTGATCTATTTTATTTACAGTAGTTATTTTGAAAGAGTTCAAAATAGATATAAACTGTTTTTCAGGAAAAGAGCTTTAATGGAAACATTAAAGATAAATCCCCTCCGAAAGCCTACTACACAACTTTCGGAGGCATTTATCATTATCCAAAGGTAGATCCACAAAAACTGTATAATCGTCTGTGACACTCCTGATTCATATTTCCCATTGACCTCCTTTGTACTGAAAAGGCATTTTTTTCAACGTCCTGTCACGTTCTGATACTCTGCACTTTTCATCATATATCTGGCATACGATTCCGCCTTCTTGTCCATAGCCTGCTGATATAGTACCTGCGATTCCAGCAAGTCACTCATCTTTGTCAGTCCATTTGAATAATAGTTCGTATTCAACCGTAAATTCTCGGAAGCCGAAGCTATTGAAGACTGACTGAGTTTCCATTGCTGATAACATTCATTCAGTTCGTTTTTCAAAGTGTTCATCTGAATGACCATTTTCCGTGAAGTATCTTCTTTCTGGTATTCCGCCAGGGTTACAGCCTGTTTCCTTCGTGAAAGGGCATGACTGCCTCCCCACCAGTCAGACAGAGGAATAGATACGGTGGCGAAGACGGTCAGTGAAAAATGATTTCCCGGCAGGAGATTCTGGTAACCATAGTTGATTCCAATCCCCACGGATGGCAGAAGCTTTCCCAGTTCTATCTTTTCTTTGAATTTTGCCGCTTCGACATTATTTTCCAGAAGTCTATAGGAATTGGTATTCTGCACCGCCAGCTCATGGTCTACATATTCATCTGCAGGACTTAATTCTGATGCGGGAGGCAGGATAATATCAAAATCATCGTCCTTCCTTCCCATCAACTGGTTAAGCAGGGATTTGCAGTTTTTGATTCCGTCATCCAACTGAAGTCGCTGACTTGTGATCTCGTCACGACGCAGTTTAACCCTTAAGAGGTCATTGCCCATCGTAACTCCCGCTTTGACGGTATGCTGCACTTCTGTATAAAGCCGTGAGGTCATACTGTCAAGAGCAGCCAGCGTCTTCAGTTTCTCACGGAGAATATACAGCGACCAGAAGTTCTCTCTGATTTGCAAATACAGGTTGCGCAGCGTTTCGTCACGTTGCAGCAGATCCGAGTTTGTCCCGATCTTTGCCAGTTGGTTAGAATTCGTAATCTGTCCACCCGAATAAAGGGGCTGTACCGCAGTCACATCGCCCATCACCCCGGTTTTAAGCGAAGACAGTCCGAACAGTTTCGGAACATCTTTCCCCAATAATCCCTGAGGGGAATAAAATGTGGTAACCCCCGATTTGACACTCGGGAAATAATGCGTAAAAGCTTCTTTCTCGCGCGCCCGTGACTGTTCTACTACGACATCGGCAGACTTCAAACTGAGATTGCTTGTCGCTGCCATCTTTTCCATATCTCCCAGTGTGAATTTCTGTTGCGCCGATACAGGGACCATGACTAGAAGCAATAAGAGAATACCGATTACCTTACGGACGGAACGGAAGTGGAGTACCTTGTCATGATTCCGGTAAACCAACCAGTAACTCACCGGCAGGACCGACAGGATAAAGAACATCGAAACCAGTACACCGATGCAAATCACCGCTGCCATCGGTGCCCATAGGGGACTGTGTCCGAGCAGCATCGGAATCACTCCGGTGGAAGCTGCAAGGGAAGTGAGCACAATGGGTCTCATCCGGCGCCTGGCAGCTTCTATGGCCGCCTCCTTTACTGTCATCCTACGTTCTCTTCTCAACATTTCCGCATAGTCAAAAAGGATGACGCTGTTCCGCGCGATAATACCGAAAAGGCAAACCACACCAAGTACGGAAGTTATACCAAATTCGAGTCCTGAAGAATAGATACCCAGTGCTGCGCCAAAGAAACAGAGTGTCGTGGAAGCCAGCGTAAGCAGCGCCAGACTGATCTTCTTGTAATGGAACAGTAATATGGCAAAGATAATGAACAGCGAAATGGTCAGTCCTACGACGATCTGCGGAATCGTCTCCGCATCAGACTCTTTCATACCGCCATAGTGGATTTGAATATCCGGCGAATGCAATTGTGTATTCACTTTATCCACAACACTCTTTACAGCCGGGAACAAGTCGTTGACATTGCGTCCCTGTTTCAAAGAAGCCTGGACGGTCAGCGTCGGCACACCATCACGTCGCGCAAGTTGACTGCCATGCCAGTCCGGATGAATATCCGCCACCTGGCGCAGTGGAAGAGCATGGCCGGTCATTGACGGTACATAGGTATTGTACAGAGGCATAACGGCTGTATCAGGCACAAGCCCTTTCAGTTTTACAGGAATATTGTAATCTGACTCCCATATATTGCCTACCGTAATTCCACCATATTCATTTTCCAGTTCCCGGGCTATCATACCGTCTGATACTCCCGCCCGGCTGGCTTCTACTGAATTACGGTCTACTTCCATAGAAGGGCGTGCATTGCCATAATCATCCCTGATCCATGTAAGACCGTCTATCCGGCGCAAATCATGCTCGATACGCCGGGCATATTCTTTTAGCATACCATCGTCAGCTCCTGAAAGGCGGATTTCAACAGGCACTTCTGTGCTTTCATTATCCATCTGCTTGAAATAGACATAGGCATCCGGAAAATAATTGCTGTATTTATCGGCATCTTCCTTCACAATCTCATTTGTGGCCTCATTTGATTTGGTATCTACAATAAACTGCGCATACGAATCGGATGGAATCTTAGGAGCATACAATGTGTGAAAGCGAGGAGAACTCGTACCAATAAAAGAGGTGACGGACGTAACCCGCTTATCCTTCTCTAGAAGTACTCGCAAACTGTCAGCCACATGGCGCGTACGGTTCAGAGATGCTCCGTCCGGCAGATAGATTTCCACGGCAAACATATTCCTTTCGGCCAGTGGCATCATCCTCATCTGCGAATGGTTTACCATGACTACAGCCAGAACGAATGACAGGGCTACTGCACCGAAAACCCATCCGGAATGCTTGAAGAAACAGGGCAGTACGCGATTATAAAAGCTCTGGACAAGATCAAGGAAAGTCTTGCGCTTCTTCTTTCCTTTTACATGCAGTCCCTTGCGGATCAGGAAATACTGGATAATAGGAATAAGTATCACGGCTACCCCCAATGATACAAATAAGGTGATGCTTACTGTCCAGGGGAAGGAGAGTATAAAATCACCCAGTCCGCCGTTGAAGGTAAACAGGAACGGAAAGAAGGTAATACTGATGGCCAGAGTGGCTGTGACCAGAGACTTGAAATATTCCTTTGCACTCATGATGGAAGCATTCCAACGGCTATATCCTTCATCGAGATAGTCCAGATAAGCATCCACGATGACTATACAGTCGTCGACTATCAGTCCCAGTACGACCATCAAGGCCGCAAAATTCACGATGTTCAGTTCGAACCCCGAAATATACAGAATCGTGAGTGAGATGAAGATCGTAATCGGGATGGATGTCGCCGCCACTCCTGCTACTCTGAACGGCAACAGGAGAATCGTCACGATAATAACAGAGCAGATGGCAATGAGCATCTCGATAAGAAACGAAGTGACCGACTGGCTCACCACTTCCGGCTGGTCAGTCACCGTGTGCAGTTGCACATCAGGAGGCAGTTCCTTTTTAAAGGCTTCTATCTCTTTTTTTACCTGACGCCCAAAATGCACAATATCATTCTTATCCCGCATTTCAACGGAAAGCAGCAAGGAACGTGTACCGTTATACTCAATATATCCCTCTGTCCGCGGATACTCTTTCTTTACCGTAGCGATATCCTTCAGTCTCACTGAATTACCATCAGGACCGGTATAGACGATTTTCTCCAGCAAATCCGGAATTGTATTCACAGAGTTTTTCAAGTGTATGGGGATCACTTCTTGGGAACTCTTTACTGCACCGGCATCATTTACCAGTCCTCCTGTAAAGATGTCAAGTGAAAGGGCGTCTACGGGAATATTATAGGATGCCATTTTTCGCTTGTCCAGATTCACGGTAATCTGCTCCTTCAATTCACCAAACGATTCCACACGGGAAACAGACTCCACTGTACGGAGACGGTCTTCAAGTTGCTCCATGTATTTGCCAAGTTGGCGATAGTTTTTCGTCTTAGAATCGAGTGTAAGCAACAGGGCTGAAGTATCCCCGAAATTGTCATCCACGACAATAGCCTGGATATCAGGCGAAAGAGTCTGTTTGAAGTCTATCAGCCCGTGGCGTATCTTGGACCAGGCCTGATCCATATCTTTTACACTTTCTTCCAGTTCCACATACACATACACTACGCCATCCTTGGAATAAGAGTAAGTTTTTCTGCGGTTGACCTCCTTATATCTGAAGAGATAATTTTCTAGGGGCTTCGTCAGTTTCTCCTCTACCTGTTTCGGTGACGCTCCGGGATAAAGGCCGACGACCAATCCTTCACGTACTGTCACCGTCGGATATTCCTGTTTAGGCATATTCACCAGGCTGTAAATACCGGCCGTGATACAGAAAACAGCCATTAAGAAGACAATCTTATAATTGTGCATTGCCCAGTTCACGAGTCTGTTATTTGCAAGATGTTCCATAGTCTGTTTTTTTAATATGTCGTTACGGACATTCCGTCACTCAGTTTCTGAAATCCCTCTATGACCACACGTTCTCCAAGGTGTACTTCTCCGCTGACCCGTACACCGTCGGGCGTTTCCGAAGAGACGGCGATTTTCTTCCTGCCCACGTGCCCGGAGGAATTTACCACCCATACATATCTGGTATTATCAGATGAGAGTTGTACGGCTTGTTCCGGCAGGACAAGGAATCCCCGCCCTCCTTTATCTTTCACTATTGCGCGGCCCATCATCCCCGGAAGTATTTCATGATGTGGGTTAGAGAGTTTTACTTTTACCGTATAGGTTTGTGACAGTGGATCGGCAGAAAGATTTTTCAGAGATACACGGCCGGTGAAAGAACGCTTCAAAACGGGAAAGTTGACCGTGACCGGTGTACCAAGTTTTATCCCTGAAATATCTTTCTCAGGAATAGAAATGCAAGCGTTTATTTTATCTATTTTAATCAGACTGAGTACGGGGACTCCCGGCGAAACATTCATTCCTATCTCAATCAGTTTC
Organism: Prevotella sp.; assembly: GCA_022486815.1. GTDB lineage: Bacteria > Bacteroidota > Bacteroidia > Bacteroidales > Bacteroidaceae > Prevotella. The sequence continues at coordinate 13,506 of JAKVJW010000030.1, read as the reverse complement.
TTGCTGATGACCCCGTCAAAGGGAGCATAGAGAGAACCATCATGCAGATCTTTGCCAGCTACCCTTAACTGAGCCAGTGCTGAGGCGTAGTCTGACTGTGATTCCACCCATTTCATGGAAGGAAGACTCTTGTCCTTATACAACTGTTTCATCCTTTTATAGGCATCGCTGGCACGGTCATATTGAGCTCGTGCAGCCATATAGGCATCACCTGCCCTTCCCGGAGAAAGGCGGGCCAAAAGTTGTCCTTTCCTTACGAATTCACCTTCATCAACGGTGACGGCCTCTACATTTCCTGAGACCTGGAAACTCAATCCCGCTTCCAGATCAGGCTCTACTGTAGTCAGATAATCACCGCCTCGATGATAATCTGCCTCTGAAACTGTTTCTACTTTGACTTTCACCGGCGGCATCTTGTAGGCTTTTTCCTTTTTTGAAGAACATCCCGTCATCAGGATACTGGCCAAGAGGATTGCAATCTTTACCTTGTCATAACTACCCATTGTTTATCCCTTTCAATTTTATTAAGACTTCATTTTAAATTTTTGGCAAAAATAATGATTCATATAAAAATCTAAAAGGGTAACTTTACGCCAATCATAGTCAAAAAGTGGAATTAAACAAAAATAACATGCTTAATGGGGATAAATCATATTCAAAAAAGACAAATGAAGACTTTCTTTTCTTAGATGTATTCCATCAGGAAAAAGGTCCTGATGATGAATATACCCGAAATAACTTTGTCGTTTCTGATACCGATGACGATCAACTGAATATTGTAGGCCATCCGGTTATTGTCAACTCTATCATCGTTGCCCTCTGCGTAAGAGGTGAGGCTGACGTGCGCTTGAATTTCAAGACTTATCACCTGACAAAAGGATCATGTGTGGTATTGGCAACAGAGAGCATGTTTCTTTGTGAAGAAGGAAATTACAGTGAAGATTTTCTGGCTGATTATATCTCCTTTTCCTTGAACTATACGAAAGAACTTGACCTGCGCTCCTTTTTCTATGATATCAAGAAAAATCCGCACATCCAACTGAAGGATTCTGAATATAAGCGCGTTTACGATATTTACAAGAATTTGAAATTCCGTTATGAGGATAACGGGAATACTTATCAGAAAGAAGTCATTCAATATAGTCTGATGGTAGCCATCTGTGATTTCTCGGATATTTATGACAAATATGTGGTCGATCCCCAAGAACCTGAAGGAGACCCTTACGTCAGAAAATTCTTTGATCTCCTTTACAAATATTACCAGACAAAGCGGAAAACAGACTTTTATGCAGAAAAGATATGTATCACACCAAAATATTTGTCACGCATTGTCAAGGGAAAAACAGGATACACTGTACAGGAATGGATATTCCGGTTGATTCTTTTCGAAAGTAAGTCACTGCTGAAAACTACGAACATGAATGTCGTGGAACTGGCCAGTCATTTCCATTTCCCGGATTCTACCAGTTACGGAAAATTCTTCAAGAAGCATGAAGGCATGACTCCGCTGGAATACAGGGCAAAATAAAAGAATGTTCTATACTGTTATTCCCAGAATTAAGGAAACAATCAAATGTGATATTTCCCCACCAACGTGATGTTATGTTCCTGTCTATGACAAACATTCTTGCAATTTCTATGTCGAATTTTTGGCAATATTGCCACTTTTTTAAGATAGCATATTTCTGTGAGTATAGTATTTCTAATGTTACTGTCCTTTTTACAGAGAAGATGGGATTAGCCGTTAAGGGTATTATTGCTGTTTTTCGCCATTGGTATTATCTTTCTCCGTAGAGTCTCCTTGGGAGTCTTACCAGTTTCAATTTTCCCACCCGGGAATTCCCGCCAGTCTTTAAACTCCCCATAGCCTCGTTGTGTAGCAAAATATTTATATTTTTTTCAGGAGCAGGATTACACCGAACCCGATTAAGATGCTGATCGTAAAACTGGAGAAAGTTCCAAGAAGTACATATTCTGTAGTGCAGACTTCCTTTGATTTGTTAAGATCACCGAAACGGAAAATGGATTTGGCTGCAAGCAGAAATCCTATTCCCTCGACGTGTCCGGCATAGATAAATGTCAGGATCATTACACGTTCCAGATAACCTATCCACTTTCCGGCATTCGGCAGACTTGCTGTATGATCTATAGGTGCCCATTGCTTCGTAAATTCTCTGATGAATATTGAGGTTGGCATCAGTATGATTAGATAACTCAATAGATACAACAGCATAGGTTCTGATATTTCCGGGAGTCCGGGACTGGTCTTATAACTGTATGCGATTATTCCAATGACAGCTATGTGCAGCAACTGATCTACAGAGAAACTGGTTAACGAATCTGATCCGGAACGGTTTTTGCATGTATCAATGAGCCAGTGTGACAGGAAAATGACTAGCGGAATCCACCAGCATCTCCAGTCGGCTACAGCGATATAGGCTAATGCGGCCTGTATGAATGAATGTCCTCCGCAAGTCAGGAATCCTTTGACCGTCCGCTCTTTCTTAGTTTTGCATATACCATCTGGCTGCAGGAAGAAGTCTCCTATAATGTGGGCTAGCAGTAGTCTTGTTATTAACTCGATCATTTCTTGGTATAATTGATTATCAGGTATTCACATCTTTTGATAAAGGCATCTATCAATGATTCCTTAGCTGTCCTTAAGGTCTTTCCGATGTTCTGGACGGTGGTGCCGGTTTGTTCTGCCAGTTCCTTGCGATTCAGTCCTCCGGCTAGAGTCTGATATATACATTCAGCCTGTTTGGTTGACCAGTTTGAGATGATGTCATCTGCAAAAGCGGATGTGAGTACTAATTCTTCATTGATTCCTTTTACCGGGGTCGTAATCCGCAGCCTGCTTTTGCCGATATCATCAAAGTTACGTCCTGAGAGCCAGAAGGCCTCACCATCTGACTGTGTGACATGCTCATTCAAGTAGGATACATCTCCGATACCTATCGACATCCGGGCATCCCATGACTTACTTTTTAGCATGGCCCGGATCAGTACGGCGCATAAGACAACTTTTCCAGCTTCATTTACCAATACCTGGAAACTGTCTCCTCTGTATACTTCAATATGTGTCTCACAGAATTTTTGCAAGTCTTTTTCAACGTTCTTCAGTGTGTCAAGTAAAGCTTTTCGCTTTTCTGCACTGATCTGGCTTGAATGCACGATGTCTGCTGTAATAACACCTTTCATAGGCTTCAACTGATTTTGATTGTTTTCTTTGATTAAACCTGATATGGTTGTTTTGCTAAGAACAACCTTTTTAGGTTGTAAAAATAGGCATTATTCTTTAAACTGGTACATCATTTGGCAGGAAATACAAATATTTAACTATTCAACCTCTAATAAAGACCTTTTTAATATGTTTTTGTCTGATTTTCTAGGATTACTATTATTTTTACAGAGAAGATGAGATTAGATTAGACTTTAAGGCTATTATGGCTGTTTATCGCCATTGGTATTATAGAAAGAGAGAGGAGTTGCGAACTGATGTATTTCCTCCTTCTCAATAGATCAATTATTTCCTGATTAAGATTTCCGTTACCTCTTTATCAGCAGGGAGCCACTTGACAGAACACAGATTCTCGCCATCCAGCCATTTGGCATTTTCAGCTTCTAATAGTTGCAAATGACCTTTTATGATATGGCAGAGGAAACATTGCATGTGGAGGTGGAAAGAAGGGTAGTCACAATCAACGGTTTGGATAAGTTGGTCAACAGAAATTATCGTATTGAGTTCTTCTTTTATCTCTCTTTGCAGAGCTTCCTGAGGAGTTTCACCGGATTCAATTTTTCCACCCGGAAATTCCCACCAGTCTTTAAACTCCCCATAGCCTCGTTGCGTGGCAAAATATTTACTATTCTGTTTGATGACGGCAGCAACAACATTGATGGTTTTCATTATTAAATAGCACTTTTATATTTCGAGAAATCGTAAACGGAGGCAGGCATCGGGCTATCCAGTTTCCATTTGATCTGCATCTGTTTGCCATAGCTAACGTCTTTATATTCATAACTCATGTAGTGGACTTTTCCAAGATAGACATAACCCATCGTACGACTTTTGTCATCAGCAAACTTCTTTTGTTCCCGGACAAAGAGGAGCATCGTCTGAGTAGAATGAATATAGTTCTGACCGATGGGTGAGTTTGGTTTAACTGCATTTTGCGTGTCCCACTGGAATATATCAGAACTCATGGCATGATCATCATAATTAGTTGAATCACCCACCTCTCGGTCTTTTATAATATCTACATACATCGCCTCAAGTTTACTATTCCGATTTCGTTCTACACCTTCACGGCACGATGATTTCTTATTAAGAGTAGAAGTGCCGATTGCTACATTTATTTGATCACGTGTGTAGACACCATGCAATTTCAAAGCAAAGTTGGGGAGATCTGAGTTATCAGTTTCTTCTAATGTCTGACATTGATATTTGAAAATCTTCATAAGTTCCATCGTCTCTGAAATAAAATCATTGTCAAGAGCAAGTTCATCCACCATATCTTGAAGATGATTAAAGCAACCAGCTTTCTGATACAGGTCATAATACAACATCAAAAGTTGTGTCTGTTCAATGGCAGAGAGTTGAGTCACTTGTATTTTAAATCCTTTTCTGCAAAGGTCTTCGATAAATGTAAAATACGTATAACTGTCTGTTGATAGCCACTTATTGCGAACGGCTGAATGTAATTCATTCTCGTGAGGAAGTTGATGATCTGCAATGCCTGCTTGATAACAGATTTCATGGAAAGAATGACGGTTATAAAGTTTCTCTAAAGGAACATGATACATGCCTATAAAATTACTTATCGTTAAAGGTAAAGAGAATTTAGTAGTCCATGTTTTTATCAAGTTAACCAAACTTTTCAGTCCAAAAGATTTGATGGCATGGTTGATGTTATTGAGAATATATTCACGTGCTTTTGGTTCCAATTGAATTTGACAACCAAAAGGCGTATGAGGAAAGTCCTTCTCTAATTCTTCCTTAATGCTCATTGATGTACGGCCAATAATCGCCCGAAATCGATCAGTATAATCAAATTCGTCCCTGCATTGACCTACGAAATCAAGAATATTAACATACGCTTTGTCTTTGGCTTTACGAAGTCCACGACCCAGTTGTTGTAGGAATATCGTCAAACTCTCAGTGGGGCGAAGGAAGAGGATTGTATCAACATCTGGAATATCGACTCCTTCGTTAAACATATCTACCACAAAGAGATAATTGATTCTTCCATCTTTTAATGCTTTACAAAGTCGGTTCCTTTCCATTGCGTTTTCGCTGGTTAGTAGGTCGGCTTTCAAACCTGCTAAAAAGAATTTAGCAGCCATATATTTAGCATGTTCTATATCCACACAAAAGCAAAGGGCTTTGACTGTCCTGAGGTTTGGAAGATATTTTTGCAAAGCATCGAAAATAAGACTTGTTCGTGAGTCATTTTGCCTGTAGATTTTACTCAACTCAGCAATATCATAATGTCCATGGTCCCAATGTACTTCTTTTAGATCTATACTATCCGTAATGCCGTAATAATGAAATGGACACAACAAACGATTATTGAGTGCTGTATCAAGCCTTATTTCTGCTGCAATATGTCCGTCGAAATCTTGAGTGATATCTTCTCCATCCATACGTTCGGGGGTAGCTGTTAATCCCAGAAGAATCTTAGGCTTAAATTTATTGATGATTTTCCGATAAGAGCTGGCTGCTATATGGTGAACCTCATCAATGATAATATAATCATAATAATTATCAGGTAAGTTCAGGTTTTCCAATCGATTATTGAGAATATCTTTACTGGCAAATACCTGTGAATAGGAAGTAGGTTGATGATTCCCGTACCAAAGATCACCAAAATTATAATCTTCTAATATTTGACGGAAAGTTTTGATACTCTGTTTTAATATCTCTTCCCTATGGGCTACAAATAAAAAATGTGCAGTAGGATGTTGATCACGGAATCGTTTGAAGTCAAAAGCGGCTATTACAGTCTTGCCTGTTCCTGTTGCCGCTACAATCAGATTGCGATAGTGATGATGTACTTCCCTTTCAATACGCAACTTTTCCAAAATATTCTCCTGGTAGTCATGTGCTTTAATAAGATCGAGGACTGAATAGTCGATTGGGGGCTCATAATTTTTATCCAGAGCATTTCTTAACTGTTCATCATCTTTTCCTGGCATAAATTCTTCAAAAAGATCATTATTCCAATAGCCTTCAAAAGAATTACACATCTTTTGAATGATTTCTGGTAATTCTGATTGTGTAACTTTAATATTCCACTCTAAACCTTCTCTTAAAGCTGGTTCTGAGAGATTAGAACTTCCTATATATGCAGTGTGAAAACCTGTTTTGCGAAGGAAAATATAAGATTTAGCATGCAGGTGGTCTGTGTCACTATTGTAAGATACCTTCACTTTCGTATTGCTCAAACTTGCAATACGTTTTACGGCCGTAAAATCAGTAGCTTTCGTATAGGTTGTTGTAATCACCCGGAGTTGTTTTCCTCTATCGGTCGCCTTCTTAAGTTGTTCGTAAAGAAGGTTTACACCACTCGTCTTAATAAATGAAACGAGCATATAGATTTGATCAGAAGAAAGAATTTCTTTTCGCAATTCAGAGCATAGATTCATTTCTCTGCCTGTGAATAATGTACTATGGGTAAGCGATGTACTTGGTGTGATACTATTGATATAAGCTGCTACATCTGGATATTCACAACGAGTTTTGTCAACAACAGCAGTGAGTATTTCTTTTTGTTTTTCAATCAGATTGTCTGAATCTAAATGGAACTCTTGTACAAGTTTTTTTATGATTTGATTAGCGAGGTCAATACCTTGTTCTACTCCTTGCTCATTATTAGGCAATTGAGCCATTACTTGTTTTAATAAAGTATAGAGATATTGAGACAAATAGCCGGCAACATTTTCCCTATTTATTGGTTTCTTGCCGATATAATAATGTTTTGAGTCCTCTATCTCTAGTTTATGTTTGAAGAGTCGGTTTATAATTTGTTCGTATATCCCCGTGTTTAATTCCATGAATTTTTTCTATTTAGTAGCAAATTTAGATAATTTCTCTGAGAATGTAGGATGCAAAAGGGAAAAAGTAAAGTTCATCATGCAAAAGAATCGAATTTTAGAAAACATCAACTTTCTTAAAAGTTTTGATATTTTAGCTGTTTTTGCCAATTTTCCTATTTATTTATAGGCTTTCTCTCGAATTTATTATATAAATTTGCAATTGCTGGCTAAATCCTCCTAATACTAAAGATAAATCGATGAGTACTAAATTTTTTACAAACAGGAATGGTAATACACTTATTAAAAAGTTTGAAGGTGTACTTGATAATAATCCACTAGTTAAGAACTTGGACGCTGTCGTTGGTTTTTTGCGATCTTCTGGCTATTTTGAATTACGACCATTTTTGAAGGGTGTTGATAAAGTCAGAATATTGATAGGTATCGATGTCGATAAGTATATTGTTAATGCTGCTAATATAGGGCAATTGTTTTTTGGAAATCCCGGTGCGGTTAAGGAAGACTATCTTAGCAATTTTCGCAAGGATATAGAAAATTCATCTTATTCAAAAAAAGTAGAAAATGGTATTATGCAATTGCTTCAAGATATTATTAATGGAAAGCTTGAACTTCGTGCACATCCAAGCAAGAAGATACATGCAAAGATATACATTCTTTATCCGAATGGTTTTAATGAACACACGCTGAATGCTGCTGTTATTACTGGCTCGAGTAATCTAACGGGTAATGGTCTGGGTGTTTCTCATAATATTCAATATGAATTTAATGTGATGTTGAATGAAAATGAGGATGTAAAGTTTGCTATGGATGAATTTAGTCAATTATGGGAAGAAGCTAAAGATTGTCCTATAGAAGCAACGGATATTCAAACTGTCATTGATTCAACTTATCTTAAGGGAGACGTTACTCCTTATGAGCTCTATATTAAGATGCTGATGGAATATTTTGGCGATCGTGTGAAGAATGAGGATAATAATGATCTTTATGAGTTACCAGAAGGATATGCTAAATATGACTATCAGATTGATGCAGTAAATGAAGGCTATGAGAAGTTGCTTAAATATGATGGGTTTTTCTTAGCAGATGTCGTAGGACTTGGTAAAACAGTTATAGCTACGATGATAGCTAAGAAGTTTCTTATAGAGAATGGTAAAGAGAATACGAAAATATTAATAGTTTATCCACCTGCTGTAGAACAAAACTGGAAAACCACCTTTCATGATTTTGGTATAGATAAGTACACAAAGTTTGTTAGTAATGGTAGTTTGAATAAAGTGCTTGATGATGAAAATTATGACTATTGGAATGCTGATGAATATGATCTTGTGCTTGTCGATGAGGCCCATAAGTTTCGTAATCATACAACAGGAGCCTTTGAACAACTACAGGAAATTTGTAAGATGCCCCGTATTAATATTGGTAATATAAAAGGTTATAAGAAAAAGGTTATTTTGATTTCTGCAACTCCCATGAACAATACACCAATGGATATTTATAATGAATTACTTCTCTTTCAGGATCCACGACGCTGCACTATTGATGGTATCCCAAACCTTACTTCATCATTTAGTCAATTGAACCAAAAATTTAAGCAGTTAAGACGTAATCCAGAATATGATATGAAAGAATATAAGCGACTGGCTGAGCGAGTGCGAGAAAAAATTATTAAACCAGTTACAGTACGTCGTACTCGTTCTGATATAAAAAGTATCCCCCGTTATAATAAAAATATAAGTGACTTCCCAATAGTTGAACGTCCACAAGAGAAACAATATGAATTGAACGAACACTTGTCCGGTCTATTTAAAGAGACTGTTTATCATTTGATAACGGATGTAGCATATGCTCGTTATCAGGCCATTGCTGGATTGAGGCTTGAAAAATCTGAAGGTCTTTATGATAATGCAGAGACCGTTTCAAAATCATTAGCTAATATACGCAAGACGGGTTTAGTAAAACGATTGGAGAGCAGTTTCTATGCTTTTAAGGTTTCTCTTGATAATTTCCGTCAGGCTAATCAGAATATGATCAATATGTTTGCCAAAGGAAAAGTGTTTATTGCACCTGATATGGATATTAATCATTTTTATAAATTGGGGTTGTCTGACGATGAAATAGAAGAGAGACTGAATAAGAAGGCTGAAGAAAATCCTAAGGATAAAGTTTTTGTTCCAGAGGACTTTAGACCTGAGTTTGTTGAAAATTTAAAGAAAGATCAAGTTGTTATCAATCAGATGATTTCCGATTGGAAGGATGTTACTGATCAAGATGATTCTAAATTTGATTGTTTTAATGACTTGTTAAAACATGAATTTTTCAATAAGTCAATGAATCCAGGCCAAAAATTAGTAGTGTTTTCAGAATCACTTGATACAGTGAATTATCTCTCGAAACGCATTAATAGAAGTGATGTACTTGTTATTTCCTCAAATAATCGTGTCAAAAAATTTAAAACTATACGTGAGAATTTTGATGCAAATTATAAGGATAAAAAAAATGATTATAATATTCTTTTAACTACTGATGCTTTAGCAGAAGGAATTAATCTTCATCGCTCTAATGTGATTGTCAACTATGATACGCCATGGAATTCTACAAAGTTGATGCAGCGTATTGGACGTGTTAATCGTATTGGCTCTGTTTCCAAGCATATTTATAACTATGTATTTTATCCATCCAGTCAAGGTGATGAGGAAATTAGACTTAATCGTACAGCTTTGTCTAAGATTCAAACATTTCAAACGACTTTTGGCGAGGATAATCAGATATATTCTACTAAAGAGGTTCTTAATACTTTTGATAAACTTTTTAATGAACATGTTTCTATTGAGGAAGTGAATGAAGAAATGCAATTTTATGAAGAGTTGAGGGACCTTTATTACGATGATCGAAAGGAATATAATCGTATTCATCGGTTGTCACTTCGCAGTCGTTGTGGTAGAAAGACTAAGATCTATAATGGAATTACTTTAAGTGGAGATACTCTGGTCTTTTTAAAAACTAATTTTCGTAAGGCTTTCTTTCGTGCTTCTGATAATTCGATTAAGGAACTATCTTCTTTAGAAGCATTGAACTTCTTTAAGGCTGAGAAAACAGAACAATCGGTGGAAAGGATTGAAAATCATCATGAACATGTAAATAAGGCTTGTCGTACATTTAAGAATACTATTAATCAACAAATTACTAATGGGGATTTAATTCAGAATACAAAGAACCTAATGGGGGCACAGGTAGGAACTGCAATCCAGTTATTAAATACATTTTTAACTGAAATCCAAGATAGTAATACACGATTACTTATAGTTCAGTTGCAGTCTTTGGTTAGGGATGGTGTTATTACTTACCTTCCAAAGCGCTTGCAACGTATGAGCAAGCAGCTTCGCAAAGGACTACTTTCTCATGATGATGCACTTAATGAGATTGTTTTTATGGCAAAAAAATATACGGATTATTTCGTTGCAGAGGAAGAGCGACGCAAACAGCCGGAATCTGAACCTAAAATTATTTTATCAGAATCTTTCAAATAAGAAAAAAGAATAATATAGTCCAGATACAAAGCTCATATGTGTATCAGTTAGTGTGTAATGCTTAGCCATGATTTGATTTATCTACATGGCGTAGAGACGTGATTGAGTGTTAAAAAAATATAGAGTGCTTCTGAGTGAAAAAAAGAAGATAATAATAAAATAGGAAATTATGAATTATAGACCAGTTATAAAATCAAAATACAATCGTGTAGCGTGGGAGAAGTTACTTTACGACATTTTTAAGGATAAGGCTAAATTTTTTGAAGCACCTGCACAAGTTGAAGTTAATTGCAATATAGCTTTTAATGCTTATTATATTGGAAGTATCACGTTAGCTGATAATCAACGCATAGCTATCTACGAAGTGCAACTAAATCAACATGTTAATATTGAACGTAACAAGGTCGGTATTCGTAACTTGCTCGTTTCAGAATGGCGTAACAGTGGCTTTGCAGGAGCTTTTATGTTCTGCTACAAACAAAGCGAGAGTATACTTCGATTTTCGTATGTCAGTGAGACTTATTCATTTAAAGATGGAAAGTATGAAAGAATATCTACTAATACTCGACGATATACATACATTTTGGGTAAAGGTCGTGGATGTCGTACAGCAATTGATCAATTTAATACCTTGCGTAAAAGTTCGCAGACTTTAAGTGATGTGACTCAAGCTTTTTCTGTAGATGTGCTTACTAAGCAGTTTTACAATGAACTTTTTGACTGGTATTCATGGGCTGTGGCCGAAGACTCTGGTATTACATTTCCTAACTGTACTAAGATGGAAGATGATGATCGTGAGGGCATTGAAACCAAAATTATCCGAATGATTACTCGTATTATGTTTGTATGGTTCATTAAGCAGAAAGGATTAGTACCAGACCGTTTATTTGATATAAAGTATTTGAAAGATATTTTAATTGACTTTAATCCACAAGACAAAAAGAATGGTAATTACTATAATGCGATTTTACAAAATCTTTTTTTTGCTACATTAAATAGGGCGATAAAAGACGAAGATGGCAATTTAAGAGGTTTTGCTCATGCAGTTAAAAAAGACATTAAGACGCTTTATCGCTATGCTGATATGTTTAGTATTAGTGAGCAGCAAGTAGTGAGATTGTTTTCCGAAATACCATTTCTCAACGGCGGATTGTTTGAGTGTCTGGATAAGACAAAGACCATAGATGGAGTAGATGTTGCTTTTAATTATGATGGCTTTAGTCGAAATGATAAGCGATTCGTAGATGGGAGATTCCGTAATAGAGCTATTGTGCCAAACATCTTTTTCTTTGAGCCGGAGAAGGGATTGTTGTCTATCCTAAATAGATATAATTTTACCATTGAGGAAAATACGCCTGAGGAGCAACAAATAGCTCTTGATCCAGAGCTCTTGGGTAAAGTGTTTGAAAACCTTTTAGGGGCATATAATCCTGAAACCAAAGAAACTGCGCGTAATCTAAGTGGATCATTTTATACTCCGCGTGAAGTTGTTAATTATATGGTAGATGAAAGCTTAATTCATTATTTGGGAGACAACAATACTGTGCGTTCCTTATTTCGCGAAGATTTTATCTATGACGAGTCAAAAAGTGAAGAATATCAAAAGATTATTAGGAAATTACAGGCCGTAAAGATTCTCGATCCTGCATGTGGCTCTGGTGCTTTTCCTATGGGTATGTTAAACAGAATTGTTGGCATTAGGCAGAAATTGAGAGATCCAGAAGATACTTATAATCTGAAACTTTACACTATTGAAAATTGTATCTATGGAAGTGATATTCAGAGTATTGCTGTTCAGATAACTAAGCTGAGGTTTTTTATTTCACTTATTTGTGAATGTGAAAGGGATAATACAAAACCTAATTTTGGAATGCCTACTCTACCAAACTTGGAAACTAAATTTGTTTCTGCTGATACTCTTCTTAAGATTAATAATCCCAAATCGTATAATCTTTTTGAGAATCCACGTATAGAAGAAACTGTGAAAGAATTGAAACAAGTGCGACATGAGCATTTTCAGGCTAAAACAGCGGGACGGAAGATTGCCTTACGAAAAAGGGATGGGCAGCTCCGGCAAGAGCTTGCAAAATTGCTAGCTGATAGTTGGACCAAACCAGAAAATGCAATACAACTGGTAAGGTGGAATCCTTATGATCAAAATGAAGTATCATCGTTTTTTGATCCGGAATGGATGTTTGGTATTAAGGATGGTTTCGATATTATAATTGGCAATCCTCCATATATTCAACTGCAGAATAATGGTGGAGCGTTGGCAAAAAAGTATGAAAATATAGGATATCGAACGTTTGCTCGAAAAGGAGATATCTATTGTTTATTTTATGAAAGGGGATGGGAATTATTGAGGAATGGAGGATGTCTATGTTTTATTACATCGAATAAATGGATGCGTGCTGGTTATGGAGAAAAAATTAGAGGATTCTTTGCTAAGAAAACAAATCCGTTAATACTTTTAGATCTTTCTGGTGTAAAGATTTTTGACAGTATAGTATGTCCAAATATTTTAATGTTTTCTAAGGAAAAAAACACAGGATCAACAGTGTGTGCTTCTATTAATAAATTCAATAAAGATAGAGTTAATAATTTGAGCGTTTTCGTGCAGCAAAGCGGTACGGTGTGTGATTTCTCAAGCTCCGACAGCTGGGTTATGCTCTCGCCTATTGAGCAGAGCATCAAGCGCAAGATAGAAGAGGTTGGTACGCCACTTAAAGATTGGAATATCAATATCTATCGAGGAGTACTTACTGGTTGTAACGAAGCCTTTATCATCAATACTGCTAAACGTGATGAAATACTTGCCAACTGCCAATCCAAGGACGAGAGAGCAAGAACGGCCGAACTTATTCGACCGATTTTGCGTGGCAGGGACATAAATAGGTATGGATATAACTGGGCAAATTTGTGG
>JAKVJW010000029.1 GCA_022486815.1 Prevotella sp. | reverse complement strand
GATAATTACTCACGCGCAAAATTTGATGACTCCAGCAAGGGGATGTCTTTCACGGCTGAGGTGGGTGATTATATTGACTATTATTTCATGTATGGAGGATCCGCCGATGGCTTGAACGCACAGATGAGAGAGCTTTCCGGAAAAGTACCAATGTTTCCGATGTGGACTTTCGGATATTGGCAAAGCAGGGAACGCTATAAGAGTTCAAAAGAATTGCTCGATGTCCTGAACAAATACAGACAACTAAAAGTACCTATCGATGGTATCATCCAGGACTGGCAGTACTGGGGAAGCAACTATACCTGGAATGCGATGGACTTCCTTTCAGAAAACTTTGCCAATGGCAAACAAATGATAAACCAGATTCATAAAAACCATGCACATCTTATGATTTCAATATGGTCAAGTTTCGGCCCGGAAACAAAGGCCTATAAGCAACTCGATAAAGAAGGTTTATTATTCAATATACAAACATGGCCACAAAGTGGATTATCATTCTGGCCCCCACGAATGGATTATCCTTCAGGGGTCAGAGTATATGACTGTTATAGTCAGAATGGACGGGATATCTATTGGAACAACTTGAAGACGCTTTTCAACGATGGAGTTGATGCCTGGTGGATGGATTCTTCTGAACCGGACTATTTCAATTCAAAAGATACGGATTATGAGCACATGACCGGACTTGGCTCCTGGCGCCGTGTACGTAATGCTTTCCCTCTATGCACTGTAAGTGGGGTTTACAACCATCAGCGTAAAGCATCATCTGACAAACGTGTATTTATCATGACACGTTCAGCCTTTGCAGGACAACAGAGATATGGGGCTAACATGTGGAGCGGAGATGTGACATCATCATGGGACATGCTTCGTAAACAGATTCCAGCAGGGTTAAACTTCTCTCTGACAGGTGATCCCAATTTTAACACAGATATTGGCGGGTTTTTCTGTGGTTCTTACAACACAAAGGGCCCGGGTTCGGCATCCCGTAATCCACAATACCGTGAACTATATGTACGGTGGTTACAGTACGGATTATTCTGTCCCATCTTCCGTAGTCATGGAACAGATTCTCCAAGAGAGATCTACTATTTCGGGGAAAAAGGCGAACCTATTTATGATGCCATTGACAAGAGTATTTGCCTTCGCTATAAAATGCTACCTTATATATATTCTACAGCATGGCAGGTCACTCATAATGACAAGAGTTATATGAGAGCACTTATATCTGATTTCCCTTCAGACAAAAAAGTTTGGAATTTGAGTGACGAATTTATGTTCGGCCAGTCGATATTAGCCACTCCTATCGTAAAGTCTCAATATACCGATGAACAAGTAATAAAGGAAGACGCCATGACGGGTTGGAATAAAAGGAATAACACCCCGGATACATCTGACAAATATAAACCGATAGACTTTACAGCCACAAAAGAATGCCAGAAATATCTACCTAAAGGTGCAAAGTGGTATTACTTCTGGACTAATAAACTTTATGATGGCGGACGAAAGGTCAATATCCAAACCTCTATAGACCAGGTTCCAATGTTTGTTCGCGCTGGAAGCATCATTCCTATAGGCCCTGTCATGCAATATGTCGGACAAAAACCATGGGATAGTCTTGAGATCAGGGTTTACCCGGGAGCAGATGCGACTTTTACCCTCTATGAAGACGAAGGAGACAGTTATGATTATGAAAAAGGAATATTATCTACCATTGAATTTCATTGGAATGAGAAGAAACACCAACTTACCATTGCTGATCGCAAAGGTCAGTATCCGGGAATGCTTCAGAAGAGAAAATTCAACATACAACTTATCGGAACGAGCCTGCAAAAGACTATTGAATATGATGGCTCTGAAAAGGTTGTAAAACTGTAGTAAATATTCAGTCATTTTGTCAAGAGTTAATTTAGAAAAAAACATTGATATCTGACCTGAATTTTATTGCTTAAAAAATCTATTAGGTATAATGTCATCTGAAAAAAAAACTGTACCTTTGCAATCAACGTTTTGCCAACCTTTTTTATGAAAGGTTGCTTTTTATTACTAATAACATGAACCAAAAACAAGGCGGTAGTAAACTCTATCTTATTTCAATTGTGATGATCGCAGTGCTCGGCGGTCTGCTGTTCGGATATGATACAGCAGTGATTTCAGGAGCAGAAAAAGGCCTTCAGGCTTTTTTTATGGGAGCAAAAGATTTCACCTATACGAATGGCTGGCACGGATTCACCTGTGCAAGTGCACTTATTGGATGTGTCATAGGTAGTAGTATTTCGGGTATATTGGCTTCAAAATGGGGACGTAAGAAATCTCTCATCTTCGCAGGTGTTATGTTTTTCATTTCTGCTCTGGGAAGTATGGACCCGGAATTTCTTTTCTTCAAATATGGAAAACCTACCTATGAACTGCTTATTATGTTCAATCTCTATCGTGTAATCGGTGGTGTAGGTGTAGGATTAGCATCAGCTATATGCCCAATGTATATCGGAGAGATTGCTCCGTCGAATATCCGTGGCATGCTGGTTTCCTGGAATCAATTTGCAATTATCTTCGGTCAATTAATCGTCTACTTCGTTAATTTCATCATTCTGGGAAACAATGTCAATCCTGTCATTGATATGGTAAACGGAATCAACCAGATCTTGAATCCTGAGGCTGCTTCATGGACCATTGCTACAGGCTGGCGGTATATGTTTGGAAGCGAAGCTATTCCTGCCGGATTGTTTACCATCCTGATCTGCTTTGTACCGGAAACACCACGTTATCTGGTCATGATAGGTCAAGACAACAGGGCACGGCATATCTTGTCAAGAATTAACGGAAGTGCTAAGGCTGATGAAATCATTTCTGAAATAAAAGGTACCATCAAGGTAAAGACAGAAAAGGTATTCTCTTATGGTTTCTTATGTATCTTTATCGGTATCATGCTGAGCGTATTTCAGCAGGCCGTTGGGATTAATGCTGTACTCTATTATGCACCACGCATATTCCAGGATATGGGGATGCAAAGTCCTATGGTCCAAACGGTGATTATGGGTATAGTGAATATCTCCTTTACACTGATAGCTGTATTCACTGTAGAAAAGTTAGGACGCAAGCCTTTGCTCATCATAGGCTCTATCGGAATGGCTATCGGTGCTTTCGGAGTAGCCCTCACCTTTGGAAATGCATCATTGCATACGGTGACTATGCTCAGTATCATGCTGTACAGTGCATTCTTCATGATGTCCTGGGGACCAATCTGCTGGGTTTTGATCGCAGAAATATTCCCAAATACAATCCGTGGCAAGGCTGTAGCAATAGCTGTGGCTTTCCAATGGATATTCAACTGGATTGTCAGTTCAACGTTCGTGCCGATGTTCAACATGCACCTTACACAGGGCGACAATTTCGGACACTGGTTTACATACGGACTGTACGGAACGCTTTGTGTTGTTGCTGCCCTGTTTGTCTGGAGACTCGTTCCTGAAACCAAGGGAAAGACACTTGAAGACATGACACAACTGTGGCGCAAGAAAAAGACAGACGAGAGCGAAACAGTATCGGAATAAAATGAAACCGAAGGTCAATTCTGACCCGAAGTTTCTTTCATAAAATTATTACAGGAGGCAAGCACTAATTATAGGTGCTTGCCTCCTGTCTCGTATGAACTTACTGAAATCGATAGAGCCTTCTATCTATGGGAACAGATATTCAATTACAAAACTTAAGATCATTGTTAAATCTTTTTCCCAATCCCAAATGTATAACCAACAGTAAGTCCAACTGTATTATAAATTTTCTTACCAAGGTGCCCCTCCAAGGTAATTCTTATATGCCGATATAATTCTATACCTACTCTCGGAACTACACCACATCCTTGTACATCATTATCATCATACTTATAATCATACCATCCAGAGTCGACTATATCATACTGATTAAGACCTATACCTAAACCAATAAATGGAGAAATATTTCTTCCAAAGTTCCAATTATAATCCCCAAATGCAGTTAATGAAATAGTCCTACACTTGACATCCAACTTTTTATAAGATGTAATCGCCTGACCTAAATAGGCTTGTAATCCAATATCTATTGGACAAGTTTTAAGATTCCATCTTCCTTCAAATCCAAATGAAGGACCTATTTTCCGACTTCCTGCTTCTGATGACAGCCCATATGTCGCACCTACAAACGGATTTAACTCTATAGTCCTTTGAGAAGGGTTCTGTCCATATACGTGTAGGGCAAAAACACTTAATAAAATAAGCAAATATTTTTTCATAACAACCATATATTAAATAAAGCAAATAAAAACAACAAATCAATTATCTTAAGAATCACTTCCATCCACTATTTTTATTTGCTAATTATCAATCATAATTCTTCATTTAAAAGAATTCTTAAAAATTCTTGCCCCATACCAAGTTCCTTTATAGTTGACTCCACCATAAACTTCAGCTCTTCCCAAGCTAACAGTTGTTTTTCCTGATGGTTTGAAATGTAGCGAACTCCATTTGACATATCCTATTATTATGATGTATCTTTTGGTACTACAAAGCTATAATATTTTATTGGAAATTCCAAATCTGATAATAAGGAAATATATACAAACAATCCTCTTGAAATCAAGAGGACAACTAGTTTTCAAGAAGTCAGGCAATGACTATAAGATAATTAATGTTGCGGAAAATCCAACATCTATTTTCCTACATCTCTGATATTGAATCGCAATCCAACACTGAGGTGAAAGATAAACGGCTTATCCTTATAAATAGTCTGCACTGGACTTCCATTTCTGAAATAGTAAGCAACACCAGGCTCTACATATAAATTTATATGAGGTACTAAATTATATTCCACTCCGGCCGTCCCATTTACAGACCACTGCAGTTGGTGCATTTTCACATCATCTTTTGTTGTAGAAATCAATCCATCATTGACATAGTACTTCGTCTTTGCTTTGCCACTGACCATTTTGTCTACACCTCCGCCGGCAGTGACATACACATTAAAATGATCTTTTCTCCAAAGACTGTGACTGGCTGAAAGTTGAACCCCTACATAATGGAGTTTCTGATGAGTTTTATACTCCTCTGTCGAATTGCTCCGGGTTTCATCAGACGATAACAAACTATAAACAAATCCTGCATGCAGACTCAACTCATTTGCCACAGGATAAGCCACTGACAAACCAAACTTTACAGGTTGGTCATAGTGAGTTTTTGTTTGTAATTTATCAATACCATACACAAGGCTATTTGCAAGAGCATACTTTTCACCATCAAGAGGTCCGTAGGGAGCAGCATCAGCCAAGACAAGTCCCTGCCCCGCTGGTCCGGCATCTTCTCCCATTGCACCTGAACAGAAAGGACCAAAACTAATATGCCGGTTTCGGTGATGTCTTACAGGGACAGGTGAAACTTTCGAATATTCATGGAAAGCATTCTCATTCTTTTTGTTTTTCTGAGAGTGATCCAGACCTTGACTATTCTGCCCGGAAGACGATGAGATTTGAGAATATAAGGGATTTTCCCGGGAATCGGAAGTTCCGGATGAAACATTTGCAGACGAATCAGACGAGGAAACAATCTTACCTTGGCCTGACTCGCTCATCTTAGCAAGAAGGCCAGAAGAAGATGTTGTCGGAAATACATCTACATTTCCGCTTCGAGAAGAATAGGTTTTAAACTTTGCCCTGGCAGAAGCTGCGACTTTGCCTACCATACTATGATCAATATCCGGTTTGGACTCTTGAAAGACTCTCTGTAAGGCAGAATAAATGCTTTTTTCCTGCAACCGGGAAGACTCGGATTTCTGTGCCATTTGTTGTTCTGTCCCTTCATGGGTTACGTGAATATTATGAAACAACAATCCCATAATAAGGACAACGGCAGCCGCAGCTACAGAACGTGCAATCCAAAGATAAACCATCCGAGCTTTCCGTTTCGGTTTCGATTCGGGCATGAGATTCCGCTCCCCCATCACTTGCTTCACGTCATAGAGCAAATCATGAGGAGGATCCTTTTCATAGTCGTCTAAAAGACGGCGCATATCTCTGATCCATTGGTCTTTCATTCCCGTGCCTTATTTAATTGATATTTTTTGATCATCCGAGTCAGAATGACTCTTGCCCGGTGAAACTGAGAGGCTGAAGTATCAGGTTTGATGTTCAGCAACTGTGAAATTTCGATATGACTTTTTCCTTCAATAGCATAAAGATTAAATACTTCCCTGCAACCTGGTGGAAGACGTCTGATCATCTCTGATAGCACTTCAGCACTCACTCCTGTCAACTCAGGTTCTTCTTCAGGCAAATCAGGCAAATCATAACTGTCCATCCTGACTATCTGGGAAGACTGCTGATGCCGAAGAAACTGAAGAGACTCATTGATTACAATACGTGTCATCCATGCCTTCAAAGAACCCTTCCCCCTGTATGAAAAAGAACTTATACGAGTAAAGATTTTAATAAAGCTTTCCTGTAAAACATCTTTCAGATCATCATCATCCGAAATGTAACGGAAGCCTACCCCTGTAAGATAGCCGGCATATTCAGCATATAGCAGATCCATCGCCGAAGCATCGCCTTGGTGAAAAAGCCGGATAATCCGCTGTTCTTTGTCAGTTTGCTCACTATACATCCATCAAGTTCCGTTTACCATTTAATAAACGGTTAACCTGTCATTTTCGTGTACGATATTTAAATTGATGACTTCTTTCCCCATCATAGGAGTTCCATTTTAACGTAAAAGTATCAATTTTCCCATTTGTATCCGGAAGGGAATCCAGACGGAACGCAATGATTCCATCTCCTAATCGTCCACCATTATCACCCTTAGCATCCTGATGCAGAACCAACTCATACGGAGAACTTCCTTTCACCAAATTCAAGACATGGACAGTTCCATCGCCAAAGTAAGTACGGAAGTTAACCGTAAGATACCCGTCTTCCACAACCGTCATCCAACTGTTAAGAACATCCAAAGGATCTTTTCCATAGGCAGAATCATTCTTCAAGCCATAACTGCGAGCAATCGGCTTAGTACGAACACTGTCTATCCAAGTGACATAAACATTTCTTAAGCCATCAGCAACGATTCCATTGTTGAGTTCATTGTCTTTCGGATCTCGGATCCTCACTAACGCCCTAACTTCCTTACTGCCGTAAGGAGAAGTACTCATATTGACCGGATAAAGCAATGTAGAATCATCCAACTGCAAGAGCAAATGGCCTTTTGAAGAAGTTTTCAGAGTGACTAAGGCATTCGCACCATTGTAGTAATAATAATAATCGTCATCGTTATCTTTCAAACACGATTGTAAAGAGATGATCGTTGTGAATACAACTAATCCTATTCCCAATAATTTCAGTGTCTTTTTCATTTTTTATTCTCCTTATCTCATTAATCTACTCGTTAAATACAAAACCAGATAGAATCTTGCAAGAAAAAATTTTTTTTTTCACATCAAGCCCTATCAACTTATAGTTACTTTTCATATCATAATCGGAATATTTTTTGTAATTTTGCGGCCAAAGGTAAAGAGAGATTCGGCTTCTAGGTCAAGGCGAAGTGACACTCTGGAAAAACGGCAGAAAATTATACGGATATGACTATTCTTGTTTTTACACTTATATTACTGGCAGGAGCATACGCTGCAGGATTATTGGGATCTTTGACAGGACTGGGTGGAGGAGTTATTGTGATACCTCTTCTTACGCTGGTTTTTCATATTGATTTCCGTTATGCCATCGGGGCAGCTCTTGTAGCTTCTATTGCCACCTCCTCAGGATCAGCCAGTGCATACGTCAAGGAAGGTATGACCAATATCCGCTTGGGTATGTTTCTGGAAATTGCCACAAGTATAGGAGCTGTAACAGGTGCAGTGATTGCGCTCTGGATGCCCACAAATACTATCGCCGTCATCTTCGGTCTGGTTCTGATCCTTACAGCAGTAATGCAACAAAGACAATCTGCTGACCATGAACAGGTCAAAGGAAGTAATCTGGCCCGAAAATTAAAACTCTTCGGAACCTACCCTACCAAAGAGGGAAACCAAAGTTATGAACTCACCCATGTCACTGGCGGATTCCTGACCATGATCGTGGCAGGAGTTCTTTCAGGTCTGTTAGGTATCGGCAGTGGTGTATTGAAGGTTCTGGCCATGGATAATTTTATGAAAGTACCATTCAAGGTAAGTACAACGACAAGTAATTTCATGATTGGAGTCACAGCTGTCACTTCAGCAGTGGTATATCTTCAACGTGGTTATATAGAACCAGGCATTGCATTCCCGATCATGGTGGGTGTTCTGGGTGGTGCACTGACAGGTACACAACTATTGAAAAGACTCAATGTAAGTCTTCTAAGAAAGATTTTTGCAATAGCCATCCTATTAGTGGCTATTAATATGATATACAATGGCTTTGCCGGTAAATTCTGATAAGATGAAAGAGAAAAATAATAAGTCTCAGACAGACATGAGAGAATTAATCGGCAACACCCTGCGTATCGGAGTGGTTACAGCTTGTACCATTGCACTTATCAGTGGAATGTACTATCTGATACGGCATGGCAGAGAGATGGTCCCTGACTATACAGTATTCCGTAAGGAACCGGCATCATTTACCTCAATCCATGGCATTTTCAGTGGCCTGACAAGTCTCGCTGCTAAAGACTGGATACAGTTGGGCGTACTTGTGCTTATGCTTACCCCAATACTTCGTGTTGCCTTGTCATTGATAGATTTTGCACATCAACGGGACTGGCTCTATGTCGTAATTACAGCCATCGTATTCATGGTCATTTTGATGAATTCCATAGTCGGCGTCGGATAACTAATAACCGGAAATGGTTGAAACTGTTTAGGATAAATATACTGCTATGACCATAGCAGAAGATACAATAGAGAAGATTAGTCATGCAAAGAGAAGATGAAAAAATCAATGTCTGGGGTGCACGCGTACACAATCTGAAGAATGTGGATGTCATGATCCCACGCAATTCTCTTACGGTGATCACCGGACTTTCCGGGTCAGGAAAATCGTCGCTGGCTTTTGATACCATTTTTGCAGAGGGACAGAGACGTTATATCGAGACTTTCTCTGCATACGCACGCAACTTCCTGGGAGATATGGAACGTCCGGATGTGGATAAGATAACCGGACTAAGTCCGGTTATCAGCATCGAACAAAAGACGACCAATAAGAATCCACGTTCTACAGTAGGTACGACGACCGAAATCTATGACTATCTCCGACTTCTTTTCGCCCGTGCTGGAACAGCATATAGTTATAAAAGCGGTGAGAAGATGATGAAGTATACCGAAGAACAGGTCATTGAGATGATCCTCAATGATTATGCCGGGAAACGGATATACATTCTTGCTCCACTAATCAGACAGCGTAAAGGCCACTACCGGGAACTTTTCGAGAGTATGAGACGAAAAGGATTCCTCTATATACGTGTGGACGGCGAGATGAAAGAGATCGTCCGTGGAATGAAAGTTGACCGGTATAAAAACCACAATATTGAAGTGGTCATTGACAAAATGACTGTTGAAGATAAGGATGAAGACCGCATTCGGCGCAGTATCCAGACGGCTATGAAACAGGGGAACGGCATTCTGATGGTACTGGACAAGGATACAGGAGGAGTGAAGAACTATTCTAAACGACTTATGGATCCGGCAACGGGACTGGCTTATGGAGATCCTGCGCCCAACTTGTTTTCATTCAACTCTCCAGAAGGGGCTTGTCCTCACTGTAAGGGTTTGGGTATAATCAATGAGATCGATTTAAAGAAAGTTGTCCCCGACACGCAGAAGAATATCTACGAGGGAGCTATCATCCCACTGGGAAAATATAAGAATCAGATGATCTTCTGGCAAATAGAGGTGATGCTCAAGAAATATGGCTATACTCTAAAAACTCCGGTAAAGCAGATCTCCAAAAAGGCCATGGACGAGATTCTATACGGGAGCATTGAAGACATACGCATTCCCAAAGAAAAAGTCCATACTTCAAGTGATTACTTTGTACCCTTTGATGGTGTCATAAAGTACCTGCAGACAGTAATGGAAAATGAGGATTCTGCAAGTGGCAAGAAATGGGCGGATCAGTTTCTCGCTGAAGTAATCTGTCCTGAATGTCACGGACAACGATTGAAGAAAGAGTCCCTATCCTATAAGATCTGGGACAAGAATATCTCTGAGGTAGCCAATCTGGATATCTCTGATTTGAAGGAATGGCTTGACCATGTCGAAGAGCATCTGGAACCTCAACAAAAAAAGATTGCGGGCGAAATCGTCAAAGAACTTCGCACCAGAGTCAATTTTCTTTTGGAGGTTGGTCTGAATTATCTCTCCCTTAACCGCCAGTCTGCATCACTCTCCGGTGGAGAAAGTCAACGTATCCGACTGGCTACCCAAATCGGCAGCCAACTTGTGAATGTGCTTTATATTCTGGATGAGCCGAGTATCGGTCTGCACCAGCGTGATAACCAACGGCTGATCAATTCTCTCAAGGAACTCCGGGACTTGGGCAATACTGTCATCGTAGTGGAACATGACGAAGATATGATGCGTGCTGCTGACTGGATAGTTGATATAGGCCCAAAAGCTGGAAGAAAAGGCGGAGAAGTCGTATTCCAAGGAACACCAGCTGATATGATGAAAGGGACTCCGTACCCTCCCGAATCAGGAAAGACAGGTCGGCAACTAACTTTAACAGCTGAATATCTGACGGGGATAAAGAAAATCGAAATCCCTACACATCGCCGAAAGGGAAATGGCAAGTCCATTACCCTCCATGGCTGTCGGGGAAATAATTTGAAAAACATTGATGTAACCTTTCCCCTTGGTGACCTGATCGTAGTTACAGGTGTAAGTGGGTCTGGAAAATCAACCTTAATCAACGAAACCCTCCAGCCTATCCTCTCTCATTATTTTTACCGATCTCTTAAGAAGCCTATGCCGTACGATCGTATCGAAGGAATAGACAATATAGATAAGGTCGTCAATGTGGATCAAAGTCCCATTGGAAGAACTCCTCGTTCCAACCCGGCTACTTATACAGGTGTATTCAGCGATATAAGGTCACTATTCGTCAATCTGCCGGAAGCTAAAATACGCGGCTACAAACCGGGACGTTTCTCTTTCAACGTCAAAGGGGGAAGATGTGAAACCTGCAAGGGGAATGGCTATAAGACTATCGAAATGAATTTCCTTCCGGATGTCATGGTACCCTGCGAAGTCTGTCATGGCAAACGATATAACAGAGAGACTCTGGAAGTGAGATTTAAAGGCAAGAGCATTGCTGATGTTCTGGACATGACCATCAATCAAGCTGTAGAGTTTTTTGAAAATGTCCCACAGATCCTCCAGAAAATAAGAACGCTTCAGGAAGTAGGATTGGGCTATATCAAACTCGGTCAGAGTTCCACGACCTTATCCGGGGGTGAAAGCCAACGGGTAAAACTGGCTACTGAATTAGCTAAAAGGGATACAGGTAAAACTTTATATATCCTTGATGAACCAACTACAGGTTTACATTTTGAAGACATCAGGATATTGATGGAAGTCCTGCAAAAACTGGTTGACCGTGGAAATACGGTCATCGTCATTGAACATAATTTAGATGTAATCAAACTTGCTGATTATATCATTGATATCGGGCCTGAGGGGGGCCGTAATGGAGGAACCATACTAAGCACCGGCACACCTGAGCAAGTGGCTGAAAGTAAAAAAGGCTATACTCCGAAATATCTGAAACAGATCCTGAAAAAGGGTTAAACTACAGGTTTGTCTATTTTAAATGTTTTCATTCCTTTTTAGAAAGAAAACAATTAGCGAATAAGTGATTATTCAGGAAAGTGAAATCACTGAGTTAATTTCATTCACATAAAATAGGAAACAGTTATTGCCTCTTTCTTTTTCAGAAACACAAACAGAAAAGTCCCGATAGGCAGAAGTCTATCGGGACTTTTCTATTATTCACGACCTATCAAACGAAAAAAGCCGTGAATAGAATTATCTATGAATTACAGTATCAATGATGATGATGCTGTATTGATCCAGTCAAAAACAAAACTGCAAACACCAAATGCCAAAATACCAGCAGTACAAAGCGCCAATGCCAGTTTAGTACTTGGAGCAGACTTGAAGAATGGCAAAGGATGGTCATTATGCTTGATGTACATAGCCTTTACAATCAACAGGTAATAGTACAAGGAGATAACCGTATTGACCAAAGCAACAAAGACTACCGCATAGGTAACAGCACCTGTAATGGTATCAATGCTCATTCCCTTTACAGCTGCCATAAAGACGAAGAATTTACTGAACATTCCAGCAAATGGAGGAATACCTCCAAGAGAGAACAAAGCAAATGTCATCAGGATAGACAACTTCGGGTTAGTCTTATAAAGGCCGTTATAGTCTTCACGATTGACTTTACCACCATTATGCTGTTCGATACTGCTGATAACAGAGAACACACCCATATTGGCAACGACATATACCAGGACATAAAAACTGAGAGAAGTAAAACTCATCGAATTGGCACCAACAATAGCCAATACGATGTAACCGGCCTGAGAGATAGAACTGAATGCCATGAATCGCTTCATATCTTTCTGCCGGATAGCAAATAAGTTGGCTATCGTGATAGACAACACAACGATAATATCCAGCATATACTGCCAATAGGTAGTCAGAGGCGCAAATACCTTTATCAGAATAGCGCACAAGGCAAATGCGGCTGCTCCCTTGGAACAAACACTCAGATAACCTGTAACCGTAGTAGGAGCACCCTGATAAGTATCAGCTGTCCAAAAATGGAATGGCACAAGTGAAATTTTGAAGGCAAGTCCGCTGAAGAAAAACACCATACCCATAATGGTCAATGGTGAAAGGGTGATCTTTGCAGCTACATCATCAAAATAAAGTGTACCTACTGCTCCATAGATAAAAGAAATACCATAAAGCATCACACCACTTGAGAAAGTAGCGGTAAGGATGAATTTTGCGCCTGCTTCAGCCGAATGATGACGATATTTGTCCAAAGCCACAAGACAAGCCATTGGAACACTAGCCATCTCCAAGCCAAGGAAGAACAAGAGGAAATGATTTGCACTTACCATCATGTTCATACCGAGTAAAGTAGAAATGACAAGCATATAAAACTCACCTTCCTTGAAGGTAGTATCAGGGCGCTGCATCCACTCACGGCTTTGGATCAGCACGATAAGTGTACCGAAACCAAGTATAGTTTTGATTACTCCCACTGAAGCATTCGTATAATACATTCCTCCGAAGGCTGTACTAGCAGCTATCGGACTCATGTTGATCAACAAATAAGCAGCCATGAGAATAACTACCAGCGTATTAAACCACGGACGAGGACGAACACCTGATGTATTAATCGTATCAGAGCTATTCGAATCAGCTACTACCATAACAGGTCGACGTGCCGAAACAAAGTCGGCAACAAAGACAATGACCAGAATAGCTACTAAACAAATCTCCGGTATCAAATTCAGAAATTGACTATAATCGATATCCATTTCTATTCTATTTCAAATTTAAATATTCATTATCCGTCTCTTACAGGGCTGCTGTCAAAGCAGCTGCCTGAATATGCTGTAGGATCGGAGCTACTGCACCGACAATAATATGCTGTGCCCACAGAGGAGAAAGTCCCAGGCCGGCAACACAGAAGATCAGCCCGCCGACAGCTATACGCTCATCCCAGGTAGCATCATGCAACTGGAAGAATTTCTTATTCGGAACCTTCTGAAACAGAATTTTACCTACCGCACGCAGAATGTACACGGCTGTAACAACTATGGAAGTTGTCGCAATGATTGTACATACACGATGGAAAGTATCTGCATTCTCGAAAGAACCAACGAAAATAGTCATCTCTGCTACGAAGCCAGAGAAACCAGGAAGTCCAAGATTAGCCAAACCAGCGATAACATAAGCTACAGACAAGAAAGGCATGATCTTCATCAACCCACCGAGTTTGCGTACGTCACGTGTTCCACAACGATGGTAGATCATACCGATGACCGCAAAGAATAGAGCCGTTGTCAAACCGTGAGAGAGCATCTGAAGAACAGCACCCGTAATAGCGGTTTGTGTCATCATCAGCAAGGCGAAAAGCACCATACCACAGTGAGAAACTGACGAATAAGCATTAATATATTTCAAATCCGTCTGCACACAAGCTGAAAGAGCTCCGTATACAACAGAACATGTAGCGAGAATAAGGAATATCCAAGCCAGTTGGTGAGCTGCTGCAGGAAGCAGATACATAGCTATACGGAAACAGCCGTAACCTCCCAGTTTCATCAGCACACCCGCATGAAGCATAGACACTGCTGTAGGCGCGGAAGCATGACCATCAGGGCTCCAAGTGTGGAATGGGAACAAAGCGCCAAGCACACCAAAGCCGATAAAGATAAATGGGAAGAAGACTTTCTGTATATGTACAGGAATATTGTTCATAGCCGCAATAGCTGCTACATTCATGGTCTTGGCACCACTAAAGTAATAGATACCCAGAATACCGATGATTAACAGTGCAGAACCACCCATCAGCATCAAAGTCAGTTTCATGGCTGAATACTCCTTAGGACCGGTTCCCCAAACTCCAATCAGGAGATACATAGGAATCAATGCCACCTCGTAAAACATGAACATGGTGAACATATCGGTTGTAATAAAGAAACCGAACACACCAATACTCAGTAATACAAACCATAAGAAGTACTCCTTCTTTAAAGGTTCAAGACGCCAGGAAGCAAATGTACCTGTGAAAACGATAATAGCCGAAAGCAAAAGCATTACTACGGAGATACCGTCAACACCGACACTATATTCAATATGCAATGGTGCAAACCAAGATATACTATAAGTAAAGAGCATTGCATCGGTATTGCCTGCATTACGCATCTGAACAAAAGTAACGGTCAAATAGATTGCCAATAGCAACAGACAACTTGCACCGACGGCCATCACACCGCGTACCTGCTTATCGTTCTTTGCCAGCCAGAGGCCGAGCAGCATCAAAACCGGAATAACAACGAATAATGTTAGTATACTCATTTTAATTTAATGTCTTAATAGAAAATACAAAGCAATATGATCGTTAATGCTACAGTACCTGTCAGGAACCAACTCGCATAAGAACGGACATCACCACTCTGCCACGGGCGTATGGATTCTCCTGCAGCCTGTGTGCTCCAACCGGCAAAGTTGAATGCACCATCCACAACATGACGGTCAAACCAGGCAATAGGAATACTGAAAAGGCCGAATACGATCTTGTGGCAGAAGAACTGCCATGCGTTATCAATATAAAAACGGTTGAGCGCAGCTCTGTGAAAACGTGGGAATTTCTTTTCCAGCATTACAGGGATAGGATTCTTTTTCGGCGCATACATGACTGTAGCTGCGATAATACCAATCAGACCAGCACATAAACTGGGAAGGGCCGGCAAAAGTTCACCATGCTGCAAAGGAATGTCGAAACTCAGTCCATTAGCTGAAATAAAATGTCCGAAAGGAATAAAACCAGCAACACAGGAAATAGCCGAAAGAATCATCAGAGGAATTTCCATTATCATAGGGGCTTCACCTGGTTTCTTACGATGCTCAGGATCCAGTTCATAATAAGACTGTCCCCAGAAGATAACGTAATAGAGACGGAACATATAGAAAGCCGTAAGACCGGCAACCATAATCATCCACCATTTAAAGAACACTCCTTGCCAACCTGGCATCATGCCGCAAGCATCAATAATCTCATCCTTAGAGAAGAAACCTGCAAACGGAGGAATACCACTGATGGCAAGACAACCAATAAGAAAACAGATATTCGTAATCGGCATATATTTATGCAAGCCACCCATATAGTCTTTGAAGTTGGATCCGATAATAACAATGATTGACCCAGAGCAAAGGAACAGGAGAGCCTTGAACATAGCATGTGTAAACAAGTGGAACATACCGGCCATATAGCCCAGACCACCAGTACCATTATCCAAAGAATAACTAACGCCGAGTGCTACCAACATATAACCTATCTGTGAAATCGTCGAAAAAGCCAGTCCACGCTTGATATCTCTCTGACAGCAAGCTACAACAGCTGCATAAAAAGCAGTAAACGCTGCAATCCATGCAATCCAGTGGAGTTGATTGACTGCACCGAACTTGATATAGATCGGGAAAAGAGAAGCAACCTGATAAACACCAGCTACAACCATTGTAGCCGCATGAATCAAAGCACTGACAGGTGTAGGACCCTCCATAGCATCGGGCAGCCAGATATGCAACGGAAACATTGCACTCTTACCGGCACCACCGATAAACATCAGGAACAAAGCAGTCGGGATAACCCAAGATGCACCTGCAAGTCGTGCGGTCAGATCAGGCATAACACCTAAATCATAATTGAAGGTTCCAACATAAAAACTATAGAAAAGTATACCTATCAAGAAGAACAGATCAGCAAAACGAGTTACAATAAAAGCTTTTTTCGAAGCATGTACTGCAGCATGTTTCGGATAATAGAATCCGATAAGCAGATAAGAGCAAATACCTACTAACTCCCAGAACAGATACATCTGGAAAAGGTTTGTTGCAACCACCAGACCGAGCATAGACATCGTAAAGAGAGAGAGGAAAGCATAAAAACGCTGGAAACCTTTCTCAAAACCGACCATGTGATAATTATCATCCAGATCCGCCATATATCCGAAAGAATAGATGTGGACCATAAAACTCACCGTTGTAATGACCACAAGCATCATCACACTGATTGGAGTCAGACGGAAACCGATCTTAAATAACAGTTGGGTACCGAAAAGCGGAGACTTACCGAAATCCAGCCAAGTGAAATTAAAAGAAGTTACCGTAGGATATAAACCTGTGGCAGCATCTCTTCCGATCACAAAGAAATATTCGTATGCCGTATAGAGAGACAACGCAAAGAGCGTACCTACAACGAGCGTACCAATCAAGCCGGCAACGGGTTTCTTCATCTTCATGCCAAAGAGTCCCAAAAGGAGGAAACTCAAGAATGGCAGAAGGAGTATCAAATATGCATAACTGTATTCCATTATCTTTTAGAATTTCATATTTTCAATGCTGTTCACCTGATCACTATGATAAACACGATAAACATTGATGATAATTGCCAAAGCAACAGCTGTCTCTGCAGCACTTACACCGATAGAAAACAGAGAGAAGAAGAAACCTTCCATCTGTCCGGGATAAAGAATGCGGTTGAAAACTGCAAAATTAATATCCACAGAATTCAAGACAAGTTCAATAGAGATCAGCATGGCGATAAGATTGCGACGAGTCACAAATCCAAAGACGCCGATAAAGAATAAAAGTGCACTAAGCACGAAAAAACATTGTACAGGTATCATTTCTTATCCTCCTTCCTTGCTATCATAATGCCACCTACTATACAAGCCAGCAGGAATACTGAGATAAACTCAAATGGCAGAACGTATTGGTATTTACCAGAACCCATCAGAGCCGAACCGACTTTCTTGACAGGAACTTCAACATCAGCCATACTGGCTGCCTGATCAATAAAATGATTTTTCAGGAGGACAACTGCCACTGTAACCAGCCCTATCATGCATAGTAAAAAGGCAAAAGCCACGCGACTGCCCTTAAAACGTTCAACCATTCCCTGAAGTGTATCCTTGCTTACCAACTGGATGGCGAAGATATACACCATCATAATACCACCTGCATAAATTGCGATCTGAGCAACTCCCAGGAAAGTATAATCAAGCAGGAAATAAATACCTGCAACACCAAACAGGACGAATAGCAAGAAGGTAGCGGCCCGCATGATTCGCTTGGTCATGACGCATAAAACAGCTGAGCCTAGAATGACTACAGCCAGAATGCAAAATATAACGATATTAGCCATATCTTTTACTACTATTTAGTCTTTGTATTAAACTTACCGATCTGATAAGGAGCACCACCGTCAATGATATTTGGCAAACTGCCGCCCTTATAAACTTCCTTATCCAAATGCAATACCAGTTTGCTGCGGTCAAAAACACTGTTTTCAAAATCGTTGACAAACTTGATTGCACCAAAATTGCAAGCATTGACACAAAGCTCGCAGAACATACAGTCACCGAGATCATACTGATAGTCAATGAGGTGACGTTTCTTTTTACCGGTTTCCGGATCAGTAACCATCTCTTGAGAGATCTTGATAGTTCCGTTCGGACAAGCTTTCTCACACATTGTACAAGCCACACATTTGTAGCTTTCGTCCTCATTGCGCACAAAGACCAGACGGCCCCGAAAACGCGGAGAGACATGGAGGGTGGTCTTGCGGTTCTCAGGATATTGCTCAGTACTCTTAGGTGTGAAGTACTCACGTATAGTAGTCTTCATTCCTAGGAGCAATGTCTTGATTGCATTTCCAATACCACCGAAATATGAATGATTATCCATTAATTTGTAGATTATCGATTGTTTGATTAAATATGCCAGCCGAGTTTAAATACCACACAAACTGTCATAACTACAAGATTGAGCAAAGACAGAGGCATCAAATACTTCCACTCGAGTTTCAGAATATTGTCGACTCTCAGACGTGGGAAAGTCCACCTGATCCACATCAGGAAGAAGACCAAGACAAATGTCTTACCCAGCATCCATACAAATCCCGGAATATAATCCATCACATGGTCAAAGCCTGCAACACCAATATGCAAAGGCATCCAGCCACCGAGGAATACTGTAGCAGCAATTCCGGAAATCACGAACAGGTTCAGATATTCTGACAAATAGTAGAATCCGAATCCCATACCAGAATATTCTGTATGATAACCGGCTGTCAACTCACTCTCAGCCTCAACCAGGTCGAACGGACCACGGTTAGCTTCTGCATTTCCTGCAATCAGGAAGATGAGGAAGGCAACAATTGCAGGCAGCGGAGCTCGGAAGATCAACCATCCTTGAGCCTGATAATCTACAATGCCGGAAACCTGCATCGTACCCGTCAGGGTAACGGCAGCAACCAGACAGAGTCCCAATGACATCTCGTATGAAATCATCTGAATGGCACCACGCAGGGCTGAAACTACAGAATATTTGTTATTACTTCCCCAACCAGCCATAAAAACACCGATAATGCCGATGCTGCTCAAGGCTGTAATCATAAATACCCCGACATTAAAATCAAGCACTCCAGCGCCCTTGTTCCAAGGCAGGAAAGAGAAAGTACCTATAGAAGCCGTAATGACCAGAATAGGTGCCAGATAATATAAGAATTTATCACTTTTATCCACCGGGAAAATCTCCTTGATCAGCATTTTCACCACATCGGCAAAAACCTGAAAGATTCCCCACGGACCAACACGCATCGGCCCGAGACGGCACTGGAAATAGGCACAAACCTTACGTTCCATAAATATCAACGCGATTGCCAACAAAGCATACAGGGTGATGATAATTAAAAGAACGACAACACACTCGATGAAAATTGACCAGAAGTTGCCCAGACCACACGTCTGACGAAGCAAAAGATCAAACCATCTTGTTACTATACCAAAATCAAACATAATTATCTATCAATATCAGGAATTACGTAATCTAATGCAGCACCGGTAGCTATCAGGTCTGCAATTTTCTGACCACGGAGCATTTTATCCATAGCTCCAACAAGAGACAATCCCATCGGACGTATCTTCAGGCGATAAGGTTTTTTGTCTCCTTTACTATCAAGGTAGACACCAAACTCGCCACTGGCTCCTTCTACGGAATAATACCACTGTCCTTCGGGTACCCGGATGATTGGTTTCTGCTTAATATAGAAATCACCTTCCGGGATATTATCAATGAGTTGTTCTATAATATCCAGACTCTGATACATCTCGTCAATATGAACATAATAACGATCCATAGAGTCACCATGATTACGGATACACTCTTTCCATTCCACCTTATCATATAAGTCGTATGGATGATATTTACGGACGTCGTTTTTCCATCCGGCAGCTCTCCCGGCAGGACCTGTAACGGCATAATTGATACAGTCATCAAGTCCCATCGGTCCGATACCCTCAAAACGCTGATGAGTGATGACGTTATCACCAAATACATCAAGATATTCTTGAATCATGGGACGAAGATATTTGCACAGATCCTTTACGTTCTGTACGAAATGCGGATCAATGTCAGCCTGACAGCCACCTATGCGGTAATAATTCTCGATCAGACGTCCACCGGTCGTTTCTTCCATCACATTGAGTACGTGCTCACGATCACGCATACCATAGAGGAATGCCGTAAGGGCACTCAGATCCTGTGCGCAGCAACCTGTAAACAATAAGTGGTTATCCAGACGCTGCAATTCATCCATAATCGTACGGATGTAATGGATACGGTCACTGAGTTCTATGCCCATGGCCTCTTCGATAACGCCAACAAGTGCATGCCGGTTCATCATCGCCGACAGATAGTTGAGACGGTCTGTCAAAGCAAGCGTCTGGGGATAAGTATAATCCTCACACATCTTTTCAATACCACGATGAATATAGCCCAAATGCGGAAGCACATGTACGATCTGTTCACCGTCCAGAACGGTCTGCAGACGTAACACACCATGCGTAGAAGGGTGGTTAGGGCCAATATTGACGGTAAATTCATCAGGCTGAATTAGACGGCGCGTAGTCTTAACCAACTCCCCGTATTTATTCACACTATATTCCTCAGTCCAGTCCGTTTCCGGTTCGTCGGTCTCAGGGAAGCGATTATGTTCCGGGCTCATATCATAATCCTTACGGAGAGGATAACCATCAAAGTCATTCCTCAGATACAAGCGGCGCATGTCTGGATGTCCAAGGAACTTTATACCCAGGAAATCATAGACCTCCCGTTCCAGAAGTTCACCATCACGCCAAATGGAAAAAATTGTCGGAAGTACATAGTCCTCCCCTATTTGTCTGGCTATCTGTTTTACAGACATTCGATCATGCGTCTGCGTATTCTCAAGAATATAGATACAGCCAAGACCTTCTTCCCCGAAGTCCTCACCTACGATCGTGACCAGGTAGTCGAAATGTTTTTCGTTCTTCAACTTTGCCATCTCTTTAGCAAAGTCATCAAAAGGAAATGTTATATTATTCAGTTTCATAACGTGCGTACCTTAGTTTTAAGCAGCAGGAGTATCACCCTGATCCTTATTTGTTTTAGTCGGAGAAGTCACTGGAGTTTGTTTCTGTTGATCAGAATTTTCTACCTTTTCATCCTTATCATTTTCCTTGGCAGAAAGTTGATCCAGATCTTTACCCAATTGTTCAACCTGCTCCTTTGTTACACCATCCTTAACGATGATAGGTTCTTCCTTATGAAGCAGTTTCTCAAAAGCGAGGTTTTCATTACTCAAACCGTGAAGACCCTTCAAATTCATTGATTCCTCGCGTTCCTGTGCATTCATCTTATGATTGGCACCTCCGAAGAACCGTTCTATTTTCACTTTACGCTGCAACTGCATCATTCCGTACAAAATAGCTTCCGGACGAGGAGGACAACCAGGGATATAGACATCCACCGGTACTATTTCGTCGATTCCGCGAACGACATGATAGCTGCTTTTAAAAGGACCACCACTGATCGTACAGCCACCGACGGCCACGACATACTTTGGTTCTGCCATTTCATCATAAAGACGCTTGAAAACAGGAGCCATCTTATTGGTGATTGTTCCGGCACACATAATAATATCTGCCTGACGCGGTGAATTACGAGTAACCTCAAAACCAAAACGGGAGAAGTCATAACGGGCACAACCTACAGCCATGAACTCAATTCCACAGCAGGAAGTACCGAATGTCAATGACCAAAGGGAGTTAGAACGCCCCCAGTTAATAGCCCAGTCCAGATTTCCTAAGACAACATTTGTTCCACCCTGATTTAGTTGTTCTGTCAGTTTCTCCAGCGTATCGTTATCCTTGAATTCGCCGTAAGGAACAGACTTGATTTTTGGTTTTCTTATTTCCATTCGAGCACTCCTTTCCGCCAGGCATAAGCCAGGCCAAATACTAATACCAACATGAAGAAACCGATACTGAGAAGTGCCTGAGCTCCATATTCCTTAACGACCACAGCCCAAGGATACAGAAAAACGGTCTCAACATCGAATAACAAGAAAAGAAGAGCAAAAAGATAATAACCCACATGCATAGGTAACCATGATGAACCACGTGTAGGAATACCGCACTCAAACTGTTCTCCTTTTACCGGATTGTAAGAGCGAGGCCCTATCAGTTTGGCGATCACATAAGCACCAACCACTAAGGTCAAGGCCGTTAGCAAAACGGTAATAAAAAAGATAAAGTTCATAAAATTATAACGTTATTATTGTTGCAAATAGAAAGACAGAGGCCTTCTGTCCCAAACGTCTGCAAAGATACTAAATTTTATGTAATCTTGGAGCTTTATCCTTTAAAAAAAACAAAATATAAAAATCTTTTTTAATATTAACTAAATATTCATGACTCTAGAAATCACAAATTGTATAGAACAGGAAACATTAAACTTTTTACAAAAACCGGGACCCATAATATCTCATAAACATGAAAGAATAATTTTATAACAGGAGGATCAAGACTTACTTTCTATAAGTTCAAGCCATATCCTACTATTTTAAGATAAGACCATTCCCTATATCCTCCTGTTATCTGACTATCAGTATCATATTCATCGACTTTCTTAACTCCGAAGATGCTTATTGGCAGCACGACGAGTTTTCAATTCATCACTGATTTTCTTCATTTGACTGTTTGTCAATGGGTAAAAGGCTACAGCCACTACCGCTATCAGACACGCAATAGCCGGGAACCAACTCATCATCAGGTTCAGACCATGGACAGCCCCGGCCGTCTGTATAGCACCCTGCACAGCCTTATATCCGAAAGCACTCAACAGCCATAATACCAAGGCACTCCCTACAGCACCTCCTATTTTCTGGGCCATTGAAGAAGAGGAGAAAATCAGACCGATAGAAGAATTGCCATGTTTCCACTCTGACCAGTCACCAATATCTGCAAACATACTCCAGAGCAATGGATACGTAATTCCACAACAAGCATTGATTAGAACCTGTAATATCAACATCCCCCATACTCCTCCGACCGTGACAGGCAGATAATAGAATACGACACTGAGGATTCCTGCTATCAACATAGCATAAAGATAAGTATGACTCTTTCCCAAGCGGTTCGATACCGGTACGGCAAAAATAACACCGAACATATTAGCGACTTCACCAATGGCAAGAAAGGCTCCGCAGGATAAGACCACACCATGCCCGAGTTGAGCTTTATTGCCAAGATAATCCTGAAAATAGTAGGCAGCCGTTCCACCACGGATACTACTGAAGAACACCGCAGCTATAGATACCACCAGCAGAATCCACCATGGTACATTGCTGACCAATGATCTGATATCATGCCAGATAGATGCATGTTCCAGCTGTTTCCTGGATGAAGCGTCGGATATATCATCACTCTTAACGACATCTGACGTAACAACATGTTCACGTGTCATAGAAAAACAGCAAAAGAAAAGGATGGCACAGATAAGGCCAATCACGGCCATCGAAAGCATCCAGGCAGTCTGCGAGCTGACCCCTCCGAAGAAATTGCGAACGGGTTCAAAGATTGCAAGAGCAAGGAAACTGCCGCCAAAAGCAAAAAACATCCGGAAACTGGAGAATACAGTCCGCTCACGCTGATCATCAGAGATGACACCCAGCATGGCAGCATAGGGCACATTGACCCCGCTATAGACTGTCATCATGAGGATATAGGTTGCATACGCATAGAAGAGTTTCCAGCCATGGGTGAAATGAGGAACTGTAAATGTCAAGACACCCATCAGGGCAAACGGAATAGCCATCCACAATAAATAAGGACGATATTTCCCCCACTTTGTTCTTGTACGGTCAGCAATAATCCCCATACACGGATCAAAGACTGCATCCCAGAGTTTAGTAACCAACAGGAGCATGGCTCCCTCAGAAAGAGTCAGTCCAAAGATATTAGAATAGAAAAAAGGCAGATAATAAGTAAAGATTTTCCAGAACATGCTGGAAGACATGTCACCAAAACCATAACCGATTTTCTCGGATAATTTAGCTTTTGCCATAAATAGATTTTTAGTTTACAGAAAAAAAGGGCAGAATAAAAGAAGGGCCATCTTATAAAAAACGCCCTTCTACCTTATTTTATTACTAACCGAAATTATTTTTTGCATTCTCACGGTTTTTAGCAATCAACTTCTTGACAGACTCTACACTATGCGTTGTAGAGTATCTGTCCTGAGGGGTATTCATGCAATAATCGACAAGTTTATCAATAGTAGACGTAGCCACATGCAGACACGTATCACAAGAAGCATAATAGATAAACACTTTACCATCTTCATCTGCGATCCAACCATTTGAGAAGACCACATTCATTACATCACCGATATACTCTTCCCCCTGAGGTACAAGAAAATAACCACCCGGTTGAGCGATGACACGAGAAGGATCATCAATAGCTGTCATATACAGATAAAGCACATATCTCAACCCGGAAGCCGTACCCCGGACACCATGGGCCAGATGCAGCCATCCTCTGGAAGTTTTGATGGGAGCAGGTCCCTCTCCGTTCTTAACTTCCATAATGGTATGGTAATGGCGAAGATTAATGATTTTTTCTTCTTTTATCTCCGCATGCTCTATATCATCAACCAAGGCCCAGCCAATGCCACCGCCTGAACCTGCATCAATAAAATTATCTTGAGGGCGAGTATAAAAGGCATATTTTCCATTGACGAATTCCGGATGAAGAACTACATTTCGTTGCTGGTTTTCACATTTCATATCCGGCAGACGGTTCCAATGGACCAAATCGTTCGTACGGGCGATGGCAGCCGTTGCCGTTGCGGCTGATAGATCTTCAGGATGTGCCGTATCATGACGTTCAGCGCAGAAGATTCCATATATCCAACCGTCTTCATGCCGGGTCAGTCGCATATCATAGATATTGGTTGCTGGAATAGCATCATCAGGCATGGTAACCGGTTCTTTCCAAAAGCGGAAATTATCAATACCATTCGGACTTTCAGCTACTGCAAAGAAACTCTTCCGGTCAGCACCTTCCACACGGGCAACCACGATATATTTATCCTTCCATTTGATAGCTCCCGCATTGAAGACAGCATTCATCATGATACGTTGCTCCAAGTAAGGATTATCCTTCTTGTTAAAATCATATCTCCATTCCAATGGAGTATGTTCTGCTGTCAGAACAGGGTCCTTATATTTATCATAAATTCCATTTCCTTTTTCCAAAGGTTCATTTCTACGACTTAGAAATTGCTCATGATGAGTTTTAAGAGTTCTTACTTTTTCACCAAATGTATACAACATAATATATCTCCATTTTTAACGCTATAAACCAAGTCAATATAAATAAATGAGTCTTTACTTGACATGTAATTGCGTCCTCAGAAAGTCCTGCCACTCATCCCACTGCTCCTGATACCAGTAATGCCCGGTCATCTGATATACACTCAACCTTTTGGGAGCTTTTACAATATTATAAGTCCCATAAGAAGAAGTAGGAGGAACGGTCTCATCATTATATCCAAAAGAGAACCAACAAGGAACAGTGACCCTGCAGGCAAAGTTTACGCCATCATAATAGCGAGCTCCTTCAATTTCTTTCTCATCGACATTTTTCTGATGATAGAAATAGTGAGGCCAGCCTCCTGCTACTCCATGCAGTTCTGCCTCATAGTCACACATAGCGTCATGTACCGCTGCCAGAAAAGTAACCCGACTGTCCAGCGCTGCTGTAGCCAAAGAAAGGAACCCACCTTGAGATGCTCCTGTCACACCTAGAGTTTTCTCATCCCATTCCGGCCGTGAAGCAAGATAATCTACAGCCCTCACAGCTCCTATGACTACACGATGGAAATAATTCTTGTCCGGATAACCAATATTCACATCCCAATAATGATTCAAAGCCCCGCCAAGCAACCGGTCATATACAATCTGTGGCATTGTAACAGGAATACCATGAATACCTATTTCCAAAACGATGCACTTTCCGTCTGCCGTATAGGTATCTCCACCGTAAGGGCGACACCCTGCTCCGGGAACTCTCAGCAAAGCCGGATACTTTCCAGGGCGGATTGGGACTGAAAGAATACCATAGATACGAGAGTCAGGACCGTCATTTACGAAACTCACCTCATAGACCTGGTCCAAGTCTGTACAACGGTCAGGCAATAATTTTAAAGTAGGATTAAGGTCATATTTCCTTGCCTTCTTCAAAGCTTCAGACCAATATTCGTCAAAATCTTCCGGACACTGAGCAAAAGGTACTATCTTTTCAGGGGAAAAGCCCGCTGTACAGAGGCCTTCATATTTTTTACCATTTATGGAAGCCGTTACTTTCAGACGGTAAAAACCAGGATGGTCCATCTTTCCCGACCACTGCATTTCACCATTCTTCAATATTGCCGATTTCTTGATATCCGGGTAAAAGACAGGTCCAGCCTCATAATCAACTTGTACCTGATTCAAGGGAGTTCCAGACCTTAAGACTTTTACCGAAAAAATCGCCTTTTCTCCAATCTTATAATTCCAGTCCCGGTGATCAGGAGTTACCATAATGACAATATTATTACCACGGATTTGAGCCTTTAATGGAGTATAAGACCATAAAAATGCCACAAGGAACAAAAGGCAATTTTTCTTAATAACTAACAAATGTTTTTCCATTTACATAATATTCAGACATTACAAAGATAAAATAAAAGTATGAAAGGATATGATACTATTATAGCTAATATCAACACTTTTTCCTTCGACATCTATTATTCCTTCATAATGAGGTTACCAATACTTTAGTAATTTACCACTTAGCAATAATATATTAACCATGCCTTTTGTAACAATCACGATTTATAATGAAATCTCGAACTAACCTGATTTATCTGACGACTGTATTCACCCTGCGATCACTCATGATTTCTCTTCCGGCTGCCCTAAAATCAAAATCGACTTTTGTTTTTGTGAAATCAGGAATATTATAAGAATAAACACTTTCCTCATAATACTTTCCAGGGTTCTTCTGAGGAAGCAGGAAAGGTTTGGATACGTGCCCTTGTGAATCTATGCAGGCAAGATAAAGACGTGTATACAAACCATCTCCTCTCCGACTGGAAAAGACAAACCAATGGCTGTTGATATT
Organism: Prevotella sp.; assembly: GCA_022486815.1. Lineage (GTDB taxonomy): Bacteria > Bacteroidota > Bacteroidia > Bacteroidales > Bacteroidaceae > Prevotella. Next base: position 6,044 of record JAKVJW010000029.1, on the reverse strand, counting down.
CCAGTTATGGAATGACTCCGTCTGGTTTGAGTTGACTTCATTCAGCATTCTCAACTTCCCTGTACGCAAGTCCAACAGTCCTAGATCAGCCTCTTTATGCCAAATAGGAAAGCAACCATAATTGGCTAAAGTAAACATAATATATTTCCCGTCGTATGAAGGACGGGGGAAAACAAGACTTTTGCCCATTTTCCGAGCATTCACAATCGTATCCACCCGATTGCCAAAGGTGCCAGTAGAAGGGTCAAAAGAGATTTTACAAAGATTATACTTGACTTTCTGATATTCTTCAGGAATCGGCTCAGCCTGTGAAGAACAGAAATAAAGCGTTTCCCCATCCGGCGAAAAAGCAGGATAAGTCTCAAAATGATCCGGAGTCATCAAGAGAGAGTCCAGGATAATCTGATGTGTCTTCGGTTTGTAGACCAGGATGTCTGAAGCCTGGTCAAAAACCTCTATACGTTCATTCCGCACGAGATGAAAACTCTGATGGGTTTTATTTGTCGAATAAGCACAATATTTACCACTAGGATGCCAATAAGAATAAACAAGAGAGCCATGGATAGAATCATTTTTTGCTTTCAGCCATTCCCGCTGTCCATTAATATCCACCAAAGTGGCCCCATGATCGCCCCTGACATGAAAAGTAAATTCTCTGGGATCTGTTCGGTTGGAAGTATGGCAATTCAAACACGCTCCGGGAGCATCCGTGTTTTCCAGAATTGCAGATTCATCATAGTTGGATAAGTCCCGCTGATAGATTCCCATTTTACTATAGACCTCATATCCCGGAGCTATCTTGCGATAAGTCAGTCCATACTCATCCAGAGCGTATGGACTGACACTCATCTCGAAATCCCTGTATTGTATCCACTTTCCGTCCTTCTCTATACAGACAGTAAATACTAATTTTCCACCTTTATTTATTTCTGTCAGATGATGCCAGTCACTGATATCAAATACAGCAACCTCCCCATTGGAATGGAGTTCACCTCCTTTAGATCCCTTCACCTTAACATCCATGCAATCAAAATCACCACCGGCATAGTTAAAATCCAATGGAGCAATATCCACAGGAATCGTAACTCCGGCATAATCAGGATAAATATCAGGGAGCAAGTTCTTCTTGGTTGGATTTTCCGGAAGAGAATGACAAGAAGCCAGTAAGAAAACAACAGAAATCAGTGTTATAAATATCTTTTTCATCAACAGTATATTTCTAAAGAATTGAACATCTATTTCTTGCAAAGCAAATAGCTCCAGTAAGTACCGCCCATTTTTCCGGTTAGCAGACGAGGATCATGAGGGTTAGCGACATAGGCCCGTGCGAAATCGGTTACATCATCACACACTTCAGGAGTAACACTATAAGGAATGCCATTAAAGCTGGTATGTGACTGAGTCCAAAGATAAACCAGCACTTCCTGATAAGAACGGGGGATTTCCGTATATCCGGCAAAACGTCCTAAAGGATAATATCTCTGAAATCCTTGAAGATTCCTTTCCAGCATCTGCCAAGCCATTAAATATTCGTATGCCATCCTGTTTTTGAAGTTATGGGCAAAGAACAGGCCGAATATCTGATCCATCTGAGATTCACTAAAAAGAAAATCTTTCGTAAGCCGAAGTTTTCTCAGACGTCCCCATTCCGGATCAGTATTCACTTTCCTGTCATTATAAAGGTATGTCCATGCTCGGTCGGCCCAACTTCTATAGAAAAGGGTCTGACGGAGTTTCTTCAAGAATCTGGCAGCCACCTGATACTGTCCGTTAATGATCTCACACTCAGCCATCTTCTGATAGCAACGGGAACTCTTCCTGTAATTCGGAATAGCTTCCTGAGCCTCAAAGACATAGCGTTCAGCACTGTTGATCATTCCCATCTGATAAAGGATTTCACTTGTCGGAAGCGGGGTTGTAAAATCACGTTGAAATGCAGGAACCAACCCCTCAACTCCATTCTGGTAAAAGTTGAACATCCTGTCAGGCAAAGAACCCTTCATCTCCAAAGCCAGATTGATGCAAGATACACCCATCGGTGTTACCGGCTGATGCTTTTCTGCCCTTTTGATCAATTCATCCCACTGATGAGTCCTTACCAGATAATCATCATCTATCATCCGATATCTTACCGGATTAAAGCCACCCCTGATCATAAAAAAACCACCGAAGACAAGGACAGTCACTATCCCCCATTCTATCAAATCCGGCTTTCTGACAGGGGGCAAGCGATAAAGGACAATCGGAAAAATGGCAAATAAGACCATCAGGACTATTTGCATATAAGGTATGGCTAATGGGAAACGGTAATAATTGATTCCGATGAATAAACGATATAGAGGGTACTGTAAAAACTGTGCACATAAAAGAACTACGAAAACAGCATAGAGGATACTCAACAAACCAATCACAATCTGTTTCCGGTGCGCTATTTCAAGAAATAAAACATAGAAGACCAAGACAAAGACACAGGGTCCAAACAACCAGTAAAACACTGGAATTCCAATAAAAAGAGTTATGCTCTCAGAAACAACCTTACGCCTGGTATTTTGATTGAAGTGGTACGACAATTTTGTATAAAAGAGCATGAAGAGCACGGCCATAATCAACGAGATGACAAAACTCAGTAATACACTTTCATCACCCATATAAAACCATAAAAGCAGTACCGGTACAAAACTTAGCGGGTACCAAATATCACGGGCACCATGATAAGTTGCCAGCATCCAGGTCAACCTTTGCAAAACCACAAAACAGAAGGCCAGAATCAGACCACCTAAGGCCGGATAATAATAAAATTGAGTTAAGAACTCTGCTATGTAATCTGCCAGTCCCCCAGGTACGATAATCCGTTGCACGAAATAATCAGAATTGAACAGAAACATCTGTAATTGCTCCTGATAATTCAAGGCACCTCGCTGTACAAAACACCAAAAGCAAAAAACAATGATACCGAAAAAAACAGACAACAGGACTTGTCCGTATACATTAAGGTTTTTCTTCATTAGAATCAGATATTAACAATACAAGTACAAAAATACAAAAAAGCTATTAATGATGCTACTCTTCAACTAGTTATTTATAAATGTTCTGATCAAAGGACACAAGTCAAATAAGAACTATTAATACAAACAGAGATAGTTACCTCACCCATCATTCTTCAGACAGACAAGACAACTATCTCTTTACTAAAAAATTACTTATACAAAATTACTTCTATTGGTAACAAATAGAACTATTCCTAACAGGACTTACTGATTAGGTATTCTTTTAAATGCGAGAAACCACCCTTCTGAAGTATTTGAAGTAGTCTGAAGAGCTAATACCAGATGGGTACTATCTGATGAAACAATATTATAAGAATAGCATCTGGCATTACCATCATTCGGTTTTACTCCCATAAGAGGAACCGTACCGGAAAAGGTCATTGAGCCAACTCCCCATCCTGTAACCAGAGGGGTTTGTGATACCATAACACTACCCGTTTCTCCCCGGCTGGTCGTTACTCCTCCTAAACTTAATGTAAACCAAGCACCTAAACCATCATGAGGCAGCCCTTTTGCAGCAGCCTGACTATCAATATCAATATTCTTGGGAGCGCCCCACCATGAGCCAATGACGTCACTACCCCAACTTCCATTACCCCAGTAAATAGTTCGACTATCATCCCAAGTCCATTTAGAGGTAAGATAGCCGCCTTTGCCATCTCTTCCGAATACCGTATTAAAGATAGCCGGAAGATCAGTATATTCAGTTACAGCAACAGATTTAGTCGCGGATTTAGTAATGGAGCCATCCTCATTCATCGTCTCCACATATATATTCAATGCTTTGTCCGGAGGAACAACCTGAGTGGACACATTCGTCCCCTCCCCCAGTTCCGCGTTCGTGTTGGCATTAAATACTTTGATATAACGTGTAGGGGATGACGTTGATATTGTAAAGTTGTTGTTACCTGGCGACTTCTGCGCCAGAATCAAACTTGCATTCAACTGATCCGCTGAAATGGAAGCCTTCGGACTGAAGTCTTCATGCGAAGGACTACAGGAAGTGAAAGAAAGCAGTACAGCAAACACTGCCAACATTCCATAAACTATTTTTTTCATAAGTATTTTCTTTATTAATCTCTAATAAGAGAAGTCTTTTTAATTATTGAAAGGACAGACGAAGAGGTCATCTCCATCCTGTATATTCAGAGGAATTATCACTCCAGCCCTCATTCTGGACAACACTCCCGATAGATATTGCATTGTCAGGCATTTTCATAAAACCTGCCGTCGCATTATACCGGGCAGCATATCCGCCATTATGGGCCTTATTCTCCGATGCTTCACCAGCAATATAAATCGGTTGGTTGATCTGTCTGGTGAGCGCAGCAGCAGCAATATGCCAACGACGGATATCGTTCCATCGGAGACCTTCACAGGCAAACTCCCAGCGACGCTCGTTCTGAAGAGCAGTTAAAGAATAACCGCCTATAGGAGCAAGACCCGCACGTGCCCTGACCCGGTTGATTCCGGATACATTCTCTTCGAGTTCTGATTGCATTAATAATACGTCTGCAAAACGTAACAATACCAGATCATGGATATTGGAGGTCTGCATATTGACACCGTTTGACCATCCACTAGCACCATACATCGTCACTTCAAAGCAACACGCGAAGCCACCTGACTGGGAGAGATCTTTACAGGTAACAGGTGCTAACTTCTTCTCAAAGTAATCCGTCTCCTGTACATAGTCTGACCATCCTCCTTTTTTATAATTAGGAAGTTCACTCAACAACTGGATAGAGGCATCACGACGCATATCATTTGGTTCTGCTGCTTTCCAGTCAGATATGAGGTTCGGTGCAACAGGTCCGGCTCCCCAGCCTTGACCGAACGGGAATGTATTGGCATAATCCTGACCACCACGAATTCCGAGGTGAAGGGCATAACCATTACCGTAACCAATTGTCGTATTCCATGAAGCCAGTTTGTTAAACTTGATGGCGAACATATTTTCCACATCATCTGCATTATGTTTTTCTTTCTCATCATCCTGGCACCATTTCAGGCCTTTACCTTTAGTATACGGATAATCATTTACCGTACATCTATTTGTATAAGCCCAGAGATTGCGATAATCCGGTACCAGAGAATAACCGGAATTATTGACACAGTCATCAATGTACTTGCTGACATCCTGTTTCGTCAGCGTTTTCCCATCAGGAAGAGCCACAGAAGTCAATGGCTTATAAACAGTGCTCGTCAGATCTTTTAACGCCGTACCATCACCATACATGCCAGTATAGAACAACCATGCACGCGCCAGCATGGCCTCAGCACAATATTTATCAACATGGCCATTGTTATGTGTTGACACAGCTGGCAGCAGGTCTGCTGCATCCCTGAAATCCTGAATAATCTGTCCCCAAAGGACCGTCACTTTACCCTGCTGGACAAGTGTTCCGGTCGGCACCGTTATCAAAGGTACATTCCCATACATAGAGGCAAGCTCGTAGTAATAGAATGCACGAAGAAACAGAGCCTCACCCATATACTGGTTCTTCTGTGCATCGGTCAACTTTGTATTCGGAAGAGCCTGGATTAAAGTATTTGCAGAGTTGATACCCCGATAACGAACAGTCCAGAAGTCATTCGTCATATTGGCCCCATAATTGCACAGCATATCTTCCGCCTGCATCAATTTATCATTCGGGCCGCCTCCGCCTAACTGGTCATCACTGGCAAGAAAAGAATAATACAAGAAACTCTCTTGCGGATATTGGTTAATCTGGTTCAGATTCTGGTAAATGCCAGCCAATACGGATTCAGCATCATCGTCAGTTGCAGGAAAGTTAGCCGTTGACTGTTCTGTGATATTCTCCACACCATTAAGACTGCAGGAAGCAAGGCTCAAGGAGAGAAGACTTACAGAAACAATATTTAAAACCTTTTTCATAGTGTAATCTCTTAATAACTAAAATTTAATATTAACGCCTACAAGATAGGTACGTGGTTGAGGATAGTTACCCACATCTACGCCCGTAACCCATGGCT
>JAKVJW010000028.1 GCA_022486815.1 Prevotella sp. | reverse complement strand
AAATCTTTGGTGGATTCTTTGAATCTGTGTTCATGACGATATTATTTATGGAAGATCATTCCTCCTTGTTAACTATTAACATCTACAAATATAGTCAATCTTTTCATATCTTGTTACAAAAATTAAGTTTTTTTGTTTCATTAATAATGTGTTATTGGTACTATAAAACAAATACTTCATATTTTCATTTTGAGTCTTCATTAATAAAAGTATGATCATATTCTTTTACTGATAGCACTGTATCATAACCACCAATCTGTTCTTCCTGATGGCGGTTAATGCCTGTATATTCGAGGCTGGAATCTTCATAACGTTTGAACTTGAAAACCGCATCATTCATCAGGGAAGCATTGAACACTCCAAGATTGACTAATAGCTCAAAATCCTCTTTGGTCAGACCCGTAACCTTCTTAAATAAACCCGGTTCAAGTTGAGTGATCACATCAGACAAGGTACGCTCTCTATAATCTGTGAGATACATGAATATCGGAATCCTTGTGGCAAATTTGATCAGTTTATCCTGAATTTCCTTACGCATGCTCTTATATTGCTTTTCTTCTTCTGTTAATTGGCGTTTTTCCTGGACAGACAAAGATTGATCTTCGGATTTCTTTTTCAGTTTCTTTACCGAATCAGACTTGTTGATAATGGCTTCAATTTTATCATTCAAGTTTCGAAAGCCCTCAATATTCATTAAGGCATTCATGGCCTGTTCGTTGCCCATCAACCGTTTTAGTGTTTTATTATCCACATTAACCAATACTGCACTCTCCCATCGTTTAGCCAGTAATGTTGCAGTAGTACCACTTATTGCCATATCCAGCACTCCGGCAGCATCAATCTGTTTCATGGAACTGCCGTCATAAGCCAATACCGGCAGGAAATGAATTAAGTCAGCTACCTTTTTCTCCTGATTATCTATGCCCACGCCCAAGTTTTCTGCATAATCCCTTAGTTGCACCAAAGCCCTGTCGGGTGCAAAATCAAAGATATAACACTTTTCCTTTAAGATAAGTTCTTTATTCGGAGATTTATCATCCGGATTTTTCAACACCCAAGGGGACTGCACGCGGAAAGCCGCCTGAAAATACGTTTCAGGGCTGGAGGTATTTCGCAGCATCAATATTCCTGTCCATGGGCGGATGGTCACTCCGGTAGTCAGTTTACCACATGACAATGTAATCGTCTTGCTTTCAAGCGGATGCTCCATAGCAGCCCGGACCGGTTTAAGAGCATCAAGACCTACACCAGCTTTTACCCCTGCTGCTACGACTACTTCATAATCATGATAAAAACGGTTTTGAGGTTCCAGTAATAAATTACGCATGGCGTAACACGAAGAAACCGTAGGCAAAAACCAGAAAGTATGATTGAGCGTTTTTAACAGAGGAGCATGAGAAAACGGCATAGGCGGTTTCTCCGCCCTCAGTTTTAAATCGGAAACAATTGTTTCAGTATAGGCACCTCTTATCAGATCCAGCCATTTCTGAACTTCATCTTTATAGACAAATCGTGCCTGATCCTCGACTCCTTCAGCTGAGAAGAAAACATTCAGATCAAATTCATTAAACTCTCCACCCTGAGCCACAGAACGCAAAGAATCAGGTAGCTGATAAGTCATCATTACTACCTGAGGCAAGGCAGCGTATGGATTATCCGGTCCTTTCCAGTTCGCTTTTGCCTGCTGCTCATCCGTATAGGTCCAGTTGTAAATCTGTTCCTCTATAAATTCCCCCGTACTCAATGCTCTGAACGGCGTTCCCGATAAATAGAGATATGCGTTTGTTGTAATAGGCATCAGATCCTCATCATAATAATCCAGTCCTTCACCCTTTGCGAACTTCTGCTCTTTCCGGTCTTCTGCTTCGAACAAATCCTGTGCATTTTCTCGCCAAGCACCATAATGGTATTCATCCAATATCACACAATCCCAATTGATACAATGTACCCATTCATTCTTTGCCTTGATTCCTCCTTCCGGCGTCTTACCCAAATAATCCTGAAAAGAACCAAAACAAACTATAGGATGAGATTTGTCAGCTGTATCGTATGTCAAATCAGTATGGCGGGATATAAACTGCCAACCCTCGAAATCTACATGTTCCATCAAGTCTTCTTCCCAGGCATTTTCAACAGCAGGCTTAAAAGTAAGAACGAGAATCCGCTTCAGTTCATAGGCAGCAAAAGTCTTCCCGAATCTCATTTTGCAATTCCATAGAAAGTGAGGAGTTTTATTTTCCTGTCCGGCATAATTCTTGAAATATTCTGCCGTTTTTTCAACCGCATCCTTCTGTTCCGGTCGCATGTCAAAATCAAGAGAACGATCTTCTACATTCATTTTCCGGTCACGAACTGCAAGGATAGCGGCTCTCACTTGTTTCACAGAGCATTCAAACCATTCACCTTTCGGATTAGGGATGCCTTTCTTCCGTAAATATCGGTGCACATCATGATCTGTAAACGAAGTACCATCATTACGCATGGCAGACTCTTCCCACGCAATATTATAAGGCGAGTTACCCGGTCGAGCAGTAGGATATTGTTGCTTTACCCGCTTTTGTACACCTATGGTTGTATATCCAACCTTCAATAGCCCTTTATATTGCGGATTCGTGTCCTTGTAAGCATAAATCTCTGGTTCTGCTTGAGGACGAAGCGTAAAGAAATCTGTAGAATTGCTCATAATTACATTGGCCTAACTTTACTATCTATATAATCAATCTCCTCTTTTGATAATTTGTACTTTTCATAAAGAAGTTGGTCATTCCAATTTTTTGAAAAATCCTGTATAGGAACTAACTTATAAGCTTTACTTGTAGCATGCTGTGTGTTCTTTTGCAATAAAACGAAAAAACGAAAAAATTTAGTTCGAATATAGGTCATAACATTTTCAGCAATTGCTTTTGTATTAAAAGGACCTATTAGTAGATATGTTTCAGAACAACAACTAAAAGGTTTACCCAAGAAAGGTTTGCCTATAACCAGATATGGAAAATTACCCCTTTCCCCATATGCATAAGAGATATATACTTTATATTGATTAACCCATGATACATTATTTTGAATCTCATTATAAGAGATATATCCATTATGAGGATATGCGTAAATTTCAATATTTTTATCTGATTTTTTTGATGAAGAAATTGATATATTTGTTGGTAATCCGAATGGTTTTCTTGCGCTTATAATTTTCGAAAAACTTTCCTCCTGAAAAGCTTGAACTTTATTAACAATAGAAATAGCTTCATTGAACCTAATAAAGGAAGAACTATACTTAGTAGCTAAGTACCTTTGCAAAATCGACTTTTTCTCTCCAATTATGGAGTGAACCATACATTTTCCTTTATATTCTCTATCCCATAAAAAATAACAGACTCCTCCTGACAAGTCAATTTGAGGAAAGCAATCAGCCGCATTAAAATAATCAACAAGCGTTTTCACATGAGTATCATGAAGCATTATATCTCTAAATCTATCCAGTCCTTTACCCCCAGAATACCATCTTGCAGGAATAATCATGCAAAGATATCTTGGATTCAACTTCTTTGCCTGCTCTACAAATAACTGATAGATTGGTTTTGCACTTGCACCATTTCCTCCATCGTTCAATTGGTATGGAGGATTACCTATAATAACATCAAATTTCATATTATTAAATATAACATTCGGGTCATCAGTATGTATAAATTCGTATGCATGACTTTCATAATCATCACCACGATCATAAACACTCTGGCTTGCCCCACAATAAATACACTTTCCATCTTTCCAGGTATGCTTCATTTCATGAAAACGGATATTGCCACCTCCATCCTTAAATACCGTACAAACAGAATATTCGCCATTAGCCGTCTTGCTGCAATATACGCTTCTTCGTGACAATAATGAAGTTAAATCCGTAATAGCAATACCATAAAGCTGTTGAGTAAAAATATGATTGAGCCTTTCCTGCAAATCAGGTATTTCCTTCTCTAATCCTTTAATCAACCGTTTTGCAATTTCCCTAAGGAACACGCCGGACTTACATACCGGATCCAGGAACTTAGCCTGACTATTATGCCAGATTTCATCAGGCAACATATCCAGTATCTGATTTGCCAAAGCCGGTGGTGTAAAGACCTCATCGTTACTTAAATTTGCAAGACATGAAAGGACATCAGGATTGTAATTTTTCATGTTCAGCTATTTTTAGATAATTAGTCAGAGGAAATTCCTTTATTGGAGTTGGAATAAAAGCCTCATCCCCCAAATCAGAAAACAGATTCGGCCCCTCCATTGGTTGATTCTCCATCAGATTGGCCATCGTATAGTTCCGTCTCTTGATTTGTCCATTGATTACGCTCCATTCAGAAAAAACAATCGGAACAGGGTGTTCTTCCGGAGTCTTTAAAGTCAAAGCATCCCCCCATAGGATATTCTGACAAAAAATATAATTAATACTCTGAAAATATCCAAGATTAGGTCCTTGAGGAAAAACAGAAAGATATTCATTCTTAAATTGATCAAATAATCTATTCCGACATTCCGCAACATTATCTTGCAAGAGTTCTATACCATAAATGCTACCTACAGCAATCAAGGCATTCAATTCATACAAGACTTTATCCTTTGCATAGAGTTGCCTAACCACACGCAATTTACGTTCCAGGATAACCGTAACGAAATTACCTGTCCCACAAGCCGGCTCAAGAAACCGTGAGTCAATACGTTCTGTTTCTCCCTTAACGAGATCAAGCATTGCATTTACTTCACGTGGTGCAGTGAATACCTCTCCATGATTTGAAACCCTTTCCCTGGATTTGATTTGTGTATGTGAATCGTCCTTTCTCATTTCATATATGTGTTTTTATCCGTCTTGAATACTTTTAAATAAAAGGTATACCAAGACTACTACAAAGATAAAGAAAAAAGCAATAACAAAAATCAGAAATAGCAGTTTTTTCGTATGGTTGTCCGAAAAAACATGCTATTCAACTATCCTCTTTCTTATAGGAGCTTCTATCTCCTTTCTACATATCTTCCAGAGAAAGGCAGCCGATCTGTACGTCACGACCCTTGAAGATCTTGCTCTGCATGACACTGGCCTTTTCCTCCAAAAGTGAAGGAATATATTTCTTGCGCTGTCTTTTCACTTCCCAAGCATTAACATTGCCTTCTGAGTCTTCGGTGACTATATCTATCTCCTTCGGATTACGGCTCTGGGGTAACCACCAGCCACCGATATCGACATAGTTCTGACTCTCCATGAACTTCTGACGGAACCAGCGTTCCAAGGCAAAACCGGAAAAGACGGGATAATCGTTCTTGATGATTGTACCAAGCATCTTAAAATTGCCAATCTCTATCAGAAAGCAATCTCTCTACTAATATCATTCAGTAAATTTTATGGCCATAAAATTTACGACAAATATAATAAAAAGAATAACACCGAACAAGTCTTTCCATAAGAATATAAAAAAGCAATACAAGCAAAAGAAAGCCGGGTAAGCCAAAATCATTTCATAACTTCATTGACCGGGATATCCTTCAACTGCTGAAGATAATGCTGACGTATCGCAATAATACGACGAAAGATTTCCTCGTTCTTCCTATTCCCAAGATCAAAGTTGAGACGATGAAACTTATTATGAGGAAAAGACTCTAGTTTTCCAATGACTCCCCCAACTGTTACGTCCCCTGAATCTCCATGCGGAGAATAGGTTACCCGGGTCTGATCCGCATTATGATTCTCGACTGCCAGCCCCGTCTCACAAAGATTCTTCAGAATATCCGTTACGATACGTAATGGAAATCCGGTCTGCTCCTTTAATTGCCTTACTGTCAGCGCTTCTTCATTGCTTTTCTGTCTGCGGCAAATCACACTCATGAGGACGAGGCTCATCAGCATCCGGTTGTCATGACTGACATCATGGATCTCGAGCAAGAACTCATACATACTCACGTTCTGATTGATATAACACAGTTCGGCACAGAAAAGACAGATATACCAACTGATCTGAAGCCAGATCAAAAAAAGCGGAAGAGCAGCCAGAGATCCATAAATGATATTATAGCTGGTCAGAAGGGTCTGATAATGAACATAGAAGTATTGCAGAATGAGCATGGAGACAGAAGCCAGCATCCCCGGCCCAATTGCCTTAATGGCCTTCACTTTTGTATTTGGCATATAGACGAAAAGTACCGTGAAGATAAATGTCATCAAAAGCCAGGGCATCACCCTCTGAACAAAGAAACGTGCCATCGTTCCTAAAAGGATAACATTCTGCAACTTGTCTGCATTCGTATAAAGTATGATACTGAGCCCGGAAACGATGATGATAACGACTGGAACCAGGAAGAGCAACCCTGTATAGTTTATCAAAATCTCTGACCAATTCCGCTTCTTCTTCACTTGCCAGATGGAATCGAAGACATGTTCTACATTATAAATCAGAGAAAGGACACTGTATAGGATCAATATCAGTCCCACTCCGATGAACACTCCGGTATTGGCATAAGCAATATAAGAATTAGCCAGATGGATAATAGACTCCGCCACCTGTGGCTGACCGGACAAGACATCACGACACCATTGTTCGATGAATCTTGAAAAGCCAAAGCCCCTGCCGATAGCGAAGACAAAAGCAAAAACCGGCACAAGTGCCAGCAGGGTGCTGAATGCCAACTGCGTAGCATAATCAATATGTCCACGTGCAATAAAAAAACGAATGGAGAGATAGAGCCGCCGCATCAGATAGAGAAGTATTTTCCGGAACAAAGACAAGTTTTCAGCTTGTACTTTCCAGATCCCGACTTCAAAGAAATACCTGATTTTCGCTGTTTTCAATATACTGGAGTGTTTTTTCATAAAATATACCTTAGGGTACAAATATAAAAAAATTCTTCCTATCCTTCAAAAGGACAAGTGTTTTTTCTTGTCTAAGAATATATAGATAATTAATCACAAATCAGGTGAAGCATAGAAAAGTTCAACACTTTGACTTTCTGCTTCTATCCAACTCATCCAAGTATTTGTATTTTGCTGATCATAAAAAATCCCGAAGGAGAGCAAGAACGGTTGCTCCACTTCGGGAAAGAATCAATTAACATACCGGTATTCTCCGTACCGGAACGGATAAATTATTTGTCTGTAACAATAGGCTTGTACTTCGGTACGAGGGACTTCATGATCGCCCAGCCTATCAGATAAGCTACGGCACAGATACAGAAGATGATCATGTATCCGGCAGGTTTACCTGAGAATCCGAGGAAAGTAAAAGCCGACCCGGCTTTCTCAGCATAGGTAAAGAGTTCGCCTGACCCTGTATTGATCAGCCAGGATCCGATACCTCCGGCCATAGTGCCGATACCGGTAATTGTGGCTACCGTACTGGTAGGAAACATATCTCCGATAGTGGAAAAGAGGTTGGCAGACCATGCCTGATGTCCTGCACCGGCCAGACCGATAATGATTGCCGGCCACCATGCCGGATCAATAGGACTGGCTTTCCAGGAAGCCAAAGGTTGTGCGAAGAGAGCCAGCAATGGGAAGAAGGCAAAGATCAGCATGGCAAGCATACGTCCGCGATAGGCTCCCATTCCTTTCTTCTCCACGAAGAATTTAGGCAGATAACCACCGAAGATAGAAATCACCGTTACGATAAGATAGAGTACAAAAATCAGCATCTTGCCCATCGTAGTGTTAGATCCATAATTGAACTGGTCTGAGAAATAAGCCGGTGCCCAGAACAGATAAAACCACCACACGCCATCTGTCATGAATTTACCGGCAATGAAAGACCAGGTCTGACGATAGCGGAAACATTTGAGGAAAGGAATCGTCTTTTCCTCTTTTTTTACCCCATTATCAGCCGTCACCTGACCGGCATTCTCCTGATCCTGATTAATATAGGTCAGTTCGGCCTCATTCACATGCTTACTTTTCTTTGGACGATCATAAACGAATACCCAGAGTGCCATCCAGATGAAACCCAGTCCACCGATGATGATAAAGGCCATCTCCCAACCGAGGTGCTCAGCCAGGACAGGGATCGTAATCGGTGCAGCCAGAGCTCCGATAGACGCTCCACTATTAAAAATAGCTGTAGCAAACGCTCGGTCTTTCTTTGGGAAATATTCCGCAGTCACTTTAATGGCCGAAGGAAAATTACCAGCCTCACCCATGGCAAGCACTGCCCTGCAGAAAAGAAAGAGATAGACAGAAACCGTAGAGATGGACAATGCCAACTCTGAACCTGCCTTTACTGCACGCAGAGCCGTCAACGAAGGAACACCCACAATATGCATGGTTGCCCATCCACAGGCAGCATGCATGCAAGCGCCCACTGACCAGATACCTATAGCGGCAAGATACCCCTTTCTGGTGCCCAGTTTATCAATAAACTTACCTGCAAAGAGGCAGAAGAAAGCATACAGAATAGAGAATATTCCGGTGACCATGCCATAGTCCGCATCCGTCCAGTGAAATTCCGGGGCAATGAAATCTTTCCATGTCAACGACAACACCTGACGGTCCATATAGTTGACCGTCGTGGCGAAGAAGAGCATAGAACAGATTACCCACCGGTAATTTGTCATCTTAGTAGTTTGAACAGAACTCATAATTTAAAGTTTGTTTTTAGTTAGTATTCAATTATGGTCATCAACCTTATTTAAGGTCAGGAATCTTGATGACCTGCATATCGGTATAGACAAGGTTTTCTCCGGCCATCCCCCAGATAAAGGTATAATTGGATGTACCAGCCCCACAATGGATACTCCATTGAGGAGCAATGACAGCCTGCTCATTTTTCACCCAGATAGGACGGGTCTCCTGTGGTTCTCCCATCACATGAAGGACCTGCTGGCCTTCAGGGATCTTATAATATAAATAGGTCTCCATACGGCGAAGGTGTGTATGTGCCGGCATAGTGTTCCAGACAGAACCCTCTTTCAACTCCGTGATTCCCATCTGCAACTGACAAGTATGCACACCGGCTACACCGTCAATGATCATCTGGTGGATCACCCGGTCATTACTGCCAGCCAAAGAACCAGCCTTGATATTATGAGCCTGTTTCAACGTAACTTTCTTGATTGGATAAGCCTTCTGTGCACAAGCACTGTTCAGATAAAACTTGGCAGGATGAGCAGGATCCTTGCTGGAAACGGTAATCTGATAAGAGCCACGGCCGATATAAAGGGCTTCCTGAAAGCCAAGAGGATAATCTTTACCGTTAACCGTCACCATACCGTCACCACCGATATTGATGATACCCAGTTCACGGTTATCCAATAAGTTTTTGGTATCCAGAGGCGCAATGGACGCTAATTCCAGTGGTGTACCTACTGGTTCAGCACCACCTATGAGGAAGCGGTCATAAAGCGAATAAGTCCAGTTTACCTCTCCTGGCGCAAAGACCTTTTGAATCAGGAATTCCTTACGCAGACGTTTGGTATCATAATGCTTCGCATCCCGAGGGTTACTGGCCCAGCGGACTTCATAATGTGTGTAAGCATTCTGTGCCATTCCCCAACAGGAGATCAGGCACAACAATAATGTTAAAATCGATTTCTTCATTATTCCGTGATATTTAATATTCTCCATTATTCTATATGAGCAGGATGGTCCATACCAGACTCTACTCCCTCCTCCACGGTTGCAGCTGCAGTCCTCTCATCCTTGAGAATCTGATGACGGTTGTACAGCATCATGGCGATAGCCAGAATGACCAGAACAGCAGGTCCGACATATTTGACATAACAAGTGAGTTTGTAGATCGTCCACCCGATCAGAGAAGAGGCGAAGTCCATACTTCCGGCAAAGAAGCCCTTCGGTACACTTGTTGCAGGGTCCTGTGTTGCCTTGAACACGGAATCAGCTGCCATCGTAAAATCCGGTGCCATGTCCGTAACGAACCAAAGTCCGACGAGCAAAGCAACAACTCCCACGAGATAACTCTTCAGTACATTTCCCTTCGTATAGGGAAGCATGATGGGGAAAAGATAAAACAGGCCTGCCAGAGAAGCCAACGGCAGAAACTGATTACCGGGCAGAATGACAGAGATAATCAAATAGGTAGGAATCAAGAGTAAAGTACAGACCAAAGCCGTAGGATGGCCGATGACCAATGCAGGACTCATACCAATATGGATTTTCTTTCCGTGAAAACGTTTGGCGACCACTTCTTTTGTCTTATCAGAGATAGGCATCAGACCATCGATAAAGAGTTTGGTAATACGTGGAATCAATTCCATGACGGCGCCCATCGTAATGCCTAAGAAGAGGATCTTCTTTACATCCATGTGGGCAACGACACCGATAAGTGCACCCACGATCACACCGAGTACCAGCGGTTCGCCCAATACACCAAACTTCTTCTTCAGACCTTCCGCATCAATATCTAGTTTGTCAAATCCGGGAATCTTATCCAACAGCCAATCAATAGCCAATGTAAAAGGCAGGAAACTCTGGCAGAAAGGCTGCGGGACGGATATCCCGTCAAGATGATAATATTTCTGAAATTTATCAGCCGTCAGATCCGCCATAACCAAAGTGATGATATAGCAGATGATCGCAGCGAAATATCCCCAGGCCAGGCTCTGGCCCATACAGAAATAAGCCACGGCACCGATAAAAGCAAAATGCCAATAGTTCCACAAGTCAATATTGACTGTTCGTGTAGTTTTGGTAATCAGCATCAAGAAATTAATCCCCAGGCATATTGGAATAATCAAAGCCCCGACGGCCGTACTGTAAGCGACAGAAGCAGCTGCAGGCCATCCCATATCAAAGACCTTCAGTTTAAGATGATAGATCTGAGACATCAAGGTCAGCGGATCGCTGAAGTTTTTCGTCAAGAGTGCTGTTACAATGCCCAATCCTACGAATCCAACGCCGACATAGAGACCAGACAACAGAGCCTTTCCGAATTTCATGCCAATACATAGTCCGATGATCGTAAAAATAACAGGCATCATCACGCTCGCACCGAGGCTAATGATATAGCTAAATACTTGTTCCATAAATACTGTTTAAGTTCTAGTTTGTTAATTTAGCAGGTTTTTAAGTGTATCGTATGCAAAGATACACTTTTTTTACTAAAAATCCATACGTTTCGCTTTAAACTTTTACGCAAAGGATTACATCAAGATCAGAAGGCTATCCATTCTTATTCAGTCCATTTTTATATGGTCAAAACAACTCAACCTGAATAAAATCGATCCCTATCTGTCTCATAAAACAAGGGTATAAAAAACAAAAAGGCGAAAGGAACAAATTCCTTTTGTCCTTCCGCCTCTATATCTAATCAATCTGTCTTTATCTCTGTTCTGAAAGATCAGTCATGGAAATAAACTCTCTTGACCCGATTGCTGATAGTAGTCATCACCTCGTATGGAATGGTATCCAAAGCATCACTCAGTACAGTCACTGGCAGATGGTCGCCGAAGATTTCAACACTATCCCCTTCCTTACAGGGAATGCCGGTGACATCAATCATCGCCACATCCATACAGATGTTCCCCACATACAAAGCCTTATGTCCATTGACCAGACAATAGCAACGGCGGTTACCCAGATGCCGGTTCAGTCCGTCTGCATACCCGATAGGAATGGCAGCGATGATACTATCCTTCTCCAGAATGGTCTTACGGCTATACCCGACACTCTCACCCTTCGGAACTTTACGCATCTGAAGGATCGTTGTTTTCAGGGTGGAGACATTATAAATCGTCTTATTCGTACGAGGATCAATGCCATAGAGTCCCAATCCCAGACGGCACATATCCAACTGTCGTTCGGGGAAGTGTTCGATACCGGCAGAATTATCAATATGGCGGATAATCTTATGATTGAAAGCCGATTGCAATTTTTTGCTGGCCGTATCGAAAAGTTCAAACTGCATGGCACTGAAGACATCGAAGTCATCACTGTCCGAACCCACAAAGTGAGAGAACACCGAACGCGGGATAACTGCATTCTGATGCTTCAAGCGATCAATCAGTTCATCCATATCTTTCTTCGGGTCAAAGCCCAGACGATGCATTCCCGTATCAATCTTGATGTGTACCGGGAAATCCGTAATCCCCTCCTTCTCGGCAGCCTTGACCAAAGCCTCGAGCAAGCGGAACGAATAGACTTCAGGTTCCAGGTCATAATCAAACATGGTCTTGAACGCGGACATCTCCGGATTCATGATCATGATATTGGAAGTAATGCCGTTCTTCCGGAGGATGACTCCTTCATCAGCCACTGCCACTGCCAGATAGTCAACACGATGGTCCTCCAACGTCTTGGCGATCTCCACAGCTCCTGCACCGTAAGCATCCGCCTTGATCATGCATACCAATTTAGTCTCTGGTTTCATGAGCGAGCGATAATAGTTGAGGTTCTTCACCACAGCATCAAGATTGACCTCCAGCACCGTCTCATGTACCTTCTTTGCCAAAAGTTCCGTAAGCTGGTCAAAGCCAAATTTCCGGGCGCCCTTGATCAGGATCACCTCATCCCTGAGAGAAGCAAACACCTCGCTATGGAGAAACTGGGCAACCGTAGTAAAGAAGAATTTCTCCGGTACACGAATCTCATCTGCCTGCTGGCACAGATCCGGTCCGATTCCGATAAACTTCTGGACACCACGCTCCACAGACATCTCAGAAACCTGATGGTAAAGTTCCTCAGGAGACATGCCACTCTGATAGATATCACTCAAAACCAACGTACGGCGGCGATCTTTCTGATCCGGCCGGCGCCGCATGAAGTCCAGTGCAATACCCAGAGAATTGATATCAGAATTGTAACTATCGTTGATTAATGTGCAACCGTGCTGGCCTTCGACGACCTCCATACGCATGGCCACAGGCTCCAACTTTGCCATACGTTTCTCAAGTATCTCCGCCTTCAGGCCAAGTTTAGAGGCCACAGCAGCACAGATAATAGAATTGGTAATAGAGGCATCATCGGTAAAAGGCAGGACATACTCTATTTTCTGTCCCTGATAATAGCAGACCACAGCAGCTGATTTAGCATCCTTGTGGACCGTCTTGACATACATCGGAGCTTTCTTATCTTTGAAGGACCAATAAATCTTCTCACCCTTAAAATCAGGTAGTTGGTTCACCGTCCTGTTAATGATCTCATCATCTCCATCATAGACAACCGTCGGGACATCATGGAAAAGGATCATCTTCTCCCGGCATTTCTCCTCCATGGAAGAGAAATTCTCCTGATGAGCCGCGCCAAGGTTGGTCAACACCGCAATTGAAGGTTGAATAATATCCCGGAGAGCAAGCATCTCCCCCGGTTTACTGATACCAGCCTCAAAGACCCCGAGTTGGGTATCCTCATTCATCAGCCATACCGAAAGGGGTACGCCAATCTGAGAATTGTAACTTCTTGGGCTGCGTGTAACGAACAAGTCCGGAGACATCAACTGATAGAGCCATTCCTTGACCATTGTCTTTCCATTGGAGCCCGTTATTCCGACAATCGGGATATCAAACTCATCACGATGACGTTCGGCAAGGCGTTGCAAAGCCTTAAGTGGTGATAACACCTTTAAAAAATTAGCATCCGGATATGCCTGAGCATAATCCTTAGGTACATCTGTCACCACAAAGTTCTGTACTCCACGACGATACATTTCAGGAATATAGTGATGTCCGTCATTACGACAGGATTTAAGTGCAAAAAAAAGTGTCTCTTCCGGAAAACACAGCGAACGGCTGTCCGTAAGGATAAATCCGACATTCGCGTCTTTTTCCCCATAACGGCGTGCACCAATGAGAGTCGTTACTTTTTCAATAGTATATGTCATTATAACAATAAATTATTATTCAAAGGTTTTACAACTTTGCCGCAAAGTTAGGGTATTTTTTTGAAAGTGCGTTTACTTTTAACCTTGTTTTGTGCATGAATTCCCTATATTCTTCAGACTCCGGATGAAAAGGCCGGTGTCCCAAAGCCTGTTTGACAGGTTCCCACTCGGACAGAAACTCACGTGTTGTTTTCCCAAAATAACAGTCACTGAATCTTTCCCAAATATAATCAACTGCCTGAGCTGTAGGATGCAGCATGTCACTATCGTAAAAACGATAATCACGCAGTTCATCATTTAAAATCTCATAAGCGGGGAAATAACTGACCGTGTCCGGATATTGAGCTCTCAACTGTTCCGTTGCCAGGAGCAAGACTGCCTTGGAGAGAGCACTGCCATGATAGCCATATTTCGCATACCGGATCGGACTGACCGTAATGATGACCTTCACGCCGGAATAGCCGGACTTCAACCGCTCAACCGCCTTATCCAGATATTCCACACATTGACCAACCGTCAATTCTTGTTCATCAAACCAACTCTGCGGGCGTTTCCTGCAATTATCAACAATCTCGCCCGTCTTCTTCAGGACATAAACATGATTGGTCCCCAGTGTAAGTACAGCCACATGAGGAACCGGCACTGCCATTTGCTGATTTGCAACTTTCTCCTCATCAGTCCCACTATCATGGACTTTCCCCGAGCACTTTTCCACAGTATGAAAGATGCTGGCAGGATTATACATTACCCCGAAAGGATTCACCACAGCACGGAACTTTTCCTCCTGAAAACGCTTGCCGAGACGATCAGCAAAACAAGAGCCTACAAAAAGCATCGACTCACACGGCGGTATTTCGAAATCAGCCTTGTCAACTTCAACAATCGTTCTAAAATCCATTTTCCATCCTATTTACAAACAGACCTTCATTGGTTCCTCTTCAGGGGCTACAAGCATGAACCGCAACTATCCCTCTCTTTCCTGCGCTGAAGTGCCGCATGAAGGATCGCTGCATGATCAAAAGCCAGATCAGGAAGAGCATTCAGATTGAACCACTCCGCTTTTCCAGCATCATCAGCTCCCCGCACTTGCCGTATCGAGTCAAGAAGCGCATAGTAAGCAATCGTCACCACCCGTTCACGAGGGTCACGGTCTACCTGAGAGAAAGCCCCCACCTGATGGAAGTCACCTTCCATAAGTTGCAGGCCGGTTTCTTCACGCAATTCCCTACAGGCAGCAGCCACCGCCGTTTCATCCATATTTATGAATCCTCCCGGAAAGGCCCAGCATCCCTGATAAGGAGGTTCTCTGCGCTGTATGAGAAGAATCTTCTCCTCATCGCCGGTTCCGGCAAATACCAGGCAATCGGCGGTGATAGAAGGATGAGGATGACGGTAAGTATACATTATTCCGAATCTTTATCTGTCGGTGCGAGAACCTCCTTGCCTGCTTTCTTTTTCCGATACTCCAGGAAGCAGCCAAGAGCAATGAAAAGCAGGAGAAGGACATAGCCCACATAAGCAACTGTCTCTGTCTCTGCAACCGAAGACGGATGGAAATCGAGGACAACCTGATGATGTCCTGCGCTGACGTTCAGTGCACGGAGGACATAGTCGACACGGCCCAATTTGGCAGGTTGCCCGTCGACTGTAGCCGTCCATCCCGGATAGTAGATCTCTGAGAAGACCAGGATACCACCCTTGTCAGAATGGACATCATAGATCAGATGGTTCGGTTCATACGTAGTAATTCTGGCAACAGAAAGCGTATCCTGCACCTTACTCTCTCCTAGTTGGGTTTTAAACTGCTCATCAGCCACCGCCTGATGCCGGAGGTCCATCTTGCCCAACCGGTCAATCTCCTGGTTCGCATTGTTCACATAACCGATATGGTCCACGAACCAAGCATTACCATAGACATAAGGGTTCTGGACAGGAACCGTCTGATTGTTCTGTAACGGAAGGATAAAGTATTTCGCATTCAACATATTGAGAACCGGGAAGACAGAATCTCCGGCAACCTTAGTCATATCACCATTTGCAGCAGCAATAGCCTTCATGCCCTTCTGCATCTCCGGAGCGATATAAGCATCTATCAGATCCTGATAACGACGGAGTTTGGCAGCATGATAACCTCCGATACTCTCATGATAGTAAGAGGTCTCATTCTCATTGAATGTATTGGAAGCGAAATTGAGCACCCGATAGTCCAGGCTCTTGTCCTGGAGAATCTGCTTATCCGTTGCCGTCATAGGCTGGGGCAGATCACGCTGTGACTTCTCAACAAACATATTATCATTCAGATAACGCTTGTTGACCATCCACATGTCACCCAGACAAAGCACGGCAATGGCAGCAATCATATACTCAGCTTTCAGTTTCCTTGCCCTGAAAAGCATAAGGATAACCATACCTATCGCAATGATCCAAAAAGAACGCCAGCAATCAGAAGTAAAAATCGATTTACGAATATCGGCCAAGTTGCTGAGCAGCGGACCAAGATATTGCTGCGGGATCTGCTGTAAAGACTGCATCTCCTGATCTGAGACAAAGTTGAAGAATGTCCCGGGCAGCAAAGCAAACAATACGCAGAAACCGGCAGTCAGTCCAAAACTGGCATAGACGAATTTGATTTTCGTTTTTAGTATCTCCGGATGATCCACAATCTCCTTCAAGGCCATCATCGCCAGCAGCGGAATCGTGAACTCCGCTATGACCAGGATGGAAGCCACAGTCCGGAACTTGGAATACATCGGGATATAATCAAGGAAGAAATTGGTAAACGGCATGAAGTTATGTCCCCACGACAAGAGGACAGAAAGGACCGTCGCCGCCAACAATGCCCACTTCATCGGCCCCTTGACGATAAACAGTCCCAGAATAAAGAGCATCAGCACAAATGCACCGACATACACCGGTCCGGAAGTTCCGGGTTGGTCCCCCCAATACTGGCCCATCTGCTGGTAGATCTGCATAAACTGAGGGTCAGCCTTCTCCATAGCTTTCTGATTCTGAGCCAGAGGTACAGACGCCCCACCCTTTGCATTCGGAATCAGAAGTGTCCACGTCTCTCCGATACCGTAACTCCACTGCGTGATATAATCCCGGTCAAGTCCACTCTTGGTCTGATTGGCAGCGTTTTTCTTCACCAGTTCACTCTTCCCCCTCATACTCAACTGACCATACTGGTAAGTATGGTAAAGGTTCGGAAGGTTGACACAGATGGCAATCACAGCACCTACAATACAGATACCCGTTGCCTTCAGGAATTGAGGCACTTTCTTCTCCTTGATTGCCTTAACCAGATAAGCGATGATCATGAAGAAGATGATGAAGAGATAATAATAAGTCATCTGCACATGGTTAGCCTTGATCTCGAAGGCTGAAAAGACAGCCGTCAGGATCAATCCCCACAGATACTTACCCCGATACGAAAGTACGATCCCCGCTATCATCGGCGGCAGATAAGCCAAAGCCATCACCTTCCACAGATGTCCCGCGGCAATGATGATAAAGAAATAACTGGAGAAAGCCCATATTATCCCGCCCAAAGCGGAGAGGGACCTTCGAAAACCGAAAGCCCGCAAGAGAATATAAAAGCCCAAGAGATAAGCAAACACATACCACACATTATCAGGCAGCCACAAATGGTAAAGCCGCATCACCTGATTCAGGACCCCATCCGATTGATAGGACGGAGCCATCTGATAGGTCGGCATCCCCCCGAAAATCGAATTGGTCCAGCGGGTAGTCTTGCCCGTCATGTCCCGATAATGGTTAATTTCCATACCTGCGCCTCTTCCGGCCTGTGAATCTTCACGATAGAGGATACGACCATCCATATCGGCAGGCATAAAGTAGACGAAGGAGATTAAAGCAAAAACGACAACTACCAGAATCTCTGGCAGATATCTCTTCAAATAAGCTTTCATTCTATAAATAGGTTTACGTTCTTCAAGTCAGAGAAACAGGCACCTTGAGGACACCAATTCCAATATGCAAAGTTAATAAAAGTTTGTCGTTTAATGTTTAGGGATTAGCGATTTTTTCGTAACTTTGCTTCAAATTTACAGAAAGCAAGAGCCAGATTGCAAAAAAGGCAAAGACTCTCCTTTAAATAAAAAGTACAATGAGAATAGGCATCATCGTAGCGATGAACAAAGAATTCACGCAACTGGAAACCTTGCTGGACAACAAATCCATCGAGCAGTACAACCATAAGGATTTTGTAACCGGAACCATCGGTGACAAAGAGATCGTCTTGCAGCAATGCGGCATCGGCAAGGTCAATTCAACTATCGGAACTGTGGAAATGATAGACCATTACCACCCGGAGTTGATTATCTCCACCGGATGTGCAGGAGGAGCTGACATCCAACTGAGTCCTCTGGACATCGTCGTAGCTTCGGAATGCGCCTATCATGATGCCTATTGCGGCAAGGAAGCTGAATACGGACAGATCATGGGTATGCCGGTCAGATACAAAGCACCCAAAGAACTGGTCCAGAAAGCCTTGTCCCTGAATGATCCTACAGACGAGCACGATGAAAGACTCCACGTCAGAGCCGGGCTGACCGTCAGTGGAGATTGGTTTGTAGACTCAAAGGAGAGGATGCAGTCTATCCTGGGAAGATTTCCTCAAGCCCTGGCAGTGGATATGGAGAGTTGCAGCATTGCACAAACCTGTCATATCTATCAGGTTCCCTTCCTTTCTTTCCGGATCATCAGTGATGTCCCCCTGAAAGACGAAAAAACAACACAATATTTTGATTTCTGGAACAAGATGGCCAACGGGAGTTTTCAGGCTACCAAGACCTTCCTGGAACAATTATAATCTTCATCCCACCGAAAGGATGAAAAGAAACATAAACGCTTGTTCACAGACAAGCGTCCTCAAAACAAGAAAAATGAAAAAGATAACCAGTTTTACCATTAACCACAACAAACTCCTCAGAGGTATCTATGTCAGCAGAAAGGATGCTGTCGGTTCCAATACCGTCACGACTTTTGACATCCGCATGAAAGAGCCGAACAGAGAGCCTGTCCTTCATGCAGGAGCGAGCCACACTATAGAGCATCTCGGTGCGACCTTCCTGCGCAACGATCCAGAATGGAAAGACCGCGTCCTCTATTGGGGGCCGATGGGTTGCCTTACCGGTTTCTACTGTATCTTGAAAGGGGATCTGGAAAGCAAGGACATTGTAGACCTAATAAAAAGAACCTTCCAGTTTACAGCCGATTTCGAAGGTGATATACCGGGAGCACTACCAAAAGACTGCGGCAATTACCTCCTTCACGACCTGCCTATGGCAAAATGGGAGTCAAGAAAATTCTTGACTGAGATACTGGAGAACATCCACCCGGAGAATCTGAGTTATCCGAAATAAAAGTTCAAACAGAATACTTTTAATTTCTACAGATTAAATTTATAACCTGCAGAGAAGAGGAACACTTCGTTGCGATGATGACCACCGGATTTATAGATCTTTCTCAATCCGATATTATACCTGGCATCAAGTACGACATTCATATATTCATAAGACAAGCCTACAGGAACGGAAAAGTCTGTAGACCTCAGTTGATCCTTTATGTCAGAAGTATACTGGTGATCCTTCAGGAGATTGCCGTCCGCATCCTTCAAATATGTGCGTTCAATCTTTCCACTCTCATCCTTCGTTTCCGTATATTCCGTATCCGTATGATGAGATTTGGCATTCACCAGAAAGCCCATCTGCAGTCCCGTCTGCAAAGCCAGTCCCTGATACACATACCAGTGTA
Source organism: Prevotella sp. (assembly GCA_022486815.1). Taxonomy (GTDB): domain Bacteria; phylum Bacteroidota; class Bacteroidia; order Bacteroidales; family Bacteroidaceae; genus Prevotella. Next base: position 17,108 of record JAKVJW010000028.1, on the reverse strand, counting down.
TCATCAACGGGACATTGACATATCCCAGATTGACATGGCAGTCAGAGGCGCCACTGAAAGAAGTACTCCCCTGCTCTTCTTTTATATTTCCTATATCCTTGTATTTACAACCCTGAAGAACATAAAAAGCCCCAGCAGAAGCAGCAATGTTTTTTATAATCTGATACTGAAAATCAACACCCGCCATATATCCCGGCATAAACTGAGAATTCCTGATATCTTCCGAGAAATCGAATTTCAGAATATTACTGCTTACATTGGTGATGCTTACACCTATACGAGGGATAGCAGAAAAAGTCCCTGCTTCCGGTTGAGCATTGATTGTCAAAGCCGAAACCAGAATTGTCAACATGAATAAAAGACGTTTCATAAGCTATAGTTGTTAAATACCGTAAGTATCAAAGCGGCAAAAGGTACTGCAAGACCTATCAGAAATCAAGGATCAAAGTGCGGACCAGTATTATGTAAAAGCAAAGGGAGAACTGAAACCACCTATATCCTATCACAGAAAATGATTTAAATTCTCCCTTATTCCTATATGGAAGCTCTTTTCAGAGCATTCTCTTATTCCTCAGAATTCTTATTTGCGCGCTTACGCTCCAGATGGTCCAAGAGCATCTTACGCATACGCATACTCTTCGGTGTAACCTCAACGTATTCGTTTTCCTTGATGTATTCGAGACATTCCTCAAGGCTCATCACAGTCTTCGGGATCACCCGAGCCTTCTCATCAGAACCACTGGCACGCACATTAGTCAACTGTTTAGCCTTCGTAACGTTTACAACCAAGTCCTTTTCATGAACATGCTCACCGACGACCTCGCCGGCATAGACCTCTTCACCCGGATCAATGAAGAACTTACCACGATCCCGGAGTTTATCAAGAGCATACGCATAGGCAGTACCTGTCTCCATAGCAATCATGGAACCATTTGTACGACGTACGATCTCACCCTTGTAGGGCTGGTATTCCTTATAACGGTGAGCCATGATAGCCTCACCCTGGGAAGCAGTCAGCACATTCGTACGAAGTCCGATAATGCCACGTGCAGGAATATTAAAAGTAATATTCACACGATTACCTTCCGTATCCATGCTGATCAGCTCACCCTTCCTGCGGGTCACCATATCCACCATCTTAGAAGAATAATCCTGCGGGACATTGATCGTCAACTCCTCGATCGGCTCACACTTCTTGCCATCAATTTCCCTATAAATAACCTGAGGCTGTCCCACCTGAAGTTCATAACCTTCACGGCGCATGGTCTCAATCAGCACTGAAAGGTGCAGCACACCACGGCCACTGACGATCCATTTATCTCTCGATCCTTCTATATCTTCTACACGTAAAGCCAGATTACGCTCCAGCTCATGATGCAAACGGTCTCCGATCTGGCGGGAAGTACAGAATTTACCTTCTCTGCCAAAGAAAGGAGAATCATTGATTGTAAAGAGCATACTCATGGTAGGCTCATCCACAGCGATAGGAGGTAAAGGCTCCGGATGCTCATAATCTGTAATCGTATCTCCAATCTCAAAATTAGGGATGCCGATTACAGCGCAGATATCACCACTGCCCACTTCATCAGTTCGCTTATGTGTAATACCCTCAAAGGTATGCAGTTCGCCGATCTTGCATTTCTCCTGAGAGCCATCACGGTGGCAGATCGTCACATTCATACCGTCTTTCAATACTCCACGCCTGATACGTCCAACAGCGATACGACCCGTATAAGTACTATAATCAAGAGACGTAATCAAAAGTTGCGGAGTACCCTCAAGGCGCTCCGGGGCCGGAATCACTTCTATAATCTTATCGAGAAGATAATCTATATTGTCAGTAGGTTTCTTCCAGTCTGCACCCATCCATCCCTGTTTAGCGGAACCATAAACAACGGGAAACTCCAGTTGTTCTTCAGTTGCATTGAGATCGCACATCAAGTCAAAGACCATTTCAGCGACCTTTTCAGGGCGGCAGTTCGGTTTATCAACCTTATTGACAACCACGATCGGTTTCAACCCGAGTTTGAGTGCTTTCTGCAGCACGAAACGAGTCTGGGGCATAGGACCTTCAAAAGCATCAACCAAGAGCAAGCAACCGTCAGCCATATTGAGCACACGCTCAACCTCACCGCCAAAGTCAGAATGCCCCGGTGTATCCAATATATTGATTTTTACATCTTTCCACTTCATTGAGACGTTTTTCGAGAGAATCGTGATTCCTCGTTCACGCTCCAGATCATTGGAGTCCAATACTTCACCGCTTTCATCCTGGCCGTCACGGAACAGTTTACCAGCGAGCAACATCTTGTCAACCAAAGTAGTTTTTCCGTGGTCAACGTGTGCAATAACAGCAACATTTCTAATGTCTTGCATTTCTTACTTTACCTTAAAATTTCGACTGCAAAATTACAAAAAAAGTTTGACAATGAGGCTATCAGGAGATAAGAATATCATGAAACAAAATGTTAAAAGTGCAAATTAGTACAAAATTCCTGATTAAACAGTCCCATATTCTCGAATATAATTCGTAACTTTGTACCCATTCCGGATTTTCCGGTGCATTCGACAGCGTTCTGTTTGGATTAAGGCAGAGAGCGCTGGAAGGATGTGATTACATTAACAAATTAATCCTTTTAATCATGTATTTACAGAAAGAAAAAAAGGCAGAGATCTTCAAGAAGTACGGCAAAGATGAAAAAGACACCGGTTCCTCTGAAGCTCAGATTGCACTGTTCACTTATCGTATCAAGCATTTGACAGAGCATGTCAAGAGCAATCACAAGGACTATGTGACGACCCGTTCCCTGACCCAGTTGGTCGGAAAGCGTCGTGCTTTGCTTAACTACTTGTATAACCGCGATATTGAACGCTATCGTGCAATCATCAAAGCTTTAGGTCTCCGCAAATAATACTTGTACGAGAAAAATAAAAGGTCCGGCATCAAAACATGCCGGACCTTTTATTTTAAATTTATGATTATCTATAGATTTAGTACATTATCTTCTGCAAGGACCAATTCTTATTTTCTGTCTACAGATAGAATTTCCTTCAAAGGTTTCATCACAAAATCACGTTCAAGCATCAATGGATGAGGAATCTTCAAATCAGGTTCATCAACCTTTACATGATCGTAAAGCAAAATATCAATATCTATGACACGATCATGATAAATCCCATTTTTACTCTTCTCATGCCGTCCAAGTTCCCGCTCAATATATTGAGTAGTATCCAGCACTCCTCTCGGAGTAAGCTGAGTACGGACCCCTATACAGCAATTCATAAAATCATGAGAAGAGCGAAAGCCCCAAGGCTTTGTCTCTATCAGAGAAGAACACCGGTCAACCGTACCGACACGCTCGCCGATACGAGTGATGGCCTCATCAATATTCTTCTTACGATTACCGAGATTAGAACCAAGGGCGATATATATCTGATGCATTTCGATGAATTTTAGAAAAAACGGATTCCTATCATCCAATTACAAACCTCAATTACGACATCATCCTACTGTAAGTAAAAGCTATCAGTCATTAATGATGAGAAGGGAATCTCCGAAGCAACCGAATCTATAACCGTTTTTAACTGCCAGACTATAAGCTTTCATAACAAGGTCATAACCACCAAAAGCAGCAGTACTCATCAGCAAAGGAGATTCAGGATGATAGAAATTAACCACCATGCTGTCAGCCAAGCCAAAATTATACGGTGGGAAGATAAACTTGTTTGTCCATCCGTTGTACTCCTTTAAAAGTCCATCTGTTCCCACAGCAGTCTCTGTAGCCTTTGCCGCACTTGCCCCTACGATACAAACATGATGACCATTTCTCTTCGAATCATTAACCAGATCACATGCCTCCTTACCGACGATCATCTCTTCAGAGTCCATCTTGTGCTTTGTCAGGTCTTCTACTTCAATCTCATGGAAATTACCCAGTCCGCAATGCAAAGTGATAAAGGCAGAACGAATCCCTTTAATCTCCATCATCTTCATAAGTTCACGGCTGAAGTGAAGTCCTGTTGCAGGAGCGGTCACAGCCCCTTCGTTTTTAGCAAACACACATTGGAAATTAGTCAAATCATCCGATGTGGCATGGTGATTATCCCGCCTGTCAATCACATATTTTGGCAACGGAGCCTCACCCAAAGCAAAAAGGTTACGTTTGAACTCCTCATGAGGACTATCATAGAGAAAGCGGAGCGTACGTCCTCGGCTTGTCGTATTATCGATAACCTCTGCTACCATCGTACCCGTATCATCAAAAAAGAGTTTGTTGCCAATACGAATCTTCCGAGCAGGCTCTACCAAGACATCCCATAAGCGCATTTCCTGGTTAAGTTCACGCAGGAGAAACACCTCGATCTTTGCATCCGTTTTTTCTTTAGTACCATAGAGACGAGCCGGGAAGACCTTTGTATCATTGAAGACAAAGGCATCACCCTCATCAAAATAGTCAAGTATGTTTCCAAAGGATAGAAATTCACCCTTAACAGGTTTACCCTTTGCGCCCTTCTTGAACATCTCTATCTTATCGGATTTCTTGTGAACCACCATTAACCGGCATTCATCAGCACGCGTCACAGTAAACGTTTCTTTCATACCATCCTTTTTAGTAATAGTATGTTGTGACTGATGTGGGTACAGTGCCACAAGTTCCTCCGGCAATTTAAATTTAAACTGAGATAATTTCATATCACTTCCTATTCTCCTTTCTTTTTACCTATAAAGGTTTTTCGATTCATAATTCTCTGGAGCTATCCTACTTCTCAACCAACCATCAATATGATCAAAGTCAACGCTATCGGCCAAAGAAAATCCACTTGATTTCGTTCTACAAAGTGAAGTAAGAAAAGCACCACTATCAAGTTTTCTACCCAAATCACGAGCTAAAGCCCGTATATAAGTTCCCTTTCCGCAAACCACGCGGAGAGTCATCTGCATGACTTCAGGTTTGAAATCAACAAGTTCGATTCTGTCAATATGAACCAACTTCGGTTTCAGCTCCACTTTCTTTCCAGCTCTCCGCAATTCATAAGCCCGGTCACCATTGATTTTCACAGCACTGTAAGAAGGAGGTGTCTGCAAGATATCACCAATAAATGATTGCAAAGCCACCAGTATCTTATCCCTGGAAATCTGACACGTCGGGAAAGTATGATCTACCGTCTGCTCCCTGTCATAACTTGGAGTAGTAGCTCCAAGTTGAAGCGTTGCTACATATTCTTTTATCCCCTGTTGGAGTTGTTCTATCTGTTTGGTCTTTTCACCGGTACAGAGAACCAGCACACCTGTAGCCAAAGGGTCCAGTGTGCCAGCATGGCCTATTTTCACTTTATGGTGCAAGTATTTTTTAAGCAAATACCGGACATGGGCCAAAGCACCGAAACTTGATATCCTATAAGGTTTATCTACAGAAAAGATCTCCCCCTTAATAAAATCCATCAATTAAATATGACAAGTGAATGCCCCATAAACAAAAGGGTCAGAATAATTCCACCAACAAGAATGCGATACCAGCCAAAGAGCCGGAAACCATACTTGGTAAGGAAAGAAACAAACCACCTCATTGCAAACAGAGCAACGATAAAGGCGACTGCACATCCTACTGCAAGCAGAAAAAGATTATGAGCAGTAGCCCAACCTGTACCGACAGCATTGCCACCGACAAAAAGTTCAAGAACATCGAGTCCAGTAGCAGCAGCCATAGTAGGAACAGCAAGGAAAAAAGAAAACTCAGCCGCATTCTTTCGAGTCAGTTTCTGAGACATTCCCCCAACTATAGTTGACATACTGCGGGATACACCGGGAATCATAGAGATACACTGAATAACGCCAACCCAGAAGGCACGCTTTTCCGTTATCCGATTCTCATCTCTGCCTTTATTAAAAATCCGATCACAAAACAACATAAAGATTCCACCGGCAATAAGTGTAGACGGGACAATCCAAATGGCATGTGCGGGATCAAGAAAGAAATCTATGGCTCCCGATTTTTTCATAACAAGACCAATAGCTGCAGTCGGAATGAAAGCAACGAGAAGCATCCAATAGAAATTCCACTTATGCTTGAATTTATTCCAGTTATTACTATCAACGGGGGCAGGAGAATGATCAAGATGGAAAAAACGTTTCCAATAAAGTACAACTACAGAGAGAATAGCGCCAAACTGTATAATAATAGTAAAAGCCCTGACAAAAGCTGAATTCTGTACACCCAGAAGATTTTCAGCAATAAGCATGTGTCCCGTAGAAGAAACCGGAAGAAACTCTGTCAAGCCCTCTACGATAGAAATAATAATAGTTTGAAATAAAGTCATAAGAAAAATTCCGATAATGAATTAATGTTTGTCGTCAGAAGACTCATCTAGTACCTGAGAGTCTTTTAAATCCGACACCTTGTCTGAATTTTTCCGGTCATGAGGTTTTCTGGCAACAGCATAAATCATAGACAAAAAACCAACAAGGCACACCACAGGAGCAACTTTGATTCTCCTGACACTGAAAATCGAAGGTTCGAAATGTGTTTCATTAGAACCAGGTCCAGCCATCAGTATAAAACCGATGACCACAATTAACATGCCGACAGCCAACAAGATAAAATTGACTTTATCGAATGCATAATTTCTTTTATCCATAAATTTTTAAATGATTTCTCCTTAATTTTATATAGAATAGAAGCAGCATCAGATCTTGTACAATTCCCCCGCCTTCATTCTCAAGAACTTATTTACGGAGATACTTGCACAGATAGCAGTGATAACCATTCCAAAAAGGAACACTGATACTCCTGTAATTGCCATCTCACGCCACGTCAGGATAGTAAGGATTCCAGGTTCATACCAATAAAGAGCATAAAATCCACAACCCAAGATAACACAAGATAGGAACGCAGCGATCAGTCCAACAAGAATAGCATCAGTAATAAAAGGTTTTCGGATAAATCCCCAGGAAGCCCCCACAAGTTTCATCGTATGAATAGAGAACCTACGGGAATAAATCCCCAATCGAACCGTATTGCTGATCAAAGAGAAAGACACGAAGGTAAGCAACAGCGCGATGACAAGCAAAACAACACTGATTTTAGCTATATTCTCATTGACTTCATTGATCAAGTCTTTCTGATAATCGATTTCACTGACCTTAGGGTAAGCCTTCAGTTCCTTGGATATCCATCTGAGAGAATCATCATTTGCATAATTTCCCTTCATCGTAATTTCGATAGAAGAAAGAAAAGGATTCACTCCTGCAAATTCACTCGGGTCAGCCCCTAAGTCTTTGGTCCCCTCTCTCAAAGCCTCTTCCTTACTGATATAATGAAAACTGTTGACATAAGGACGCGTCTTCAACTTGTTACAAATCTGTTGGGCTTCAGGAGCGGTCATATCCTGATCAAGCATCATCTGGACTACAAAATTCTCCTTCACATACGTTGAGAGGTTCCGTGCCAACAATGTAGAACAGACAACTAATCCTAACAAAACGAGTACCATAGCGGTACTTATACATAGAGTAACGACCTGTAATCCATGACGATTACGGGAGTTTTGACGATTCTTTCCCATCCTTATCAAGGGTATTTTAGAAATATCTTCTGCATGTCACTCACTCTATCCTCCAATGAAAGACAACTTCAAAAAAGAGCAACATTTACCTATTTGAATTGCAAATATACTATAAAAGCTTTTAAAACGCAACCGTTTAACGAGTATTAACATGGAAATTCCCAATCAGGAAGTTCCGTTCAAATTAATTTTCTACCTTTGCAGAACTACAACACATATTGCCGGTGGCAATATTTAATTCCAAAAACGACAATGAGTACTACAATTTATCCATCACCCATATATGGTCCCGTACATAGTCGCAGACTTGGTCTTTCTCTCGGTATTAATCTGATGCCGGCAGATGGAAAGATATGCAATTTTGACTGTATTTACTGCGAATGCGGGTTTAACAAAGACCGCAGGACGACGACACGGCGTCCAACCCGAGAAGAAGTCACTAAGGCCTTAAAGTCAAAATTAAGAGAGATGCATCAAAACGATGAGCACCCCGATGTTCTTACTTTTGCTGGTAATGGAGAACCCACCGGACATCCGGATTTTGCAGGAATCATAGATGATACCATCACCTTACGTAATCAGTTTTGTCCAAAAGCGAAAATATCCGTACTGAGCAACGCCACCCGGATTTTTCGAGGAGACGTACATGGAGCCTTGATGAAAGTAGATAACAATATTCTGAAGTTGGATACTGTCAATCCAGAATACATTCAATTAGTCAATCGTCCGACAAGCACCAACTATCATGTACAAAGGATAATAGAAGGACTAAAAAGTTTTCATGGACGCCTTATTATACAAACGATGTTTATGAAAGGAACCATCAACGGGAAAAGTGTTGATAACACCGGCGAAGAATACGTAAAGCCATGGATAAAGGCACTTGTAGATATCTCTCCCAAGAAAGTTATGATCTATACTATTGATCGTGAGACGCCGGACCAGGACCTCAGGAAAGCCACTCCCGACGAACTGAATACTATACGAGACCTGGTGAAATTGGAAGGTTTGATTTGTACCGCTTCCTATTGACAAGACACCTATTTACGAATATTCCTCACATCTGTATGTAGCAGATATGAGGAATATAGAGAATTTTGCTTAAACCAGAGAGATTCCTGTCACCATATTTTCCCGATGATACCCAGTTGGGAGGCATCGATAAAATTGACGATACTACGAATCTCCGGTCCATCCGGCACCTGGTCTTTAATCTGAAGTACAGCATCAAGCACACTGTTCTGGCTGTGGAACACCAGTCGATAAGCATTAGCTACATGATTCTGAATTTTCTTTTCCACGCCGAATGAGGTCATCATCACAGAATTGATCCCATTATATTTCACAGGGTTACCACCGGCAACGATGTAAGGAGGAACATCCTTTGAGAAAGTCGTTCCCGCCTGGATCATAGACCCCACACCTACTCGAGTGCTGCTATTTTCAATGACACTGGATGAAAATATCACCCGGTCTGCAATCTCACAACTACCGGCTATCTTGGTACCATATCCAAATACACAATTATCACCTACTTTCGTATCATGAGAGATATGAGTACCTTCCATCAGGAAGTTATTATTACCGATAACCGTCTGTCCACCTGTATGGGAAGCACGGTTAATCACTGTATTTTCACGGATAATATTCTGATTGCCAATAATCAACTCCGTTTCCTCACCATGGAAACTAAAGTCCTGAGGAAGAGCCCCCAGCACAGTATTCTGGCATACCATATTATCATCCCCAAGCCGGGTACCACTCATGATGCTTACATTAGGGAAAAGTGTACAGCGATTGCCAATAACTATCTTTCCAGATATACTCACATTAGGATAGATAGTCACATCATCACCTATGACGACATCTCCGAAAATGGAAACAAAAGGACCAATAGTTACATGGTCACCAACCTTTACATCAGGTCCGATAACAGCTTTATCACTTATTTTATTTGCCATATTGAACTATTTCTTAACGTTTCACACTAGAAGAATGGGCTGGCTTTGCAACCTTAGTTGCAACTGCACTCTTAACCTCAGCCTGTTCATTAGCCGCATACAATTCATTGGATCCTCCGCCCAAAGCAGAATAGAGATTCACTACTGCCTGCATCTTATAGAAATCATCAGCCACCTTAGAAAGTTCGACATTGAGAAGACTAGACTGTGCCTGAATCACTTCAAGATATGTTGTATTCGACTGTCCCATCAGAGCTCTTGTGTCCTCAACATTTTTCTTCAGCACATCAATCTGCTTAGCCTCTATGGAACTCTTCTCAGCCGAAGAATTATACAAAACCAGAGCATTACTGACTTCGCTCCCAGCTTTAAGGATAGAATTCTGCCAATCGTTGTAAGCCATCTGATACTGATCCTTTGCAACTTTCAGTCCGGCTATCAGTTGTCCCTTCATAAAGATGGGCTGAGTCAAGGCTCCAACAGCAGAGAGCAGCAATTTTCCAGGATTAGTAATACCCAATCCACCACTATTGGTAAAAGCCCCGCTGGCAGAAATGTTCAATGCAGGATAGAAACGACTCCGAGCCTCTTCTATATTATAGAAACATCCTGCAAGGGCCATCTCGTTTGCATGAACATCAGCACGATTACGCAGTAGTTGGATACCAACGCCCATAGAGAACTCAGCGGGCAAAGTCTCCTGGTCCAAATGTCCTCGAGGAATAGAATGTGCTGCTTCGCCAACCAGGAGCGAAAGAGAGTTTTCTGTTTCCCTGATCTGACGCAGCAAATCAGTTTTCTGAGTCAATACTGAATAATAGTTAGCTTCAGCACTCTCTACGCCAGTAGAACGGACACGTCCCAATTCCTTTTCAGACTTCATGATATCCCAGGTACTTTTAGTCAGTCCGGCCATATCATCGACCATCTTCACCTGCTTGTCAAGCATCTCAAGGGTATAATACAGATTCGCAATATTCTCAATCAATTGAGTCTGTACGCCCACCTGATAATCTTTTCTCTGCAGAAGAGCCATCTGTGCGCTACGTTTAGAAGCTGTAAGTGTTCCGAAGATATCAGCATCCCAACTCGCATTTATGGGCAAAGAATAAGTCTTATTCGCTTTATTGCCATCCCAGGAAGAAATTGTACCTTTAGGAGTAAAAGAGAACCCTGGTAAAAAGGCCAACTTCGCAGACTTCAGTTGAGTTTCTGCTACCTGTACATTAATTGCAGCATTCAGTAAATTCGGATTATTTTTTAATCCCTTCTCTATCAGATCCTGCAACAGCGGATCGGTAAAGACAGAACGCCACGGTAGATTGCCAAAACTAGAGGTATCCTTCACCGCAAGAGTATCAGCAACAGAGGCACTATCCCGAAAGAGGCCTTTTGTGTTCACGCCCGGGCGTTCATAAGTTCCGTAAAGGCTTTTGCAACCGGTAAGAGCCAAAGCTGCAAAGCCTATAACGATTATATTTGGTTTCTTCATAAATTTACCTTCCTTATTTAACTTCACCCTGAGTAGGGAAATTAGCATACTGTTTCAACTCCTGAGTTACTTCTTCAGAAACCTTCTCATCATCAAACCTCAACGGTTTGAATTTTTCCTGTAGCCATTCAAAGACGGCAAACAAAGCCGGAACAATGAAAATCTGGATTGAAGTACCAATCAACATACCACCCACGGCAGCAGCACCCAAAGTTTCATTACCGTTTTTACCTACTCCACTAGCAAACATCAATGGCAGCAAACCGATAATCATAGCCAGAGAAGTCATCAAGATCGGGCGAAGTCGAGCTCCGGCGCCCAGGATAGCACTATACTTAATAGCCATACCTGTCCTACGCCGTTCAAGAGCAAACTGCACAATCAAAATCGCATTCTTGGACAACAAACCAATCAGCATAATCAACGAGATCTGCATATAGATATCATTAGAATGCCCGAAGATATTGGTAAACAGGAATGCTCCCGCCAGACCGAACGGCACAGAAAGCACTACTGACAAAGGCAAGATATAACTCTCATATTGTGCACTCAGAATCAGATAGACAAAGACAATACAAAGGAGGAAAATGAGTCCTGTTGTATTAGAAGACTGAGCCTCCGACCGAGTCAATCCCGAATAGTCTATTGTATAACCTGAGGGCAAAGTCTGTTTAGCAACTTCCTGGACAGCCTTCAAAGCCTGACCTGAGGAATAACCTGCAGAAGGACTCGCATTAATATTGATACTGGTAAACATATTGAACCGGCCGATATTGGCAGGCCCATATACACGTTGCAAGGTTATGAATGAATTAATAGGAGCCATTCCATTGGTTGTCCGGACATAAATCCGAGAGAGTCCGTCTGGACGCATTCTACTTGCCACTTCACCCTGAATCATCACACGGTACAATTTACCATAGAGATTGAAGTTAGAGGCATACATTCCCCCATAATAACCCTGAAGAGTAGCCAAGACAGCAGCAGGCGAAGTACCACCTTCCTTACATTTTGCCACATCCACATTAACCATATATTGTGGATAGTTAGGGTTATAAGATGTCATCGCATTACTGACCTCCGGGCGCTTGTTCAAAGCAGCCAGGTACTGTTGGGTAATGTTGAAGAATTTATTCAAATCCCCGCCGGTTCTATCCTGCACCACAAAAGTCAGACCATTAGTAGCACTGAAACCAGGTACCATAGGCGGAGCAAATGCGAGTATCTGTGCGCCCTTTATACTAGCTGTCTGTTTATAAATCATCCCCAACACGGAAGTATTGGACATCGGATTAACAAAGAAGCGCATCAGTCCATCACCATGCCAAAGTCCTTCAAGATTATAAAAGAAACCACTTGGACGATCCTTATACGGTTTCAGTTTAACCACGAAAGTTGCCTGATTAGAACCCTGACCGGCAATAAAACTGTATCCTACGATTTTCTCTCGTGTTTCTATTGCCGGATTATCAGCCAGCATATTGTCAATCTGATCACATACCTTTTTGGTACGTTCCATAGATGTACCTGGAGGTAATGAAGTCGTAACAAACAAAGTACCTGTATCCTCATCCGGCACAAGTCCAGTCTTTGTAACAGACATCAGAACAACCAGAGCAACTATACCGACGAGAACAATGATGCCAGTAATAACATGATGGTTGATCACACGTTCTACACCCCTCTTGTATTTCACCAGTACTTTATCATAGGTAGCATTGAACCCTGCATGAAAACGATCAATCCATGACATCTTCTTCTCTTTATCCCCATCGCCCTTAGGTTTCAGGAATATTGCACAAAGTGCAGGTGACAGCGTCAAGGCATTCAACGCAGAAATAACGATACTGATAGCCATCGTGATACCGAACTCCTTATAGAAAGTTCCCGATATTCCACCGACAAATGACACCGGGATAAACACCGCAGCCATTACCAGGGTAATTGAGATAATAGCTCCAGAAATTTCATTCATGGCATCAATGGCCGCAGTCAAAGAACTCTTATATCCCTGATCCAGTTTAGCATGAACCGCCTCAACCACCACAATGGCATCATCGACCACAATAGCGATAGCAAGAAGCAACGCCGACAGCGTCAACAAGTTGAGGGAGAATCCAAACAAGAGCAGGAAGAAGAATGTACCTACCAGTGCTACAGGTACGGCGATCAAAGGAATAAGCGTTGACCGGAAGTCCTGAAGAAAGACATACACCACAAGAAATACAAGGAACAAGGTGATGAAAAGAGTCTTTACAACCTCATGAATAGAAGCATTTAAATACTCTGTTACATCATATTCTATCTTGTAAGTCATCCCCGAAGGAAATGATTTAGCCTGACTTTTCAGTTCTGCTTTTACATTTTCAGCGATCTGAGTAGCATTAGACCCGGCTAACTGCTGTACCATACCCATAGAAGACGGCTGTCCGTTATTCTGCATGGAAACAGAATACATCAAACTTCCAAGTTCTATGTTGGCGACATCACGCAGATGTAAGGTTTGTCCATTTGTATTGGATGAAATAATGATATTCCCATACTCCTCAGGAGTTTTCAGACGTCCTTTGTATCGCATGGTATATTCATAAGCCATATTACTATTTTCGCCGAATGATCCCGGAGCAGCTTCAATATTTTGTTCGGACAATGCATTCGTAATATCAGTAGGCATCAGTCCATATTGTTTCATTTTCTCCGGCTTCAACCAGATTCGTATAGAATAAGTCTTCATACCGGGGCTCTGAACATCTCCTACACCGGAAATACGCTTAATAGCCGGAATGACATTGATATCATTATAGTTAGTCAGGAATCGATCATCATATTTTCCTCCTTTACTAGTCAAAGTATACATGATGACTTGAGAAGTCTGACGTTTAATGACCTGGACACCCACACGAGTAACCTCTGCAGGAAGCAAAGCCTGAGCCTGCTGGACACGGTTCTGGACATTCACAGCTGCCATATCAGGATTGGTTCCATGCTTAAATAACACGGTTATACTAGCTGATCCCTGATTAGTAGCAGTAGATGTCATGTAAGTCATATTCTCCACTCCATTAATAGATTCCTCAAGTGGAGTAATTACAGAATTCATCACCGTTTCTGCATCAGCACCCTGATAAGTGGTGTAGACGACAATCGTAGGCGGAGCTATATCCGGATATTGTTCAACAGGCAAGCTGATGAGTCCAATAATACCCAACAGAACCAAGGTAATGGAGATTACCGTTGATAATACCGGGCGTTTTATAAAGTTGGTAAATGACATATATGAAACTTAAAACTTTTAACGATTATTTACCACTCATGGCATTGATGAAACCTTTGGCAGAATTCTGCTTAGCAGCCAATTTAGCTGCCTTGTCAAGATTCACCTGATATTGTGCCTCAGTAATCGGCACAATCTTCATGCCATCAGTCAACGAAGAGATACCTTTAGTTACGATACGATCTCCGACATGCAAACCACTGGTAACAATATAATTAACACCATCATTCTGAGAGTTTACTTTAATTTCTGTAAGCTTCACCTTATTATATTGATCTACGACATAAACAAATATCTTATCCTGAACCTGATTGCAGGCATCCTGTGGAATAATGATGGCACGATTATTATCACTCGGAATCACAATCTGCCCGGATCCGCCACTTCTTAATAACCCTTGAGGATTAGAAAAATGAGCAATCAGTGATACTGCGCCCGTTGTCGGATCGATAATACCACTCATCTTAACGACCTTTCCCGGAAGATTATAGGTAGAGCCATCCGAAAGCAACAGTTTCACATGAGGGAAAGAAGCTAGGGCAGCCTGCAAACTTCCTGAAGACTGGCTCAATCTCATAATTTCACTTTCCGAAATAGAGAAGAACACTTCAATCTTACTGATATCACTGACCGTAGTAAAAGGAACCTGAATAGAAGGTGAAATCAGTGTCCCTATTTTATAGGGCAGACTACCGATAACTCCTGACACAGGAGCCTTAACCGTACAATAAGTCAGGTTCTGCCGGGCTGAAATCACGGCAGCACGGACCTGAGACACCTGAGCAGAAGCTGAACGGTAAGAATCATAGGCTGTCTGCAACTCATATTTGCCGATGATATTCTTTGCAAAAAGTTTTTTACTATTCAGATAGGTAAGGCGAGTCGTATTCATCTGTGCAATGGCAGTCCCTACAGCTGCACGAGCCTGAAGGACAGCAGCACGATAAGTGTGATTGTCAATTGTGAAAAGCACTTGTCCTGCACGGACTGCCTGACCTTCATGAACAAATACGCCCGTGATGAACCCTGATACCATCGGACGTATCTCCACATCCTTTATACCCTTGAAAGTAGCAGGATAGGTGGTTTGCAAAGAAGCACTGGAAGCCTCTACCGTACGTACGGGATACTCGTTGTTGCCCAACTGCATACCTTTCTTCTTCCCACCACAGGCGGCAAGAGTGACTGCAAGAACTGCAACGAACAAACAATCTTTTATTTTCATACTTATTTAAACATTAAATTATTCACCTTAAATATAATATACCTCATACCACTTTTAAACCTAGCAGTAGTATATAAAAACTTTTCAATGAGATTAAGTTTTCACACAGCAAAGGTAAAGAATATTCCTTAACATCGTACCACATCAATTTCACTTTTAACAAATTTTATTTCTAAAACAAGTTCATCCGTGACCCACAGGAGGGACACTGAACAATTCCGACCTCAAATATTCGTAAAATGACCAATTTGCCAGTTAGTTAACCAGATAAAAAGAATGCAGTCACTTTGGAAATCATCAAGAACCGGTTCATTACCATGGCCATGTATCTGTTTTCATAATCAAATAGTCATCAGATCAAAGTCAATCCTCAGATTGATTAGTTTGCAGCAAATAATCTGACCGTGACCGAAATGCACCATTTTGGTATAGCGAAATGCACCATATCGGTATAGCGAAATGCACCATAACGGGGTAGCGAAATGCACCATTTTGGTCACGATGAACTATGGGCCCAGAAGAGACCTCTCAAACCATTTTTTCTCATTTTATTTCATTCATTAATTAAGAAACAATCACAGTAAATCAAATCTGTATTTTATAAGAACGGTACAAAGTTAGTAATTCAAAACCAACTTTACAACCCTATTTCGGTAAACCTATCTGTTATTATCGGTAAAATGAAAACCAAGTGATTATGATTGTGACTTAATTACGTAGTTCTTCTTCAATTAAAGAAGAGCCGACTCACTTGACGGATTTATTTTTCTCTTTCCGATTCCGCATACAGAAAGAAAACAATTAACATTCCTGTGTCTGATGTTTTACTCCTGTTGTATCTATTCTCAGACTAGCCAGTAGAACATAACAAACTCCCAACAATAATCTTATGGGATTGCTACCATAAAGATCGCAATCCCAAGTATATTTAAATAATAGGTATATGAATTTCAGTCAGAAGTTTGTCAGGAGGAGTACATTCCGGATCATTAGGATAGACCTCAAACAAAGGTCTCTCGTCTAATTTGTAATTTCCATCTGGAATATATTTACCGAAAATGGTATCATAGACCTTATCAAGTTGGTTATAAGATCCCTGATAATGGTATACCACATATCGGCCACCAGCAATTTCCTTAATTCCAATCTCACCCTTCGGTTCAATCTTAAAAGGCAAGATGAGACAGATATCAGCTCTTCTCTTATCAGAGTCGGTCAGATTAGGATCATCATGATAGATCACAGCATGAGCAATTCTGCCATCCGCCAGCATCTGATGCACCTTATCTGAATCGACACCTTTGCCATTCACCATCTTTTCAGAAAACTTACCGGACATACGGAAGTGGTCCCACAGTTTCTTCCATGCCAAACAATAATCCAGTTTCTTATAGTCACCTATCAGAGAAATATAAATCGCATGTTGCGGCTCCAGATTGACAACATTGCTGCATAACTCCATATTGGAATTGATTTTTAACGGTTTCATAATTGTGTACTTTTTATTATTTCTATACTCTGTTGGTGTGATATTATAAAACTGCTTGAAAACCTTAGACAAAGAAGAAGGCATATCATATCCTACCTTATAAG
>JAKVJW010000027.1 GCA_022486815.1 Prevotella sp. | reverse complement strand
GTATGCCATACAAGTAAATACTCCCATGGGATCGGTACATTGGACGAATGGTTTCTGGGGTAATCGTTTTAAGATGGTTGCAGATACTGCGCTATGGTCAATGTGGAAGATCTGGAATGATCCGAAGATCTCTCATGGCTTTCGCAATTTTGAAATTGCAGCAGGAGATGCTAAGGGCAGCCATATCGGTGCTCCGTTTCTTGACGGTGATATGTATAAGTGGCTGGAAGCCTGTGCCGCAGTCTATGCGGTTACAAAGAATCCTAAGTTGAATCATCTTATGGATCACTTTATCCATGAGATAGCTAAGGCTCAGCGCGCAGATGGCTATATCCATACTCCTGTGCTGATAGAGGAACGCAATGAAGGTCTTGGTGATTCTGGCATAGATAATACTGTCATCGGTATTAAAACCGGAAACGGCCATCAGAAGGGAGCTCTTGCGAATAGATTGAACTTTGAAACTTACAACCTGGGACATTTGATGACGGCCGGTATAATTCATAAAAGGGTTACAGGAGAGAATACGCTATTCCGTTGTGCAAAGAAATCGGCTGATTTTCTTTGTGACTTACTCCAGAACTCTCGTAGTATGCTGGCACGTAATGCCATCTGTCCGTCCCATTATATGGGGGTAGCTGAGATGTACCGTGAAACAGGAGATATTCGTTATCTGCGCCTTCTGGAAGAACTTGTTGATATTCGTGATTCGGTTAAGAACGGTGAGGACCATAATCAGGATCGTATTCCTTTCCGCCAACAGTATGAGGCAACGGGCCATGCTGTACGGGCTAATTACCTTTATGCGGGTGTAGCTGACCTTTATGCTGAGACAGGTGAAAAACAACTGGAGAAGAATCTGACGAGTATCTGGAATGATATTGCCAGTCATAAGATATATATTACAGGTGGCTGTGGTGCATTGTATGATGGGGTTTCCCCTGATGGTACCAGTTATGATCAATCCTTGATCCAGCAAGTTCATCAGGCCTATGGAAGAAAGTACCAGTTGCCTAATGAGACTTCACATAATGAAACCTGTGCACAAGTTGGACAACTCCTGTTTTCCTGGCGTATGTTTGAGGTTACCGGGCAGGGGAAATATCTGGACATGTTGGAGAATGAATTGTATAATGGTATCCTTCCCGGTATTTCCCTTGATGGCAAGCGCTATTTTTATACACAGGCACTTCGGAAAGATAAGAATTTCCCCTATACCTTACGTTGGCCGAAAGAGCGCCAGAGTTGGATATCCTGTTTCTGTTGTCCTCCGAATACCGTCCGGACTTTAGCTGAAGCCCAGGAGTATGCATATTCCGTAAATAAGGATGGAAGAGAACTTTCCGTAACTCTTTATGGAGCAAATGAATTGAAAACCAAAGATCTGTACATCGAACAGACTACCGGTTACCCATGGGATGGAAAGATTGTCCTGACTTTAAAGAGCACACCGAAGAGATTGAAGACGATCCGTTTGCATATTCCCGGTTGGGCTCACGGCTATTCCGTAACCGTCAATCAGTCGAGGCAACCGTCTGCAGGTGATTGGGCAGTACTTACCCGCAATTGGAAGAAAGGTGATCAGATCGTACTGGATCTGCCGATGGATGTCGTGTTCATGGAAGCTAATCCGTTGGTGGAAGAGGATAAGAATCAGGTGGCCGTAAAACGCGGGCCGATTGTCTATTGTCTGGAAGGTTGTGATATAGAGGGCCGGAAGAATATCAATGACGTCATTATTCCCACCGATATGAAACTTGATGTCTCCCAGACCACTATCGCTGGAGTTCCGATGGATGTCCTTGATGGTGAGGCGATCCTGAGCAGTCAACCGGAATGGAACTCAGAGGAGCTTTACCGTCCAGTTTCTTCTCAGTTGAAAAGAGTTCATGTCCGTTTGATTCCTTATTATGCCTGGGGTAATCGTGGCAATGAGGATATGACGGTCTGGATGAATGTTGAAAGATAGTACCCTTGTTGAATTGAGAATTAAACCGAATCTTTTCGATAGATATGAAATTTAAAGATTTAAAGGCCATATTTGTTTTGACTTTGCTGTTTCTCCTGAAGGGAACTACTTCTGTAATGGCAGCAGATACGATTATCTATGTGTCACCGACTTCGCCAGAGAGTATCTCCAAGGCTATTCGTCAAGCCAGGGAATTCCGACGTGTTCATGTCGGGGCTCAGGAATATCTGCAACTCAATAACAAGTCTGCTTATCCAAAGTCTACTATCGTCCTTTCTCCCGGTACATACCGGTTGTATGAACCGATCTGCCTCAGACCGGAAGACAGTAATCTGGAGATTAGAGGTACCGGGAACGTGGTGATCTCAGGAGGAATAAAGATAACAAACTGGAAAAAATCCGGGAAACTCTGGGTGGCGGATGTTCCCGATTTTAACGGTCGTCCGTTTGATTTCCGGCAGTTGTGGATAAATGGCCATAAAGCCATTCGGGCCCGTAGTGTCAGTGATTTTGAGAAGATGCCCCGTATTGTCAATTATGATCGTCATAACCGGATATTGTGGGTGCCGACTTCCGCTGTCAGTGCGTATAAATTGAATAAAAGGAGTTCACCGTACCTGGAAATGATCCTGCATGAGATGTGGTGCGTTTCTGTTCTTCGGGTAAGCAGCATTACTGTTTATGGTGACAGTACCGCTATCCGGTTCCAGAATCCGGAGGCTCGGATACAGTTTGAACACCCCTGGCCTTCTCCGATGTATCAGTCGAAGCATGATTCACCCTTCTTCTTTACTAATTCCTTGGCTCTGTTGGACAAACCCGGTGAATGGTATCATGATATTCGGAGTGGAAAACTCTATTATATGCCTGAAAAGGGTGAGAATATGCGTGATGCTGACGTTGAAGCCCCGGCCTTGGAAACGCTTGTCGATGTATCTGGAACATCAGATCGGAAAGTCGATAACGTGACTTTCTCATCTGTCCGGTTTTCCTATACTTCATGGATGCGTCCTTCTTTTCAGGGACATGTTCCTCTTCAGGCGGGGATGTACCTGACTGAGGCTTATCGGTTGAAACCGAAAATAGAACGTCCCAATAATCATAAACTCGATAATCAGGGTTGGCTTGGACGGGCTGTTGCTGCCGTGGAGGTGCATGATGCTGATGGTATCAACTTTGAAGGTTGCCGGTTTGAGCATTTAGGTGGCTCCGGACTGGATTATGTCATTGGCTGTAATGGCGGGACGACACGAAACTGTACTTTTCGCGATATTGCGATGAACGGATATGTCTCTGGCAGTTTTTCAACGGACGGATTAGAAACTCATCTTCCTTACTTCCCTGTTGACCAGCGTGAAGTGTGCCGTAACCAGCAGGTTGTCAATAATCTTTTTACGGATGTTTCCGATGAAGATTGGGGATGTGTGGGTATTGCTGCAGGTTATGTGAGTGACATCAATATCGCGCATAATACCATTCATCATGTTTCTTATACCGGAATCAGTCTGGGTTGGGGCTGGAACAGAGACAGTACTTGCATGAAGAACAATCGGGTGTATGCTAACTTGGTGTATGATTATGCCCGGCATGTCTACGACTGTGCGGGAATATATACTTTGGGCAATCAGCCGGGGACAATGATTTCCGAGAATGTCATCCGGGATATAGCCCATCCCTCTTATGTGCATGATCCGGATCATTGGTTTTATCTTTATACCGATGAGGGGAGCAGCCATATTACACTGAAAGACAACTGGACACCAACGGATAAATATCTGAAAAATGCTACGGGTCCTGATGACAAATGGATTGATAATGGGCCTCAGGTTCCTGAGGTCATAAAGAACAGGGCGGGGTGTTCCTTATCCCGATAGACAAGTAATAAAAACAATTGGTATTTATGGATCTATAAAATAAAATTGAAGTGATGAAAAAACTCTTTCTTATTCTTGCTTTCTCCTGTCTCTGTGAGTTGTCTTATTCACAGACATGGATATGGTATCCGGGTGATTATGAGATATGGCTGGGTAACCGGATGAATAATCGCCGTACGGATCGTGGGGCCTTTTTCCCGCCGTTCTGGAAATCAGATAGTCATTATGTCACCGTCGAATTTTCCAAGATCTTGGACTTAAAAGAGCCTGAGACGGTCAAGATTGACGTAGAAGGAATGTACAATATAAAGATTGACGGGAAGATGCTATTTGGCATGCCGGATGTTTTTACCCTTTCTGCAGGAAAGCATCATCTGAATGTCAAAGTCTGGAACCAGACTACTCCCCCGGCTATCTTTGTCAACGGTAAAACGATCAAGAGTGATGATACATGGAAAGTAACGAATGAGGATAAGGAGTGGATTGATGCCTCTGGAAAAGCCAGTGATACGAGTGCAAGTGTATATATGGATGCCGGTTCGTGGAATTTTGATACCCCTGAGCAGCGTCCTTCTCTGTTTCATCTGAATTGCCAGCCGCAGGATGTCCTTTCTGCAAAGAAAACTTCCCAAGGTGGAGTGTTATATGATTTTGGAAAGGAGACTTTTGGTTATCTGGTTTTTCACGATCTTTCCGGAAAGGGGAATATCCGTGTTTATTATGGGGAGAGTGCAGAGGAAGCTCAGGATAAGGAACATTGTGAAACACTGGATGAGTTTATGGCTTCTCCTCAGCGTATGGTAGATTTATCGAACCATAGAGATCTGAAAAAGGAGGGTTCTGCCTTCGCTACATCAGATAGTAAGGCTTTCCGATATGTCTATGTGGAATCAGATCCTACTGTGCACTTTCAGAGTATGAGTATGCTATATGAATATGCTCAGGAAACTGACCGGGCTTCATTTGAATGTAATGATGATGAGATTAACCGGATGTGGAAAATAGGAGAGTATACCCTTCGTCTTACTACCCGTGAATTTTTCATTGATGGTATCAAACGTGACCGTTGGACATGGGGAGGTGATGCCTGCCAGAGTTATCTGATGAATGATTATCTTTTCTTTGATAGTGATTGTGTCAAGCGCACTACCTGGCTTCTTCGGGGTAAGGATCCGGTGACCTCACATATCAATACGATTATGGACTATACCTTCTACTGGTTTCTTGGCATCTATGATTATTATATGTATTCAGGTGATCAGCATTTCGTGAGCCAGATCTATCCGCAGATGAAAACACTGATGGATTACGTACTGAGTCGTACAGACAAAAATGGTATGGTTGAGGGGCTTTCCGGAGACTGGGTATTTGTTGACTGGTCTCCAAAACCGATGGACAAGCATGGGGAATTATCCTTCGAACAGATACTTTTCTGCAAGAGTCTGGAAGATATGTCTCTCTGTGCCGGTCTGACTCATCATCCGGCTGAGCAACAGAAATATGAACAACTCGCAGAGCAGTTACGTGGTAGAATCCTATCGACGTTCTGGGATAATGATCGTCATGCATTTGTACATAATGTCATTCCTTCTGAAGAGAATTCCACATTACTTACCCGCCCGATAACCCGTTATGCGAATATCTTTGCCATCTTATTTGGTTATCTCAATCAACAGCAGAAAGAGGAAGTTGCAAAAGGGGTTCTGTTTAATGACAAGATTATGCCGATTACCACACCTTATATGCGTTTCTATGAGATGGATGCACTCTGTAAGATGGGCAAGCAACGGGATGTGCTTGGTCAGATGAAGAATTACTGGGGCGGGATGATGCGTCATGGCTGTACCACTTTCTGGGAATCCTATGATCCGAGTTTGGATAAAGGCAAACTGGCACCGTTGTCCGGGCACCTGTCTATGTATGGCCGTCCGTATGGAAAAAGTCTTTGTCATGCCTGGGGAGCAAGTCCGATTTATCTTTTAGGAAAGTATTTCCTGGGTGTTGTCCCTTCTGAGGCTGGCTATAAGGAATATCAGGTCACTCCTGTATTGGGTGGATTGAAATGGATGAAAGGAAGTGTGCCTACTCCGCATGGTGAGGTCAATGTCTATATGGACCGTCATCAGGTGAAGGTGAAGTCAACAGAAGGTACGGGCTGGCTGAACTTGCCGGGCAAGTCGCCTGTGAAGATACCTGCAGGACAAGAGATAACCGTACGCTATTAAGATACTGTTTTAGATACAGAAATAAAAAGACCGGGCGAAGTTTGAATTTCGTCCGGTCTTCTCAAAATACAATTATTGATCAGATCAATGATTACTTGTTGCGGAAGACGAGCCCATTGCCAAAATAGTCAATGGTGATAGGCTGAGTGTGGTCTACTTTTCCGGCCAGGAGTTGTTTGCTCAAGTCATTGAGTACGTAATCCTGCACGGCACGTTTCACAGGCCGGGCACCGAATTCGGGGTCATAACCTACGTCTGCCAAGTATTTGACCGCTGGATCTGTCCATTTGAGGACGAAGCCCTGGTCTGCCAGTCTTTTGGCTACATGGTTCAACTGTAAGCGTACAATTTCTCCGATCTGGACTTTCGTCAAAGGCAGAAACATGACGGTTTCGTCTATTCGGTTCAGAAATTCAGGGCGGATGGTTCTCTTCAGCATTTCCAGAATTTCTTCTTTCGTACTGTTGATGACACTTTCACGGTTGGCATCCGTCATTTTCTCCAGTTTTGCCTGAATCAGATCACTTCCCAGATTACTGGTCATGATGATGATGGTGTTCTTGAAGTTCACGACCCGTCCCTTGTTATCCGTCAGGCGTCCGTCGTCCAATACCTGAAGCAGAATGTTGAATACATCCGGATGAGCTTTCTCTATTTCATCGAAGAGCACCACACTGTACGGTTTACGCCGGACAGCTTCCGTCAGTTGACCGCCTTCATCATAGCCTACATACCCCGGAGGTGCACCGATTAGACGAGAAACACTGAATTTTTCCTGATATTCACTCATGTCTATACGGGTCATCATGGATTCATCGTTGAAGAGGTATTCAGCCAGAGTTTTTGCCAGTTCAGTCTTGCCGACGCCTGTCGTACCGATGAATAGAAAAGATGCTATAGGACGGTTGGGGTCTTGTAGCCCTGCCCGACTCCTGCGGACCGCATCAGAAACGGCCTTGATGGCCTTCTCCTGTCCGATAACTCTCTTGTGGAGTTCATCTTCCATGTGGAGGAGTTTCTCTCGTTCACTCTGCATCATCCGTGTCACCGGTATTCCGGTCCAACGGCTTACCACTTCTGCAATATCGTCAGGGGTAACTTCCTCTCTTACGAGTGCAGCACCTCCCTGCGTATCTTTGAGTTGGGTTTGAATTTTCTTGATGTCATCATTCAGTTGCTGCAGTTTAGAATAACGGATCTCTGCGACACGTTCATAATTGCCTTCACGCTCTGCTTTTTCAGCCTCATATTTAAGTTGCTCGATTTGCTGTTTATCCTGTTGAATATTATTGACAAGATTCTTTTCGCTTTCCCACTTTGCCCGGTATGATTTTTCCTTATCCTTCAGATCAGCAAGTTCCTTATCAAGATGTTTGATCTTCGGTTGGTCATTTTCCCGTTTGATAGCCTCTCTTTCAATTTCCAATTGCTTGATGTGGTGGTCAATATCGTCGAGTTCTTCAGGAACAGAGTCACGTTCCAGACGGAGTTTTGCAGCCGCCTCGTCCATCAGGTCAATAGCCTTGTCCGGAAGATAACGGTCACTGATATAACGCTCCGAGAGTTTTACAGCAGAGATGCAAGCATCATCCTGAATACGGACTTTATGGTGATTTTCATAACGTTCCTTCAAACCCCTTAGAATGGAAATGGCATCCACTTCACTCGGTTCATCGACCATAACCGTCTGGAAACGGCGTTCCAGAGCTTTATCTTTCTCAAAGTATTTCTGATACTCATTTAGGGTGGTAGCACCGATGGTCCTCAATTCTCCACGGGAAAGAGCTGGTTTTAGAATGTTTGCGGCATCCATGGCACCTTCTCCGCCACCGGCACCCACAAGGGTGTGGATTTCATCAATGAAGAGGATAATATTCCCATTGGCATGTTCCACCTCTTTGATCACACTTTTCAGGCGTTCCTCGAATTCACCTTTGTATTTGGCACCCGCAATCAATGCACCCATATCAAGAGAATAAACCTGTTTGTCCTTCAGATTTTCCGGGACATCCCCACGGACAATACGTTCAGCGAGACCTTCCACGATAGCCGTCTTGCCGACACCAGGCTCACCGATTAAGATAGGGTTGTTTTTGGTCCGGCGTGAGAGAATCGTAAGTACACGACGGATTTCTTCATCACGGCCGATGACCGGATCGAGTTTTCCTGCGCGTGCCTGTACGATAAGGTTCTTCGCATATTTAGACAGAGCCTGATAGTTTTCATCACCACTCTGTGATTTTACTTGTTGCCCTTCACGTAGTTCCTTGATGGCTTTTTCCATTTCTTTCTCTGTGCAACCGGCATCCTTGAGGATACGGCCTGCTGCGGAGTTGGACTTGATAAGAGCGATCAGCATCGGCTCGATGCTGACGAATTCATCTCCCATTTTCTGAGAAATATCCATGGTCTTCTGGAGAATACTGTTACTTTCTGAACTCAGATAGGGTTCTCCTCCGGAGACTTTCGGTAAATGCTGAATCTCCTGCTGAGCAGAGTTTTCAATCATCTGACCATTGACCCCGAGTTTCTGAAAGATATAGTTTGTTACATCTTTCCCTTTCCTGAGTACACCCTCCAGAATATGTACAGGTTCTATGGCCTGTTGTCCACTTTGCCGGGCAATATTCACAGCTTCCTGTATAGCTTCTTGAGCTTTAATGGTAAATTTGTCGAATGTCATATTCTGTTTTCCTTTCTTGTTTTTCTTATTCCTTTCTGTAAGGAACTTGCTCAAATCCTATGCCTAAGCAGGAGTACTGTCATAATGGCTGAGCCATCTGTCAATGTGGCGTTTACTTATGCTGCCTGAAGTGTGATTTGGCTCAATTTGTCGTATCAGATTACTTGACTATTGGACATTTGTTGATATGTCAGAATTTTTATAGTTCTGTAGTAATGTTGCAAAAATATAAAAAGTAGTCCTATCTAACAAGGAATCTGGATAAAAAGCATTATCTTTGCGTATACAACAAAATAATATTTTGACGATATAGATTATGGGAAAGAGAATATTATCTTTGGCTTTATTATATATATTGTTGCCTTTAGCAATGATGGCTGACAGTTACCATTCTCTATGGAAGCAATTTACTGAAGCCCGGAATAAAGATCTGCCTAAGACCGAGTTGAATATCCTGGGACAGATTTCTTTCAAATCTGAAGTTGATCATAACTATGGTCAATTGCTTTCAGCTGAGTTGATGACGGCTTCTTTGAAATCAAGTATTTCTCCAGATTCATTATCTGTCGGAATAGAACGTTTGAAGATTAAAGCCCGGGAAGCAGAATCTTCCGATCAGGTTCTTGCTGCTATTTATGAGTCAGCATTAGGTCGGTTTTATGCGGAAAATCCATCATTGGGTGCTGATCATATTCTTCAAAGCCGGAAATATTATGCACTTTCAATGAGTCATCCTGATCTGTTGGCAAAGCAGCAGTATTCAGCGTATAATCCGTTGTTTACAAAAGGTGTTGACAGTAATATTTTCGGTAATGACCTCCTGCATGTCATTGGGCTTCAAGCTCGGGATTATAAGACTTTGCTGGATTATTACCAAAAGGCAGGTAACCGACCGGCTTCTTGTGTCATGGCCTGGAAACAGATGGATGCTACCCAGAAGGTAGATGTGCTGAAAGCCAGTAAATCGAGATACCTGCAACGTATAGACTCTTTAATTCATGTTTATAGAGATATTCCGGCCGCCGGTGAACTTGCTTTGGCGCGTTATCGGTTTATGCAGCAAGCAAATGATGTCACTGTAGCTGATCGTATTCACTATATAGATTTTGCCCTGTCTCAGTGGGGGAGTTGGCCGGGTATGAGCTTTCTCCGTAATGAGAGGAAAGCACTCACAAATCCGTTTTTCTCAATTTCAGTTGGGCGTGAAGTGATGATTCCTAATCGCCCTTTTGCGGTAAAGATCGATCAGGTTCGTCATATCCCTAACCTTTTAATGACGATTCAGCGTTTGAAGATGGATGCAGATCAATTGGCTTTATTGACAGGCAATCACGGATTGACAACGATAAATAGTCGTGAATATAAGAAGTTGGAAAAGTATCTCTCATCTGCTCACCAGATTACTGATAGGAAGCAATATGGTGTTTATCCACCGTATAAGATTATGAAGGACTCCTTTGAAGTGAAAGGTTTACCGGAAGGCATCTATCTTTTGAAAATCTCGACGGGTAATAGGGATGTTGCCGAGCAAAGGGCACTCTTCTTTGTCTCTGATATAGCTCTCCTTGCAGAAGAGTTACCAGAAAAGAGTATGAGATATGCCGTCGTCAGCGCGACTACCGGACAACCTTTACAGAATGCTTCACTCCGGTTGACATTCCCGGACAGCCACCAAAATTCAAGTAAATCGGCTGATGTCATCACGTTGCATTGTAATGATAAAGGAGAAGTCATTTATCACTTTACGCGCCAGAATCCTGAAGTTGATGTCTATACCCCAAATGATCATTATTGTCCGAGAATGGATATATGGGGGAGTTATATCTATTATAATCGCAATCAGCAAAACGATCAAATCAAGTTATTTACCGACCGTAAAATATATCGTCCAGGACAGACGGTTTCTGTGGCAGCTATTGATTATACCATAAAGAATGGGATAGATACAAAAGTGGTTTCGGGGGGAAGAATAAAATTGACCCTGAGAAATGCCAATAATAAAATGATAGATGAAAAAGAGTTGACTACGGATGAGTATGGTACCGCTTCAACTACTTTTACTTTACCTTCAGGTGGCCTTACAGGCCGATATGCTGTCTTTTCAGATAACCATCATGGAGAAACTGCCGTGGCTTCTTTCAATGTGGAGGAATATAAGCGTCCTACTTTTCAAGTCGTTTTCCCAGAAGTCAAGCAGATCTATCATGCAGGCGATACTGTCATGGTGAAGGCTGTCGCTAAAGGTTATACAGGGGTTCCTGTTCAGGATGCCAAAGTAAGTTATAGAGTTATGCGCCGGCCGGTTCTGTGGTGGAGAGCCTTTGGCATGAATGAGGGCTTGACAGAAGTCTATTCAGATACGACGGTTACCAATGACAAAGGAGAGTTTACTGTTCTCATGCCTATGGTAGTAGAAGGACCGGAAGAAGGATCTGCTCGTTTTTATGATTTTGAAGTCAATGCAGACATTACAGATGCCGGTGGAGAAACTGAATCCGGCCAACTGACTCTGCCGCTGGGGACCCATTCCACAGCCTTTAGTAGTAATCTTCCGGATAAAGCAGAATCGGATAGTTTGAAAACAATCATCTTTCAGTATCGGAATGCTGCCGGAAAAGATATTCCTGCTGTTGTGAACTATCATTTTGATGCAGGCCCTGAACAGACGGCTGGTACGAATGAGAAGAGTATGCTGAAAGGCGTTTCCGGTTTAACATCAGGAGTTCATACCCTATGGGCCATCTGCGGGACAGATACGTTGAAACAAGAGATAGTCCTCTTTAAGATGACTGATAAGGAACCGGCAATCAGCACTCATGACTGGTTCTATCAGTCCTCGAAAGAATTCCGTAAAGATGGCCGTCCTGTCTATATCCAGGTAGGAAGCAGTGATCCTGATCAACATATCCTGTATACAATTTTTTCCGGAAATAAAGTTTTGGAAAGTGGCAGTATAGACCAGAGTTCTATACTGCATACACGTGGTTTTGTTAATCATCCTGAATATGGGGACGGAATCCGCTTGACCTACGTATGGATAAAGAATGGAGTAACTTATACACATACGACAACGATTGAGTCTCCTCTTCCCGATAAGCGTTTGATCTTGAGATGGTCTTCTTTCAGGGATTTCCTGACACCTGGTCAGAAAGAGACCTGGACTTTGAAAGTAACAAATCCTGATGGCAGTCCGGCATCACCACAACTGTTATCAGTACTGTATGATGGAAGTCTTGACCAGATTCTGAAACATAACTGGAATTTTTCTTTGGGTCTGAGCAGAAATCTTCCGGAAGCATTCTGGCAATCTGCCTGGGACAATCTTTCCCTCGTGAATGTATATGGAAGAGGATCTTATAAAATTTTTGAGAATCGTTCTTTAGAACTCAGTGCTTTTAATCCCATCTATTTCGAAACAGGTAACAGGCTCAACTATTCTTCTTTTCCACAAGTAAGGGCATTTGGTGGATCGAAATATTCTGCATCTCGTGGGATGGCTTATGATAATGCACCGGTGGCTCTGATGTCAAAGCAGGCCGTTCCGGCTACAGCCATGGACAAATCACAAGAAACTGATGAGAAAGTTGGCTCTTCAAGTCCAAATTCGGTAAGCAGTTTTCGAGAGAACTTGAAAGAAACAGCATTTTTCTATCCTGCCTTGACAGCAGACAATAATGGCAATATAGTAATCAGATTTACTCTTCCAGAAAGTGTGACGACCTGGCATTTCATGGCTTTCGCTCATGATAATTATATGAATTTCGGTCAGTTGTCTGATACGTTGATAGCCCGGAAAACAGTTATGATTCAACCGAATATGCCTCGTTTCGTCCGTGAGGGTGATTTGGCAAATATTACCGGCAGGTTATCAAATACTTCCTCAAAAATGGTTACGGGTATTGCACGCATAGAGTTATTGAATCCGGAAACAGAGAAGATCGTCTATTCCGAATCACACAGTTATACGATCCGACCGGAAAAGACTGCTGTGGTCGGCTTTAATGTTGATCTGACCAATCATTCTGATTTGACCCGGAAACTGGCTGGTTTTGACCATAGTCTGCTGATCTGCCGGATGATAGCTGAAGGAAGCGGCTATCGTGATGGTGAGCAGCATTATCTGCCGGTCTTACCCAATACGGAACTTGTAACCAATACTTTGTCCTTTACTCAGAATAAACCTGGTCGGAAAACAATAGACCTGACGGCACTGCTCCCTGCAAACTCTATAAATAAGAAGTTGACGGTGGAATATACCAATCATCCTTCCTGGTTGATGATCCAGTCTCTGCCTTCTATTGCTACACCTGATCATGATAATGCTGTAAGTCTGGCTGCTGCCTACTATGCGAATGGTATAGCTGCTTATCTGATGCGTCAGAATCCTGTTCTGAAAAATGTATTAGAACTTTGGAAGCGGGATCATTCAGGGGAATCGACTTTAATAAGTCAACTTGATCAGAATCAGGATCTGAAGAATCTCGTGTTAAGTGAAACACCGTGGGTTCTCGAAGCTGATCGGCAAACAGATCAGAAGCGGAAACTCTGTGAGCTTTTTGATGATAACCTGATACAATCCAGACAAAATGAAGTTTTGACTAAACTTCGCCAACTTCAACTTTCTGATGGCTCCTGGGCTTGGTGGCCGGGAATGCATGGGAGCATTTATATGACAGAGGCTGTGAGCGAAGCTCTCGTACGGTTGAATGTAATGACTGGTAATCAACAGGAAACTGCGGAAATGCTGAAACGGGCATTCAATTGGATGACGGGTAAGTTGCATGATGAGGTTATTCGGCTCAAGGATGATCAGAGTCATGGATTTAAGGATGCCCTGCCTTCAGAGGAAGCCTTGCGTTTCCTGTATATGGATGCTATTGACGGCCGGTCTTTGTCATCTAAGGGAGAGACTGATAAAGCCTATCTGGTGAATCTGATTGCAGATCATGGCTCAGCCATGACTATTTATGGAAAGGCAAAGACAGCAGTTATCCTGGCAAAAAACAATCATGTCCGTGAGGCGAAGGAATATCTGCAGAGTATAAATGAATATTCTGTCTATACGGATGAAGCAGGTCGCTATTTTGATACAAGTAAAGCCCAATATAGTTGGTGCGATTATAAAATCCCCACAGAAGTAGCAGTGATAGAAGGCCTGCGTATTCTGGATCCGAAATCAAAGGCTATTGATGAGATGAAGCGCTGGCTTCTTCAGGAGAAGCGTACCACGTCTTGGGATACACCTGTCAATGCGGTGGATGCGGTTTATGCCTTTGGAGTAGATAGTTTGATTCCATCAAAGAAAGGAGACTTCTCAGTGATCAGTATAGATGGGAAGAGATTGGTCACTTCACCAGCTTTGGCAGGATTGGGTTATGTCAAGTCTTCTGTAGTTGACAGTCATCCAAAGATTCTTACTGTGGACAAGACAGATGAAGGAATCAGTTGGGGCGCAGTTTATGCCCAGTTTATGCAGAAAAGTGCGGATGTTCAGAATTCCAGATCGGGGATGACCATAACTAAGGAGATCTTTTCTCCTTCAGGTTCAAAAATTGGTGATGTCTCTTTGCAAGTTGGCGAGCGAGTGAAAGTCTGCCTGACGATTACCTGTGACCATGATTATGACTTCGTGCAGGTCTCAGATCATCGTCCGGCTTGTTTTGAACCTGTTAATCAGTTGAGTGGTTATCAAAGGAATTACTACTATGCTCCAAAAGATGAGGTTACGAATTATTTCTTTGATGGTCTTTCAAAGGGCAGTCATATCCTGGAGACGGAATATGTGGTTGATCGTACTGGAAGTTATCAGAGTGGTACTTGTACGGTGCAGTGTGCCTATAGTCCTGCTTATGGTGCTCATACAACGGTCCAGACCTATGTGGTAAAGTAATATAAAGAAAGGGGAATCTGATTTCATGTCATAGGATTTCCTCAAACTAGGATATAAGCGTTTCAAATTGTAAAATTTAAAGAATATCGAATAGGTAAAAAATGAATTATAACAGATTAGTTTTAGCATTTTTATTATTAGCTGGAAGTATGGCAGTTTCTGCTCAGCATGTGAGGGTCCAGAAATCTACCATTGATTGCGGTGAGGTAATATACAAGCATCCGGTTACGGCAGTATTTCAGTTGAGTAATCCTACTAAGCATAGTATAAAAATAGAAAAGGTGCGTACCGGTTGTGACTGTGTTGCTGCCAGTTATCCTGAGGAGCGGATTGATAAGTGGAAAAGATTCGAGGTTTCGACTGTCTATAATGCTACATTATTAGGACATTTCCGCAAACCGGTTGAAATCTACGTGCAAGGTGATGTGCATCCTGTTACACTTTGGATGCAAGGAGTAGTTGTCAGGGATACAATACGGAGCTTTGACGGGAAATATCCCTACAAAGTAGGAAAACTGAAAGTAGATAAGAATGAGGTAGAGTTTGATGTTCATAAGGGAGACCGCCAGGTACAGAAGATTTATATCTTTAATCCTACTCAGGATATTGTCCAACCTGTCATGATGCATTTGCCGGACTATCTTTCATCTATCTGTTCACCTTCAAAACTCTCCCCCGGACATGCAGGAGTTGCTCTTCTGACATTAAATTCACATCGGTTGCACGATTTTGGGTTGACTCAGACAAGTGTATATTTGGGTACTTCTCTTGGCGATCAAGTATCACCGGATAAGGAAATTATTATCTCGACAGTTTTGCTTCCCTCAGAAGATCATCCTTCAGGTCGTATTTCTGCATTGTCTCCTAAAATGTATCTTTCATCCAGAAAACTTGATCTTGGCTCGTTTGGCTCAAAAGAAGAGTTGAAAGGAAAGATCAGAATCATAAATAAAGGCAAACAGATATTGGAAATCCACTCTCTTCAGATGTTTTCTCTTGGACTGAAAGTTTCTTTGAATAAAACAAAGATTGAACCAGGAAAAAGTGCTGTCCTGAAAATCATAGCGATTAAGTCCGGGCTGCAGAAATCTAAAAGTAAACCTCGGATTCTGATGATCACCAATGATCCTGTACGTGAAGAGGTGGAAATTCCTATTTTTGTTAAAAAGTAACGATGGCATTCCTTGTAGGGATAATTTGATAAGTAATGTCTGAAAAAGAAGTTTGACATCTTCTATTTGTTATCTCAATATGTAAGGAGCATCCTGATAAATCTGTCAAGTATGATACAGGTAGAAATAGATAAGAGTAGTGGCTTTTGTTTTGGTGTTACCAGAACGATTACAAAAGCAGAGGAAGAATTAGCTGCAAGCGGGACGCTTTATTGCCTTGGTGATATCGTCCATAATAGCATGGAAGTGGATCGTCTGCATCGGAAAGGCCTGATAACAATTGACCATAAGCAATTAAAGCAACTTCATGATGTGAAAGTGCTCCTTCGTGCTCATGGAGAGCCGCCTGAAACATACGAAATAGCGAGGGAAAATAACATAGAGATCATTGACGCAACGTGTCCTGTTGTCTTGCAACTGCATAAACGTATCAAGAAGCAATATCTGAATAATCCGGATGCCCAGATTGTCATCTTTGGGAAAAACGGCCACGCTGAGGTGTTGGGATTGGTTGGACAGACACAAGGTAAGGCAATTGTCGTTGAGAATATTGAGGATGTAAAAAAACTCGATCTTTCGTGTGACACTTATCTTTATTCACAGACCACGAAAAATCTAAATGAGTTTCATCGAATCATAGAATATATTCAAGAACATATAGCTCCGGGAGCTATCTTCAAGAGTTTCGATACTATTTGCAGGCAGGTAGCCAACCGAATGCCGCATATTGCAGAATTTGCTTCACTGCATGACCTGGTCCTTTTTGTCTGTGGGAAGAAAAGTTCTAACGGTAAGGTACTGTTTCATGAATGTTTGCGTGTAAATCCCAATAGTTATCTTATAGACAGGCCTGAAGATATTCAGAAGATTTGTCTGAAAGATGTCCATTCTATTGGGATCTGCGGTGCTACCAGTACTCCGAAATGGCTGATGGAAAAGTGTGCTGATTATGTTCGATTATATACCCAGGATCATTGAAAGGCCCGTTTGATTTAAGACTTGACTAATCTCTAATAGTGTATAGCGCCTTAGTTGGTTTGAGTTGCAGTTTGGTAGTGTCTTAATAGCCAATCGGTTTGCTCTTGAATCGTCATCTCACTGTTGTCCAGTTCGATGGCATCGTCTGCTTTACGTAAAGGACTGATTTTACGATGAGTGTCAATATCGTCACGTTGCCGGATATTCTCAAAGATGGCATCATAATCTGCTGGCATGTTCTTGGCCTTTAGTTCCTCATAGCGACGTTGAGCACGGACTTCAGCTCTGGCAGTAACAAATATTTTCAGTTCGGCATCCGGAAATACGACGGTGCCGATATCTCTGCCGTCCATGACTATTCCTTTTTGCTTTCCCATCTCTTGCTGCTGAGCTACCAGAGCCTCACGGACGAAAGGCAGGGTTGCTATCGGGCTTACGTGAGAAGATACTTCTAATGAGCGGATCTCTTTTTCTACGCATTTCCCGTTGAGATAAGTCTGCAGATACCCTGTATCGTGGCTAAGTTGGAAATGAATATGAATATTGGGCATTTCTTCTTTTAACGCATTGGTTTTAATGCTTCCATCACTACTAAACAGGTGGTGATCAAGGGCATAGAGGGTTACGGCACGGTACATAGCCCCGGTATCAATGTAGATATATCCTATTTTATGTGCTAAGTCCTTAGCCATTGTACTCTTTCCACATGAGGAATAACCATCAATGGCAATAGTAATCTTTTTCATTATTCTGAATGCTTTGTTTTTTCCTTCCTGTTATCAATGGAAGTTCTGATGTTTTATTAACCTGGAAACCGGAACAACTATATCCTTTTGAGTAAGACGGATGTCACAGAAATGGCACTGAGCTTGTTTTGATATGGTCGTAGATGACTTTTTCCATTAGATTTCTTTAATTATTCGGCAAAGGTACGGCTTTTTTCAAATAATTAGGTAAATTTGCCATAGATTCCGTTTTGAAAACGAAGTGAAATGTAAAATATACCTTTCAGGTAGTAAAATCGATAAGGCCATCATGTATACATCAGAAGAAATCTTACAGAAAGTCAATGCTTATCTTGCCCAACTCTCTTATAACCGACATCCTGCATCTCTTTATATCCCTGTTCAGTATGTTCTGTCAATGGGGGGTAAACGGATCCGTCCTACATTGATGTTGCTTGCTTATAATCTTTATAAAGAGGATGTTGACCATATCTTGATGAACGCCATTGCTTTAGAAACTTATCATAATTATACACTTCTTCATGATGATCTGATGGATAATGCTGATATACGGCGTGGACAGATGACTGTCCATAAGAAATGGAATGCAAATACGGCAATTCTTTCTGGTGATTCGATGCTGGTGCTTGCATACGAGCGGATGGCGAAGTGTGATGATTCCTATTTAAGACCTGTTCTGGATCTCTTTACTGAAACAGCATTGGAGATAGGAGAGGGACAGCAATATGATATTGACTTTGAAACCCGAAATGATGTTTCAGAGGATGAATATATTGAAATGATTCGCTTGAAGACCAGTGTTCTTTTGGCCTGCGCTTTGAAAATTGGGGCAATCCTTGCTGATGCCCCAGAACCTGACCAGAAAAATTTATATCTCTTTGGCGAGCGACTAGGACTGGCTTTCCAGTTGCAGGATGATTATCTGGACGTTTACGGAAATCCTGATATTTTTGGTAAACGGATAGGTGGTGATATCTTTTCCAATAAGAAAACGTATATGCTTATCAATGCTTTGAATAGGGCTAATAGTGAACAGCGTAAGGAATTGGATCATTGGATACAGGTAAAAGAAACTGACAGGACAGAGAAGGTGGAAGCCGTTACCCGTCTCTATAATGAAATAGGAATTGATCAGTTGGCATTGAAAAAAATTGATTATTATTTTGAGGATAGCAAACAATATCTTGATGCTGTAAATTTGCCGGATAGCAGAAAACAGATTCTTGCAAATTATGCTCAAAGACTTATGCATCGTAATTATTAACTGTCATGATATTACCGCATTTTGTTTGTATCGATACACATGCTCATTTAAATGGAGATGAGTTTAAGGATGATTTGCCGGAGGTTATTGCCAGTGCAAAGAATGCAGGTGTGGCAAAAATATTCCTGCCTGCTGTAGACTGGCCGAGTGTTGCCGGAGTGCTGAAAGTGTCTGAAGACTACTCTGGTTATGTTTATCCGATGATCGGTCTTCAACCTGAAGAGGTGAAGGGTGATTGGAAAGAGGTGCTGGAGAAGATGAAAGACTTGTTGACAGAAAGCCTTTCTACTGAACAGAGTGATATATCAGGTCTTCGGCATCGTTGCCCTTTTATAGCTATCGGTGAATGTGGATTGGATTTTTATTGGTCCCGTGAATATGAGAAAGAACAGTTAGCGGCTTTTGAAGAACAAGTCAAGTGGTCTGTAGAAACTCAGTTACCTTTAGAGATTCATTGCCGGAAGGCACAGAATGAACTTCTGCATATCATGAAGCCTTACGAGAACGAACTTCCTGGAGGTGTCTTCCATTGTTTCACAGGTAATCAAAAGGAAGCTGAGGAATACCTGCGTTTCTCTCGTTTTTCCTTAGGTATAGGAGGTGTTTCTACTTTCAAGAGCAGTCATCTGCGTACAGACTTGCCTGCATCAGTTCCTCTTTCACGTATTGTTCTGGAAACTGACAGTCCCTATATGGCTCCTGTTCCTCATCGTGGAACTCGTAATGAGAGTTCCTTCGTGATAGAGGTGTTGAAAACACTTGCTTTGAGTTATGACAAGAGTGTAGAAGAAGTAGCTTCTGTTACTAATGAAAATGTAAAACGGATTTTTGGAATAGAGGCTAAGGATTGATAGTAATTCTTAATTCTAAGTAAAATCTGATGGAGTAAATGGAGTTAATCATATTGTTGGGCTAGGTTCCTGACAATAATAAAGCAATGACCGCTGAAAATGTTTAAAGAAGTTTAAAATTGTGATTGGCCTGCCATTTTTCGGCTTAAAAACTGTACTTTTGCATCGATTTTATAGGGAAAGTTGCTCGAGTGGTTGAAGAGGCACGCCTGGAAAGCGTGTAAACGCCTAAAGCGTTTCATAGGTTCGAATCCTATACTTTCCGCTTTTATCAGACAATTTTGAGATAGAAAAGGGTAGTCCTTCTCATATTCATTATGTGGAGTCAGGATTGGTTCTGTTAAATCCAAATCGTACTTTTCGTTTTCAAACCTATTTATACAAGAGTAATATTCTTGTTAGGGTATCTTACGCGCTTTTTTTAGTTGAAAAGGCTAAAAACTGTCAAATTAAAGCAAAAATTATTCTTTTAGTTGTAACTTTCAATTATTTGCCGTACCTTTGTGGCAAATACAAATTAATAATGGCACATCATAATTTAGACACATTAGACAAAAAAATTCTGAAGCTTATTGCTTCTAATGCACGAATTCCATTTCTGGAAGTAGCTCGTGCTTGCAATGTAAGCGGAGCAGCAATTCATCAACGAATACAGAAACTGACTTCCTTAGGTGTTCTGAAGGGTTCACAATTCATCATCGATCCGGAGAAAATAGGCTATGAAACTTGTGCTTACATTTCTCTTTATCTGAGGGATCCTTCTGCTTTTGAGAGTGTTGTGGAGGCTTTGAAGAAGATACCAGAGGTTGTAGAATGTCATTCTACAACAGGGGATATGGATCTTTTTATTAAAATGTATGCGAAGAATAATCGGGATTTGGTTTCTATTATCCATGATAAGCTTCAGCCTTTAGGGTTGTCTCGGAGTGAAACGATTATATCTTTTAATACATCTTTCAATCGTCAACTGCCTATAGATAAAATTACGGTAGAAGAGCATGTGCAAGAGGAGGCAAACGATGCTTGAAAATAAAATAGCCTCAATATGAAGAATTGAGGTGATAAGATTAAATATAGCAAAAGGGAGGGCCGGCTTATAGAGTCGGTCCTCCTTCTTGATTTTGCTGATATGAAGATACAGTTTCAGTTTGTTTTATAGAAATGCCATCCGGAAAATAGAGTCAATTGTCTTTTCTGGGTACATTAAGGGTTGTGTGGAAATTACGGTTTCCTGATATAATCAACAAAAGAATAGGCCTCAGGGTGATTCTCATCAGCGGGATGATGCTCATAGGATTCAATCTGCCAATTGTCGTAAGGGGGGAAAAAGGCATCAGCTTGTTCAGGTGTGGCATTTACTTCCGTAAGGCATAGTCTGTCGGCTTTATCAATAGACTGCTTATATACACTTGCACCACCGATAATGTAAATGTCTTCATCTTCCGTACAGTGTTTAAGTGCTTCCTCAAGGGAAGAATAGACGTCACAGCCTGGAAAGCAATTAGCAGTTTTGCTTAATACAATATTACGACGATGGGGGAGTGCTCCTTTGGGCAGAGACTCAAAAGTCTTCCGGCCCATAATGATGGTATGGCCTGTGGTCAGGTTCCTGAATCTTTTCATATCTTCGTGGATAGGATAGATTAACTGATTTCGGTAGCCGATAGCGCGATTCTTGGCCACGTTAGCGATGATATTGATTCTCATTTAACTTGATTTGAAATTTGGAAGATGAAGGAAATCTCATTGAGTATTCTTTTGGGATGGTTCACACGGATACTTTGCCGGAAATGTGTGGCCATGGATTATAGTCTGTTAATTCAAAATCTTCATATTTGAAGTCAAAAATACTCTGAACATCAGGATTGATATGCATGTGTGGAAGGGGGCGTGGCGTGCGTGTTAACTGTAATTTAGCTTGTTCGGTATGGTTCAGATACAAGTGTGTATCTCCTGTTGTAATGACCAAATCACCAAGTTTCAAGTGGGTTACCTGTGCTGTCATCATTAATAGCAGTGCATAGGAAGCGATATTGAAAGGTAGTCCCAGAAAGGTATCAGCTGAACGCTGATAAAGTTGTAGACTCAATCTGCCGTCAGCGACATAGTATTGAAAGAGACAGTGACAAGGTGGCAGTGCCATCTGTTCGACATCAGCAGGATCCCAAGCCGTGACGATCAGTCGTCTGGAGTCCGGATGATCCTTGATCTGTTGGATGACACGTGAGATCTGATCAATTGAACCACCATGATAATCCGGCCATGCACGCCACTGATGTCCATAGACAGGTCCTAGATTGCCATTTTTATCAGCCCATTCGTTCCATATCTTTACTCCGTTTTCTTGCAGATAATGCACGTTGGTGTCTCCTTTCAGAAACCAGAGAAGTTCGTAAATGATAGATTTTAGATGAAGTTTTTTTGTCGTTAGCAAGGGGAAACCGTCATCCAGATGGAATCTCATCTGATTTCCAAAGATGGAAATGGTTCCAGTTCCGGTACGGTCATTTTTTTGAACTCCTTCTGTTAGGATCCGATGGAGTAGATCGAGATATTGTTTCATTGTATATTACTTTTGATATTCTTTTGGTGAAAACTTCAATATCAGAATATGGTTTAAGTCTGATGGATATGAATCACTTGATTATTTCCTGTCTGGATATGAGTGCTTTTGATCTTCCACTCTTTCGGGTAGAGGTTGTTTGCACGATGTCCGATATTCTTAGCAAAGCCTAAAGGCTGGCCCTTGTAACAAACCAACACAAAACCTGTTGGACAATTATCATCGAAAGACAAAGCTTCTTTTCGCAGATAGGCGATAGCCTGCATATCATTGACATTAATCTTTGGATATTTGTTCTTGTCAGATAATATGGATAATGCTTTTGAAATATCTGGAATCAGATTTATTCCCTTCTTGATATCCGGTCGAATTCCATGTGAAAGGACATTCAGATACTTGGTCACCTTTTTCTCTACATTCTTCCAGGATGGTTTAGTAGGTGAGGGCATCACACCTTGTTTCCTCATGACCGCCATAAAAAGTCCTTCTCCCCTTGTCTTACCAGGTATAAACCGATAGACGGGAATGGGTGTCTGCGTAGCGTCCGGAGATGGTACGAGTGCTCCTGTAATATTCCATTCCGGTCTGGTCTTGATATTGATGAAGTCTGCTCCGAGTGCAGAGGCAATCCACATCGTATTCTTCTCATCTTCTTCAGCATTAAAGGTACAGGTAGAATATACCAGTATTCCTCCTGGTTTCAGACAAGGCCAGATGTCGCTTATAATCTTTCTTTGTAATGCCTGGCAATGCTCAACGTTGCCGGTACTCCATTCTTGGATAGCATTCTCATCTTTACGGAACATGCCTTCTCCTGAACATGGTACGTCGGCCAGAATAACGTCAAATTGAATCCCACTGTTTCGATAGTCTTTTGCATCATTATTAGTAACGACAATATCCGGATGTCCAAACTTCAGTATATTCTCATTCAGAATCTGGGCCCGGTTACGGATGAGTTCGTTGCTGAAGAGAATACTTCCAGGTGGCAAAGCACTCATCGCGCAGGTTGTCTTTCCTCCTGGCGCAGCACAAAGGTCAAGTGCCATTACCGGTTGGTGGATATTCTGCCGGAGTACATGATCCAGAAACATGGATGAGGCTTCCTGAACGTAATAGATTCCAGCATGGAATAGCGGGTCAAAGGTGAAGGCTGGCCGGTCTTTCAAGTAAAAGCCGTTTTTGCACCAGGGAACCTCTGATTCGAAAGCAGGGATATCCTCCATATCCAATGTGTACTTAAACGGGTTAACCCTGATGCTTACAGGTATTGGCTGGTTCAGTCCTTCCTTGAATTGATGATAAAGACTTTCTCCCATTAAGCCTTGGGTATAACTTTCGAATACCTCCGGTAATTCCATATTCTTGGGTTTTCCTTGCAAAAATACGATTTTTTTCGTTTCTTTGCAACTTATTACTTACTTGTTGCATCTAACTACCAGAAATAAAAATAGAGAAGATATGAAAAAGTTTTGGACCGTATTAATAATGTTGACGCTCACGTTGAGCTTTTCTGTAGTTTCGGCTGCTCCAAGGCATCGCCATCATCCACAAATGGAAGCGACGGCTCCTGTCAAGAGTACAAATTATCCTTCTGGTGACAAGAAGATTAATTCAACTAATAGGCCGATTAATGCTTATTCTGACACGACTTCCAGAGTCGATTCGAATAAGGTTGATTCCATTGATAAGGCTTCTGATTCAAACCAGAATTATGATTATAACGATCATGGGCCTTCTCGTTGGTTTGATAAGATTCTGGGTGGTACTGTAGGGATAGGTGGAATCCTGTTTGCTATGCTTGTTGTCATCCTTGTGTTTCTTTTCCTGACTTCCCCATTAATCGTCATTGCATTGATAGCATGGTGGTTGATTAAACGGAAAAACAAACGTATGGATTTGGCTCAAAAGGCAGCGGAAAAGGGGCATCCTATTCCTGAATCAGATGTTCAGATAGAAAAGCAATCGGATAAATACCTTCTGAAGCGTGGACTGCGAAATGGATTCTTAGGCTTAGGCCTGATGGTTATGTTCTGGTTCTGGAAAGCTTCCTTCCTTGCAGGTATTGCTGCACTGGTCTTTGTCTATGGTGCCGGGCAGGCTTTTATAGCATGGGCCTCAATCAATAAAGCGCTTCATTTAGGGAAGAATAATGAGCAAAAAGTGCAGGATGGCGGACAAAACGAAACAAATGCTAAGGATAAAACTGTTGACGAAAAAGAAGAATCAGTTGCATCTGATGATGGTCTGGACGGTAAACAGGAAAATCCGGAAAGCGATGCGCCTTCTACCGAAGATTCTTCCGAGAAGGAGTGATTTCAGAAAAATGAG
This sequence comes from Prevotella sp., assembly GCA_022486815.1. Lineage (GTDB taxonomy): Bacteria > Bacteroidota > Bacteroidia > Bacteroidales > Bacteroidaceae > Prevotella. The sequence goes on along the minus strand of JAKVJW010000027.1, from coordinate 12,917 downwards.
TATCTGTTGAAGCTCTGAAACTGATTCATATTGAAAAAGTTTGATGATATCTCTCTCGTCACAAAGGTGGCGGTACTTCACGACAATCGGTCATTTGATCGATTAGTTGTGAAGTATCAATCTTCTGTCAGACGCTTTTTCCTAAGTCAGACGCTTGGAAATAGGCCGTTGAGTGATGATCTGGCTCAGGAAACATTTATCAAAGCTTACCTGAATATCCGAAATTTTCGTGGACTATCTCATTTCTCTACATGGCTTTATCGGATTGCATATAATGTTTGGTATGATTATTGTAGGCGTCATAAGATAACAGATGATCTCGATACTCCACAGGTCAAAGGGCGTATGGGAGAAAATGGTGATAGTAATTTGGATATGGATCTTTATAAAGCTCTTCAGATTTTGAGTGAAAATGAACGGCTCTGTATCACACTGCAGTTGGTAGAGGGTCAATCTATCGAAAAAGTCTCCGAGATTTCAGGACTCAAACCGAATACGGTTAAGTCGCATCTCTTACGGGGCAAAGAAAAATTAGCTAATTATTTAAAACAAAATGGATATGACAGAAAAGGATGATCGCTTAGTAAACCGGTTCTTTGCGGAGCATTCTGAACCTGTTCCTGACAAAGGCTTTTCAAAGAAGGTGATGCAAAATGTCCCTGATAGTGCATGGTATCTTAATCGAATATGGGGGACTTTGTGTATACTTACCGGTATTACGGTGTTTGTGAAGATGAAGGGATGGGAGATATTAGGAGCTGCTTTCCAGTCATCATTTCTCCATATATATAATATGTTTATGGAGAAACTGTCTCATGTCAGACTTTTGGATATCCTGCCTCATTTGACCCTTACAGGCCATACTTTACTTATGTTCCTGGCTGGTGGGATTACGGTGATATTGGTCTTGTTTTATAATGTTATCATGGATGAGAAAGAAGGGTAGTTTTATACTGTTATGATAGATTAGTCTTTCGTGGAGGATGGCGTTGAACCTTCTATAGGAAAGATTTACTGTTTGGGTGTAAAGGGTAATCTGAATTTGCATCCATTTTTCCAGTTGCTGCAGCCATAAGCAGTTTTACCTTTGACGATATGGCCGGTATGGCAAACGGGGCAAGTCTTGCCGATAATACTGTCATCGACTGGTCCACTCCATGTTTCCTGGATTTGTTGTTCATTGGGCAGCTGATGGTTTTGATTATCTCCAGCAGATGTTTGTGTGGCAGGATCCACTGCGCTGGTTTCAGCAGTCTTTGCAGGAGTGTCCTTCTTACCTGCTGATTTTTTCTTCTGACTTGTCTTCTTCTTTGGGTCCTCTTCCGTTGTGATGGCAACAGAGCCTTGGTTATCAGCCAACACGTCATTCACGATCTTTACGATCTGGTCTTTCAGTTCATGGATAAACTGTCCCGGATTGTATTTTTTCTGTTCAATCTCACGTAGTTTTTTCTCCCAGATTCCCGTCAGTTCACAACTCTTAAGGAGTTCTTCGTGTATAGTGTCAATCAGTTGGACACCTGTGGGTGTAGCCAGGAGATTTTTTCTTTGCCTGCGAATATAGTGTCTCTTGAATAAGGTCTCAATGATTCCTGCTCGACTTGAAGGCCTGCCGATTCCATTTTCCTTTAAAGCAGCACGCAGCTCTTCATCTTCTACAAATTTACCCGCAGTTTCCATGGCACGTAGGAGCGTAGCTTCAGTATAGTATTTGGGTGGCGTGGTCTGTTTCTCTGTCAAGGTCGGTTGATGAGGGCCTGATTCTCCCTTTACAAAGGTGGGCAGGATATGTTCATCTGTGTTCTTCTTCCCATTTTCTTGGTCAGTGTTCTGATAGACGACCCGCCATCCGGGATCAAGAATCTCCTTACCGTTGACTTTGAATTCTACGGTTACAATCTTTCCCATCACTGTCGTGGTCGCAAATTTACAATCCGGATAGAAAACAGAAATGAACCTGAGGGTAATCAGGTCATACACATTCCTCTCGATATCAGTAAGTCCTCTTGCTGGTTCTCCTGTAGGGATGATGGCATGGTGATCTGTAACCTTGCTGGTATCAAAGACACGCTTGCTCTTCGGAAGTTTCTTCCCGATACGTGTGGCCAGGTTTTTAATCAAATCCATATAGACCAGTTGGCCGTTGACCGTAACCTTGCTGATTCCATTCAGAATACCGGGGCATTTCGGATAGATGTCATCTGAGAGATATTGGGTATCCACACGTGGATAAGTAGTAAACTTTTTCTCATACAGGCTCTGTACGGTATTCAGAGTCAGTTCTGCCGAATAACTGAATTTTTTGTTGCAGTCTACCTGTAATGAGGTCAAATCATATAAATGCGGAGGGTTTTCCGTTCCCTTCTTTTTCTTTACATCTGTTACAGTAAAAGGTTGTCCTTCAATCAGACTGAACGTTTTTTCTCCGTCTTCCTTGCTGTTATATTTTCCTTTGGTAGTGGTGAAAAGGGTGTCTCTGTAAATGGTCGCAAGTACCCAATAGGTCTCAGGTTTGAAATGATCAATCTCTTTCTGCCGATTCACAATCAGTGCCAGAGTAGGTGTTTGGACCCGACCAATACTTAATACTTGTTTGTTGTGACCATATTTCAAGGTATACAGTCTGGTACAATTCATTCCGAGAATCCAATCGCCTATTGCACGTGATAGTCCCGCAAGATAGAGTTGGTCATACTTTTCTTCTGATTTTAGTGTCTGGAAACCTTCTTTGATTGCCTGATCTGTCATAGAAGATATCCATAATCTTTTTATCTGGCATTTCACTTGGGCTTTTTGCATTACCCAGCGCTGAATAAGTTCTCCTTCCTGTCCGGCATCACCACAATTGATGATTCCGTCAGCATGATCATAGAGGTTCTTGATAACCTTAAACTGTTTGCGTATTCCTTCATCATCAATCAGTTTGATTCCAAATTTTGGCGGAATCATAGGTAGCGCAGACAGGCACCAGCGTTTCCACATTGGTGTATAATCATCCGGTTCCTTCAGTTCGCAAAGGTGCCCAAAGGTCCATGTGACCTGGTAACCATTACCTTCCATATAACCTTCATGAGACTGAGTAGCACCGAGAATTCTTGCGATGTCTTTAGCTACACTTGGCTTTTCCGCTATGCAAACGATCATATAATCATAAATGTTCGGACAACAAAAGTAATAAATTTTAGGGAATAAACAAAGGAAAAGGAGAATGTAATCAGAAAAGGACAAACTTTCAGATTGCGGATATATAAAAGGTATGAAGCCTGTCCAAAATTCCCCGGACAGGCTTTATCGCAAATCTTGTGATATTCAGGTGAATTTATTCAGTCATCTTCAAAATGTAGTTCTTCCATAAAGCGATTGATGACATCCGTGTTTCCTGTATGCTTTCCCAGGTCCTCACTGATTTTGCAGGTATCATTATAGAAATCCCAGGATTCAGTGATCTTCGCTGCTACAAGTTTGATCACAATATTCATCGGACGGACTCCACTGAAATCGTTAGTGAAATGGGTGCCGATACCGAAAGAAGGCTGGCAATACTTTTGTGCAAATCTTTGGATCTCTATTGCTTTGTCTGTATCAAGGGCATTACTGAAAACTACTTGCTTTGTTTTTGAATCAATGCCGAAGGATTTGTATTTATTGACAATTTTCATTAGTTCCTCGTGGTTGTCCCCACTGTCGATGCGGAGGCCCTTATATAGATTGGCGAAATCTTCAGAGAAATTGAGACTGAAAATATGCCAGCCGAAAGTGTCGTAAAGGTATGTCCCCAAAGCACCACGGAAAGTATTCCTCCATGCATTCATGGCAATGTTATTAGCCATTTGCGGACCATACATTCCTCCAATGGCAGAAACAAATTCATGTCCCATCGTACCAATGGGGACCAAATCATATTTCATAGCCAGATAAACATTGCTGGTTCCTACGAATTGTCCAGGCCAGGACTTGCTGTTGTCGCAGTCTTTCATAGCTCGTACAACGATATCTTCTGCTTTGAGGGATGCGCGGCGGCGAGTTCCGAAATCACTGTAGATGCATCCTGCTTCAAGAAGTCTTGAGGCTTTTTGATAAGTTTTCTCATAATAGGCATCATAATCAAAGGTTTTGTTTTCCCCTGTCATGATATAGTAGAGTTCCGAGATAATGGCCAGGACCTTTACCTCAAGAAGTATCGTATTAGCCCAACTCCCTTCAAATTCGACATGCAGATGTCCTTTCTCATCTTGCCAGGCTTTTACCCATTTGCGATTATAGCGGAACCCTTTCAAGTAGGTATAAAACCAATGGGGAAGATAGTTGCATCTTTGCTTCATGAAGTTGACCTCTTCATCTGTGATAGTTACATTTTCAAGTAAGGCAATCTGGTGGTTCAACTCGTCAGCAAACCCTTTAGGATACACTAGATTATCCCGATCCTTGAATCTGTATTTGACTTGAGCTCTGGGGAAGTTGTCGATGACAGCACAACACATTGTAAATTTATACAGGTCATCGTCTGTAAAGTGTTGAATTATCTGTTCCATGATTATAAAATTGATTTTTTATAGTATACTAGTATGAGAGTCTGAAAAATTCAAAGCTATCTTAAATTTTATCTTATCCTGCCTTTAGGATAGGAGTCATGACTCTGCTTGTTGATATCTTAAGTATGAAGAGCCTGAACTGCTTTTCCGAGCGAAATTCCACCGTCCAAGGATGCTGTATACTCCTCTAAAACATGAAATAGTTTAGGACCGTAAATTCTAATACCATCTTTGAGGGTGTTCAATACACATACATCTCCGGCAAGACCACAGATATCGATTTTCCCTATATGCCTTTCCTTGATAATGGATTGTAATTTTTGGGAGGAAGCAGGATTACTGAAGATAGAATATTCTTCTGTATCTTCAATAATTCCTTTATAGAGAATCGTTACAGATCCCTGTGTGGTATAGAGGGGTTTGAAAAGGGCTGGGAAAAGAGCTGCTCCAATAGAATTCTGTACACAATGTACGGGCCATTCGCCTCCATTTTCCTTAAAAGAGCAATGATGGTAAGGATGCCAGTCTGCAGTGATAACTTTACAGTCATATACTCCATCTTGTTGCTCTATGTATTCTGATAAAGCATTCAATGCTTCTGCAGACCCGGGAACAGGTAAGGATCCGTTGATAAAATCGATTTGCGGATCAACGATCAATAGCAGTCGTTTCATATCAAAGCCTTCTTTTGATACCAGTAAGTAAACTTATTCAGATATTCTTTCTTGTGGGGGGGTATATGCTACGAACAGGTTTGTCTTTTTCCCTGTTCGTTTTTGTCGGATGGTCACTTGCTAAAAGGCACATTTTGAATATATGAGGATGAGTGACCCTCTGATATAATAGATTCATCCTAATTGCAAAAGTACGGTTTTTATTTTGAACGAGTTTATAATATGTCTTTTTTTTCATCATTTTCTGGTGATTTTGATATAAAGTCCGTTTCAATTTTTTAATAGGATAAAGCGGGTGAAAGAATATACTATATTAAAATAAGTCAAGCCTTAATCTATGATTCTCGGTGTACAAAAGAAGAAATCATTTTAAATTGTAAACTCGACTTATCATTATATGGATAATCCTTTTTTTTATAATCGTTTATAAGCTCCCTATCGTTATATGTAAGGATAAAAGTGAAGATTGTATGATGTTTTATGTAAAATGTTTTTTATATTTGTAAATAATAACTGAGAATTATTTCTCAGCTAGTTTTTATAAGATAAATGTTATGAAAGTTGGTCTATTTATTCCTTGCTATGTAGATGCATTGTATCCTCAGGTAGGTGTGGCTACTAGCAAGCTTCTTCACTATTTGGGTGTAGACGTGACCTATCCTCCAAGGCAGACCTGTTGTGGCCAGCCTATGGCAAATGCAGGTTTTGAGAGGATGTCAAGGCCATTGGTCGAGAAATTCGAGAAAGTCTTTAAGGATTTCGATTATGTTGTTATCCCATCCGTATCCTGTTCTGCTTTTATCCGTTTTAATTATCCTAAGATATTAAGCAATTGTACGGTTTCAGAGAAGGTTTATGATGTCGTCGAATTTCTTCATGATATCCTGAGGGTCACGGCCTTACCCGGGAAGTTTCCTCATGTCGTCAGTGTTCACAATTCTTGTCATGGTGTACGAGAGTTAGGACTTTCGTCTCCAACAGAACTTTCTGGTCCTCGATTCAATAAGATTGTTGATCTGCTGAATCTGGTCAGTGGCATTACCGTGAAAGAACCTGAACGGTCGGATGAATGTTGTGGCTTTGGAGGAATGTTTGCAGTAGAGGAGCCTGATGTTTCCAAACGGATGGGTGAGGATAAACTTGCTGACCATATTGCTACAGGGGCAGAATATATTACTGGACCGGATTGTTCTTGCCTGATGCATCTGCAAGGTATTGCCCAAAAAGAGCACAAAAATATAAAATTTAAGCACGTCGTTGAAATATTAGCAGCTGGATTATGAGTACATTACATGCAAAGAAAGCAAGAGAATTCTTGAAAGAACCTGCTAAAATCACGCATCATGACCAGACTTTCTGGGGGATGCGCATGGCAAGAGATAAGATGGTCAGCCAGATTCCTGAATGGGAAGAATTGCGTGAAAAGGCTAGTGCAATCAAGCGTCATACGATTTCTCATCTATCTGATTATCTTGAGGAGTTTTCCTCAAACCTGAAGAAGAATGGTGTTCACGTACTTTGGGCTAAAGATGCAGAAGAGTTCAATCAGATGGTCTTGAAAATACTGACAGACCATCAGGTGAAGAAGATAGTCAAATCGAAATCCATGCTGACAGAAGAGTGTGGAATGAATGATTTCCTGATGTCGAAAGGTATCGATGTGGTAGAGACCGATCTGGGTGAGCGTATCTTACAACTGATGCATTTGAAACCCGCACATATTGTAGTACCGGCTATCCATATTACCCGTCAACAGGTAGCTCATACCTTTGAGGCAGATGGCATTTCTCCTGAGAAAGGCAATGATGACCCTACTTATTTGACCCGCTGTGCACGTAACAGTCTTCGTAGTGAGTTTCTGGAAGCTGGTGCAGGAATGACGGGTTGTAATTTTGGCGTAGCGAAGACAGGTGATGTCGTCGTGTGCACTAATGAGGGGAATGCGGACATGGCTACGTCAATGCCTAAGTTGCATATTGCGGCCATGGGTTTAGAGAAGGTGATTCCCGATTATGAATCACTGGCATTCTTTCAGCGTTTACTGTGCCGGAGTGCTACGGGGCAGCCCACTACTACCTATACTTCACATTTCCGGAAGCCTCGTCCGGGTGGAGAGATGTATGTAATCTTGGTTGATAACGGCCGTAGTGACTTTATCGCAAATCCAGATCATTGGGAGACTCTGAAGTGTATCCGTTGTGGTGCTTGTATGAATACTTGTCCGGTGTATCGTCGCTCGATGGGCTATAGTTATAGTTTCTTTATTCCTGGTCCGATCGGCATAGATCTGGGAATGTTGAAAGATCCGAAGGCAAATAGTGGCAATATTTCTGCCTGTTCTCTCTGCTTGAGTTGTGATGATGTCTGTCCTGTTCATGTCAATCCTGGAAGCCAGATTTATCTTTGGCGTCAGCAACTTGAGCATTTCGGTACTGCCAATTCAGAGAAGAAACTCATGTCATGGGGAATGTCCTGGGTTTACAGAAATTATTCTATCTATAATATGGCGTTGAAAGTGGCTCCGCTTTTGAATTATGTGCCAAAATCAATTATAGGGAATCCTAAAATGAATCCCTGGTGTGTAGGGCATCTGATGCCTGAATTCGTCAGAAAACCATTTCATGTTCTTGAAAAAGATCTGGAAAAGGAATATGAACAGAAAAGCAAAATTGAACCATGAGAAAAGAAGAATTATTTGCCAGATTGCGTGCGAATACACATCAGCAGTTTGATATGCCTGATATGGACATTCATGCGTTAAAATATCCGGATACATTACAACAGTTTATCAAGATGACTCAATCTTCTGGAGGAAAGATCGTGCGTCTGAAAAAAGATGGAGATTTGAATGCAGCCATTGCTGAAGCTTATCCTGATGCGCAGGTCATTGCCAGTAATATCCCTGGAATCAAAGCAGATCGGAATCCTGATTTAGTAGCTGAAGCACAGGATTTGAACAGAACGGATGTCGGAGTCATTCGTGGAGAGGTTGGAGTAGCTGAAAATGCATGTATCTGGATTCCCCAGACAATGAAGGAAAAAGCTATATGTTTTATCTCAGAAAATCTGGTGATCTTACTGGATGAGGCAAGTATCGTAGATAATATGCATGAGGCATACGCTCGGATTAAGATGACAGATTATGGATTCGGAACTTTCATCAGTGGTCCGAGTAAGACTGCGGATATAGAACAGGCCTTGGTCATGGGTGCGCAGGCTGCAAGATCAGTTACAGTGTTTCTGTTGTCATAGATTTTCAGTTCTTATTGATCTATAAAATATCCCGATCAACTTGAGAACCTTTTAAGGTTGCGGTTGACCGGGATATTGCTTTTTCAGAGAAGAACCTTATTTTTTCATATATGGATCAGTGCCGAGAACGGTTTGAGCGGCATGTTTCGCTTTTTCGCGCAAGGCATCAATGTCATCTTCCAAATCTCCATAACACAAGGCTACACCCATACGCCGGCCGATATGTGCTTCCGGCTTGCCGAAGATACGGATGCGTGTGCGGTCTTCTTTCAATGCATCAGTCAGGTTATATTTCAATGGAGTTTTTGATTCCACTGGAGACAGGATGACAGCACTACACCCTGTATGTTCCAGATGAATAGCCGGTATAGGCCAGCCCATAATAGCACGAAGATGCAGCTCAAATTCACTGAGGTTTGTGGAATGGCTCAGAGTGACCATGCCCGTGTCATGGGGACGTGGACTGAGTTCAGAGAAGACAACTTCTCCTTTTGTGGTGAGAAAGAATTCTACACCCCAAATACCATAGCCTGTTAAAGCCTTTGTGACTTTATCTGCCATTTCCTTGGCTTTCTGCAGAGCTTCTTCCGGAATATTCCTGGCAGGTTGCCAACTCTCACGGTAATCACCACCTTTTTGAATATCTTCGATAGGCGGGCAGAAGAGAGTAGGACCATTTTTCTGAGTAATGGTCAGGAGAACAAATTCGAGTTGAAAATCGATGAATTCTTCGATGATAACTTCCGGAATGTCACCACGTCCTTCTTCCATGGCATCTTTATAAGCCACTTCCAGTTCTTGTTCGTTGTTCACGTAACTCTGGCCGTGTCCTGATGATGACATCAAGGGTTTGACAACGCATGGGAAACCAATCTTTTCAGCGCCGGATTTGAATTCTTCGTATGTCTTGGCATAGACATATTTTGCGGTCCTGATACCCAGTTCATTGGCAGCAAGATCTCGAATAGCACGGCGGTTCATGGTATAGTTGACTGCACGTGCAGACGGGACGACCTGAATACCTTGTTTTTCGAAATCGAACAGACACTCGGTCCGGATAGCTTCGATCTCTGGAACAATGATATCCGGGTGATGTTTCTTGACGGCTGCACGTAAAGCCTTTCCATCAAGCATACTGAATACATCGTGTTCGTCGGCTACTTGCATGGCTGGAGCATTGTCATATCTATCGCAGGCAATCACATAGAGCCCAGCTCTTTTGGCGGCAATGGTAAACTCTTTTCCAAGTTCGCCTGAACCTAGAAGCATTATTCTTTTCATTTATCAATATTATTATAGGTGTTACTTCTTTTGCTGTCCGGTTATTAAAGGTTTTATAACTTGCTGCCATTCCGGTGTAATAGCAAGTTTGCGAAGATTCTTCTCAATGATATTCATCATTGTTTCCGTATCTGTCCCATGCTTGTAGGCAAGGTCGTCCAAAGGGTGGATCTCGGTTCCGAAGAGACCATAGTATTCACGGAAGATTACCTCATCCTGTACGGTAAGCAGATGCAGCAGGTGCTTTATGTAATGCTCCTGTTGTTCTGAAAAATGATCAGGAACCTGGCCTAATTGGATAAGAGTATCCTGTAATTCCTTAGAGAACTTGTCCATGTCTGCCTTTTCCGTACATGATATCATAGTATTTCTGATAGTTGCCGGAAGTGACTTCTTCAATCCATTTCTGGTTGTTCAGATTCCATTCTATCGTTTTCTTGATGCCTTCAGCAAACTTGGTCTCTGGATACCAACCGAGTTCTTCCTTCGCTTTCATAGGGTCAATGGCATAACGCTGGTCGTGACCGAGGCGATCTGCAACATGTTCAATCAGATTATCATTAATCCAGTCCACATTATCTATGCCGTGGACTTCTTTCGCTGAATCGTGAAGAATATGGCGTAAATCTGGATTCTTGGTCATAGAATCATGGATAGTCCTGATGATTAGTCTGACAATATCGATATTTTTCATCTCATTATGTCCACCGATGTTGTAGACTTGACCGTCACGTCCCTGGCGAACGACCATGTCTATAGCTTTGCAGTGGTCATCTACATATAACCAGTCACGGACATTCTGTCCCTCACCATAAACAGGAAGTTTCTTACCTTCCAGAACATTGTTGATCATCAACGGAATTAATTTCTCCGGAAACTGGTAAGGACCATAATTATTAGAGCACCGAGTAATGGTACACGGTAGATGAAATGTGTCATGGTAAGCTCTGACAACGAAATCGGCGCTGGCCTTACTGGCTGAATAGGGACTGTGTGGACCGAGAGGAGTCTTCTCCGTAAAATAGCCTGTAGATCCTAATGAACCGTATACTTCATCAGTAGAAACCTGATGGAACCGCTTCCCCGTTTTCCAGATAGGGTATCCCTGGTTGTCCTTGCCTGTAACCCATGCCTTCTTGGCTGCATCCATGAGATTCTGGCAACCCAGGATGTTGACAGTAAGAAAAAGTTGCGGATCTTCTATGGAACGATCTACATGACTCTCTGCTGCAAAGTTGATGACATAGTCGATATCATTCTCGGCAAATAATTTATCTGCCAAAGTTTTATCGCAGATATCACCTTTGACAAAGAAGCAACGTTTATTGTCGATGTCATCCTTGATTGTACCGAGATTCCCAGCATAGGTAAGTGCGTCAAGAATGATGATTTTAATTTCATCATTCTCATATTTCTTAAGCAGGTATTTGATAAAATTGGAACCGATGAAACCTGCAGCACCGGTAACTAAATAAGTCTTCATATTATTATCTTTTGGCTTTGTAATTTGTGATTTCCGGTTTCGCGTTATAATTTGGTTTTATTTTCTCCTAAAGTAATCACTTCGCAGTCCGTGAATTTTTTATGGTCGATAGTAAGCCTGACCATTGTTCTCTCCTTTTGCCAACCCATAATGCCCGCCGCTCCGGGATTGATATGCAGGAGTTGAAGAGTTTTGTCATATTTGATTTTCAGAATATGAGAATGTCCATCTATAAAAAGTTGAGGAGGATTGGCATAAATCATTCCCCTTATACTCCGGTCGTAATTCCCTGGATATCCACCGATATGCTTGATGAGAACGTCTACGTCTTCACATTTAAAACGTAGGATTTCCGGGTATCTTTCCCGGAGTTTGTTGTCGTCACAATTCCCATAAACAGCGCGGAATATAGGATGCATGGCCTCAAATCTATCAGCTAACTCGATAGAACCGATATCTCCGGCATGCCAGATCTCATCGCAATCACCGAAGTATTTTTCGTAGCGGTCATCCCAGTAAGAGTGGGTATCACTGATAATACCAATTTTTTTCATTTTAACCTTTTTGAATTACTCTTCCATCTTGCATTTAAATCTTTGTTTGATGAACTCAGCGATATAGTCAGCGGTATCTTTTATACCAAGAATAGAGGAGTTGATGCACAGATCGTAACTAGTGCTGAAGCCCCATTTCTTTCCCGTATAGAAATTATAATAGCAAGCTCTTTCATGTTCTTGTTCCTTGATATATTTACGGGCAGCTTCAGCATTGATGTTCATGCGTTTACAGACTCTTTCTACACGTGTTTCCGGGGAAGCCGTAATAAAGATGTTTACGATGTTTTTATGGTTCCGTAGCAAGTAATCTGCTGTTCTGCCTACAAATACACAATTGCTCTTTTCAGCTGCTTTATGAATGACATCACTCTGAAACTGATATATCTGTTCTTGCAGATTTGTGCCTTCGTATGTGTTGCTTCCACTGATGAAAGCCATCTGAAAATGTAGCAGACTCCCAAAGAAGCCTTTATGTTCATCATTCTTTTCAAGAAACTTTTCACACAATCCACTCTCTTTGGCAGCTAAGTTGAGAATTTCTTTATCATAGAAAGAACAGTGAAATTGCTCAGAAAGGATCTTGGCGATAGTTCTTCCTCCGCTTCCGATTTGTCTGCCGACAGTTATAATAATTTTGTCATCTTTCATACTCAATTCTCATTATATTGTTTTTCTTCATGGATATTTGTAGAATCTTTCTGGATTGATTTCTTGGTTCTGGATGTACCTAATGCCGCATTTCTGTGTTTCCTGACATAAAACAGAAGGACACAAGCAGCTGTGATGGCTGCAGTAAGATCTGCCGATGGAAGAGAAAACCAGACACCATTGAGACCAAAATGGGTGGGTAGTAAGATCAGTAGGGGTAATAGGAATAGAAGTTGTCGTGATAATGACAGGAAAATACTGATTTTTACTTTTCCTATGCATTGGAAGAAATTAGTGGTTACGATCTGAAATCCGATGACAGGGAACATAGTCTGGTTGATTCGGATGGCTTTTACGGACATCTTGATGAGTGTTGGATCTGTGGTGAACATTCTGGCACAGTAATGTGGTAGAAATTCCCCGATCAACCATCCTGTGAACATGACAGCCGTAGCTCCATAAATAGAATATCTCAGGACCCGGAACAATC
>JAKVJW010000026.1 GCA_022486815.1 Prevotella sp. | reverse complement strand
GTCTCATCGTTCCCTTGAATGACGTTTTTGAGAGCAATTTTTAATGTCAAGAAAAAATCAACGGTACAAATAGGGTACAAGAAATAGGGCAAAAAGAAACACTATCAAGCAGATAGTGTTTAAAGTGAAATAGTGTAAAGTGTTATAAATCAAACACTTTACACTATTTTAGTAATGGATAGTAATCGATATTAATGGGCAATTATTTTCCGATGCAGAAATGTTTGAAGATATTATTTAAGACCTCATTAGGAGTGATTTGACCTCCGGTAATCTCACCGAGTTGATCCAGACATATCCGAAGATCTTCAGAAAGGAGATCACCACTTAGGTTATCCTTCAATCCCTGCAAGACCCGCTCTATGCTTTCCTTACCAGCCATCAAAGCATCATAATGCCGCGCACTGGTTACAATAACCGAATTTTCGTTAATCTCAGGAATATCAGCAGTCGTATACAATTTCTCCTGTAGTTCAGAAATATGAGTTCCCTGTTTAGCACTCAAAGAAATCACAGGTATATTAGATGGTACCTCGATAGAACTATCGTCTTTATCAATTTTGTTGCGGACAATGATCAAGGACTTGCCAGAGGCTTTAGACTGGATTTCGGTTATCTCCTGGGCCGAAGGCTGTTGGTCAACCATCCATAAAACGATGGCGGCCTCACTGATCTTCTTATACGTCCGTTCAATACCTAATTTTTCTATTCTGTCATCCGTTTTGCGAAGTCCGGCCGTATCAATAAACCGGAAAGTCAATCCATTAATCTCAGTAGTATCTTCAATGACATCACGGGTAGTCCCATCAATATCACTGACAATAGCCTTATCCTCATGAAGGAGTTGATTGAGTAGGGTACTCTTGCCGACATTCGTTTTACCAATGATTGCCACAGGTATACCTTGCTTAAGCGCATTACCCGTTTCAAAGGAACGAGCGAGTAGGGTAATCTTATCATCTATTTTTTGAGCGAGTGCTTTCAACTGGCTCCGGTCAGCAAATTCTAGATCTTCATGGTCACTGAAATCCAGTTCCAATTCGAGCAGAGAGGTCATTTTAAGTAATTGTTCACGTAATTTACATAACTCACTGCTAAAGTGACCTTTAAGTTGACTAATAGCCAACTGATGAGAAGCCCGGTTAGTAGCAGCGACAAGATCAGCCACCGCTTCAGCCTGACTGAGATCCATTTTCCCGTTTAGGTAAGCCCGCCGTGTATATTCACCAGGACCAGCCTGACGACAACCACAATCAATCAAACGCTTGAGAACCTGACTGAGGACATAACGACTGCCATGGCAGGAAATCTCCGTAGAGTCTTCGCCGGTATAACTATGCGGTGAACGAAACACACACACCAATACATCATCTATGATTTGATCATCTCCGTCAATAATCTCACCATAATGAACAGTATTAGCCTTTACCTCAGCCAAAGACTTGACACCGGCAGGACGAAATATTTGATCAGTTATAGAAATTGCATTTGGTCCGCTAACCCGAACAACTCCGATAGCTCCTCCCGCCGGAGTAGCAAGGGCACAAATTGTAGTATTATCCATTTAAATCCTATCCAAAACTAATTTTATCAATCCATCAATGGAATTCTTATAACCTGCATTTGCCTTATGCGCCAAACGATTGGCGATAACCATACAGCAAGTCAATGCCTTATGGCCCATCAACATGGACAGCCCTTCGACAGCCGAGCTTTCCATTTCAAAATTAGTTATCTTAAGTCCTTGATATTCAAATTTCTCTATTTTTTCATTCAAATTAGGGTCCGCAAGAGGAAGACGAAGTTCACGCCCCTGAGGACCAAAGAATCCGCCACAGGCAATCGTTGCACCTCTTACCATATCCTTTTGCGCAATCCGGTCAAGAAGTTCTGTATCACTGGTAGCAACGTACGGATTACCCATACTGTCATTCCACTTTACCTGTCGTTTGAATTCACGTTCAAAATCAAGATCACTCATTTGATTTCTTCCGGCGTAGAAATTAAGCAATCCATCAAAACCAATACTCTTGACGCTTGCTATAAAAGTCCCGGTTGGAGTATTAGGCTGCAACCCTCCGCATGTACCGACACGGATGATAGTCAATGAACGCAGATGATCCTTGACCTTACGAGTATTGAAGTCTATATTTGCCAAGGCATCCAGTTCATTTAATACAATATCAATATTATCGCATCCGATACCCGTACTTGTTACTGTAATTCGTTTGCCATTATATTCCCCTGTAACAGAATGAAATTCACGGTTCTCAACTTCACTTTCTACAGATTGAAAATGAGAGGACACAAGTTTGACTCGTCCCGGATCACCCACTAAAATGACTTTATCAGCCAACTGTTCCGGTTTAAGATGAAGGTGGAATATACTTCCATCGGAATTAATAATCAATTCTGATTCTGCAAAATATTGTGTCATATTTTCTGTATTTTAAATCGTTTTTATTTCTACAACCCATGGTTGCATATAATTGTAAATCACAAAAATACAAAAAGAACGGGAAACAAACAAGGAATTTAAGTATTATTGTGGAATCCCATCTCCTTCCTTCCAATAAAAAAGGAAGACTCAATATCTTGATGATTTTGAGTCTTCCTCCTGACAAGAATTGATCTATAAGGCCTTTATATGTTCTTGTTCTGAAGTTTTATATCCATACTTGCTGCCGCACGCCTACCATCACCCATAGCAAGGATGACCGTAGCACCACCTCGTACAATATCACCTCCGGCAAAAATGTCAGGTCGGCTGGACTGCATCTGATCATTGACTACGATTGTATTCTTCCTTCCCAGTTCAAGACCTTTTATAGATTTTGGTACAAGTGGGTTAGGGGATACTCCGATTGCAACAATAACCTGATCACATTCCAAGGTCATCGTTTTTCCAGTTACGATGGGTCTCCGACGACCGCTCTCATCAGGCTCTCCAAGTTCCATAATATCAAGAACTGCTGCTCTTACCCGATCCTGATCATCTGTCAGGTATTCTTTTGGATTATGCAAAGTCATGAAATGGATACCCTCTTCCTTAGCATGCTTGACCTCTTCCAGACGTGCAGGCATTTCAGCTTCGCTGCGACGATAAACCAAAGTCACGTCAGCGCCAAGCCGTTTAGCTGTACGGCAAGAATCCATAGCAGTATTACCGCCTCCAACGACAACTACTTTTTTACCGATATTTATCGGTGTATCGGTCAGAGGATTAGCAGCATCCATCAGATTAACCCGAGTAAGATATTCATTAGAGCTCATCACATTGATAAGATTCTCTCCAGGAATATTCATAAATCTTGGTAATCCGGCACCGGAACCAACGAAAATGCCTTTAAAACCTTTACCTTCAAGTTCTTCAACCTTAATGGTTTTGCCAATGATACAATCCGTATGAAAATGTACTCCCATCTTACGAAGGTTATCTACCTCCACGTCTACGATACGATTAGGCAACCGGAACTCAGGAATACCATATTTCAGAACTCCTCCGATTTCATGAAGAGCCTCGAAGACATAGACTTCATAACCTTTCTTGACCATATCACCGGCAAAACTCAAACCAGCCGGTCCCGAACCGACCACTGCAACCTTAATGCCATTACCGGGAGCAAGGGCTGGAAGAGAAGATTCTCCACTTTCCCGCTCATAATCGGCAGCGAAACGTTCCAGATTGCCGATTGCAACAGCTTTTTGTCCCATCTTCAAATGGATACACTTGCTTTCACACTGCTTTTCCTGTGGACAGACACGACCACAAACAGCCGGTAGGGCAGACGTGTCCTTCAAGACTTTAGCTGCGGCAAGGAATTGTCCTCTCTCAATGTTCTTAACAAAAGAAGGGATATTAATATTCACAGGACAACCCTCTACACATGTAGGATTAGCACAATCCAGACACCGCTTTGCTTCCATCAGTGCCATGTCTTTCGTAAGCCCCTGATCAACCTCTTCCAATCGAGTAGTGGCTCTATAAACTGGATCAAGTTCCGGCATGATAACACGAGGAATCAAGTTTCGTTCTTTTGGTTTCATGGAAGCCCGTAAGTCTTTTCTCCACTGTGCATTACGATCAATGAGGACACTGACAGGATCATCCGTTGGCTTCACATCCATGGTAATAGCATCTCTTTCCTTTTCCCCATGAGTATCAATAGCGACAGTGCCCAGATGTTTCTCATAATTCTCCATTTTCTCATGTTCAACATTCTTAAACGTTCCCATACGTTTGAACATTTCATCCCAATCCACCAAGTCACCATCAAACTCAGGGCCATCAATACATACAAATTTCGTCTTTCCTCCGATTGTCAACCGGCAAGCGCCACACATTCCTGTACCATCAACCATAATGGTATTTAAAGAGACAGAATTAGAAACACCGTATTTTTTAGCTAACAAAGAGGTAAACTTCATCATTACAGGAGGCCCAATAGCGATTACCTTATCAACCTGCTCACGCTTCAGTACCTGTTCGACTCCAACTGTAACTACACCTTTCTGGCCACAGGATCCATCATCAGTCATGATGATTACGTTGTCAGAATACTTTCTGACTTCATCCACCATAATTACAAGGTTTTTCGTACGGCCAGCCAAGACAGAAACCACTCTGTTTCCAGCTTTTTTCAAGGCTGTAAGAATAGGGAGGATGGCCGCAATACCAATACCGCCCCCTGCACAAATCACTGTGCCATAGTGTTCTATATCCGATGGGTTACCTAATGGGCCTACAATATCGTGGACACAATCACCTACAGACAGACGGCATAATTTAGTAGAGGAGAGGCCAACCTCCTGAATAACAAGGGTTAACGTTCCCTTTTCTGTATCAGTTTTGGCGATGGTATAAGGTACGCGTTCACTGACACTATCCACTCTGACAATAACAAAGTTACCAGGTTTACAACTTCTTGCTATCAGTGGAGCTTCCACTTCCATGCAAAAGACTTTATCGGAAAATTGTTCTTTCGTGATAATCTTATACATACATTTAGATTTTATTTTCTATGGATATAAAACGTTTGCAATGTCTCTAAAACAGGTATTACTAAAGAAAAATGGGATTCGCTTGATACCCGGCTGCTTTATTATTTCTTTATTGATACAAATCCAGGCAAATATTCACTTAAAAAATCAGAACCAATAAGAGCAAAGTCTCTTCCAACAAAAATCAGTTTTCTCCTTATAACTAAAGAAGATACATCCTGACTTTGAATGAAATACGAGTTTTTCTACGGTATAATCAGAAAAGAGGAGAACGAATCTCCTCTTTTTTTATATCAATCATTAAAATTCTTATCATCAAGCATCTCGAAACCACAATAGGGGACAAGTGCTTTCGGAACACGAACCCCATCAGGAGTCTGGTTGTTCTCCAGAATAGCGGCAACGATCCGAGGTAATGCCAGGGCAGAGCCATTCAATGTATGACAAAGTTCGATCTTCTTGTCAGTTGCACGACGATAACGACATCTTAAGCGATTAGCCTGATAAGTATCAAAATTAGATACAGAAGATACTTCCAGCCAGCGTTTCTGAGCAGCACTCCAAACCTCGAAATCATAACAAATGGAAGAAGTAAAACTCATGTCACCGCCACAGAGACGTAAGATATGATAAGGCAACTCCAATTTCTGGCAAAGGCCTTCAACATGTTTTAACATCGATTTCAAAGATTCATAACTATGCTCCGGAGTATCTATACGTACCAGTTCTACTTTATCAAACTGATGTAGACGGTTCAAGCCACGGACATCTTTTCCGTATGAACCAGCCTCACGGCGGAAACAAGCAGAATAAGCACATAACTTAACCGGCAACTTTTTCTCGTCAAGAATGACATCCCTGAAGATGTTTGTAACCGGAACTTCTGCAGTAGGGATAAGATAGAGATCATCCAGAGTACAATGGTACATCTGATTTTCCTTATCAGGTAATTGGCCTGTACCATAACCCGAATCTTCATTCACCACATACGGCGGCTGTATTTCCAAATAACCATCTTTACGGGCTTCGTTCAGGAAGAATGCTTCTAGAGCACGCTGAAAACGGGCCATTTTTCCAATATAAATAGGGAATCCGGCTCCTGATATTTTCACACCCAGATCAAAGTCAACCAGATTAAACTTCTTGCAAATATCCCAGTGGCAAAGTGCATCTGCAGGCAGGTCAGGGATTTTACCTCCATTCTTGACAACCACATTATCATGGAAATCTTTACCTTCAGGTACATCATCATTAGGAATATTCGGAATAGAAAGTAACAAATCTGTCATGTCTTTCTGAGACTTGTCCATCACATCCTGAAGAGCCTTTGAATCTGCTTTAAGATCAGCAACCTCAGTCTTGACCTTTTCTACGTCATCTTTCTTTCCGGATTTCATAAGTCCGCCAATCTGCTTGGAGAGTTGGTTCTGGCGCTGCTTATTTGCATCAACTTTCTGTTGAGCTTCACGGCGTATTTTATCAAATTCAAGTACCTTCTCAATAGATTCACGTGCGCCCTCAAAGTGCTTTTTCTCAAGTCCCTTGATTACATGCTCAGTTTCTTCACTAATCTGTTTAAGTGTAAGCATAATATATATCTATATATTTTATAAATTAATTCCTTTCAGAAAGACTCTTACAAAAAGCAAAAATACGAAATAAAATTGAGATGTGAAAATCTTTCCCGAAAAATTGTAACTACGAATTAAATAACGCAAAAAGCCTGCTCGTATATGAGCAGGCTTTTATTGTTTGTTTGGAATAAGTTTTGTTTTTATTTAGGCGTCTGCCTGAGTCTTCTTAGCATAATCTTCAGGAGACAAAACAGAAACGGTACTCTTATCTTTTCTGCCTTTGTGGAAGTATACAACTCCATCACTCAAAGCATAAAGCGTATCATCTTTACCTTGAGCAACATTGTCACCTGCAAAATGCTTATTACCGCGCTGACGAACAATAATGTTACCAGCCGTAATTTTTTGACCACCCCAGATTTTAACGCCTAATCTCTTCGAAGCCGACTCACGGCCGTTCTTAGAACTACCTACACCTTTCTTATGTGCCATAATGAATTCCTCCGATTTTAAGCGATTACTTGTTTTACTTTAAGTTCTGTGAAGTGAGTGCGGTGTCCCATGTGTTTGCGTTCATCTTTACGACGATGCATTTTAAATACCAGCACCTTGTCACCTTTGACAATAGGGTTGACCACTTCAACTACTACTTTTGCCCCCTCAACAGTGGGCGCGCCGACAGTTATTGCTCCATCTTTATCAACGAGCAACACCTTGTCAAACTCAACAGTCTTACCGGTTTCTGCATCCTTAATGTGATGCACAAAGAGATTTTTCCCTTCTTCAGCCCTAAACTGCTGACCGTTAATTTCTACAATTGCGTACATTTTTTTTAATAAAACGGTTTTCTACCGACAGGCGTCTGTCTTACTGATAGAACTTCTCAAAGCCCGTACGGCAAATCGGCAACAAAATTACAAAAAAGATTGCAGACCCAACGGACATAAAACTAGAATTATCACTAATTTAACAACTATTAACTACCTGGAAATTTATCCGGAAAAGGTAGAAGAATGTATTATATTTACCCATTGGCAGAATTAAGCATGAAGGAAGAAATGGGGCAAGAAGTCGTATATATATCTAATTTTCAGCCACTCATTCAATCCATCCTTTAAAATGTCATAATCCGAAATTACCAAGCTGTGGTACGCGGTAATTTGATAATGAGCTTTTCAGTACTATAGAAATGTGCTTCTCAGTACTATGGTAAATTAATTCCGCCAACAGGTCATATTTGGAATCGAATATGATGTAAGTCAAGAAATTAAATCTAAAGTACTTTTATCAGAATTTGCAGGAATTAGGTTTCTGGAAAATATTTTATATTTGCAATAAGTAAAAGTTTTTAGTTAGTGAATGTTTAGATTAGTCTTTTAATTTATATTTTAGTTATTAAGTTTAGGATTACAAAGACGTCAGATTAGAAAAGGCTAAAAGATTGTTCAAAAGGATGGCACAAGAGAACATACAAAACTATGTTCTTTCCAAAATTAAAATAAGCGTAGTTCCAGAAGTGATTCTGGAGATGCGCTTATTGTTAGTAGCGATCATATATAGCTCTACCCACTATTTAAATATAATACGTATTATGATAAATAGATATTTCCGTATATCCCTATCGACGCATCTATCAGAGAATCCTCTATTCTGATACCTTTCATAACAGAAGAATATTTAAACTCCATACAACAGAAAAAACAAATCAAAACAGGTTCCGTATGACTTCTCAAAAAGACCTCGATAAAAAAACAGTTGAGTCAATGATTCGACTTTATTGCAAACATCAACTAAAAGCCGAAGAGTTACCTGTAAAATATCAAGAACTTATCCATTATGCAAATTATCGGTTGGATCATTGCTGTTGGGGAAAAGAAAAACCACCTTGTAAGGATTGTCCACACCACTGCTATGCACCAGAGCAGCGAAAGGAAATCCGTAAAATCATGAAATGGACTGGTCCCCGAATGTTGTTTTGGAGTCCAAAAGCAGCATTCAGACATCTTTTTCAGGTCTTACGCATTCGAATATCAAGGCGATTCAAACATGCAACAAGAACAGACAGATAGGCAAAATCCTACACACACTTATTCCTCTTTAGTACTGATCAAATACATTATGGCCTGTTTAGTAATCCTATCCTAATTCAGGAAAATCCGTTCAGAAAAGTAATCCGCCCTGTTCCTAACCAAATAAAAAACCGGAGTAACCATCACGGTTGCCCCGGTTCGAATATGATCTAATTCTACTCAGGTACTGCTTCTCTTCAGGAAACAATACCGCTTCATTATTTCAGTTTGCAATAGCCGTAAACAGCCTGAGGACCCAGTTCCTCCTCAATGCGGATCAACTGGTTATATTTAGCCATACGGTCTGTACGACTCATACTTCCTGTCTTGATCTGACCAGAGTTGGTAGCTACAGCAATATCAGCAATGGTTGTATCTTCCGTTTCACCGGAACGATGTGATGTAACCGTATTATAATTGTGACGATGAGCCATCTCAATAGCTTCCAAAGTCTCTGTCAGAGTACCAATCTGGTTTACCTTAATCAGAATTGCATTGGCAGCCCCTTGTTTAATTCCTTTCTCTAAGAATTTTGTATTAGTAACGAATAGATCATCACCAACCAACTGTACCTTCTCACCCAGAGCTTTAGTCATCTTAGTCCAGCCTTCCCAGTCGTTTTCATCCAATCCGTCTTCTACAGAATCAATAGGATATTTAGAAATCAACTGATCAACATATTCGATCTGTTCTTCATCCGAAAGTTTTTTACCATTAGGATCTTTTGGCATACCATTAGAAAGTTGCTTGTAGTCATAATAGTATTTACCATTCTCCTTAACAGAAAACTCACTGGCGGCGCAGTCAATAGCAATCGTAATGTCTTTTCCAGGTCTGTATCCAGCAGCCTTAATAGCATCTACAATGCATTGCAAAGCATCCTCGATACCGTTCAGAGCTGGTGCGAAACCACCCTCATCACCTACAGCAGTAGACAATCCACGTTTCTTCAATAATTTCTGTAAGGCATGGAAAGTCTCTGATCCCATACGAATGGCCTCTTTTTCAGAAGGAGCGCCAACAGGACGGATCATAAATTCCTGAAAAGCAATAGGAGCATCGGAATGAGCACCTCCATTTATAATGTTCATCATCGGTACTGGCATTACATAAGTATTGCAACCACCAATGTAACGATATAAAGGAATGTTCAGAGCTTTGGCAGCCGTATGGGCAGCAGCCAGACTTACACCAAGAATTGCATTAGCACCTAACTTGCTTTTTGTCGGTGTACCATCTAAAGCCAGCATCTTCATATCCAGTGCTCGCTGATTGAGAACATCATCTCCTATCAATGCAGGAGCTATAGTTTTATTGACATTATTGACAGCCTTCTGTACACCTTTTCCTCCAAAACGGTTCTTTTCCCCATCTCTAAGTTCCAAAGCCTCATTTTCACCAGTTGAAGCACCTGATGGTACACTGGCACGTCCCATTACCCCATTTTCCAATGTGAGTTCTACTTCTACAGTAGGATTACCTCTTGAATCGAGGATTTCTCTTGCATGAATCTTTTGAATTTTCATAAATTTGACAATTTATTTAATAAAATGCATAATACTTTGTTTACCTTTACGTATTTCCAAAGATACAAAGAACTTTTAATATTAATCTTGGAGAAATGACTTTTATTCAAAAAAGTAACATTATTTAATACTTGTATAATTTTCAGTTAGAAGTCATTCCTCCGAAGAATCAGAACCGGTTACCTCTATTCGATTGGACTTACAGTTGTTTCAGAACTTTTAGATCCATTAAAAGACTGGAAGGTTGCACGTGAATAACGGTATTTTCCTTTAATATAAATTAGCTTATGGGTAGTTTGTCCCATAAAAACAGCCTGAAATGAATACTGGTTTACAATCTGAAAATACGTACCTGTATGGACCAGATATGATCTGGGATTTAATACTGTAGATAAGGTGTATTTTTCTGGTGAACAGAAAATAGAATCCTGTGTACCTATTGGCATCTTCAATTTTCCATCTGTATCAAAATAAAACCGTTGATTGTCGTAAGACGATGGATATTTTACTTCTCCTTGAAGTTTAAGATCACTAAGATATTCTTTTCCTTCAGTAATTGTAATGGACAAGGTATCATTGAAATTAGGAGAAAACAATACATCTTTTGAGTTACTTTCTGAATAGTTATAGATAATAGTTGTATCCATCTGGCATTTAAGAGTATCCGTAAAATCATTCTTATCACTATAAAAATTTACTTCCCAAGGTTCATACACCTCATTAGAAGCCGATGTCTGAATCTGGTCATCCTCTTTATTGTCACACGAACTCACTATAATTGAAAAAATGGCAAGGACTATATATCCAATTCTTTTCATAATTCCCTTTTTTAATCCTGTAATTGTTGATTCTATCAAATGCATCTTGTACATTATGACTTTATGATCCTGATTTTCAACAACTTATGCGTTCAATGTTTACCACGCTGTGGTAAGGGGTTTACCAGTTAGCGGTAATGAGCTTACCAGACTATGGAAATGAACTTACCACGTAGCGGTAATGAGTTTACCAGACTATGGAAATGGGCTTACCAGACTATGGCAATGTGCTTACCAAAATGTGGTAATATCAGATTGACAGCAGTAATATCAGATTCTGGGATAGTCAGGTTTGTGTCAACCAGTTCAAATAGGTAGAGGTTACATGTATATTAATTCTGGAAATGCTTACAACTCCGGTTTTATCAATTTGATCCAATCATCAATACGTTCATCAGTCTTATCACTTTCATTAACCTCATCCAGAGCCAGACCGACAAATTTATCATCAATTACAGATTCAGAATCATCATAATGATAGCCATCGACAGGAACAGCCCCAATAAACCTTACGCCACTGTCCTGAAGCCCTTTATAAAGTTCAGACATCCCACCACAGAAAGTATCACCATAACTCTCAGAATCACCACAGCCGAACAATGCGACGGTCTTTCCCTTCAAATTGCATGCCTGGAGAACTTTAAGGCCATCATACCAGTCATCCTGAAAATCTCCAGCTCCCCATGTAGAAGTTCCAAGTATCAGATTTACAGCTTCATTAACCTGTCCAGCATTCAACTGAGCCACATTAATCACATCATTATCAGACAGACCAAGCTTCTTACTAATTCTTGAAGCAATATCCTCGCATATTCCAGTTGAGGATCCATAAATCACATACGTCTTATTCATAGTCTTTAATTTTTAAAATTACACAACTACTTTTCATCTACAGATTATCGATACTTCTTCAACCCTAAAAGATTTCTAAATCACTGATACAAAGATAACATAAAGAAATGGAATCTGCAATACCTTAATATCATTAATTTTACGATATTGGAAACTCCACAAGAGTTGAAAGCATATCAAATGAATAAATTGACATTTGACTGCTCTGCACGTTCCATATATGTTGCAACTCCACCGATAGTAACCCCATCCAAGAGTTCTTCCTTATGAATACCCATCATATCCATAGTCATCTGGCAAGCGATAAACTCCACACCATGATCCATAGCTTGTTGTCGAAGTTCTTCCAAAGAGCCTATATTCTTTTTCCGCATCAAGTGACGCATCACCTTTCCGCCCATTCCCATCATACTCATCTGCGACAATCGCAGTTTTTTACTATTGGAAGGCATCATCCAGGAGAACATCCTGCCGAAGAAATCTTTCTTAACTTCAGGCTTATGCTCCTTCTTGATGACATTAAGTCCCCAGAAAGTAAAGAAGATAGACACTTTCTTTCCCGTGGCAGCCGCACCGTTAGCCAAGACAAAGGTAGCAATGGCACGGTCAAGATCATCACTAAACAGAATAAATGACTTATTACTTCCACCAGAAACAGAGGTAACGGAATCCTGCGATGCACCTTTTTCTATGACGACCTTGTGGTAGCCATTTTCATCACTTGAAGAAACCAGCGCATTACCTGTACTCTGGCACCATGCCCTAGCATCACGGGGGAATCCGGGATCTGTAGCTATGACTTCTATCTGCCTTCCGACTGGTAAACCATCCATAGTTTCCTTTAATTTCAAGATGGGCCCAGGACACTGAAGTCCACAGGCATCAACTTTCAGCACCTGTATCTGATCTTTTAACAATTCAGGTTGCCCCTCACATTTTCCGATTTGAGGCGATTCATTCCGAATCTTCTGAGTAGCCACACAATAGAGTTGGTAGCCGCCTGACAGATTCCGGACATTCTTATAGCCCCTCCCGACCAAGATACGAAGAGCAAGATAACCACGCAATCCTATGGCACAGAACAACACCACAGGCCGATCCTTAGGAATTTCATTTATTCGTCCCCTCAGATCATCAAGAGGAATATTGACAGCTCCGTCTATTGTTCCCAACTGATATTCTTCTTGAGTCCTGACGTCAATCAAACAAGCCTTTTTCTTATCCATAGCCCACACTTCACGCCAGTAGACTACAGGCATAGCTCCACTGATAATATTCGCGGCTGTATAACCGGCAATCGCCAGAGGGTCTTTCGCCGAAGAATATGGAGGAGCATAAGCCTGTTCGAGTTTGATCAGATCATATATGGTACCATCATGTTTAATGATGAGAGAAAGTTGGTCAATCCGCTTGTCCACGCCATCATGTCCGACGCACTGTGCGCCATACAAACGTCCCGACTTCGGATCGAAAACCAATTTAGTAATCAATGGGAACGCTCCGGGATAATAACCGGCATGTGATGAACTTGATGTCGTGCTAGACTGATAAAGAACCCCGTCCTGTTTAAGCCTTTTAGCAGGAAGTCCGGTAGAAGCGACCGTCAAGTCAAAGATCTTGGCAACAGCCGTCCCAATAGCACCTTCATAAGTTTCCTTATTACCAAATACCATATTATCAGCTACGATCCGAGCCTGCCGATTAGCCGGTCCAGCCAGATAATTGAGCCAAGGTTTCCCTGTAATCGGATTGGTAAACTCTATGGCATCCCCTACCGCATATATATCTTCAATGGAAGTTTGGAGATAAGAATCGACATGAATCCCCCTCTCTCCTATCCTTATTCCAGCATCAGCAGCCAATTTTGTTGCAGGACGCACACCAATGGATAATAAAACAAGATCCGTTTTCATGCATTCACCCGAAGAAAGAAATACATTAATTTGATTCCCTTCCTTTTCAAAATGTTCAACACCTTTCCCAAAATAAAGACCTACGCCATGTGCCATCAATTCCTGATGAACAAAAGAAGCCATAGAAAAATCCACCGGCGCCATAACCTGATCCGCCATCTCAACGATAGAAGCTGAGATTCCAGCAGATTTCAGATTCTCTACCATCTCAAGACCTATAAATCCACCACCTACAACAATCGCATGCCGGACAACATTCTTATCCATATATGCCTTGATAGCGTCTGTGTCTTCCACATTGCGTAAGGTAAAAATCCCCGGCAAGTCAATACCCGGAAATGGCGGACGAACAGGCATAGAACCTGGAGACAGCAGCAGACGGTCATAAGTTTCTTCATATTTTGTTCCATCAGCTCGTTGCACGACTACGGTTTTCTTCTCTGGAACAATCGCAGTGACCTCATTTTCTACTCGCACATCAATATTAAATCTTCTGGAAAACGTTTCTGGAGTTTGTACGAATAAACTATTCCGATTCGAAATAACTCCTCCGATATAATAAGGTAAGCCACAATTGGCGTAAGAAATATATTTTCCTTTTTCGATAAGGATGATTTCCGCCGTTTCATCAGCCCTTCTGATACGGGCTGCAGCTGTAGCACCACCCGCTACTCCACCAATAATCACATGTTTCATAAATCTCATCTATTCTATTGTTAATAATTTCCTTTGGAAATATTTGCAAATATAATTACTTTGGTACTATTATACAAATTTCTTAAAGAAACAATTTCTCCATTAAACAATATTTAACTCTTTGACTTTAAATCCAATCAGATAACAACCAGTTGGATGATATACCTCAAAATTAGAAGAAAAATCAGAAACATATTGCCAAAGGATAAAATTTTGCCCATTAGATGAAACTTATCCTCTACTCTTCAGGATTTCGCCAAAATTCTTTTGTAAGTTTGCATAATATATACTAAAAATGATACAGATTCCATTTATTTTAAGGTAAAATGTACGGGACAATATTTCATAGAGCAGTTATTTTACATGCCATTATCGTCACGATATTGCTTTTTGTGAATTTACAAACGACAAAAGCGACAACAGATAATTTGATGTCAGACAGTATGAGCAGGGATACTTCTAATCTGATTATCCATGGTACCAACCACAACTGGAACCATTTTGCACAGTCCCGCTGGGTTCAGTCAACTCATATAGGAGTACCACTTATCATTGGTGGATTGATTGTAAAACGCCAGGACGACCAATTCAGAAGTCTGCGAAACGATTTTATGCCAAGCTTCCATCATACCTTTGATAACTATACCCAATATATTCCGGCAGCCATAATGTTAGGATTGAAGACTGCCGGAATAGAGAGCCGGAGTTCATGGGGAAGAATGTTTGTAAGTGATGCCTTTTCTGCTGTTATCATGGGAGCGACTGTAAACGCACTGAAGAACACGGCACATGTAATGCGACCGGACGGCTCGAATCGTAACAGTTTTCCTTCAGGCCATACAGCAACAGCCTTTATGACCGCCACCATGCTAAGTAAGGAATATGGGTACCTCAGTCCTTGGGTCAGTATCGGTGCTTATAGCATAGCTACCGCAACAGGACTAACAAGAGTAGCTAACAACAAGCACTGGCTGAGTGATGTGATGGTCGGAGCTGGCATAGGAATACTTTCTTCAGAATTCGGTTATTGGATTGCTGATGAAATATACAAAGACAAAGGATTGAACAAGAAACCACAATCGAAGACATTCATAGGTGATAATGAATCATCCTTTCTTGGTGTATACATGGGCTTCAATCTCCCTCTGAGCAAATACGACCTAAATGAAAACTTATCGTTTAAAACTTCTTCCGGTACAACCTTAGGACTGGAAGGAGCCGGTTTTATCAATCCCTATATAGGTTTTGGAGGAAAGGTTTCCATCTCTAATCTGCGTTTCATTGTCAACGGAAATGAGGCTCCAGATAACACCTTTGATTTCTATTCACTTTCAGTCGGTCCCTATTTCTCTTTACCTCTGTCAAATCAATTTTCACTTGGTACGAAAATGCTCTTAGATCATACATGGTATCCTAAAACTCAAGCCGGTTCTTTTACAATCCCTCATAATAACGGATGGGGATTTGGTACAGGTATTTCAATAAGCAAGAAGATTGAAAGTCACTTCAGCGCAAGTTTGTTCCTTGACTATGATCTCCGCCCGCCTCACGGCCTATCCAGCAAAGAATATTTGCATATTATGACCTTGGGAGCACGGGCTTATATCAGATTTTAAGATACAGGTCTCGTTCTCTCAATGCCAAACTTTATTTTTCATCAGTTTTTATCTCCCCGGCATAATGGATCCCATAGCCGAAAAGCGCAAAGTCACCTTTCACAGGATCATCAGGAAACACCTCTCTTAAAGCTTTTGTCAGAAGAACAGCAGCTGACCAACTCGCCGTCTTCTGATGAATCAGTCCAACAGTCTGTGACACTTTCAAGACATGCGTATCCAAAGGGATAAAAAGAGAACGTTTGTCAATCCAGTCTGACCACAATCCCAAATCCACAGGAGAATCATCCCGGCACATCCATCGCAGGAACATGCACAGGCGCTTGCAAGTAGAACCGTAACGGGGTACGATACCTGTAATACCCTGACTGAAGAAATAATCACTGATACCTTTTAAAGCGATCAAACCACTCTCAGAAGAACGATGATCTTTAACCACCTGTCTCGTAAAGTCAGCCATGCTTCCATATTCCTCATAAAGTCCCTTAAGGACCTTTAAGAAGGAATACATTTTATGGTTTGAGAATAATCGATAATAGCATAACGAATCATCAGGAATATCATGAGCATAATCACCACTGACCAACCAATCAAACGGTTGATTTTGAGAGACATCCAGAATATACTTTATTTTAGACATAAACTGTTTTCTGGAACCATAGCTCAGTGAAGAAGCAATAAAGGCCATGACTTCCTGATTTTGCAATCCATTAACCTGATGCATAAACCAGGAAGGATCTCCGTTTTGAAAATCTTTGGTTTCATATTGATTCGCATACTTCACCAACATTTCTTTGAGCGATTTCTTCATTTATCTACCAATGCCTATTATTCCATCGCAAAATTAATCAAAAAGCACGAAGATCAGAAAACAATAGATCTTTAATTCTTAAAAAAAGTAAAAAAGCATATAACTATTTTGGATTTTTCATAAACAAGTCCTACCTTTGCACGCGCAAATCCGGGCGTTTAGCTCAGTTGGTTTAGAGCATCTGCCTTACAAGCAGAGGGTCGGCGGTTCGAATCCGTCAACGCCCACAAATCCGGGTAGTTACCAGAGTGGCCAAATGGGGCAGACTGTAAATCTGCTGGCTATGCCTTCGGTGGTTCGAATCCATCACTACCCACCCCAATAGAAGATATTCAGATTATTATTGTTTTGAAAATCATTCAAGAATAGCTTCTTACATTCTTCTATAAGTAAATTTTATTATTCGAGATAGAGTCTAAAAAAAAAAACAATTATTCTATCCACTAAAATTGTCTTTATCCCCTCATAGCTTATAAAAAAGGAGGAATCTTTTTATCAATTCCTCCCTGATATAATTCTAAAACAATTCATCCGTTATTATCTCCCGAATCTTCGAAAATCACAAAAGATTGCCTTCTTTTGGAAAGATAACAGTCGGTTTAAATGTTTTGGCTTCCTCAAAATCCATCCGCGCAAAACTCATGATAATAACAGTATCACCGATTTGGACCTTTCTTGCAGCTGCCCCATTAAGGCAAATACATCCACTACCCCGGTTTCCCTTAATAATATAAGTTTCAAAGCGTTCACCATTATTATTGTCAACGATCTGTACCTTTTCACCGGCTATCATGTTAGAAGCATCCATAAGATCTTCATCGATCGTAATGCTTCCCATATAATTCAGATTGGCCTGAGTTACTTTGACACAGTGTATCTTGCTCTTTAGAACTTCAATTTCCATTAAAATAACAGATGTTGTAAAATTATTTATTTTCTTTATAAGAAATATGATCTATTAACCGAATCGGTTTACTACCACAATTTACAGCAATACAACCAGCAATATCAGCCCCATCGTCCCACGTATCGACATCCAGCAGCGTATCCCCATTTACAATAGAGAAATACTCTACTTCCAGGCCATCTACGGCATTAATATCCGCTACGACCTTGTCGTGAGTTTCTTTGACGGTATGTTTCTTCGCATAAACCATGCTCTTCTTCAATACTTCATAGATTTTAGGAGCGATCTTACGTTCATCAGCTGTCAGCAAAGCATTTCGGCTACTCATAGCCAGTCCGTCTTTCTCCCTAACCACAGGACAAACAACTATCTGAACCTTCATGCCAATATATTTTACCAGGCGTTTGACAACTGCTATCTGCTGCCAATCTTTCTCACCAAAGTAAGCACGATCAGGACGAACTATATAAAAAAGACGGCTAACCACCTGACATACCCCGTTAAAATGTCCCGGACGATGAGCACCTTCCATAACAGTAGTAACAGGAGGAAACTCAAAATGGCGAATATCAGGTGTAGGATAGATTTCTTCTACAGATGGGGCAAAGCAATAATCTGCATTACATCCTTCAATCAGTTTCTGATCAGCTTCCGGATCACGCGGATAACGCTCCAAGTCATTTTTATCATTAAATTGGGTAGGATTGAGAAATGTACTAACAACCGTAACGTCGTTCTCTTTCACACTACGTGTAATAAGAGATGCATGTCCTTCATGAAGTGCGCCCATCGTAGGGACCAGTCCAACCTTCTTACCTTCCTTGCGAACCAAAAAAAGTTCATTTTGAAGGTCAACAACTTTTTTGAATATTTTCATAATCGAAAACTTTAATTCTATTGGTTTGCAAAATAAAACTTTTTTTCTTAAATAAGAAAGAATTATCCTAAAAAATTGCGAATAATCTGCTTCTTTGTCCCAATTTCATCTATTTTATAATGAATTCTCGACTTTTATTTGTACCTTTGCATTGTTTAAACTCAACTTATATGGCTAAGAAAATACTGTTCATTAACCAGGAGATTGCTCCTTATGTACCTGAAAGTGAAATGTCCATTATGGGAAGAGACCTACCTCATAAAATGCAAGAAAACGGTTTTGAAATTCGCACATTTATGCCTAAATGGGGTACTATTAATGAGCGCCGGGGACAGTTACATGAAGTTATCCGCCTATCAGGAATGAATCTGATTATCAATGACACCGACCATCCCCTTATCATAAAAGTAGCTTCCATACCCGTTTCAAGGATACAAGTTTATTTTATAGATAATGATGATTATTTCAGCAAACGCCAGATGGAAACTGATGAAACTGGTGCTGAATATCCTGATAATGGAGAAAGAGCTATTTTCTTTGCACGGGGTGTACTCGAAACCGTAAAAAAATTACGCTGGGCACCTGATATTGTGATTTGTCAAGGCTGGATGGGAGCAGTAGTACCTTTTTATATTAAGAAAGCATATCATGATGAGCCCTCTTTTGCCAACACCAAGATCATCAGCCTACTTTTTAAGAATCAATTAAAATCTGATTTTGGAGAAAACTTCAAGCGTTGCATTGAATATAAGGGAGCAAAAGCCGGACTTCTGGATTCCTATAAAAAGAAATTCGATTTTCTCGAACTGGGGAAATTAGCCGTTGATTACAGCGACGGAATCATAGAAGCCGGAAATCTTGTCAGCGAAGATCTTTTAAAAGAAGCTATAGATAAGAAGAAGCCGCTCCTTAAATATCCTGGTGACAATACACAAGATTATGTGAATTTCATGAATCAAATCAGTTCCGATAAATAAAATAAAAAGATGAAACTGAAAGTCTTGGTTATAGCAGCACTGACTGCACTTACCTTTACAGCATGTAATGATACAACCGATTATATCGGATCATCATTAATCAACAATTCCGACCTTCTCTTCGTAACCGATTCGAGTTTTCAAACTTCCACTCAATCTATTAAGGCCGGTAAGGTTCTGGCTCGAAATAGTAGTGGATATGTAGGAAAAGTCAAAGATCCGGAAACAGGTGCCTATATTACAGGTGATTACATGATCCAGTTCTATGCACTACCCAATCCCGGTTTTATCCAGAAAGACTCCATCCGCTCAATCGCTTCTGACGGTGGAGTTAAACCGGCACACACCTATATGAATCTTTATTTTGAAGATTATTACGGAGATTCGCTGGCCACGATGAAACTAAAGGTAATGGAATTGAACAAACCTGTACCAGAAGGAGTCAACTATTATTCAGACTTTGACCCTGAAGCAGCAGGATTTGTCAAAAAAGATGGTCTAACCTTGGAAAAGGCTTATACTGTAAAGGATATGACTCTCTGTGATTCTTCCAGAACAGCAAATAAGGGAATGAAAGGGATCACCATCTCTTTGGATAACAAGAAATATGTTCATGACGGGATAACCTATCCTGATTTCGGAACTTATCTTATGCGGACATATTATGCACATCCTGAATATTTCAAGACATCAAAGACTTTTTTGAATCATGTTTTTCCGGGATTCTATATAAAATATGAAAGTGGCTTAGGTGCTATGGCCAAGATAGAAATCAGCCAGATTTATATGGAACAATTGACGGATACGGTCGTTCCTGTATCCAACACTTCAACTGTAAATGGACAATCTGTTACTACGACGAAAGATACACTTGAATACATTACCACAGGCGCTTATCTCTATGGCACAGATGAGGTATTGCAGACAAATAAGATCACAAACGATGACAATACCATCGACAAACTTGTTGCAGATCCGTCATGCAGCTACTTGAAAACTCCTGCCGGTATTTTTACTGAAGTAACATTACCTATCAATGAAATCATGACCAAACATGAAAATGATTCCATTAACAGTGCAAAACTCGTCCTCACTCGTATAAACAGTACCAGCGACAGTAAATTTAAATTGGGAGTCCCCCAAAGTTTGCTGATCATTCCAAAAGACAGTTTGCAGAGTTTCTTTGAAAAAGATGAACTCATCAATTATAAAACAAGTTTTTCAGCATCATTCAATTCCTCTTCAAATACTTATACATTTTATAATATAGCTGGATTGATCACTGATATGTATAGGAAACGGAATCAGAGTGCCGATTATAATAAAGCCGTCATTGTTCCTGTGACTATTTCTACGGCGACGCGGAATAATACAACCTACATCACCCGAGTCGTAAATGACATGTCACTTTCGAGTACGAAACTGGTAGGTGGACGGGATCATCCGAATAAAATAACGGTTATCTACAGCCGATTTAAAAAATAAGAGTAGAAATGGCTGATAATTTTCTAGAACGTCACCGTCGTGATTATGAAGAACGCAAGATGACATGGCTTCGTAAGAAAAAACATTTACCAAAGAAAAACTTGCATCATATAGAAAAAGATAATGAATATGATTCTTGATTTTTTTAGTTGGATTTAAATCAAACATCATAAATCTCTATAAAGAGCCTGGTATTGAGCCTGGCTCTTTTCTTTTAACCCCAGTTTTATTTACGTAGTATTAACTATAGTAATTATCTAAGTCAATCTTTAAATTCTTCTATAGACCTAAAAAGGAAATCTTTCACGATAAAGGCCTTCGATTCTCCATATCCTGCCATTTGCAGATATCGAAGGCAGCAGCTACTTGCATACTTTTTCTTCCAAGCATAAATAAACCCCCGAAAGTTATTTTACTAAACTTCCGGAGGTTACATCAACTTTGCGCACTTTATATCTAAACTATATCAACAAACTTATGATATCTAATCCCATAACTATATTTATAAAAATAACTACTTGCTTTTTGTGGCTACTATTGATTTTCCTGTTAAACCATCTACAAACCCTCCATACGCAGGTTTACGGCTATATGATGCATCCCATAAACCTATTGGTTGCCCTGGACGCCAACCAGAAGAAGATGGTGAATCAGCAACACTCCATTGACAAATCCCATATTGTTGGGCAGGGGGAATAATCTCCAGATATTTCTCTACTATAAATTTATAATAACCAGCCATTCCCTTCTTCTCTGCATCTGTAATATTTTCTGTTAGAATCGCATTGCCATTTGAATCCAAACATCCCATATCCAATTCAGAAATACGGACAAGTTTCCCTGTAGCGGCTAGCAGTTTCAACATATTAACATATGCATCTTCATTTTTTTTCTGCGTTGTTGAATTCATAGAATATGAAACATGCATTTGCGAACCAATACCATCGATCTTTGTTACACCATCACTTTCCCAATATTTAATCATATTGATTAATCCAGTG
Organism: Prevotella sp.; assembly: GCA_022486815.1. Lineage (GTDB taxonomy): Bacteria > Bacteroidota > Bacteroidia > Bacteroidales > Bacteroidaceae > Prevotella. Next base: position 17,066 of record JAKVJW010000026.1, on the reverse strand, counting down.
CATTTCGCATTTTCATTATAGGCAGCTTCAAGGTTATAATCATTAACAAACAATTTTAAGGGACTAGGGCCATATTTACGGGCAAGTTTCACAGCAATACGAGCATAGTCCTTTCCCAAATAATCCTGCCAATAAAAATTCTTCTTTGTGTCACCTTCAACAGCACCACTCTTTAAACTATCAGGATGAACATCAGACATCGGTTCATTGACAACATCCCATGCATGGACTTTACCATCACAAGCTTCCATCATACCTTTAATCCACTTGTTCATAGCCCAAGTTAAAGTATCCCTGACCTTTTCATCTGAATAAGAAGAGCTGCCACCGGATTCCTCTTTTTCCCGTTTGACAGTTTCATCAAGCCAGCTTGGATGCGTCCAATAAGTCAAGTCATCATCCGAAAAATCACCATTAGACAAAAGATTTTCAGTACTTCCCTCTTCCGTAAGACTCACATCATCAAAATAGAGATCTCCAGAAAGAGTCCCAAACTGGAATCCCAACTGATCACTAGCGATATTAGCCTTAAAACTAGAACTGATGGTTGTCCATTCCGTCGTTGAGTTTATCGTTGGCGTGGGATAATACTGTGTATCACCACCATCTATTGAAGGCCAGCAAGCAACTGTATAATCTTTGGAAGTCTTGACCCTCATTTTTAAGGTATAGTTCTTCCCCACTTTCAAAGGTTTGGTAATATGGGCAAATAATTGCCAATTCCAGACATTCTTCTTAGCTTCCGGAGTTGTGACATGTAAAATATAATTAGCCGCATTAGGATCTGTAATCAACCCTTTAAGATAAGAAACCTGCTGTTGTGAATGCCATACAAGAGTATGTCCATATACAGACACATTATTTTTACCCGCTTGCTCAATAAACTTCTGAACATTGGAAAAATCCATAGTACCATCTGGTGCCACACAAGATGAATATTTAAAAGCATTTCCTGCCGTTACCTCATCAAAATTTGCATAGGTAAGACGAGCCATGACATTTGAAGCAGACAAATCAGAAACAGAAGCACCAGCACCCAATTTAAAATTAGGGTATTTTGCATGATCAATATAAGTTTTCAGAGCTGAATAATCATTAAGAGAATCATATTCCGACATACTTGCCGGCTCATCAACAGAAATATTGTCCATATTTGTATTAGCACATGAAACTGCAAACAGTCCCCCTGTGACAACATAGAAAAAAGATCTTACAACTTTAATATTCATGACATTTAAAATATTAAGATTATTCTTTATATTTATAATCAAAGGTCTCACGCTTACTTTCCCTGTCTCGCATGACGAGAGAATCGGCACACTCATAAGTCTTATAGTGCATCACAGAAGGGCTATAATCATAATTATACTTTACTTGATAATTGAGGACCAACAGGTCTCGGTCCTTATCACCCCAAGCTTTCTTTGCACCCTGATGGGTCCACGTTCCAGAACCTGAGGCCGTACAGTTCTCTGTATTAGTAGTTACTTTACATTTATCATTGGCATCGAAAGTAAGGATAAGATTGCAAGATAGTGTTTTTGTCGTTTCTTTATTGTCACTCCCCATAACAGTAACAAGAGTTGAAACCGGATAACTACAAGTTTTATATCCTGTAGTAGAAATATAACGTACCTCATCGCGCTCAATATTACCAGCATCCCTCACGACCTTTTTAAGGGTTCCATTATCATCAATATTATCAACACCATGAGACAGCCATGCACCATGCCATTTATTTTTAAACTTTACGGCATAAAGGGTATAATTTTTCGGAGCAATAGACCAATCTCCTGACTTAGTCAGCACTGGATTAGACACACCCTCATTTACTTTTCCGCTAAGAATAGAATCAGAAGCCAATACTATTCTTATTGGTACAACATAGTTAACTCCAACAGATTTAGGATCATTAAAGAATGCATCATTAAGTTGCACATCCACAGCACCCATAATTTTCCCCGAAGGAATCGTTATCGTATTCCCCGCAAGAGTATAATAATCTGCAGGCATAGCTTGAACAGCTGTACCATCACTATAATAAAGATTCTTTACCAAGTCATTGTCAACGACAACTTTTATGGTACGATTCTTGGAATTTGATTCCACACCACCCAGTGTTGCATAAATCTGGAATTTATGTTCATTGTCCAATTCGGTACTATAGACATCATCACCGAGAGTAATGGTGCGCACCGGATTCTGATTAGCAAAATATACGGTCTGGTAGTCATAGTTGCCAAAGCTGATATCATCATTCTTGCAAGAAGAAAAAACAGAGAGCACTGCAAGAACACAGACAAACGATGATATTGTGATTATCTTTTTCATTATTATTATTATTTAATTATAGTCTATAAAGAAATACTATCTATCCATCAAAACATAACTTTTATGGAATAAAACATATTTTACCAACCCTTATTCTGAATTAATTGATTAAATTTCAATACTTCCGAATACGGAATCGGACCATAATACTGATAATCTTTATAGTTTCGAGTATCAACATCAATCTTCTTATACGTATTATTAGCAGAGTTGATATCCATTCCCGTAGTCGTTTCATTAAGATTAGATTTCCAGCGACGGAGATCCCAAAAACGGAATCCTTCAAATGAAAGTTCTATACGGCGCTCGTTACGAATCAATTCACGCATTTTATCCTTATCATTCATAATAGATTCCAGGTAAGCATCTCCATTATCCTTACCTACTCCGGCACGCGAACGAATAGCCTTCATCACATCGTATGCGGAATAGCCGTGTCCACCATTTCCTGTAGGTCCCCAGGCTTCATTAGCTGCCTCAGCATAATTAAGGAAGATTTCCGTATATCGGATACGAGGCGTATAATGATATTGCTTGGTCACGGATGTTGGATTCAAGTTAACATCCTGACGAAGAAGCTTCCGAAGATAATATCCTGTCCGGGTAGAATACCCATTCACCTTATTCAGGGCATCCTTTGTCGAACCATCAGATGCTGTTGTAATGACCGTCTTGTCCACACCCTCTGCAGATCCGTTAAGAACAACGTATGCAGCCAAACGAGGATCACGGTTACTATAAGGATCACTTGCCTTGTATCCACTTTCCGGATCAGTGATAGGATATCCATTAGCCATAGGAAAAGCATCGACAAAATTCTGCGTCGGATTAATTCTCCCACGCCCATAAAGGGAAGGAGGAAAATTCTTTGCTTCCCAAGTCGTATCTTGGGACTTCTCTCCACGCCACATTACTTCAGCAGGGCAAGAACCATTTTTCAAACCATCAATTTCAGTTGTATTTGCATACCAAGTCCACCCTTTAGGATCCATGCCTCCTACACCTCCAATCCGGTCAAGAACTATAGCTGCATCATTCGCTGCATCAGCCCAGGTAGCACCTGAATTGGCATTATAAGCAGGACTCGCTGCCAGTAAAGCAGCTTTAGAGCGAAAAGCTTCTACGATAGCACCATCCATACGTCCGTTGAATTTAGCGCCAAAGACACGATCATATTCATTCTGTGTAGCACCAATCTTCTGATATTTTTCAGGAATATTCCCACCATCAATGTATTTTGTCGGCAGAAGAGACAATGCCTTGCTACAATCATCATAAACAGCCTGAATACACTCCTTAAAAGTATTACGTGGAATATTTAAATTGCTATTTTTAGTCTCAGGATCAGTCACAATCGGTATTCCCAGCAAAGTACCATCAACCGCATAACCAGCATGAGCCTGAAGGAGATAGAACATATACATGGCCCGGAGTCCATAGGCCTCACCCATTTCACGATCTTTATACATGTGCGATGCTATAGTATCTGTAGCCCACTGTACATTTCCAGCACGTGAAAGAAATAGATTAATATACATGATTGCAGCCCGGCAGTTTTGCCATTTTTCTTCTGGATTATTATTAGAAGTCCAAGTTCCTGCTGCCATTTTCCTATATTTATCCTTCGGATCATTGCTTACTGCATCATCCGTAGCCACATCATCAAAAGGGAAGGAGCCACATGGAATCCTTGTATAAGCATTGCCCAAAACACCTTCTGCATAAGAAGCATTCTTATCCATATAATCAATGCCAAGATTATTTTCCTTCTCTGGCACAAAGAGATCACCACAAGATGTGCAAACCAAAGAAAGGAACATTACTCCAATGATATTTATCTTTTTCATGATTTTATTCTTTAATTGCATTATTATAAGTTTACCTTTACACCCAGATTATAGGACCGTGTCTGCGGAGCAGAGCCAACTTTCATTTCCATATATTTCCTTTCATGAGCAATAGTAAGCAAATCGGCGCCACTTACATAAACAGACAGCCCTTTGATGAAAGAATTACCAAATATATGTTGCGGAAGGTCGTACGTAAGCTGTAATTTATTAATATGAAATGCAGTAGTACTATAAATCCAGAAACTGGAAGTAACAAAATTAAGGTCACTGCCTTCTGTAGTTAAACGAGGATAAACGGCTGTTGATGCAGTTTCTTTGGTCCAACGTCCTAAGACAACATCAGAATACTTGCCATCACCATATACCCATTCATAAGAATTATTTTTGATTGCTTTACCCCCACACTGTCCAGTTCCATTCAGATAAAGAGTAAAATTCCGCCATTTGGCAGTAAAGTTCACCCCAAAATAGAAATCAGAACTCAAATGCCCCAGTACAACGGCATCCTTGGAATCGATAATTCCATCACCATTCTGATCTTTGTACTTCAGATCACCAGGTTTGGTATTACCATTGATGACAGCACTATTAGCCACATCCTTATCATCCTGGTAAAAGCCAATACATTCATAACCACGAATGGCATCAGTGTAAGCACCTTTACTCTTCAGCCAGTCATATTGCACGTTTTCAGAATATTTTGTCCAACGAGACGTAAAGGTCATACCCGTCATTCCAAGATCCAAATCAACCTCTCCCAGTTTCTTATGCAAATCTACCGTAAAATCAATACCTGTTTTTCGATCATTGTTATAATTGACATTTGGCAAGAAAGACGATTTAGGCCAGTATGTGAAGAAATAACTTGGATACATACTGTTTGGAGTTGTAAGCAAGCCATCCCTGCAAATATTAAAGAAGTTCGTATTCAATGTCAGTAATCCATCAAACAATTGAGCATCCAGACCTATACGAAATTCTTTTCGCTTTACAAAGGTCAGATCCTTATTTCCACCTCTCTGAGAGTCTGAAGTTTGCATAGAATTGGCACTCTCACTCCATCCCCACCAAGTACCTGTCGCTGTAAAAACATCATCATACATATAGTAATCCGATATATCAATATCTTCATTAATCAAACCATAGGATAGATTTAAAGCCAAGTTATTAATCCATGGAATACGCTTCATGAAATTCTCTTTGTCTATTTTCCATGCCAAGGTTCCTACAGGAGAGAAAGCATTACGATGCCCTTCTGCTAATTTTGCAGAATGAATAGCTGCCCCAGAAAAATCAGCATAATATTTACCTAAATAATTATAATTAATATCTAGTCCTAGATTTGCATTAGACACACGATGATAAGTACCGGAAATGGTCTGCTGATAGCCATTACAAAGTAAAATGGCAGAAAGTCCATGAGGGCCCCATTGCCGATCATAATCAAATTGCGCATTAAAGAGAATCATCTGTTTAGAAGAAGATTTACTGGTAGTCTGTGTTCCTGTTTTCTTGTCATTACCATATTTCGTAAGTGATGTGATTAAATCCTTACCAGAATAAACATTCCAGGATGGCTCATACACAGCATAAGAGTTCTTGATAGTCGTTGTGTACCCGGTAGAATAATCTATAGCGAACATCGTTTTAAAACTCAGTCCTTTCAGAACCTTATCCAGATTCATATTAATCCCCCCGTCAAACTGGAACTGACGGGAATTATAGGTATTGTGACCGCCTGCATACATTGAAGCAAAAGGGTTTGTTTGGATGGACTGTGTACCCCCAAGTAGATATTTCCCGTCAATTATATTATTACTATTATTTATCAGTATCTGAGATGATTCATCATTGGATTCAACCATAGATATTGGAATCAACGGCGTGAGGGGATACTGGCTGGTAGGGCGCAAAACTGCAGAACTTTTCCAATAATCAGCATTGTCACTACGTACGGAATAGAATGTGGCATCTGCATCAATCCAACCGGAAATCCAATTATTCAACTTCAAGTCAATATTTCCCCTGACATTCAGTCGTGTCGTACCATTATCCTTACCCTCACCAAAATTCATCAAGTCGTTGAGATGATAAAGATCAATATTTGTATAAAAATGAGCATAGGTGCCACCACCCGAGATTTCCACATTACCATCATAACGTTGATAAGTTTTCTTCAAATAATCATTTGAAAAGAAGTTGATATTCGGATAACGGTATGGATCCTTACCAGAAGCATAATTATAGATATTTTCATCAGAATATACTGCAGGCTTTCCATCATTTTCAAGTGCCTCATTATATAGAGTCATGTATTCTGCTGATCCCAAATATTTCGGATAACACTTTGGTACAAAAAGCGTAGTATTCCCACGCACACTGACCTTTAGTCCATCATTTCTCCCTCGTTTAGTGGTAATCAGTACAACGCCATTAGCACCCTTACTCCCATAGAGAGCTATTGCAGAAGCAGACTTCAGAAATGTGATTTGCTCAATTTCAGTAGGAAGTATATTATTTGCATCCCTCGGAACGCCGTCAACAAGAACCAGAACATCACCCTGATTCCACAGTTTGCCATTATAGCCACCCACATTTGCTTGTAAATTATCAAGCGAATAAGTGGTATAATCTTTATCTGTTAATTTGATCATATTGAGAGATGAAACACCGCCCATCAAGTCTTTTTTATTCACCTTATGAAAAGCGACATTCACTATATTAGCAATTGAATCAGGATAGTCGGCCTTATCCTGAGCGCTGGCATACAAAGTTATTGGAAATGCGAGAACGCCAATTGCAATCATTTTATAGAATTGATTCATCATTTGTTCTTTTTTAGATTGATTATAGGTTACCAACCAGGATTCTGTGAAAAGCCTTGATATTGCTGGACATCACTTTCTTTCATAGGGAACCAGTAATGCTTTTCTGTAAAATTGCGTTTCAAAATCAAAGATTCACTCCATCCACTTACCTGATCTTGAGAAGGATCACTCTTATTGATATCCCCAACCCGGAGAAATTCCTGAGACGTTTTGATATTATAGGGATATTTATCCAGAAGAAGCCAACGACGGAGATCATTGAACCGATGTCCTTCATAGGCTAGTTCTACAGCACGTTCACGACGCAATTCACTCATAAATCCATCCAATGTAGTCGTATATTCAGCTGCCACGTCAGCAACTCCTGCACGCTTACGGATCTTATTTACTGCATCAACGGCAGTAAGACTACTTGTTACTTTCCCTGTAGCCGAACCTGTAGCCTCAGCTGCTGCTTCTGCATACATCAGATAAACATCTGCCAGACGCATCCAAGGAATATGAAGATGGAAACCATGGCTATAGCCATAACCATCATCAAACTGGTTACATGTCCTATCAATAAACTTATACATCAGATAGCCAGTTCGACTATTATACTTTACATCCCGAAGATTACCCCCAGTCTGCAAATCAGCATAACGATATTTTTCATTACTTGCAGACAGAGTACCTTTAATTACTTTACATCCATCATAGATAAAATCATTATAAAAACGCGGATCACGGTTCTTAAAGGGATGCGTTTTATCAAAACCTGATTCAGGATCAGAAAGAGGCAAACCGTTTGCCATACCGAAATAATTGACATAATTAGCAGTCGGGAAAAAGCTAACACCACCTTGTGTCAGAATTTTACCGCCATAACACTTGCTTTGCCCCCAGTTAGAATCATTCCACCCATAAGAAGGCCCCCGGAATATTGCTTCTGTAATCGTATTATCAACAGACTCCCCAGGCATCTTATGATTCTGGTCAATCGTATAAAAATTATCAGAATACTGACTCCAAGGAAGCAGACCATACTGAGTATTTCCGCCATCAACAATATTAAGCAATTTTCCAAAGGCATCTGCTGCACGTCTGCAATATTCCTTATCGTAATCAGCTATCCCTTTGCTCACTTTATTCATCAATGGAGAACCGGCCCAAAGTAAATCCTTCCCCAAATAAGCCAATGCCGTAACCTTAGTGATACGCAATTGATTCTTACCTAATGTTTGTTTTCCTATTTTCGTATCATCCCAGTTTACAGGTAACAGATCTACCGCTTTCTGAAAATCTTTGGCAGCACTGTCAGCACAAGCTTGGTAACTCAAACGAGGCAGAGTAAGTTTTTCACTTGAGGATAACACCTTATTTATATAAGGTAGTCCACCGACATACTGCATAAGCTCAAAGTGAAACCATCCACGAAAGAAATACAGTTGGCCAGCAATGAGATTCTTTTCCTCATCTGTCCCACTCATTTTATCCAGATTTTCAATACCAAGATTACATTTACGAATACCATACCAGGCTAAAGGCCAAAGGGAATGACTGAATCGGTCACCGGAAGTAGAATTTTTGGAACGGTCCATCCAACCGCACTGCCAGCCATCATATTTAGACTGCCAGCCCCAAAAATCACCATGGTCAATCTTATAGCACATGTGATAGTCAATGCCTACGTTCATTATTTCATCTTCTCCCCAATTGAAAGAGTTATTCCAATAACCTTTTGCAAAATCAGGTACACAATAGTATAATTCTTCCGCAAATCCTTGAAAGTTTGTAAAGTTCTTATAGGCATCCGTTTCCGATATATCCGATTCAGGAGACTTATCCAAATAATCTGTACAGGAGGAAAGTCCAATAGAAAGGAACAGCACACCTAATATAATATATGATTTCAAATGTTTCATTGTTGTCAAAAATTAGAGATTGATTTTCAGACCAAGATTAAAACGTCTGACGGTAGGATACGCACCCTGTGAGGCCAATCCTGTACCGGAGAAATTACTCTCACGATCATCAGGCATCCGACTCCAGACCCAGAGATTATTACCATTCAGATAGACCTTCAGGCTAGATAGTCCAATCTTCTTGACCCAAGGTGAGGTAAATGTATAAGAAATTTCAGCATTTTTCAGACGGATATATGACCCATCGTAATAAAATCTTGTCCCATCGTAATAATTTGGAGTTGAATTCCAGCGAGGCATTGGGGCATCAGCATTAACATGATCTTCCGTCCAGAAAGAACCTTCGTCATAAACACAATCAAGATTATTATTCAAGGAATTGAAACCTACATAACGAGTAACATTGCTTACCCCATAGAACTGCAAATAAACACTCCAGCCTTTCCAGTCAAATCCCAAAGAAGCAGAATAAGTATTTTGAGGAGTACCAGTATAACCATAAGGAGCAGCATCTTTGGAATCTATGACACCATCTCCATTATAATCTAGAACTGTATATGTACCCGGTAGTTTCTGATTATCATTGGTATTTTCCATAGTCATACCATAAATCTCGTCCCAGGTATTGGCAAAACCTGTCGTCAAATAGGTACGACTTTGTCCAATAGCATATCCAGCTGTCTTCTGATAGGCTGGTTCGAGTTCAGGATCATCATAAACTAAAATTTTGTTTTCTGCATGGGTCATATTAAAATTACCCCACAAATGCATTTGATTACTAAAGGTCTTGTTGATCCTCAATTCTAATTCATATCCCTTCGTGCGTACTTTGCCAAGATTGGCGGTAGCAGGTGTAGCGCCAAAATAAGAAGGTACAGAACGATTGCTTCCCGCAACAAGAATATCAGAACGTGTATCACGGAAGAACTCCATACTACCAGCCACTAAACCTCCGAGAAAACTATAATCAATACCCAAATTATGCTTGACGGATTTCTCCCAATGAACGTCAGGATTACCTACAGAAGATTCTCTATACCAAGCATAAGGACTGGAATCTTCATACAATCCCTGATAAATTGGGGCGTTTGGTGGAGTTCCATAAGCCCATTGCGTAGCATACAACCATCGACTACTCGTAACGTTGTCATCACCAACTTCACCATAAGAATAGCGTACCTTCAGCATATCCACCCATTTCCTCAAAGGTTGGAAAAATTTCTCTTCACTAATTAGCCACCCAGCAGCACCAGAATTGAAAAAGGCAAAACGGTTTTTCTTGGCAAACTGTTCAGAACCATTATAACAGCCATTGTATTCAAAGAAATAACGGTCAGCATAATTATAAGTGGAACGAAAAGCCCAGTCTTCACGATAATGAGTAAATTCATTACCCATAGTTCTTTCCTGACGGCTAAAAACACCCATTGCTGTCACATTATGTTTTCCAAATTGACGAGCCCAATTTAATTGAAACTGATAGTAAAGGTTGCGCTGTGTAGCATAATCTAAAACAGAGCCCTTATCAATTGTCCATCTGATTCCCTCCTGGAAATCAAAATTGGTATTACCATCTACAGATTTTGACCATGAAGTTTCTCCCGTCTTCGGATCAATCCATTTGTACTGAGCATCATGGTAGAGATCGTTGATGCCCCTTCTATCTTCTACAAAGACATTATCCCATGAGATCAATCCACTTGCATTCAAGCCTTTTGTTATAAAACTCAGGTCCTGCTCCAAAGTAAAATCGGTATTAATACGGGTAGTCGTATATTTATCCACACCAGAAAGAGCCAAATTAGTTATTGAATTTGGAGCACTCTGAGTATCTGCAGGGTAATATCCCCAGTTACCATCAGAATATCGAGGAATAAAAGCATCAGGTGGTGCAGAATAAGCAGCCTGCCAAAGCTGACTTTCTGCAAAAGAATTACTAGCTACACCATAAGGTCCTTGTTTGATGCCATTGCTTCCGAAAAGATTTACCTTTAATTTTGTAGTTTTTGTTACCTCGAAATCAAGGTTAGAACGTACATTAATACGATTAAAACCATAACCAGCCGAATAACCACGATTATTATTCCATTTTTTATAAAGGTCTCCTTCGTGAAGGAAATCAATACTGGAAAAATACTTCACAAATTTTGTACCTCCAGATATATTGATATTCGGATTATAAGATAACGCATCATTCTTGAAAAGTTCTTTCTGCCAGTCAACATCAGGATAACGTTCAGCCTCTGCCAAATTAGCAGGATGGGCATATTTTTCTATAGTAGAAGCAGGAGTTATATCATTCCAAGAATCAGGAGAAAGTCCTAATTCATGTTCAATAGCTTCATTACGTACATATAATGCACTTGCCGAATCATATTTTTTAGGAAGTTTGGATACAAGTTTAATAGTCATATTCATAGATACTTCTATCTTTGCTTTACCTTCCTGTCCGCGTTTAGTAGTGATCAGGATCACGCCATTGGCACCCTTCACACCGTATACAGCCGTAGCAGATGCATCCTTAAGAACAGTAATACTTTTGACAGAACTAATATCGATCGATCCCATAGGTCTTTCGATACCGTCAACAAGTATTAAAGGCTGTGAATTGTTCCAGCTACTCACCCCACGGATAACAATCTGTGGATCCTCATCACCAGGCATGCCAGAAGATGACATTGTTATGACACCTGGAAGATTACCTGTCAAGGCTGCACCAAGAGAGGATACTCCTCCTGTACGCTCAAGAACCTTGGCATCTGTCTGTGTTATAGCGCCAACAACACTAACCTTTTTTTGATGGCCATAACCCACGACTACCGTTTCATTCAAGGTGTGTGTATCATCTTTCATAATGATTTTCACAGGAGAACCTCCCGAGGCATGAAATTCTTTGGTCAACATGCCTACATAAGAAATGACCAAAACTACATTTTTACGAGGAACATGCAGAACAAAGTTTCCGTCAAAATCGGTAACTGTCAACACCTTTGATTCCCCTTTCATCGCGACAGTGGCTCCTATCAGCGGTTCACCATTCGAATCGATGACGTTTCCTTTGATAGTAGTTCCTTGACCCATTGCCGACATTGTCGACATTAAAAATATAACAAGGGCAAGAGAAGTGATTTGAAAAAATCTACTTATTTTTCTCATTACTGATATGAATTAGATTAACATGTAACATTTTTTAGGTTTTATAATATCTCCTAGTATCGATTATATTTGTAACAAAGTTATTTAATATCCCTTAATTTTTTTCAAATTTTTGTAACATAAATTTCTTCTGATATTTCAAAATGCACTCTATGAAACAAACGGTTATTCATATAAAACATTTGAGTATAAAACTCCATATAGTCTATATCTCTACGGCTTCTGTCTGAAATAATGAAACCAATCCACATCAACATATCCGCCAAGATTTTTCGTAGCATAACAGAAAATCGCATAACGTGTACCCATAAATAGTCGCTTATAATCATATTTCATCTGAAAGATACCACCAATCGGTGTCCAATTTTTGTTATTCAAACTGTATAATAGTCTGGCTTTGTCGGTATGCAACCTGAAATCCGCATCAATTCGAAGATATATAATAGGAGTATACAGGCTGACGGAATCCAATTCCCTGTAATCCACACCTTCTATTTTCTTATCTCTGTCAGAAAGCTTCACACTTTCATCCGTACGCCTGAGAATCAATTGCTTACCTTTCTTGCTTAGAGTAAGTAGAGAAGCATCTCCATTAAAGGCACAGAAACCAGCACGATCACCATCCTTGAGATGCCTGACATCCATTTTCACCACAGCCGAGCATCCAGGTCCTTCCATCCGTTGGGAAATAGTATTTGGTGCAGCAAAGAGATTATTCACGATACGACAGGTCTTCAGGCGGAGATAACCCGGTCGATCCGTCAATGACCATGCAGAATTCACCGGATTATGATTCCACTGCCAATGAATATCCAACGCTGGATGACGTGTTTTTCCTTCATTGAATTCATCACTTACTACAAAAGGATGGTATGGTTGTCCTGGTACTACCTTTTTCATAACAAAAGGAATCTTCCCGTTGGCATCACCAAGCATCGGCCAGCCATCAATCCAATGACAAGGCTCTACCGTAAGTACTCTGCCAACAGCTCCACGATCCTGAAAAATCACGCCATACCAATTTCCTTTCTGGTCGTCGACTATCGTCCCCTGCCCGGCATACGGAAAACCGGCGAAGTTGTCTTGAAGGATGACCTTCTTTTCCCACGGACCACAAAGATGGTCTGCACGGAAACATACTTGCCGACGCGGCTTATTAACAGGCCAGGATACCATCAACAAATAATATTTACCATCGTGCTTAATGACTCTGCTTCCTTCCAGCAATCCGGTTTCCTCAGCATCACGACGGATGACACAGGTATCCAATCCTCCCTTTAGTACTCCCTTCAAATCCGGACGCAACTCTGTAATCCTTCCCGTTTCGTGAAAGACATAAACTCTGCCATCATCATCAAAAAGGAATGAGGAATCATGAAAATGGCGCATCCGCGAAAGGAGTTTCCATCCTTTAGCGGGATCTTCGGTAGTATAAATATAAGTATTCCCTCCCATATTATCATTAGGAGCAAACATGGCATAAAATTTGCCATTATGGTAACGTAAGGAAGTAGCCCATTGACCTCGACCATAAACGGTTCCATCTATCATGTTATATTTAGGAGAATCTGTGAGACTGTCAAAAAGATAGCTCACTGTTTCCCAACTTGCTAAATCTTTTGAACGCATAATTGGTCCACCAGGCATCAGATGCATTGTTGTACTCACCAGATAAAATTCATCCCCTACCCTGATAACGTCCGGATCCGGAACATCAGCCCACAATATAGGATTAAACATGTCCGTTATCGAATCTTTATGACCTTGAGGAAATTCCACATTAGGAACTAATTCCTTTTTCGTTACCTCTTCCGAATAGGCTGCCCCTCCCGAGCATAATAAAAAGAAGAATGCTAAATAAAGTATTTTCATTATAATAATATGTATATATTTATAGCCGCAAAGATAGATATTCCTTAAGACAGAAACCATTATATACGTAACAGAGACTTGCCTATAAGTAACAAAAAAAAGGAATTACATTGATTTGTAACTCCTTTAGTAACGAGAAAGAAAATATTCATCTATTCTGGACGAAAAATATAGCTATTCCCTTTCCGGGTATGAACATCGTACTCATAAACTTTTCTAATTTCCGGTAACAAAAATCCATGGAATTCTTTAGAAACAATTGGGGACTTCACTTTTGCCGGTTCAAGCAGCAGATTAGGACATGGACCAAAAGCCTTATGTAATCCATGTCCTTTTAAGGGAACATACGAACGCAAACGAAGTACCCCTCCAATTGTCGATTTAATCTTCAAATAACAAAGAGCATTATCCTTCCAATCTATATCCACAAGAAAGCCACCACGCGCTCTTAGCCCTTTTACCTCACCATTATGCCAGGCGTCAGGTAATGCCGGCAGGACATGTACAGCTCCATCCTGACTTTGAAGAAGCATCTCCGCTATTCCTGCAGCTACGCCAAAATTACCATCAATCTGAAAAGGCGGATGAGCATCAAAAAGATTTGGAAAAGTCCTTCCTTCAGGATAATTCATAGCTTTCTTTTCACTGGGAAGCAAATGAAGCATATCACTGATGATTTTGAAAGCATGGTTGCCATCAAGCATACGCGCCCAAAAATTCACTTTCCAGCCAAGGCTCCATCCTGTAGCCATATCTCCACGTTCCAAAAGAGTAGTCCGAGCTGCCGCGAAAAGTTCCGGATGAAAATATGGGGAAATCTGATTACTTGGATAAAGACCATAGAGATGTGAAATATGCCGGTGATGGTCATTGGGATCATCCGCATCCCAGAGCCATTCCTGTAATTGTCCATACCGCCCTACTTGCATAGGTGGCAACATAGACAAAGCATGATTAAGAGAGTCTATGTATGTCGTATCATCAGGAAACAAGAGTTGTGTTGCCTTTTGCACATTAGAAAACACGTCAAAAGCAATCTGATTATCCATGGTTGAACCGGCAGTAACAGTTGTACCTTTCCCCCTTGGCCCATGCTCCGGAGAAACAGTAGGCACAGTTTCAAGCCAACCGGTACGGGGATCTATCTGCATATAATCCAGAAGAAAATCTGCCGCACCCTTCATAACAGGATACATTTTACGGAGAAATCTCTGATTACCAGAAAAGAGATAATGTTGCCAGATATGAGTAGATAACCAGGCCCCGCCTGTAGGAAACATCCCCCATGTAGCACCATCAACCGGTCCTGAAATACGCCAAATATCCGTATTGTGATGGGCCATCCACCCCCTGCAGCCATACATTATCCGTGCAGTAACAGCTCCAGTATGACTAAGATCCTGTAACATGCTGAAAAGAGGCATCTCGGCCTCTGGAAGATTTCCCGGACCCGCTATCCAATAATTCATCTCCGTATTGATGTTAATCGTATATTTACTATCCCACGGAGCATAGAGTTTATCATTCCAAACACCTTGCAGATTAGCAGGTTGTCCTCCGGGTTGAGAAGATGAGATCAACAGATAGCGCCCATACTGGAACATCAAGGCCACAAGAGCCATGTCCTTCCCTCCTGTAAAATCAGCCAGTCTGCGATCGGTCTCTTCGCCGGATTTCTCAGAATGATCAAGAATCAGACTCACACGATCATATTGCCTGCCATAGACCATCTGATGCCTCTTCAAGAGCATTTGATAATTATACCTCAAGGCTTGCTGTAATATCTGTACATTCTGACTAGTCGGATTTCCACTGATATCATGATAATTAACAAAATTGGTTGAAGAAGTGATATAAATCGTTGCCTTTTGGGCACCGGCAACAACAATACTGTCCCCGCAATCATGAATCTGCCCATCACTGACTATATGGAAACGACACTCAGCCGTAAGCCCGGCAGGTACACCCTCTTGAGCTACCCCTTTAATGGTAGTTATCAGCGTATGACCTTCCACACGATGAGATCCTCCTAACATACAATGGTGTCCCAATGAGAAAGAAAGAGCCCCTTTCTGATTGGTTTCCAGTCTCATAACAATAACCTTATCAGCCAAAGAAGCAAAAACCTCTCTCTTATAATTTACCCTTCCTATAGAATAAGAAACATGAGCAACTGCTTTCTTCAAGTCCAGGTCACGATAGTAATGACGCACCTGAGCAACATTCTGTCCTTTCATTCTTAAGAACATGCTCCCTAAGGTGAGGTATCTCATTCCATGAGGACCAACCACAAAATACTGGTTAATCAACTTATAGGCAGCCATTTCATCATTTGAGAAAATCGAATCCCTCACTGCCTTAAGATGCGAAAGTGCTTCCTTTCCATTGTTCTGGTATGGAGACCCTGACCAAAAAGTCTGATTGTTCAACTGAAGTTCATCTTTTACGATTCCTCCGAAATACATTCCTCCCATTCTGGAATTTCCTATCGGCAGGGCTTCAAGCCATTCAGTTGCAGGGCGAGCATACCAAAGTTTGTCTTCTTGTGACCACACGTCACAGGAAAATAACAGCATTAAAACTGTAAGAAGACACAGATATCGTTTTTTATTCATCATACCCTCAAAAACGTAAATTCTTCATATTTTGAGTCCGTCATATTTCTATGACCGTAATGGAATAAGGTAAAAGTTTCAGATGAAAATCCTTCGAAACCTTGATCTTAGAAGATACTGGAACAATATGACACGGATCATCTATTCGATTCGTCTCCTCCGGACGGTCCGCTCTAAGAACAATCATTGTACCTTTTCTCGATACTTTTCCACCATTCACCATTACTTCAGCATTCTGTACAGTGGATCCGCCATTGACCACTTTCAAATAGATTTTTCCATTATGGGTATTCGTTGTAGCCGAATAATACAACTGCGGAAGTTGTTCTTTACCATAGGTCAGCTCAGGCATTCCTGAAACTTTGACGGGTACAATTTTATTGCCGACATGCTGAGAAAACATACATTGTGCATAATAAGAAGGAGATCCATAGGCTGTCAGAGCATTATAACCTATAAGATCACTTTTCCACTGCATTCCACCAGGATTGACATTTACGAAAAGCGGTG
>JAKVJW010000025.1 GCA_022486815.1 Prevotella sp. | reverse complement strand
TCCAGTCAAAATCTTTCTTTGCTCCATCCTCCGTTATATCATAGCCAGACAAGTCAAGTGATGGACAGTAAGCTATCCATGACTTTCCTTCTTTGAAAATGAACACCGATACTTTGATATTCACCTTGCCTTGATCTATTTTGATATAATTCTTCATTCCTATGCAAATATAAGCAACTTTATCCAACTTTCCAAATTTTTGTACGGTAAAACTATTTTGGTCACAATGATAAACTTACGATGCAACTTGCGTTGATTAGCCATTATCCATTGCCTGATAGCTCGAGTTCACCAAATCCTGCACTTCCTCAAACTCTTCTTTGTATATACCACCAATAGCCACAACCATATCTCCAATCTTCATCACGAGTTTCCTGTCACGGGCAATGCGGATAAGATAACCTTCCTGGCCTTTCAGAATACCAGTAAGCACCCGCAGTTTGATATTCCCTTCAGCATAATGCTCGATGGGATGCAACAAGATACGGATCCGGGTGGGATCATCCTTTATGATTTGCATGAAAGGCTGCATCTGACTGTCGGGGATGACTGCTGGAGCACCGGTGTTGTGGTCCTTGACCAAATGAAGGGTAGGATAATGCTCATATAAGTATTGTTGAAGAAATTTTGTACTGCCCTGCAGGAATACAAAACCACTGATTGAGAGTTTCTCCATTTTCTTGACGCCATGTCTGGCTTTCTCGTAGAAAACAGACCGGTGGACAAAACAACGGCAACGCCCATCTTTGTTCACTTCAGCCTCAAACTTTTCTACTTTCTTATTGTGCATAAACAGATACCCCCATGAGGTAGGATCCTCAGCCCATTTATGACTGATGTTCTCATCCTCTGAGGATGTTCTCTTTATTCCTTGACCTGACTGTCCGTCAATCCAAGTAACGTGTTTGCCCTTTGGAAAACAACTGTTTTCGTCGGCTATAGTCGGGGTCACAGTACCATCCAGTTTCACAGCTTTCCTAACTATTTTATGTCTTTTCCGGCTACCATACCTGATAGCTCCAATGTACTCATAAGTACCGAGATCTTATCATTCATACTCATATCTTCAAATGCTTATAAACTGTCCCATGTCAAGTAAAAAACATGACTTTGATAGCTTCTTTACTTTTCAGAATAGAGGCACTTGAGCGCAAAGATACGTTTTTTTCCGTGATTCCGTATCATTTCTTGTCAGTTTTTTGAAAAAAGGAAAGATGTATTCATGGAGATTTAATAGGTTTGTTATTTCTTGATAATAAAAATACCTGATTTTCAATAAGATATAAAATCATCCTCTATTCTGAAAAGAATAGAGGCACTAAAATTCTAAATACTTTAATATTTAGAAAGAGGTCGTTTATCGCACAATAATTTCCTCACATCTTCTTTCGTACACTTCTGATGATCTTTTTATTTGCCATATTGATCGTGGAGGTATCAATAGAGTTGAGATAGGTTTGGGTGGTCTTATAGGAGTTGTGTCCCATGCCTTCGCTGATGACAGCGATAGATATATCTAAGTTGCGGGCGATGCTGGCCCATGAATGGCGTGCCACGTATGTAGTAAGAGGGATTCTCAGACCTATCCTGTCACCTATCTTCTTCAGGTTTCGGTTTACATTCTGTTCCACCTGCCGGTATCGTTTGTATTCAGTCCCGTCTTCCTTCATGAGGATGGGAAGCATGAAGGGTGTATTCTTTATCTGGCGGGCATAACGATCCACAATGTTTTGAATGGGCTTTTCCCATTCTATAGTCAGGCACTGGTTGGTTTTCTTCCGGCAGTAAGTGACTACACCATACCTGAGATCCCTTTTTCGAAGAAAGGCCATATCCACGAAGGACATGCCTCGCATATAGAAACTGAACATAAACATATCACGGGCAAAAGCGAGAGGTGAACCTTCCGGCAACTCAAGGCATACGCTACCATCCATTCGTTGCAACAACTCGACCTGGGTGACAAGAATATGAACGAACTTGACAAGATGATGGATAATGCTACTACACAATATATGCATCGCAACATATCCCTCCTCGAATTTGTTGATTACTATTCATCCTATAAGGATGCCAAGACATCGATCATTGACAGCAGATGCCAATTGCTCCAGGCAGCAAACGATCTTCGTACAGCAGCAAACCAGTAAAAACAGCACAATGAAATACCTATATATTATTGTAATTGCATTAGCCTTTGCGTCTTGCAAAAGCAACAATAATGCTCCTCAGAAGAGCAGTAAAAACAATGCTGACAGTCTCGCTCAAGTAATTACCACCACGACTGTCAAGGAAAGACCTATGAACGATGAGTTACTCCTCAACGGCAATATATCATGTGATGAGAGTCTGATGCGAGAACGGTCGGCCTCAGAATACCGTAGTTCACTTGAGCGCATAGACAAAGAGGTTGAACGTGTCATCCGCATCATGAAATAATTACTGCAATTTTCTTATGCACGAAGAGAAAAGATCGACGAGGAGAATCTCGACAATATCCAGATGGGCAAAATCCTCACAACATTTACAGAAGCTACTACCAAACTTGATATCATAGAAGATTTTTCTATTATCGCAAAGGAAGACCTGCTTCTCATTGCCCTGCGCAATCTTATCAATAATGCACGAAAATATAGTAATGGGAAAGGTATCACCATAACTGTGGACCGCCCTACTATAAGAATAGAAGATCAAGGAATAGGCATACCTCAGACAGACTTGAAACATATTTTCGAGCCGTTCTATCGTGCCGCCAACGCAACCTCCATAAGTGGACATGGCATAGGTCTGGCTCTGGCAAAACAGATCTTGGAAAAATCTGATGCTAAAATATCCGTTACTTCGATTGAAGGACAGGGTACAGAATTCAAAATACGATTCAAAAGGACCATAACCGCTATACATCAAGCACAGCACCTTACCAAAGTTTGGTAATCAAGTTACCACAGTATTGGATAACTCATTGCCATAGTAATGGAAGGCATGTTTCCATAGTAATGGAAAGCTCATTTCCATAGTAATGGAAGGCATGTTTCCATAGTAATGGAAGGCATATTTCCATAGTACTGGAAGCCCATTTCCATAGTAATGGAAAGCACATTACCATAGTAATGGAAAGCTCATTTCCATAGTAATGGAAAGCACATTACCATAGTAATGGAAAGCACATTACCATAGTAATGGAAAGCACATTACCATAGTACTGGTAAGCACATTACCGCTAAGTGGTAAATTTATGATGTGACTATGAGGAACAAAGAACTCCTTATACCGGGTACTACAAGATAAAAACCACAAAAAGACTTATCTCAACCGGCATACTCGAATTCCTATCTGACTTGTATGACGACTCATATACTGAGCCAGAGGCATCGAATCAACGATCACCCGATGATAAATACTGGAAGCATTCAAAAGATGCAATGTTCCATTCTTGTCCCATACTGCAATACCTACATGAGAAATATCCAGCCCTTGTTTATTCGTAACAAGTGCCAGGATATCACCACTTTTAACGGCCTTGTGCATTAAAGAAGCATCACCGATCAATCGTTTAGGAATATACCGATAAGTCAAACCATTAATTCCCTTTTCCATTCTGCTGATCCCTTGAATCCAGTCCTGATGGACAGTGAGCATGTGATAATCATGCCAATGCGTAGACATATAACTGACATTGATCTTCTGGATAGCCGAGAAAGGAGGAACCGGTCCCTGGATATCCCTTACGGTCCCAGCCTGTACATTGCTATTGATCCAAAGCGTAAAATAATGGTTCCGGTTAAGATAGGCTATATTTCCACCGATATAGCGTACACGAGCCAGACGATTGCAGAAAGTCGGGAAATCAAACTTGCCGGCCCGGGCACATAAAGCCAGAGCCAGACTCTGCTCTACAAAAGTCGTACAGTCAACCCCACTGACATCCACGACCAATCTTTCCCGGTCTGCACGATCGAGAGTCCCCCCGACATAGGGTGTTCCTATAAATTTCCTTCCAAAATAAAGCAACCAGTTTGACGACTTCTTTTGTGATTGCGCCTCATGGAGCCAGGTAGTAATCTTGATCCGGTCAACTTTAGAACAGTCCACGTCTTTCTGAGCATGAACGGCAGTAAACGGCAAAATACATAGAAACAATAACGACAATATTTTCTTCATCTTACCAAAAATTAAATCCTACATAAAAATTCAAAGATCCAAAATAGTTAGTTGCCGAGAAACGATCTTTCTTATAATTATACGAATGGAAGATAGCACTGCTCCCTGCATACCAGCGCATACTATTCCAGACCAGTCCGAATCTGCCAATACCATCCAGATTAAAATTATGGATACTGAAATCACGGAATGTAAAATGATTATGTTCTTCCTCCCCTTTCGTATAGTTATAAGCTAAGGCAACAGAAAAGCTTGCATTAAAAAGCCAGTTTTTCGCAAACACCCAATTATAACTATAGCCACTACTGATATTCCAGTCCGTATAGTGAACACTTCCCATGAACCGGGTACTATCCAAGCCCAATTTTGCATCCGAACCAAGTCGGTCTTGAATCATGTTATCCAGTTTTGCCCAGTCCATATCTATCTTATGATTCAAATACCCGAGGCCCAGCAAAAGACTTCCCACACTTTTCCTCTGGATCGTACTCTGACTATAGGCAGCGGGATAAGAGAAATGATGGTGATTAAAAATATAATAGAGGTTGACTGACTTGATGCTGGAATTAAAGCCACCAAAGTCCTCATTATGCATAGGGCTCGTATCTATATGATCCCCCAGGTTCAAAGACCGGATCTTATAGTTGTTACCCGTTTTTTTCCAATAGAGGTCTACTCCAATCATGTTGCTATAGATACTCAAGTCAAATTCCTTACGGTTATGGTCATTCTTGCTTACGCTGATATGAGTAAGATCGATGGTATAACCTAAGAATATCCATTTCCACCCGAGATAAGGGCCCAAACGATAAGAAGTTTCAGGTGCTAAAGAAACCCGCTTGTCCGTTGCAGTCGTCAATGTATATCCCTCGTACGAATTGGTGTTCTGCAGCATAACCGTGAAATTGTAATGCTGGGGCTCAATATAAGAATGGTCATAGTTATTAAACTCATGAAAAAACGAAGCCAGCCCATGTCCGAAACCACGGAAGAAATTCCGGTGAGAAGCAGGTTTCATCACACTGTCTACCACCACTGTCCGAACATCCGTCGGGGAATGACATTCAGTTGTTTTAAAGGGAAGAGAATCAGAATTCTGAATGTAGTATACACCAACTTTCTGCTTGCTCCAGCAAGAAATAGAAACACCAACTAAAAGCAAAAGGATATATCGTCCAAGCTTTAACAAAACACCTTATAGATTAAAAATAAATATCAATTTTTCCACAAAATACGGTCCAGCACCCAATTAGTAGGGGTTGCTGATACACTTGTACACGTGCAATTGCCAATACCCTGCAGATCTTCAATGACAGCCTTGATAATAGGCAACTGCACATAAGACGGATTCGGCACAACAATACTCGTTGCCCCTTCACTGGTAATCACTTTAATAGGATCATAATTGAAAACAGAGAAAGACAGTGTACCCTTGGTGCCGATAACCTCAATGCGGTCCTCCTTAGCACTCTCATGCCCGACAAAACACCAACTGCCACTTCCGGTGATCCCACTTTCGAAGAAAAAGCAAGCCGATATGGTATCCTCAGCCTGATAAAGATGGGCTACATTGGCAGGGTATCCATGTGCCCTGGTGATAACTCCAAAAAGATCCTGAAGAAGATCAAACTGATGTGGTGCAAGATCATAAAAATATCCGCCTCCAGAAATATCCGGTTTCAATCTCCAGGATAATTCTCCTTTAGATTTGTAATCCAGTTCGCGGGGAGGGACAGAAAAGCGTAACAGCACATTGACGACCTTGCCGATTGTTCCACTTTGAATAAGAGATTTTACTTTCTGAAAATAAGGAAGATAACGGCGATAATAAGCGACGAAACATGGTACTCCCGTTTTTTCACTGATTCGATTCACACGGATACAATCCGAATAAGATGCTGCCAGAGGTTTCTCCACATAACACGGCTTCCCAGCCCGCATGGCCATAATCGCATAGGTCACATGGCTGGAAGGAGGCGTAGCTATGTAAATGGCATTCACATCAGAATCATCTATGAGTTCCTGTGCATCCGTATACCATTTAGGAATATGATGACGCTCAGCATACGAACGAGCCTTAGCTTCAGATCGGCACATCACTGCTTCTATATGTGAACCTTGAACCTCATTAAAAGCAGGTCCGGATTTTTTTTCCGTTACCTCTCCGCAACCAATAAACCCCCAGCTAATTTCTTTCATAATCTGGTATGTCTTTTATGCAAAGGTAATATTTTACTTCTTAACAAAAGCCATTTTTTGCACATTTTATCAACTTTACACCATATATTATATAATGTATATTAATCATAGAACCTATTCCGCCTTTTTTTCTTACCTTTGTACGTCACCTGTTTACATATTCATAAAAGAAAATTTCATGGAAATAAAAAAGTCAGAATTCACTATTTCTGCACCTCGTGTAGAATTGTGCCCAAAAGATAATAAACCGGAATATGCGTTTATCGGAAGAAGCAACGTAGGAAAGTCGAGTCTTATCAATATGCTCTGTGCCCATAAAGGATTGGCCAAGACCTCCTCAACCCCTGGAAAGACCTTGCTTATCAATCATTTTATCATCAATGACACGTGGTATCTTGTAGACCTTCCCGGTTATGGGTTTGCCAAACGTTCAAAGGCAGAAAAGGAAAAACTGGATCAGATGATCACAGGATACATTCTCCAACGCCAGCAACTCGTAAATGTTTTTGTACTGATCGATATTCGTCATGAGCAGCACCTGATCGACCGAAAATTCGTAGACTGGCTGGGAGAAAACGGCATTCCTTTCTCAATTATTTTTACTAAGGCAGACAAGGTAGGCCGAGTAAAGGCTAAAAATAATGCAGGGAAATGGATGGATACCCTAAAAGAGACATGGGAAGAGCTCCCGCCCTATTTTATTACAAGCAGTCAGGACAAAGCCGGACGCGATGAGATCCTGGACTATATTGACAAGATCCATAAAACGTTGTAGACATCGTCTTATTACCAGCTATAAAAAAAAGTCCGATGCTCATGGATAGAGCATCGGACTTTTTTTATTTTATCCTGCATTTGCAGGATAAAACTTATTTAAAAGAATAAATACCTGTTGTCTACGACCTTGGCATTCAGGTAAAGTTCCTGCATGAAGTTGCTTGCATATTGCATCTCTTTCTGACGCAGTTTCTGCTCTTCCGATTTCTCATCAAACCTGACAGGAAGCATCGTTTTGTTCACTACAGCGAAGAGGTAAACACCGGCATTGCCCTTTACGGCATGATCAACGAACCTACCCTTTGCAGTAGCAAAGACAGCTCCAGACAAAGCCGGTTCACTGGCACCTGTTGCAGATACAAATACAGGAGCAGCGAAAGTAATTTGGTTGACTGTAGAAATCTTAGCACCCTTTGCCTTCGCAGCACCGATACTATTCACACCCTTAATCTTAGCCATGATCATAGCGGCCTTTTTATCCTTAATGACTTCAGCCTTTACAGCCGCCATCACCTGAGGATCATCCAGGTCACGATAACCGGCACGATGTATCTTATTAAGAATCACAACCATCAGATGATCATTGTCTCCACATTCATACATTGGAGATACATCACCCTCATGGGTTCCGCTATCAAAGATCCACTTCAAAGCATCACGGGTAGAATGAACGTTGCCTACATAATGAGAGGCAGTCGTAATGTCCTTAAATGACTGAACCTTATATCCATAATGAGCAGCATTCTTCGCGATGGCACCGGCTGTCTGACTAGCACTAACAAAGCCTGCGAACTTATTATAAGAATTGCGGTATGTATCCTTAGAGAAGTCAATAGTCTTCTTGATGATAGCGGCCTGATAATTATCCTTAAAGCCTTTACGGTCTGTCACCTGAATGACAATATTTCCTTCTGAGAGAGGAATATTCGAATAAGCATTGACCACGCCACTCTGGATAGCACTCACCATCTTCCGGTTATCAGCAGAAGTATTCTGAGCCAGACCACCGATGAGTTGCTGACTGGTTGCCCAAGTCGGATTACCCGGTTGGCCGGACTTCTTTGCCAAAGCCTGGAAATTAGCTCCCTTTTGCAGAGCTTTCACGATACTGTCTGCTTTTGCCTGAGCTGCAGCAGGAGTTTTTCCAACAACCTGTATAGCCCGATACTGAACAGAGTCCGGTAGAGAGACCTTAGAAATGAGTTTTACTATATCCAATGTATTATCACTCTTATTCTCCTTGACGCCAGTAGTAGTACCAACGCTTATAGAATCCAATTCAGCTGCAATATCTGCCGGATAAAAGGCCTTAGGAGCAGGAACTCCGAGATAAGGAACCTGTGACTCCGATTTACGAACGACATCAGTAGGATCTGCAGCAGTTGCAAGTTGCTTCTGATAACCCACGAAAGTCTTCATCAAGGCAGCACGATCTGAATGAGAAGCCACAACCTGTTGGTCAACATAACTGATATCCCGGCTTTCTACCGGTTGCTTAAAACGGAGTTTCAGTTCGTCATATTTCTTTTGCAGATCACCCTCTGTAACTTTTACCTGAGCATCATTGATATCCGTATAAGGGAAGGAAGCAAGTTGGATAGAACTTTCCTGATTCTCTTCCTTGAAGGCCATCTTAGCCTCAACAGGGTTAGACAGGAAGCAGTGAGAGAACAGACTCTGATATTTCTGAGCCAGCACTTGCTGACGAAGGGTTCTCTCTATAAAAGTCCAGTACTTATAGATCTTATCATACTGTTCCTGTTCCTGAGGGTTTGAAGAAGGTGTATTCTGATTAGCTTTATATTCAGCCAGGAACTTCTGCAAGGCAGTGGCATCGAAACGCCCTGTTTGCCGATTGACAAAAGGAGTCTGGAGGAGCATGGGATTAGTACCTTCGTCGAGAATGTTTTGCATCTCATTGTCAGTAACCTTAAGGCCAAGTTCCTTAGCTTCCTTTTCCACGATATGAGTCTGGACATACGTATTCCAAACCATATCCTTCACCTGATTCATCTGATCTTCAGGAATATTTTCAGTTCCTTGCTGCATCTTGATGACATCCGTATAATCATCAACAAGCTTCTGAAAGTCATTGACGCTGATCTTCTCACCAAGAACCTCGCCTACTTGCTGACGACGGTCATTTGATGTCGTTTCACAAGAACGGAACAATTCCTCAGCAATAAAAGCGAAGAGGCCAAACCCGATGATAATGATCAGAATGGTACCTCTGGATCTAATTTTTCCTAATGCTGCCATTATTTATTCAATTATTATTTATATTTATTATTATCTTTTTCAGAGTGACTACAAAAATACGAATAAATTATCAAACACGTGAATCTTTCACAATAAAAAACAAAATTTTAAAGCTAATTCCTCACTGTTCCTCTGCGAAAAGAGTCAATCTGCCAATCAAGTCCAGGCTAAACCTGATCAAGAAGTTCATTTAACTCTCCACAGTCAATTTTACCAATTCAATTTTCTTCATTGTGTTTTTAATGATCTTAAACTTGAATTTTCCGATTTCAATAACCTCATTGAGTTTTGGAAAACTCTTGTATTCATAGAGTATCAAGCCCCCGACGGTCATATAGTCTTCACTTTCAGGAAGGTCAAGATCAAACATCTCATTCACCTTGTCTATCTCCAATCTTGCTGAAAGGATATAGGTATTATTTTCTATTTTCTTAGCTATGAAAGGATTATTATCATGCTCATCCTCAATATCACCGAAGATTTCCTCGACGACATCTTCCAGACTCACGATACCACTTGTTCCACCAAACTCATCAACGACAACTCCAAGAGATTTCTTCTGTTGCAAAAAGAGTTGCATGAGTTTCTGGGCAGCCATAGTCTCCGGCACAAAAGGCATCGTACGAATACGCTGATGCCAGGAGGTCGGGTCACTGAACATCTCCGAGCTATGGATATAGCCCACGATATGATCAATATCGTTTTTGTAAACGATGATCTTGCTATTGCCACTCTCTATAAACATCTGCATCAATTCTTCCAGGGAGCAGTTTTCTTCGACTGCATTCATTTCGGTACGTGGGACCATACAGTCACGGACTTTGGTATCCGGAAAATCAAGGGCATTATGAAAGATCTTCATATCGTCCTCTATCTTACCATCATCCTTTGCACTATTCAGGCTCGAACTGACCAGATAATCGAGATCAACTTTCGAAAAGCCTTCATCCCCATTGTCTTTCTCCAGTTTTACGCCGAATATTCTCAACAATATCTTGGAAAGGAAAGTTGAGAAATAAGATATCGGCCAGAGAAGAATGTAAAAGATATAGGCCATCGGTGAGAAGACAGCCAGCAACCGGTTTGCATTACTTTTGAAAAACACTTTTGGGAGGAACTCACCGGTAAAAAGGATGACAAGTGTAGACAGGACCGTATCCCCAACTACCCTGCCTGCCGGCGCCACACTCTTAAAAAGAGTTGCATCGAAGAGACTGGCGAAGAAAATGCCATAGATAACGAGGACTATATTATTACCTACCAGCATAGTAGAAACAAAGCCATTTGGATGATTATAGAAAACAGACAGGAATTTCTGAACAGGACCATTCTTATCCTTATCCATTTCCGCAAGCATCCGATTACTCGTCACAAAAGCGATTTCCATTCCGCTGAAGAATGCGGAAAGCACCATTGTCAGTAAAATTCCTGCTATAAGCGGTAAATTCATTTATACTCCTTTCTCAACTAATCTTGTCTGGTTCAATCTATCCTTATCTATCAATGAGTCAAAGGTATAGACGTGTTTTTCGGTCGTGGAACGGCCTGAGGTCTCACTTTCGACTTCATCGTATCCGGTACATTACGCATGGTGTCATTTCCGCCTGACGACATATCACCCTTCACGAAAGAACCTTTTGTGTCGGAAACAAAATACTTGGTCATCTGTTCATCACTACGAAAATAATTTCCTTGCAAGGTACGGTCAGGGGTAACTAAACGGGAAAATTTATTAGAATAAATCTCATGCTGATTCTCATCCCAAAAAAGTTCATCACTTGAAAAGCGTAAACCATCTTTGGTCAACACATGCACACGTCCATGAAGTTCCCAGACTCGATTCTGATCAAAATAATAAGCAGTATCAGCCTGCAGATAACTGTAAATATGAAAGTGCTCATCAAAAGCCTCCAGGAAAACGCCCTTATTAAAGATCCACCTGGAAGGTTTGACATTCTGATTAACTTCCCAACGTTCCGTAACGATACGGTACTTGATTACTCCTGAGTCAGAAATTAAAGCATTAACTCCATAAGAGGTCATTACCGGGACTGAATCACGGTCATGAATGGCCGGAGCAGTATGTTCTACTTCCTGCTGGCAAGCAATCAGAGAAGAAACAAATACCAGACAGACCATGAAGAACCATGACTTCCGCATTATTACTGTACCTTGAATTTATGGAACCAGGATTCATTGAACGTGATTCCAATATTGATTCTGAAAGTATTCTCATAAATCATCCCCGGAGCTGACTGATGTACCCATTGAGCACTGATGTTCACAAAAGAACGATTATTGAGGGCATTCATAATAGGAATACCAAAGCCAAAAGAAGCAGAATACTCTTTCGGTCCATTTGCACCATTTACTGTATAATAAGGAGTTGCGTATGAGAAACCGGCCCGATAGCGGAGACGGTTTAAGAAACGTCTATCATACTCTCCATGGCAATACTCCCCACCAACTGTCAACTTCTGACGGTCTTTCAAGACTCCATCCTGCAACGTATAACTGAGTTGTCCCTGGTTATCATCATCAAGAACCGGATAACGGAGTTTGCTCCATTTCTGCAGAGTATAATCAAGACCAATCTTCCACTGATTATTATGATTCCACATCAATCCGGCTCCAAACATATCAGGGATACTAAGATACAGAGACTTTCCACCTACCGTATCCGCATTTGCGACTGATGTCTGGGAATTCGTAGAAGTAACGATCACTTCCGGTCCTCCACCGATATGATGTCCCGGGCTGTAAGTGAGACCTATTGTCAGTTCATCTTTCTTCAATAATTTCCGTGTATACTGAAGACCGAAATCGAGTTTATAATTTGTAATATCAGCCGTATAATCCCGCGTCAGCGTATTGACATAAGGATCAGAATACGCATTAGAGATAGATCTGTCATAAGTACCCCATAGATAAGAAGCATTGGCACCAATCGAAAGACCTTTAAGAAATTCCCAACCCATACCAAGGAAAAACTGATGCATTCCACCACTTCCATTATAAGTATTCGTATAAGTCGTATTTGCGACATTACCGACATTTCCGCTTAAAGCATAATTATATCCAATATTTGTAAACGGAACAACACCAAAGCTAACGCCTAAATGCCGAAAAGCCCTGAAACCGGCAACCACATACTCCAAATCAGCATTTTTAGCATTCAATGTTTTTCCGGCCTCTTTGAAATGAGTAACTTGTCCGGAAAACCCCATATCAAAAATAAATGACAAAGAATCAATCGCAGAATAGGATGCCGGATTAAGGTAATTGACCTGATTATGCTCATGAAAGCCAAGAGCAACACCATTCATTCCCCTGTTGAAACCGGTAGTTTGCTCAGCCAGTTCACCTAATCCGTATGCACTATAAGGAGAGTTTGTGCCACCTTGAGCCATTACTGACGGAGATATTGCAGTCAATAAAATAACTGCCAGAATCAATTTCTTCATTCGTTTTGTATTTAGGAGTTGGCAATTTGATCGTCACTCATCGCAAATCTCTTATTTTAACACATTTGTTTGCAAAAGTATTGAAAATTTTTGATATAAAAGAACGATAAGTCAGAAATTAAAGTTATTTTTGCATCGTGAAACGTTTCGAATCTATTTTATGCATTGCTGTGTCATTACTGTTAATGAATTTAACAGCCGCAGCTGCCTCTAATCCCACAACGGTCCCTCCTGGAGACATTCTCAGGCACATGGAGCAAGTTGATGTCAGCCTGCTGACTTGTGGACCCGGATCAGAAGTATGGAGCCAGTATGGTCATACTGCAATTCGCATCAATGACCGTACCACCGGCATAGACCTCTCTGCAAATTATGGAATGTTCTCTTTCAGCCAGAAATATTTTATACTGCGCTTCATATTCGGACTTACTGATTATCAAATGGGGCTGATGAGCACGCAGGATTTCTTATCTGAATACCGCGAAGAAGGACGCTGGGTAAAGGAGCAGCAGCTTCAACTCACTCCCATGGAGAAATGGCATATCATACAGGCTCTCAACAAGAACTATCTTCCGGAAAACCGCACATACCGATATAATTATTTCTACGATAACTGCACGACACGTGCAAGAGATATTCTTCTGGATAATCTGGGATCGTCCGATCAACCGATCAACCCTGATATTTCCAAGTCTTATCCTTCCTATCGGGAACTGCTTCACGAATGTACTGTCAATCACAGATGGAATCGTTTCGGTGAAGATTTGCTTCTGGGCATAAAAGCCGATTTGTCACTTCACTACAATCAGCATGAATTTCTTCCGGAGCAGTTGAGCAAGGATTTTGCCCATGCTTACCGCTATAAGAACGGAAAGAAACAATCATTCATCGGCAAGTCATCCTATTTGATTGCTCCAGGTGCGAGCATCATACCGGCTAAAGGTTTTACGCCCAAACTGGCATTCATCCTCTTTACGCTTGTCCTGATCGCACTGAGTACATTAGAATATTTCAAAAAACGGAATTTCTGGGGAATAGACCTCTTCTTATTATTAGCAACAGGGCTGCCCGGGATTATCCTTTTCCTGATGATCTTCTCCCAACATCCAACGGTGAGTCTGAACTTCCAGATACTTATCCTTAATCCCCTCACCCTGTTTTTTGCTTATCCCCTCATCAAAAACGAGCGAAAAGGAATACTGCATCCTTTCTGGAGAATCTGGACTTTCTTCTTGATATTCGGTATTATCGGAGGAGTCTTTCAAACTTATGCAGAAGGAATAACTTTATTGGCATGGTGTTTGCTATTAAGATGCGTATTCAAGATGACTTTGCTACACGATAAGCAGAAGAATAAAAAAGGAATTCAAACTGAATGAGCACAGAATTAATAAAGAAACATAAAGACAGCACCGTTAACCATTGCATCGTAACGATGCTGGTCTTGCTTGCGGCTACCACCAGTGTAGAGGCTCAGGTCTATCATTCAGCGCTAAAGTTAGCTTTATCTGATATTTCCAAAGATGGAGTTATGGCTCCAACAGAGGTTAAAGCTATAGAAAATGACATTCTGTCCATCATACGTGTCTTTAAGAAAACACAGGATAAGAATGTACAAACACAGCATCTGAATAAAGATGCTTTTTTCACAAAAAGTCCCATAGTTTTTTCGCAATTCGTCAGATCATTTGATCCGGAAACAGAATCAACATGCAAAAAGGCAAAACTGATTATTTATGATTCCATTGTAATCAGAGGGCCAGACCAATCATCCTTTCTTTAGCCCCTTTTCTCTTTTTATAGTCATGATGGCATATAGAAAGGGATAGCTACACTATGCAACTTTTACAATATATATGAAATAAATAACACAAAATGAATTTAAATAATTTTCTCAAATCTCTTTTTGGAGATAAATCTACACGGGATATGAAACTGATCAAGCCTTTTGTAGACAAGATCAATGCCGCCTATCCGGATATCAAAAAGCTCAACAATGACGAGCTACGTGCAAAAACGGATGAGATAAAGAAATACGTACAAGAAGCTGCCAAGTCAGAAAAGGACAAAATCGTAGAACTCAAATCTACGATCGAAGATACACCGATCGATGAACGTGAAGCTATCTTCGACGAGATCGATAAACTCAACAAGGAAGCTGATGACAAATACGAAGAGGCTCTCAATGAGGTAATGCCCATTGCTTTCAATATCATAAAGGAAACAGCCCGTCGTTTTACTGAAAACGAAGAAACCGTCGTTACCGCTACCGATTTCGACCGTACACTGGCTTCCGACCCTAAAAAGGATTTTATCACTATCGACGGTGATAAAGCCATCTATCATAATGAATGGACTGCTGGCGGAACCAAGGTCAAATGGAATATGGTCCACTACGATGTACAGCTCTTCGGTGGTGTTGTACTTCATCAGGGCAAGATCGCCGAGATGGCTACAGGTGAAGGTAAGACACTTGTTGCCACACTGCCTGTATTCCTGAACGCACTCACAGGAAAGGGTGTACACATGGTGACCGTCAATGATTATCTGGCTAAACGAGATTGTCAATGGATGGGGCCTCTCTATGAATTCAATGGATTGAGTGTAGATTGTATTGACCTTCATCAGCCTAATTCCCAAGAACGGCGTAAGGCCTATCAGGCAGATATCACTTTCGGAACAAACAATGAATTCGGTTTCGACTATCTGCGTGACAATATGGCTATCAGTCCTGACGACCTCGTACAACGTGAACACAACTATGCCATTGTCGATGAGGTCGACTCAGTATTGATTGATGATGCCCGTACTCCGTTGATTATCTCCGGTCCAATCCCAAAAGGGGATGACCAGATGTATGAAGAATACCAGCCTCTTGTAGAACGCCTTTACGAAGTGCAGCGCCGGCAAGCTACAGAAATGCTGGCTGAGGCAAAACAAGAAATCACCAAAGGCAAGCAAGAGAATGATCAAAAGACACTTGATAAGGGTTTTCTCGCTCTTTACCGTTCTTATAAGGCTCTGCCAAAATATAAACCTTTAATCAAGTTTCTCTCCGAAGAGGGAATTAGGGCTGGAATGTTAAAGACAGAAGAATTCTATATGGCCAACAATAACCGGGAGATGCCAAAAGCTGTCGAGCCGCTGTATTTCGTTGTTGACGAAAAGATGAATTCTGCCGATACTACAGATAAGGGTGATGCATGGTTGTCCAAGCAGACGAATGATGCTAAACTTTTTGTCCTTCCTGATATTGCCAGTGAACTTTCTGATTTGGAGAAAGAGAAAGAAGACGGGAAATATACGGACGAAGAGTATATCGACAAGAAAGACGACCTGCTGACCCACTATAGTGTACAGAGTGAACGTGTCCATACTTTACAGCAGCTCCTCAAAGCCTATACCATGTTTAACAAAGATGACGAATATGTCGTCATGGATGGACAGGTAAAGATCGTTGATGAACAGACCGGTCGTATCATGGAAGGCCGCCGATGGAGCGATGGACTACACCAGGCTATTGAAGCGAAAGAGCATGTCAAGGTGGAAGCAGCCACACAGACCTATGCAACCATCACCCTGCAGAATTATTTCCGTATGTATCACAAACTGGCTGGTATGACGGGTACCGCCAGTACAGAAGCCGGAGAGTTCTGGGACATCTATAAACTGGATGTCGTAGAGATTCCTACGAACAAGCCTATTATCCGTAAGGATATGGAAGACCGTATCTATAAGACGGCACGTGAGAAATACAAAGCTGTCATTGATGAGATTGTTGCCATGAGGGATAGCGGACGTCCTTGTCTGGTAGGTACGACATCAGTGGAAATATCCGAATTGCTAAGCAAGATGCTGAAGATGCGTGATATCCCTCATAACGTATTGAATGCCAAGCTCCATCAAAAGGAGGCTCAGATTGTCGCAGAAGCAGGACGCAGCGAGAATGGATTAGGTGCAATCACCATTGCTACCAATATGGCAGGTCGTGGAACGGATATCAAGTTAACTCCGGAAGTCAAAGCAGCCGGAGGTCTTGCCATCATCGGTACAGAACGACATGAAAGTCGCCGTGTTGACCGCCAGTTGCGTGGTCGTGCAGGACGTCAGGGCGATCCGGGTTCATCTGTATTCTATGTCAGTCTGGAAGACAAACTGATGCGTCTCTTCGGTTCTGAGCGTATTGCCAAGGTCATGGACCGTCTGGGCTTTTCAGAAGGTGAACGTATCGAAAGTCCGATGATCTCCAAGAGTATTGAACGGGCACAAAAGAAAGTTGAAGAGAACAACTTCGGTATCCGTAAGCACCTTCTGGAATACGATGACGTGATGAACAAACAACGTACCGTTATCTACGAAAAACGCCGTCATGCCCTTATGGGTGAGCGTATCGGTATGGATATCACGAATGTGATCTGGGATCGTGTAGTCAATATCATTGCGAACAATGATTTCGAAGAAGCCTCCGAAAAATTCCTCAAGGTTCTGGCAATGGAGATTCCGTTTGATGCCGATGAATTCGAAAACAGTACCAAGAATGACCTGGAAGAACGCGCATTCCAGTCAGCGATGGCAGATTTCAAGCGAAAGACGGATCGTATCCAGTCTGTAGCTTTGCCGATCATCAAAGATGTCTATGAAAAACAGGGACAGATTTACCAGCGGATCATGGTACCAATCACGGACGGCAAACGTGTCTACAATATTCCATGTGATCTGAAAGAGGCCTACGACACAGAAGCAAAATCTGTAGTCAAACAGTTTGAAAAGGTTATTATGCTCCATATCGTTGACGATGAATGGAAAGAGAATCTCCGCCAACTTGATGATCTGCGCCATTCTGTCCAGAACGCAAGTTATGAACAGAAAGACCCGTTACTGGTGTTCAAGCTCGAGAGTGTAAAAGTATGGGACTCCATGATCGATGAAATGAACAATCGTATCGCAGAGATCCTCATGCGTGGGCAGATTCCGGAAATGCAGCAACAGGTACAAGAGGCAGCACCAGAGCAGCACTCCAGACGTTACATTGAACAGAAGAATGACCTCGGTGATGAAACAGGACGTTCCGGGCGTGCAGCACAACAAGCTGCAATGCGCCAGGATACCCGAAATGAAGGTGCACCGATGCGTAACCACACCCCCTATAAGGCTGAAAAGATGCCACGTCCGAATGATCCTTGTCCATGTGGAAGCGGAAAGAAATTCAAGTACTGCCACGGGAAAAACTTATTTTAAAAGCAAACAGAGATTATGAAGATAGAACTCCATCATCTCATCAAGAAGTTCGGGGAAAAGACAGCAGTCAATATCCCCGAACTTCTGTTGTCTTCAGGAGAAATTATCGGTCTTGTCGGAAACAATGGTGCCGGAAAGACAACGCTGTTCCGATTAATGCTTGACCTTTTAAAAAGTGATGAGGGGTATGTTCATCTCATTTATCAGATTGAAGATGAGAACCAAAGTATTGATCCAGCCAAATCGGAAGAATGGAAGCCTTTCACCGGTGCCTATATTGATGAAGGATTTCTCATAGACTTTCTCACCCCTGAAGAATACTTTGAATTCGTAGCTAAAGTCAATAATATCCCTAAAGAACAACTCTACGAGCAACTCGCTTCTTTCCACGACTTCATGGGAGATGAAATCATGGGACAGAAAAAACTCATAAGGGATTTCTCTGCCGGTAACAAACAAAAGATCGGTATTGTCGGTGCCATGATCAACCGGCCTCAACTCCTCGTTCTCGATGAACCGTTCAATTTTCTGGATCCATCAAGCCAAAACTATCTAAAACGGCTACTGACGAATTATTTACAGGAGACGAAGGCAACCATTATCGTATCCAGCCATAATCTTCAACATACTGTTGAAATCAGTAACCGAATCATTCTTATGGAGAAAGGATATGTGCTCAAGGACCTTACCAATGAAAATGGTTCCGCAAATCAAGAACTCGATGATTATTTTGAAATATAAACTTTCTGATTGCATACACACATCATTTCAGGCATTATCTTCACTGCTACAAGAGAGTAGAAGGGCCAAACATACTGTTTTCCCCTCATTATTTGTAGGTATTTTCAGATATTACAGACGCAATTCTGTCCTAGTCCTATAAAGTATGTTTATATTTGCAACCAAATATAGGTAAAACGGTAAAAGATGAAATTATCAGAACTCAAAACCGGAGAAAAAGCAGTAATCGTAAAAGTATCCGGTCATGGCGGTTTTCGCAAAAGGATCATAGAAATGGGATTTATCAAGGGCAAGACAGTAGAAGCCCTTCTTAATGCACCACTGAAGGATCCGGTAAAATACAGGGTAATGGGATACGAGGTATCTCTCAGACATTGCGAAGCTGCCTTGATAGAGGTAATCTCTCTGGAAGAGGCAAGAATTATCGAAAAGGAGAAACAAAAACAGGCCTCAGCCGGAAAACGAACACTTCGTACAGTGGCAGACGCCACTGACCCTGATGACCGTCCTTTCATCAATAAGGAATGGGAAGAGGCGGCAGACGAAAGACACCGTGTCATCAACGTAGCACTGGTAGGAAACCCCAACTGTGGGAAAACTTCTCTTTTCAATTTTGCTTCCGGAGCTCATGAGCGTGTAGGCAACTACGCAGGAGTGACGGTAGATGCAAAAGAAGGCTACGCTAAATTTGAGGGCTATGAATTCAATCTGGTCGACTTACCCGGAACTTATTCATTATCAGCCTACTCGCCCGAAGAGATCTACGTACGTAAGCAACTTATTGAGAAGACACCCGATGTGGTCATCAATGTTGTTGATTCGTTCAACCTTGAGCGTAATCTCTATCTCACCACTGAATTGATTGACATGCACATCAGCATGGTCGTAGCCTTGAATTTCTATGACGAAGCCAATCAGCGTGGTGACATCTTCGACCGGGACAAATTAAGTGAACTGTTGGGTGTACCCATGGTACCGACCGTTTTCAAGAAGGGAAAAGGAATAAAAGAACTCTTTCATCAGATCATCCAGGTATATGAATCGGAAGAAGGAAGTGACCCACATTTCCGGCATATCCATATCAACCATGGTCATGAAATAGAAAAAGGTATTCAGGAAATTCAGGAACACCTCAAGAAAGAAGAGGATCTTCGACAGAGCTATTCGACCCGCTATCTGGCAATCAAACTCCTCCAGCAAGACAAAGATGTAGAAAATCTAGTATCAAAGTTTCCCGATGCAAAAGAGATCTTTGCCCACAGGGATACAGCCGCTGCCAGAGTCAAGGAAGAAACAGAGGAAGACAGTGAAACAGCAATCATGGATGCCAAATACGGATTCATTCATGGCGCCTTGGAGGAAGCCGGTTACCATACCGGCAAGAAGAAAAACAGCTACCAGCTCACTCATCAGATAGATAAGATCCTTACCAATAAATGGATAGGATTCCCTATCTTCTTTTTAATTCTCTTTGTGATATTCACAGCCACATTTGTACTTGGATCATATCCGCAGGAATGGCTGCAAGAGGGCATCAACGGATTAGGGAATATAATCAGCGCGACGATGCCGGACGGTCCGATAAAAGCCATGATAGTAGACGGTATCATCGGAGGTGTGGGAGCTGTAATCGTCTTCGTGCCACAGATTCTCATCCTCTATTTCTTTATCTCCTTCCTGGAAGACTCAGGATATATGGCCCGGGCAGCTTTCATCATGGATAAGTTGATGCACAAGATGGGACTTCACGGTAAATCCTTCATCCCTCTGATTATGGGATTCGGGTGTAATGTACCGGCTGTCATGGCTACGCGGACAATAGAGAGCAAACGTTCACGTCTGATCACGATGCTGATCATTCCGATGATGAGTTGTACGGCACGTATACCTATCTATGTCATGATCTGCGGAATCTTCTTCCCACTGAAATACCGAGGGCTCATCCTCACCTCTTTCTATCTCGTTGGCATTATCATGGCCATTCTGATGAGTCTGTTGTTCGGTAAACTTTTCTTTAAAGGAGAAGATACGCCATTTGTAATGGAACTCCCCCCCTACCGTTTCCCTACATGGAAAGCAATGGGCCGTCACACCTGGGAAAAAGGGAAACAGTACTTGAAAAAGATGGGTGGTGTCATCCTGGTCGGAAGTATCATCATCTGGGCCTTAGGCTATTTCCCCCATCCGGAGAACCTTACAGCTCAGCAACAACAAGAACAGAGTTTCCTTGGCAAGATCGGACACACCGTTGAACCAGTTTTCCGTCCTCAGGGATTCAACTGGAAACTAGATGTCGGTCTTATCGCGGGAATAGCAGCCAAAGAGATCGTCGCATCCAGCCTTGGAGTACTCTATGCAAATCAGGGGAACGCTACAGAAGGCCCCCGCGGATCAGAAATGATTCATCAGCAAATGGTCAAAGATATAGCCCAATCAGATGGAATAAGCATCTCGCAGGCGAATCGCATAGCAGGTCTTACAGCCTACTGTTACCTCCTGTTCGTACTGTTGTATGTCCCCTGCATCGCGACTATTGCAGCCATAAAAGGAGAAACGGGGAGTTGGAAATGGGCAGGATTTACAGCCGGATACACGTGCGTGTTAGCATGGATCGTCAGTGCTATAGTTTTCCAGATAGGTCTGTTTGTGATATAGCTACAGAAAACAGGACTGAGCATTTTACTTAAAACCGTAAAGAATATGACTCTACAATATATCATTATCGGAATCATTCTGCTTGCCGCCCTTACCTACATAGGGATAAGCACATACAGAACTATAAAACGGAATCTGGTCTGCAAAGATTACCGGTGTGCAGGGTGTCCGATATATGATTCATGCCAAAGAAAAAAGAAAAAAACGAGCAAAAAATTTGGAAGAACAAAATAAAAATTTTACCTTTGCACTCGTTAAACGGAATGGTACCATGGCCGAGCGGTTAGGTAACGGTCTGCAAAACCGTGGAGAGCAGTTCGACTCTGCTTGGTACCTCAATGCAATTAGCGGGAAATCCTTTAAATAAAGGCTTCCCGCTTTTCAGTTTTATTATAAACCCCGTTTTAGCCGTACTTTAGCCGTACTTTATTTTCAAGGGTCAATCCTTTTCAAAACTCACCATTATTTCAACTCAAATATATTACTCGGTATCTTCCTTGATAAAGCATCAACAGGAAGGGACAAAAGAAAATTCCTCAAGGGATTTTCTTTCACATACTCTTCAATAACTTTCTTCACATCGTCACAAGCAAATGCAGGAGTATTATTCGTTTCACTGAGATGACACAGCCAGACATGCCGCAACCCTTGCGAAGCATTTTCCGCAATAGCCTTCCCGCAATTTTCGTTACTTAAATGTCCGGTATCACTCATGATCTGTTTCTTCATATAATCAGGATAAGGCCCCTGCTGCAGCATATCCAAATTATAATTAGCCTCTATGACAAGATAGTTGGCCCGGCTGATGGCATTCTTGATCTCAGAAGTCAGAGAACCGACATCCGTCATCAGGCAGAATGTGACGCCGCCTATTTCAATGATATAACCTACATTCTCCAGACTATTATGAGGTACTCCAAAAGGTGTAATGAGAAAATCTCCCAGAGTAAAAGGAATATCCTTCTCAATGACATGAATATACGCTTGGGGGATTTTCTTCCTCACACTGACATTACGTACTATTCCCTGATGGACTTTTCTTGTAGCAAAGACAGGAATATGATAATCACCACTAAGGCTTCCTATAGACTTCACATGATCAGCATGATCATGAGTGATCAGGATATTTCTGATCATCCGAAAGTCAAGTCCATAACTCAGGAATTTTCTTTTTAAAACCCGCAGGCCAACACCGGCATCAATCAGGACAGAACTGGTATCCGTATAAAGGAAATAACAATTTCCACTCGTTCCGCTCCCAAAGGAAATGAATCTCAGCATACTATTCAGCCAACTTAAAAAGGTCACTCATTTTTCCACGCTCCAGGACATCAATAGGAACATGAAGCACAAAATCATGTCTTTTCTCAACCTCCACTGTTTTCAGAATAGTTTTCTTCACCTCACCAAGCGCCAGTTCAGGAGAGTTGGTATTCTTACTCAAATGGCATAGCCAGATATGACGAAGATGACTTGAAGCATACTCAGCCAGAGCTATCCCACAATCCCTATTGCTCAGATGTCCTGTAGAACCCAAGATACGTCTCTTCAAATAGACAGGATAAGGACCGTTCATCAGTTTTTCCTGATTATGGTTTGCTTCAATCACCAGATAATCAGCTTTTCCAATATATGAAAGCATCTCATCAGTAAGATGCCCGATATCCGTCATCAAGCAAAACATCATACCACCTGATTCTATCGCATAACCGACATTGTCTGAGCTATCATGAGGAACCTCGAAAGGCGTAATCCTGAAAGAGCCCAAACAAAAAGGTACTCCCTTTTCAATAAAATGCCTGCAATCAGAAGGTATTTGTTTCTGGATACCATAGACACTCTTAGCAGAACCACAGGCGCGCCGCCTGCTGATACGCTCATTATTATAATTGACAGTCCGTTCGATTCCATCATGTACCTTTCTTGTGGCATACACAGGAATATGATAATCCTCACTGATACGCCCCACAAGTTTGATATGATCAGAGTGATCATGAGTAATCAGGATATGATGAATCTGACCGCAGTCAATATTATATTTTCGGAAACACTTTTTCAAAGTATTAATACCTACCCCCAAATCAATCAGTAAGGAATCCGTCTCGTTAGCCAGATAATAGCAATTGCCACTACTCCCACTACCGACAGCAATAAATTTAAACATTTCAAATATGATTTTATGCGAAAGTACGAAAAAAGATTAGGATAACAAAAGTTTTTACTACCTTTGTGAATTATTTAAAGTTTCATTATGAAATTTAATGTTTCAAGTCTGATAAAATATCAACACAAAGCAACCACTTCCTTTATTCTGGTATTTTTCGCGGTTTTATTAATAGCAGGGTGCAACTCAAATCATTATAAAGACAAGAAACAGTTGGAAGCAGATGCTGACTCATTTGCGACATATTATTTCAACTGGCAGTTTCAAAAGGCTATCCCCTATTGTACGCCGAGCTCCCGGAAATGGTTATGCTATGCAGCCTCCAATGTACATTCGGCTGACATCAACATCCTTCGCACAAAAACCGACGGAGCATCCAGCCATATTCATAAGATTCAATTTATAAACGACTCCACTGCAGATGTTCTCTGCACAGTCAAAGATTATGTATGTATGGATACAATCGGCAAAGCCGGAAGAATCATCCCTCAATCCCTGTTTCGCCTGTCCTTAGTCCTTCATCATCATCAGTGGAAGATTAGAATGGAAGACCTACCGCGAAGTGAAAAGCCAGATCACGGCCAAAATCAGGGTGAAAGATAGCATAATGCTCATTTTGAGTTTCGTAAGCAGGATTAATCGCTTTCATTCCCACATCAAAACGCAAGATAAAATAATTGAAATTGAATCGCAATCCCAATCCATAAGACACAGCTATCTCCTTATAGAAACTATTCCACTGAAACTCTCCACCGGGCTGGTCGGCATAATTGCGTAAAGTCCAGATATTCCCTGCATCTACGAACGCTGCAGCATAGAGTTTCCAGAATAAAAAAGTACGATATTCCACATTCATGTCCAGTTTCATATCACCCGTCTGGTTGATGAAATCGATTCGTCCGTCAGTCCCGCGGAATTTCCCAGGTCCAAGTTCCCTGACTCCCCATCCTCTCATCGAATTTGCCCCACCCGTGAAATACCTTTTCTCAAAAGGCAGGATACGGCTATTACCATAAGGAACAGCAATGCCAAAATCCCCATGCAGGGCAAGCGCATTCCGCATGTCAAAATGTATCAAGTGGGTATAATCAAAATCAAACTTGGCATATTGGGCATAAGCAATATTGAAAAGCGTATGTTGTCCGTTGCTGTTTTTCTTGAATGGAAAGATCTGAGAAAATGCCTGAAGCAGATTACCTGCTGTCTCCACATTCGCACGGATTGCATCTTTCTCATTAGAATAACTCAATCCAAAACCTGTCCGCATAATGAACAGATCCTCATAATTGTATTTCAAGATCGAATTCCGAGTAGAAACATTATCCAGATAATCCTGCTTGAACGTCTCCGAAATCCAAGGCATATAGACATAATTCAAATTCAGGAAATCATAATGATAATTGATATGGTGCTGAGAATTACTCCAGTGATAGCTCCATGTCGTAGAGAAAACACGCCGATGAAATTCCGGTCGATTCTGAAAATCCCAATTTACAGAAAATTCAGTTGAAGCCGTTTGACGATCACGAAACGTACGAGATCCAAAAGGAACCAGAAATCGAGGAAAAGCCAATTTCGTTCCAATAGAAAATTCCTGATAGTCCTGATTTTTATAACCTTCCAAACCTGTAATCGCTTCATACGCTCCTCGCAGGACCACACTCAACTGTTCACTGCCACGGAACAGATTACGATTAGTATAAGTCAGAGATGCAGCAGCTCCGAGATCACCGGCCGTGTTCGTACCTTCCGGTTGAAAAGAGACAGAAGAAGGTTTATTCATAGTGATCTGGATATTACAATCCAAAAGGTTCGAATCCGGAAGTTCATTAAACCGTATATTCGTAAACTTTACTGCCTGCAATCGACTGAAATTACGGTATGTACGCTGTAAATCCGTTGCACTGTAATAATGTCCTGCTTTTACATCCGTATTATCATCCAGCACCCTCGGCCGCAAATGAACACGGTCAGAATCCCCACTGAGGAAATGCACTGAATGAATCTGGTACCTGGGATGAAATGTCTCCCGGGAATCACTATTCGCACGATACTTCAACAGATGAAAAGTAAGCGCTATATCTTTCTTCCCGGGAACAGTATCTGCAGAATACTGGATAAATTCCTTATGGAAATGATAAAAACCCAGATTATTCAATAAGGAAGTGACACGGTTCCGTTCATTCTGAAGAGCATTGACCGTAAATTTCATTCCCGGATGCAATCCTCGATTACTTTCTTGATCCATACGAAGAAGATGAGCGATAGAATCATCATCAATGACATAGTTTACCCGCCCAATGGTAAAAGTCGGTCCCGGATGAAGCAGGTATACTACATTGACTTTTTTCCCTTTGATATGAGTTTTCAGTCCGACCCTGGCATTCATATAACCCATATTCCGCATACTCGATACCAGATCCTGACAAGAAAGCCTAGCCTGTAGTGTATCATAAATC
The DNA here is from genome assembly GCA_022486815.1 of Prevotella sp. GTDB lineage: Bacteria > Bacteroidota > Bacteroidia > Bacteroidales > Bacteroidaceae > Prevotella. The sequence goes on along the minus strand of JAKVJW010000025.1, from coordinate 14,965 downwards.
ACAGGCCGCTCACCAATCCTCTTCAATTCACGGTTAACCCATTTCGTCGAGTCTTTGCCAGACAGTTCGTATGTATACAAAGGAATCTTGAAAACAGAAAACCATTTTGAATTCGCCTTCTGACGGATATAAGGTTCAAGCGAAGACACATCAAATCCTTCCTGATCTGATTTAATCTTAACCTTTGTCAAAAGGTATTTACTGCTCGGAACAAATTTAGTAGTTGAACAAGATGAAAAAAGCAAGAATATAAAAAATGACAAAGCACTCAGAAGAAGCACCAAGAACTTTCTCGGATATGCACAATATGACCTGTTTGTATTCAATATTCTTGATTTTTTGCAAAGGTAATCAATTTTTTACAGCCGATACACTTCGTTAACACAGTTTTTTTTGCATTAAGAATAATTCTACCCTTTCTTTTCTCCATTTCGATTAAATTGCTTACTTTTGCAACAATGTAAAGTGGAATTTATCTGCTAAAACAGACTAAATTGCACTTACTATAAAAGAATCTACATTAACAATAGCTCTTGTCTGATTAGTAATGATAAGTAAAGCCAAGATAAAATATATCCATTCTTTAAATCAGAAAAAGGTCAGAAAGAATGAGAAGGTATTTGTAGCGGAAGGACCTAAGGTCGTCGGCGACCTCCTAGCCATACAACCGGCACAAACTATCATAGCCACGAAGGAATGGATGGAGCGGCAAGATAAAGCCCTTTTCACTGAATATATTGAGGTAAACGAAGAAGAACTGAAAAAAGTAAGTTTTCTTCAACACCCGCAAGAAGTTATTGGCATCTTTGACCAGAGAGAAAGTCCTGTAAAGCCTGACCCTGAAAAACAATTGGTTTTAGCTTTAGACAATGTACAGGATCCCGGCAACTTAGGCACAATCATCCGGATTGCAGATTGGTTCGGCATAGAATCAATCGTATGTTCAGAAGATACCACGGACATATACAACCCAAAAGTCATACAAGCTACTATGGGGAGTATTGCCCGGGTGAATCTCTACTACACAGACCTGGAACAGTATATGGCCGGTTTATCGAAGAATATTCCTGTTTACGGAACATTCCTCAACGGACAGAATATCTATACTCAAGAACTCACATCCAACGGACTTGTGATCATGGGAAATGAAGGAAATGGGATTTCAGAAAATATCTCCAGACAGATTACCCATCGGTTACTGATTCCCAATTATCCTCAGGGAAGACCCACGACTGACAGTCTGAACGTTGCTATAGCAACAGCTATTATTTGCTCTGAATTCAGAAGATATGGAAATTGAAATCAACAAAAATCGCAGTTTTACAGCATGTCTGCGTGATGCACGCAACTTCTTGATAGACCATATTGAGACCTTTGCGAAAAAAATTTGGATACCTGCACTCATCCTATCAGCAATGATAGCTCTATGTGGTATCCTAAGACTTCCCAATCTGGCCTTGCACAACTGGGGAATCTTACATCCATGGACTTCATGGATAGTCCAGACCATAATCTATCTAGGCACATTAGTAGCTGAAATTTTCTATTACAGTGTTGTTTTCAATGCTGCCAACGGACATGGCTTGAAGAAAAACCTATGGAGATATCTTCAACTTTTTCTGGTATCCATCTGTGTAGATATAGTTCTCATCGCTGTATGCTGGGGTATCAAGAGTTTGCTCACCCTCATCGGAGGGCATGCACTGTCTCACATAGCCAATACCACGATCTTCTCATTATATATTCTGGTATGTGCAGCCCTTTTCTTAATCATAATCGTTCCTATGTCGTATGTTGCTCCAAAATATATGATGGACCACGACGCCAAATGGAAAAATTTCTTTAAGAACTTTACCGTTGGGTTCCACCGTTGGAGTATGTTATTTCTGACCGGTTTGCTTTTAGCCCTTATCATGGGACTGATCATGCTCGTACTGTCCATACCTGCGATTGTCCTGATCTTTGCTCAGGTATCCTCACAAATGGGACAGTTTATGGGTGATCCGGCCAATCTTCCCGGTTATTTTCCATACCTGACATTTATTGTATTCACATTGACCACTCTCCTCTTCACAGGAATAATGGTCTATGCCATTATGACTTTTATTTATGTGTATGGATCTATAGAAACACGGGAGAAAAACAAAAAAGAAATGACAACAAAATATGATGAAAAAAACTAAGATCCTATTCATTGACCGTGATGGAACTCTCATAGAAGAACCGGAGGATGAACAAATAGACTCCTTTCAAAAACTGAAATTCACAAAGGGAGTATTCAAAAACCTGGGTTTTATCCGTTCACATCTGGATTTCAAATTTATAATGGTCAGCAATCAGGATGGTTTAGGCACTCCTTCTTTTCCAGAAGAGACGTTTCTGCCTATCCACCATTTCATCCTTCAGACATTGGAAGGAGAAGGTATAACCTTTGATGACCAGCTCATCGACCGCCATTTGCCGGAAGATCATTCCCCAATGAGAAAACCAGGAACAGGCATGCTCACAAAATATCTGAATGACCCGGCCTATGACATTCCAGGCAGTTATGTTATCGGCGACCGCGCAAGTGATGAACAGTTGGCCCTGAATATCGGATGCAAGTCCTTGATTTTAGGCAAAGAAGGGATGACGTGGGACAAAATAGCAGAACTTCTTTTCGCCGGAGAGCGAATAGCCGAAGTGAAACGGACAACGAAAGAGACGGATATCTATGTAAGACTGAATCTGGACGGGACGGGTAAGTGTGATATTTCTACAGGTATTGGGTTCTTTGATCACATGCTGGAACAAATCGGAAGACATGGAATGATCGATCTCACTATCCATACCAAAGGCGATCTGTATGTGGATGAACATCACACCATCGAAGATACAGGCCTTGCATTAGGAGAATGTATCCTGAAAGCTCTCGGGGATAAGCGTGGAATAGAACGGTATGGCTTCTGTCTGCCGATGGACGACTGTCTCTGTCAGGTAGCATTGGATTTCGGAGGAAGACCATGGCTGGTATGGGATGCAGAATTCAAGAGAGAGAAAATAGGAGAGATGCCTACGGAGATGTTTATGCATTTCTTCAAAAGTCTAAGCGACACTGCCAAGATGAACCTGAATATTAAAGCTGAAGGTACCAATGAGCACCATAAGATCGAAGGTATCTTCAAAGCATTGGCCAGAGCCTTGAAGATGGCTGTGCGAAGGGACATCTACCATTTTGAACTTCCCAGTTCTAAAGGTGTACTTTAAATCAAAGGAATATTAAGCCGGAGTTTTCTTAGTGGAAATTCCGGTTTTTCAATAAAGGAAAAGATTTTCCAAGATATAACCTCAATCACAATAAATGATTTTGATTTACGAAGATTCTAAAATTTTCCGAAGGTTGAATACTTATAAAAGGAAAATCCATTTAACAGGAATAAGCGCCGTATGTAAAAGTCAGGACATAATCTGAAGTCACTTCAAAAAATACTTTTACCTTCCACTGCGATTTCAAATTATCCACCAGACAATATCCATCGGATAATTGAAAAGGTTCCAGACGCATCTCCTTATACCTGAGATCTTCTTCTGAATCATATTTATAGACAGTCTCCTTAGCACTCCAATGAATGAGTTGATGTGGTAAGTCAAGAGCCATCTCATCCGGTCGAATAAAACGAGAAGCCACTCTTTTCACGCGATCGCTGAAATATTCTATGTCCACTCCGACAACTGACTCCTGAGAGAGAATAACGGCTGCAAAACCCCGAGTATGGCTGATACTGATATTCCATCCCGGAAGAAGTGGTTTACCTGTCGAATTATGCTGAATGTCTATATCTGCATCCGGTGCCATCTCATGGACTAAAGCACGAACAGCAAGAAACTCCACTCGCCGGCATTCATTATGATAACGGGAAGATAACTCTTTGCTGAAAGGATAAAGAGACGGATAAAGATGATAAAATTCTGCTTCAGTCTCCTGAATCTTCCATACCCCAAGTCTTGTGCCTGGACAAAGTGACCGAATTTCTAAAAGAGCCATCTATTTTTCTTGATTTGTATTCTCTGCAGGTGGCCGTACGGTTACCTTTACTTCACTGATACGACGTTCTGCAATAGCCAGAACCTCAAATTTATAGTTCTTATAGACAATAATCTCGTGAGGTTTGGGAAAGTCACCCTTAATTTCCAGGAGCAGACCAGCCAGAGAATCAGCATCACCTGCTACGTCATCAAATTCATCATCATTAAGATTGAGAATCTTACAAACATCACTCAACAATGTCTTTCCTTCAAAAACATAAATATGATCATCTACCTTTCTGTAGGTCTTCTCATCATCATCATATTCATCATTTATTTCCCCTACTATCTCTTCCAGAATATCATCCAGCGTAACCAATCCGCTCGTGCCACCAAATTCATCAACGACGATAGCCATGTGAACCCGGTTTTCCTGAAATTCCCGAAGCAAATCATCGATCGGCTTAGTCTCCGGCACGAAATAAGGGGGACGAATCAAACTCTGCCACTTAAAGTTGAATGGCTTGGAAAGATAGGGCAAAAGATCTTTGATATAGAGTATTCCACGAATATTATCTGTATTCACCTGATATACAGGAACCCGGCTATAATTATTCTCAACAATAAATTTCAAGACTTCAGAATAGGTACTTTTCAAATCCAGAAACACAATATCCTGACGCGTTGTCATCACCTCTTTGGCGGTCTCATCACCAAAGCGGATGATACCTTGAAGCATACTTTGCTCATTCTTTATATCATCTTTGTCAGTGAGTTCAAGAGCTTGTTGCAGATCATCCACACTCAACTGACGGCTTTCCTTCGGAACGGCTTTCTCTGCGATGGAACCACTCTTAATCAATATGCTCCCCAGAGGCCAGAAGAGTTTTCGAAGGAAGATGATCCCAGCTACAGCTTTCCGACAAAAATGAAGTGAATTCTGACGACAGTATAATTTCGGCATGACTTCCCCGAAAAGAAGAATCAGAAAAGTAAGCAGTATGGTAGTGCAAACAAACCGAAGCCAAGCAACATCAAAATGTACCCAGGAACTAAGAATATAATTGCTGAGCATAATGATCATGACATTGACAAAATCATTCACAATAAGGATGGTTGCTAATGTACGCTCAGAATCATCGCGAAGTTTCTGAATCCATCTGTCTTTTATACTCTTTTCCGGATCCAGACTATCGAGATCTTCAGGAGAAAGACTGAAAAAGGCAATTTCGGACCCACTGGCAAACCCAGATAAAAAAAGGAGGCCAACCGTTAAAATCGCAGCAGCTAACATGCCTATAGTGATAGGCTCAAAGCTTATCAAAGCGCTAATCTGACATGTGAATGCTCCGAACAAATCCGTAAGGCTTTAAAAAACTAAAAAGGTAACGTATTCTTATCTGTTGCTTCAGCAGAAGACAGAGATTTAGGAGGAACAGACTGGGTATCAGAAGACTTCTCATCTGTATGAGAAGATTCTACATTCTCTTTAGGAGAAAGCATTTCCATATTTTCGACAAGAATCTCTGTTACAGAATGCCGACGTCCCTGTTTATCATTATAAGAACGATAGCGTATCCTCCCCTCAACATAAAGTTTATCTCCTTTATGTACATATTTCTCAACAACCTTAGCCAGTCCCCGATAAAATACGAGGTGATGCCAATCAGTATGATCCGGAACCTGAGTACCATTCTGGAGAGTATAGCCACGCTCTGTTGTAGCCAGACTAACCTGAGCTACGGCCTGATCCCGGTCATAGTATTTTACATCCGGATCTATTCCGACATTTCCGATTAACATGACTTTATTCATAGGCTTCAGTTATTTCCACATACCCAAGTATTTGAACTGGAAATTCTTTCCTTTTGCCGAAGGAAATTGGCTACGGCTATCTACCCGTGCACGAAGATGCTCCACTATCCGATTATAGCAATCCTGACCGGATACAGCCTTAACATCTGCCACAAAATGTGTATCCCTGTATTCATGTTTGCCTGTCGCAGGAATCATCACGACACGTTTGAAATCCAAAGCGCCTTCATACCAGCCCTGATGCTCAACGGTAAGCCGTGTCATGGCGGTAGCGGCCAAATCATGCCGTTCTACTGCAGGTGACATAGTATTTACATTTGGATGTACAGCCTTTTTTTCCTTAAAATCCAACATTGTAGCAGCGGTAGTCTTAATGATGATAAAATAAACTCTAGGACGAACCTTGTAACGTTTTGGATACATCACATCACTGGCGACATAATCCCGAATGTCTTCTACCAACGCATCATCCAAATTAATGTCAGGTATGCTGCGTAAGAAATCAATAGCTTCATTGACATTAGCAACTAATGTCTCTTTATCAAAATATCTAAGATATAAATTCATGAAAGTGTATGTTTCCCTTAACAAAAAAAGAGCGGCAAACGGGACTTGGACCCGCGACCTCGACCTTGGCAAGGTCGCGCTCTACCAACTGAGCTATTGCCGCAAAATCAAAAAACAATCGTGAAGAGGAGGAGACTCGAACTCCCACGAAATAATTTTCACTACCCCCTCAAAGTAGCGCGTCTACCAATTCCGCCACCTCTCCAACATATAAATCATTCTGAATAAATCAGTGCCCAGAACAGGACTCGAACCTGCACGTCGTTAAACACACGCACCTGAAACGTGCGCGTCTACCAATTCCGCCACCTGGGCTTCTTAAGGTCAGACCTTATTATTTATTCAGAATGTTGAGCGGCAAACGGGACTTGGACCCGCGACCTCGACCTTGGCAAGGTCGCGCTCTACCAACTGAGCTATTGCCGCCTTTTACCTATACAGGCACATTTCTCTAAATGCGATTGCAAAGGTAAAGTTTTTTTTCAAACCTGACAAATTTTTTGTGTCTTTTTTTAGAAATATCATGAAAGCTGATTCTCGGGCAATCTGCCGGAGTATGACACCAACATGATGCATCCTACTATTTTTTAATCACGGTAAACGACAGAACAAGAAACAGGATTTCACGCTCATTTCTTTCTATCAATCCATACGATTCTTATAATCTTCATAGCCAAAACGACGAAGAATTTCCAATTCACCGTCAGAATGCAATAGCCCTATAGACGGATGGCAAACACCATTGAACATATTCGTTTTCACAGTGGTATAATGAATCATATCTTCAAAGATGATGTTTTCACCTATCTGCAACTCATGACCAAATTTCCAACTCCCCATAAAATCACCACTTAAGCAAGAGCTGCCCCCTAAACGATAAATATGTGCTTCCACAGGAGCTTTTGCTTTAGCTAAAGTCAATTTCTCTGCTCCGCGAATATCGGGTTTGTAAGGCATTTCCAAACAGTCCGGCATGTGACAAGTAAAACTTACATTAAGAACAGCCGTACGAATTCCATCATTTTCAACAATATCAACGACCTGTGCAACTAATGGTCCTGTGCGCCATACGAAAGCGCTTCCCGGTTCCAGAATAATTTTTAAATGAGGATAACGGCGATGGAAATCCTGCAAAATACGAGTCAACAGCCTGACATCATATTTCTTATGAGTCATCAAATGTCCTCCACCGAAATTAATCCATTTCAACTGGGGGAACCATTTACTGAATTTATCCTCGATATGAGACAAAGTCCGCTGGAAGACATCAGCACCATTCTCACAATGACAATGGATATGAAAACCCTCGATATCTGATGGTAATCTATCAGGCAACTGATCTGCTACAATACCAAATCTTGATCCTGAAGCACAAGGATTATACAAGGCTGTCCTGATCTCAGAATACTCAGGATTAACCCGAACGCCTAAACTTGTATTCTGATTGGCCTGAGAAACCCGCTCGTGGTATCGATCGTATTGAGCCCAGGAATTAAAGATCAGATGACTGGAATAGCCCGCTACTTCATCTATCATATCATCCGTATAAACCGGAGTATAAATATGTACAGGGCTGCCAAACTCTTCAAAGGCAAGACGAGCTTCGTACAAAGAACTGGCTGTTGTAGCCGAGATATATTCCTTGAATATCGGAAAAGTCTTCCACAAAGCAAAGGCTTTCAACGCCAATATGATATCTGCGTCCGCAGTTTCTGCTATCGAATGGATCAACTCTAAGTTTCGTCGCAGAAGACTTTCTTCCAAAACATAAATTGGTTCATGTACTTCTTGAAAAGTTTTTGGATTTACTTTCATAACTATTAAATCTCAATTTTTTGCACAAAGTTAATTTTTTATTTCGGATATTGTGCTATTTCTAATAGAAAATACTTACTTTTGCATACGATTTGACAACTCTATGATGAGCTAAGAGTACGAGTAAAGTGATATTCTGCACTATAACGATCCCAAATTCCATTATTATAATAAAGAAATTTGTAAATAAGCAGATAAATAACTGAAGAAGCTGAATATATATTAAATATTTCAAACATAAACTTATAGTAATGAGCGAAAAAAACTCTTTTTCGGTATTCTCTGGTACAAACACAAGGTATTTAGCAGAAAAAATCTGCGCAAGTTTAGGAGTTCCTCTAGGAAAATTGCAAATTACAAGATTCTCAGACGGTGAATTTGCCGTTTCCTATGAAGAATCTATCCGAGGCCGTGATGTATTTCTTGTACAAAGTACATTCCCCAATTCAGATAACCTCATGGAACTGCTCTTGATGATTGATGCAGCCAAGCGTGCTTCAGCAAGAAATATCATCGCTGTCATACCTTATTTCGGTTGGGCTCGCCAGGATCGTAAAGACAAACCCAGAGTAAGCATTGGTGCCAAATTGGTAGCCGATCTGTTGAGTGTCGCAGGTATTAACCGTCTGATTACAATGGATCTTCATGCTGACCAGATTCAGGGTTTCTTCAATGTTCCTGTCGATCATCTTTATGCCTCCGCAGTCTTATTACCTTACCTGCAATCTCTGCATGTCAAGGATCTCGTCATTGCTTCTCCTGATGTAGGCGGTTCAAAGCGTGCCAACACATACGCAAAATATTTCGGTTGCCCGTTGGTTCTTTGTAATAAAACACGTACACGCGCAAATGTCGTTGGAAGCATGCAGATTATCGGCGATGTCAAAGATAAAAATGTTGTAATCATCGATGATATGGTAGATACGGCCGGAACGATCACCAAAGCTGCTGATATTATGAAGCATGCAGGAGCAAAAAGTATAAGGGCATGCGCTTCGCACTGCGTTATGAGTGGTCCAGCTTCTGAGAGAGTCCAAAACTCTGCTCTGGATGAAATTGTATTTACAGACTCTATACCTTATTCCAACCGGTGTGAAAAAGTCAAACAGATTTCTGTTGCTGCAATGTTTGCAGAGACGATCCGTCGTGTGGAGGCCAATGAAAGCATCTCATCACAATATCTAGTATAATATCCTCTATTAGAAATCTGATAAGACTCAAGAAGAATACAGATTAACAACTATAAATAAGGGGCATCCGGAAATCCAGATGCCCCTGTTATTTTATCTACCTGACTCATCAATCAGGTATTCTCTTTCTCTCAATAAACTAATTTAACCACTTTACATAGCAGAAGTCCTGACGATGAGGAAGATCAGGATTTTTGGGATACATCCGTACACAACTCTGGAAGGTACCGGATTCTTCCGGTTCAATAACAGCTTCATAGGTATAATTGTTACCATCCTTACCAATCAAGTTAAAAGGATATATCTTATAGATCTGACGCTCTTCATCAGAAGTAACAGGTTTCAAAGTAACCAATTCCAAACCGATAGCATCGTTCAAACCTTGTTCATCAATCGTATATCTCAGCCTATACTTGACACCCGTCTCTCCTCCATCATTAAAGACCGATGTATCTTTTGACACCACCTTGATGGAATCCCAGCGCTGAGCAACCTCCTCTTTCCAAAGAGCAATTTCTTTTGCCAGATGATTATCATTGGCAGACAATTTCTCAAAACGATCAGCCTCCTTGATATAGAATTTATTATAATAATCATCCAACTGACGCTTCATGGTATAATGTGGAGCAATCGTTGCTATTGAATTCTTGATAACCTTAACCCAGTTATGACTGTAACCATCCTTATCCTGGTCATAATAGAGAGGGACGATCTCATTCTCAATAAGATTATAGATTGTAGCAGCATCCAACTTATCCTGATAATCCTGGTTCTGATAAGTCCGCTTCTGAGGAAGTGCCCAACCGGCACCTTTACGATAGCCTTCTACCCACCAGCCATCAAGAACAGATAAGTTGATTACTCCATTCATTTCTGCCTTTTCGCCAGAGGTACCGGATGCTTCCAAAGGACGGGTAGGTGTATTCATCCATATATCACAACCGGAAACTAAGCGATGTGCCAATTGCATATCATAGTTTTCAAGAAAAATGATCTTACCCAGAAATTCAGGTCTTTGACTAATCTCAAAAATCATCTTAATCAAATCCTGTCCAGCTCCATCTGCAGGATGAGCCTTTCCTGAAAAGAAAAATAATACAGGATGCTTCGGATCATTCACGATCTTTGACAAACGGTCAAGATCTGTAAAAAGCAAGTTTGCGCGTTTATAAGTAGCAAAACGACGACAGAAACCAATCATCAGCGCATTAGGATTAATGCGTTCTAGCAAAGATACCACTCGTGCCGGATCACCCTGATTTTTCAACCACGACTGCGTAAACTTTTCACAGATATAATCTACCAGTTTTTTCTTCAAAGACATCCGCGTCTGCCATATCTCAGCATCATCCACATGATAGATAGCATGCCAAAGTTCTTCATTGCTCTGATCCGTCATGAAAGATGAATCAAAATAGGCATCATATAATTTTCGCCATTCTGACGCGCACCAGGTCGGGAAATGTACTCCATTAGTGACATACCCAACATGATTTTCTTCGGGATAATAGCCTTTCCAGATAGGAGCAAACATTTTCTGTGAAGTCCATCCATGAAGTTTACTGACTCCATTAACTTCCTGGCAGGTATTGCAGGCAAAAGTAGACATACAGAATCTCTCATTATGATCATCTGGATTCTGACGTCCCATACCGATGAACTCATCCCATGATATTCCTAATTTAGCAGGATAACTACCCATATATTTCCCAAAGAGTCCTTCATCAAAATAATCATGGCCTGCCGGTACTGGTGTATGGACGGTATAAAGAGAAGATGCACGAACCAGTTCAAGGGCCTGATTGAAATCAAGTCCACCCTTAACATAATCCAACAGCCGTTGCAAGTTACATAGAGCAGCATGTCCCTCATTGCAATGATAGATCGTTTTCTGTATACCCAACTTTTTGAGCATCAGGATTCCACCCATCCCCAACAGGATTTCCTGCTTCAGGCGATTTTCCCAGTCACCACCATATAAATTATAAGTAATAGGACGGTCATACTGAGAATTCATATTATTGTCAGTATCCATCAAATAGAGTTTGATACGCCCTACATTTACACGCCATACATAAGCATGTACCTGGTAATTGACATAGGGAACATCAACTACAAGAGGATTACCATCTTTGTCGAGAACACGCTCAATAGGAAGAGAATTAAAATTCTGGGCATCGTATTTGGCTATCTGTTGCCCATCCATGTTCAAAGACTGTTTGAAATAACCATATCGATAAAGGAATCCTACACCGACCAAATCAACATTACTGTCAGATGCCTCCTTCAGATAGTCACCGGCCAGCATTCCAAGTCCTCCTGAATAAATCTTCAAGGTTTGATCAAGTCCATATTCCATACTAAAATAGGCTACAGAAGGTCGGGTCTTGTCAGGCTTGGCATTCATATAGTCACAGAATTTTGCATAGACATCCTGAACCTTTTTCATTGTGGTACTATCTTTTACGATAGCCATCTTTCGATCATAACTCAAACGTTCAAGTAACAAAACTGGGTTATGTTCCACTTCCTCATAAAGTTGTTCGTCCAAACCTTTGAACATGTTACGAGCTTCATAGTTCCAAGACCACCACATATTATGTGCCAGCTCATTTAAACATTTCAACTGCTCTGGAAGACGTGACTTAACTGTTATATCCTTCCATTGAGGAGTATTTGAATAATCTGCTTTAATTTTCATATTCTTGAAGTTTAATTATATTCTCAAATCCCAATCACTTCTTGTCTCATTCCTATCTTGAGCCTTACGAAGTGCAAAATCATAGGCTTCTCTATAATACGCAAAGAAACGACTCCATAAAGCCTTTTGAGAAAGTTTTCCTGCCTTCCTCCTGCAACTATTCACTTGTGATTTAGTCATTTGTGAGTATTTCTGCACGGTATTCATAATGGAATCAGCTACATCAAAATAATTAAAATCCGTACGATGAACAACTTTTACGCCATCTTCTATTTCACCATATCTGCCAAGTTCTTTATTTACCCATAAGCCAAATCCAGCTAAATCTGTCGTAATACAAGGTACCTTGAAAGCAATGGATTCGAGGGGTGTATATCCCCAAGGTTCATAATAAGATGGATAAATACATAAATCATTACCCAATATCAAATCGTAATAGGTCATATTGAAAATACCATCATGACCATTCAGATAACAGGGTACGAATATTAACTTTACCTGATCATTTCCAATATTATGAAAATTCAGATAATTCATCATACCTATGATCCGATCATCATCCATATTATGGAGCCAATGGGTAAGATAAGGTTTCTCTAATGGGAATTTCTCTTTTCTCCCCCCCTTAAGACGATCTATCAAATCTTTTCTTGGTTCGGATACCCAATCTGGCACATCAATAAACGCAAGAATAGGTCGCGAAAGTTCAGAACCTTTTCTCAATCGGTTCATGACTTCAATAAACTCATCTATTCCCTTATTACGGAATTCATATCTCCCACTTGTCGAAATGATCAAGGTTTGATTATCAAAAGAAGTACCTAACAAAGCATTGGCTACATCTAAAATCTTTTTTCGTGCCGCATCACGCTTAGTTGTAAACAAAGGATCAGAGGGAACAAAACCATCCTCAAAACCATTAGGCAAAACGACGTCTACAGGTTTATCCAATAATTCCTTGCATTCCCTGGCTGTAATATCACTCACAGTAGTAAAACAGTCTACATATTTTGCAGTCTGTTTCTCTACAGAATGTTTACTCTGTATATTCAATTCCGTAGCCATCTGATCTCCATTATAATTGGAAAGATAGGCATAAAGAGGTTTATTGTTTCCTGCTATACTGCGGCCAATACTGGTAGCATGGGTGGTAAACAAAGTAGCAATTGATGGTACTTTATAGTGGATATACAATAGTCCGAAACCTGACATCCATTCATTACCATGAAAAACCACCTTATCTTTTTCATTAAGATAAAACTTATAAAAAGTTTCTACAACAAGACCAGAAGCATAAGAGAACATAGACGCTTCATCATAGTCACCATAACTATGCAGACTGTCTACACGAAACAAATTCCAAAGTCGTCCATACAGTTGATTTTTTATTTCAAAATAGGATTGAAAATCTACAAGAAAGGTTATTGGTTCGCCTGGTACAAGCCACCTTCCAGTCTTTACATGAAGACCTTGTTTAGCGATCTCCTCTTTCCATGAAGAAAATAAAGAATCATCCTCTTGAAAACAAGGATTCACACTCTGATTAGAAAACTGCGGACCAATAAAAAAAACATGATCTTGCATCACATTCTGTAAGGTCTTCGCTTGAGTTGACAGCACTGTATAGATGCCACCTACCTTATTACATACTTCCCAACTGGACTCAAAAATATAGTCTGGAAATAGTCTGTTTTTTGTCATTATGCTTCTGCTAAAACTTTACAAAGATAAACTAAAAACAGTAATATCGCAATTTAATCCAGAATTATTTCTGAAAACGTTGGAATTATTAACTAAAATCAATAACTTTGCGAAAAACAGAAATATGAAGAAGATTTTATTTACATTAATATTGACATGCCTGACTCTAACGGTTTATGCACAATCAGACAGTTTAACCTTCAAAGGATACTTATACAATGAAAAGTATGACGTATATATGATCATCAACTTCTATAAAAATGACATCACGGTCCCTCATCAGGAAATCTATGGAAAATTATCAGGCTTTTTTGGTGACATTCATGATGGAAGAAAATGGTTATTTACTTCAGCCAAGATTACTTCTCCCAATACAGCTGAACTAACCATAATAAATGACTATGGAAGTGAAGATCTGACAGCTAAACTCAAGAAAAACACAGACAACACATACACACTAAAACAAATCAAGGGTAGTGTAATAAAAATTGCAAGAAATCGTAAATGGGTAAAAATGCCGGATGAATTGATTTTTATACGTAAGGCGGAACCTGATTATCATACACTCTATTAAGGGTATCCTGTTTCATCTTCTTACTCTCAGGAAAAGTCATTCATCCGATTCAACATATCTAAATTACACCTTAAACATATTCAAAAAGAGCAATCAGTGAATAAGTAACCATCGGTCCTGTACACAAAAAAAGAAGGGCCCCGCCGGCACGCTGTGCTGACAGGGCCCTCCGGGGGTTCTTATCTTAAAAAAAGGAGGCGGCGGCCTACTCTCCCGCATTGCATTGCAGTACCATCGGCGCTCGTGGGCTTAACTTCTCTGTTCGGAATGGGAAGAGGTGTGACTCCACTGCTGTAACCACCTGATTTGGGGTTGACATATATGACTCGCAGGACCGGCCGCTGTTAAGGCGGCTCTTCCGGAAGTATGACCTCTTGAAAGGAAAGTGTTCGGGCAATTAGTAGTGCTCGGCTTTGACGTCACCGCCTTTACACCTGCACCCTATCAACGTCATCGTCTCTGACGGCCCTTTTGTGGAGCTCTCATCTCGCGGCTGGCTTCGCACTTAGATGCTTTCAGCGCTTATCCTGCCCAGACTCGGATACCCGGCGGTGCGCCTGGCGGCACAACCGGTACACCGGAGGTCTGTCCGTCACG
>JAKVJW010000024.1 GCA_022486815.1 Prevotella sp. | reverse complement strand
TTAAGCCCACGAGCGCCGATGGTACTGCAATGCAATGCGGGAGAGTAGGCCGCCGCCTCCTTTTTAAAGATAAGAACCCCCGGAGGGCCCTGCCAGCACAGCGTGCCGGCGGGGCCCTTCTTTTTTTTGTGTACAGGACCGATGGTTACTTATTCACTGATACCTTTTAAAAGGTTTTCTTAAGTGTTCTTAAAATTATCACACGTTCACTTTTTTTGAGTTTCTTAACAGCGTAAAGTGCGATTAATCAAGATCTTACTTGTTTTACTCTCTTTTTTTTTGTACCTTTGCAGATGTTGATTTAGATAAGAACTTCTGTTGTTGTTGAAGGCTTATCTTTTAAATAATAAATTGGAACTAAGGCGTTCAAGGTAAATCTTTCTTATATATTATGAGTTAAAGAATATCCCTTTTCTTTCTTGTTCCTGAAAATTGAATAAAATGAGAAAATTAGAGAATATTGTTTTATCGTGTTTTTTTGTGCTTTTGTTTAATACATTAAATGCATCTGCAAAAACTGATAATTCTGTAGACTTTTTAAAGAATAATGTTGTGTCTTCTTCAAAGAATAATCAGAAATCATCTTCAAAAGATAATGCGATTACTCCTGCAAGTACAAACTCTGAGGTTGTTTTGAATAAGAATGCTGAGCAGAATGTTTGTGAAGGTTCAGACCATTCAGAAGCACTTGATGTTGATACGATAGGTGATAATATACCTGACAGTGTAGCTCATTTTGATTGGTCACGTGTTATGACAGGTATTATTCAAGTTGAAAGTAAGGGCAATCCGAAAGCTGTAAGTGGTTTATCCGTTGGTGTGATGCAGATTACACCTGTATTGGTATCAGATTGTAATCGGATATTGAGAAGGCGTAGGAGTAAAAAGAGATTCTCTTTGAAGGACCGTTGGAGTGTTGCTAGGTCAAAAGAGATGTTTTTGATATTCCAGTCTTTTTATAATCCTTTAAATGATATTGAACGGGCTATTAGATCTTGGAATGGTGGTTCCCACTTTAGCATTAAACGTACTCAGCACTATTTCGAAAAGGTTCTGGCTATTATGAAGGCTCTTTAAAGACCGATTTGAGATTTCTTGTTTTGTAAAGCAATATTTATTTATATAGATTTATTGGTTTTATAGATGGCTATATTTAGTTTCTCTAAATCATTTCTGGGATTCCAATCATTGTATTTTTTTTCTAACTATTCTCTTATCTCTTTATTCCGTTGCTCTAAAGGTTATAGTGTGTTAAATTATAGCCTCTTTCCTGTATTTATTTCTGAAAACAGTTGGTGTTTAATATTTTTTTGTTACCTTTGCAACCGCAAATC
The DNA here is from genome assembly GCA_022486815.1 of Prevotella sp. Taxonomy (GTDB): domain Bacteria; phylum Bacteroidota; class Bacteroidia; order Bacteroidales; family Bacteroidaceae; genus Prevotella. The sequence goes on along the minus strand of JAKVJW010000024.1, from coordinate 44,508 downwards.
CGAAAGGATACATTAATATCGCGGAGTGGAGCAGTTGGTAGCTCGCCAGGCTCATAACCTGGAGGTCGCATGTTCGAGTCTTGCCTCCGCAACTAATTCAATCAGAAATTCTTTATTTAAAGGGTTTCTGATTTTTTTTACAATTAAATCTAGGCAACTGGATTCTATATTTTGAAGAAAGTGTTGATGCTGTAATTACGGTATTTCTAATTTTTCCTAAAATGAATCGTTTTTCATTCCTTTAATTTGTTTTTTCCAAATAAACAGGCTACATTTGCACATGTAGAATGAATGTGCAATTTTAAATTTCGGAGGAATATAGATGTCCATATCCAAAACTAGGCAAAAATTAGTAGATGTTGCTCGGCAACTGTTTGCTAAAAATGGTCTCAACAATACAACGATGAATGATATTGCTGTGGCTTCAGGAAAGGGTCGTCGTACGCTTTATACTTATTTTAAAAGTAAGGAAGATGTCTATTATGCCGTGATAGAATCAGAATTGGAGCGTTTATCCGATAGACTTGATGAAGTGGCTTCTGAGAAGATTCTTCCTCAGGATAAGATCATCGAGTTGATTTATACTCACTTGAGTATGATTAAAGAGACAGTGATGAGAAATGGAAATTTGCGTGCTGAATTTTTTCGGAATATATGGATGGTGGAAAAAGTCAGAAAGAACTTCGATGAAGATGAAATAGAGATTTTTAGAAAGGTATATGCTGATGGTAAGGCTGAAGGGGAATTTGATATTGAAAATGTGGACCTTGTAGCTGATATTACTCATTATTGTATTAAAGGCTTGGAAGTTCCTTTTATTTATGGGCGTTTAGGACACGGTCTGACGGAAGATTCCAGCAAGCCTATAGTGGCAAAATTTGTTTATGGTGCTTTAGGAAAAAGAAAGGAATAGACATTGAGCAAGTTTAAATTATTTCTAAATTCAAATGAATAAGAATTTTAGAAAGTGGGTTATTTCTTTCTTAGCAAATGATTTATCTTACAGGTTTAAACATACGGAAATTATTAATATATTAATCAATAAAAAATAAAAATGGGATTATTAACAGGTAGAACAGCCTTAATTACAGGGGCTGCACGTGGTATTGGAAAAGCTATTGCATTGAAGTTTGCCAAGGAAGGTGCAAATGTTGCATTTACAGATCTTGCTATAGATGAGGAACATGGTGGTAAAGGCACTGAGCGTGATATAGAAGCACTTGGTGTGAAAGCAAAAGGATACGCTAGCAATGCAGCTGATTTTGCACAGACCGAAGAAACGATTAAGCAAGTTCTGGCAGATTTCGGAAGTATAGATATTCTTGTAAACAATGCTGGTATTACTAAAGATGGGCTGATGCTTAGAATGACTGAAGCCCAGTGGGATGCTGTAATTGCAGTTAACTTGAAAAGTGCTTTCAACTTTATCCATGCCTGTTTACCTGTTATGATGCATCAACGTAAAGGGGCTATCATCAATATGGCTTCAGTCGTTGGTGTCCATGGACATGCCGGACAGTGCAATTATGCAGCATCAAAAGCTGGACTGATTGCGCTTGCTAAGAGTGTTGGTCAGGAGATGGGACCGAAGGGGATTCGTGCAAATTCTATCGCACCTGGATTTATTGATACCGCTATGACTCAGGCTTTACCAGATAAGATCCGTCAGGAATGGGTTAACAAAATTCCTCTTCGCCGTGCTGGTACGACTGAAGATATTGCTAATACCGCTCTGTATCTGGCTTCTGACCTTTCCAGTTATATTTCAGGACAGGTTATTCAGGTCGATGGTGGCATGAACATGTAATAGGTTATTTTATCGGTTATCAGATCTTGGCTTTTGGCCTTTATTTCTGATGACCGATTTATTTTATTAGATTAATCATATAGAGATATGGGTGTTGAGCCCTATATCATTTAAAGTTATTTGATCTTGATACCTGTTTACGAAGATAATCATATTATTATAGTCTCTAAGGAGAGTGGAGAAATAGTACAAGGTGATAAAACTGGTGATACTCCTCTTTCTGAGGTCGTGAAAACTTATCTAAAGGATAAGTATAAGAAAAATGGAAATGTTTTCTTAGGTGTTGTTCACCGTCTGGATCGGCCTGTATCAGGATTAGTAGTATTTGCCAAGACATCTAAGGCTTTATCTCGTTTGAACAGTATGTTCAGCAAAGGTGAGATACATAAGACCTATTGGGCGATAACTCAAAAGGAACCCGAGATACCTGAACAGACCCTTACCAATTGGATTGTCAGAAACGAGAAACAGAATAAGAGTTATGTTTATGACCATGAAGTGCCAAATTCGAAGAAAGCGGTATTGCGTTATAAGGTTATTGGTCATTCTGATCGTTATTGTCTTCTCGAAGTGATTTTGATGACCGGACGCCATCATCAGATTCGTTGCCAGTTAGCTCATATTGGATGTCCGATAAAAGGTGATTTGAAATATGGTGCGAAAAGAAGTAATCCTGGTGGAGGAATAGACCTCTTGGCGCATCAGATAGAATTTATTCATCCAGTATCGCAGAAAACTATATCTGTTACTGCCCCTGTTCCTGAGAGTCCTTTATGGCGGGCGATTGTTCCGGTAATATAGTAGAGGGATATTGTTTTGAGTTTATCTGAATAAAATCTATCGATGAATTTGCAAGGCAAAGATTAAAGATAAAGGATAAATTTTTGTGCTTGTCGGTATAGAACGATAAGTAAAATAAGGGAAATCTTCAATTTATTCTTGAGAAATCTTATAGACAAGAAATTTTATTATATATTATTTCTCTTTTTTCTGAAAAATGCGTTACTTTGCAATAACATACCTGATTGATTATTTATCTTGGATTTTCTTCAGGTCTTACTACTGCTTATGAAAAAAGTTCTGAAGGGAATAGTTATAACGATTTTGGGGATAGCTCTGTTATTCGTTTTCCTTACAGTTTTGCTATATTTCCCTCCTGTACAAAACTTTATTGTACATCAAGTAGCTTCATATTCGTCAAGAAAGACGGGTATGGATATTTCTGTGCATCGTGTCAATTTGGCGTTTCCTTTTGATTTAGGTGTTGATGGTATAAAAGTGATTCAGCAGAATGATTCTATCCCTCAGCAGAAAGATACGGTTGCGGATATTAGCAGAGCAACGGTCCATGTTCAGTTAATGCCTCTTTTCCATGGTCGTATTATGGTAGATGAGTTGAGCTTTCATAAAATGAAAGTCAATACGACTAATTTTATCCATAAAGCACGTATACAGGGTAATATTGGAAAACTTCTACTTTGTTCTCATGGTATTGATTTGAGCTTGAAGCACATCAATGTCAATCATTGCGAGATTTCAGATGCGGATATTGATGTGGCGTTGAGTGATACGGTGCCTCCGGATACGACACCTAATACGAATTTCTGGAAGATCAATATTCATCGTTTTCATGTCCATCATACGCTTTTTACTTTACATCTACCAGGAGATTCTATGAGGGTGATCTCGGCATTAGGTGATCTGACTGCTCGTGAAGGATATCTCGATCTTTATCGGAGTTTGTATTCGATAGAATCATTAAATTGGCAGAAAGGGTCTCTCCGTCTGGACCGTCCCTTTGAGGTTTATGCAAGAAGGAACAGGTTGGATTTCAATCATCTCTTCTTGAACAATATGGCTCTTGATGTACGACACTTCCGTTACGTCAGTGACAGTCTGAATATACAAATACTTAAAGCTCAGTTCAGAGAGCAGAGAAGTGGACTTGTTGTCAATTCCTTTAAAGGCTCTCTTGTCTTGGATTCTTTGAAGTTCCGGATGCCGGATCTTTATTTGCAGACTCCGGAATCCGAATTACAGGCTCGAGTCAATCTGGATTTAAATACCTTTGACGATAATCATCCTGGAATCTTGGATGCTTCCATTCACGGTTCGTTTGGTAAACAAGATTTGATGCGTTTTATGGGGAATATGCCCGTAACTTTCCGGCAATCATGGCCTAATTATCCTCTGAGCATAGAAGGCTCTTTCCGAGGAAATAAAAGGTATGCACTTTTCAGTGGACTGACCATTATTCTTCCGACGGCATTCCACTTGCAAGCTAATGGGTATCTGGCGTCATTGACAGATATGAAGCATCTCCGGGCAAAGGCTCGTCTAAATGCTCATACCTATCACCTCCATTTTTTGAAAACTTTATTAAATCCTTCAGTTGCTCAAAAAGTCAATATTCCAGACAATATCGGCATCCATGGCCTGTTTACTGTCAACGGGAAACAGATTGGCGGTGATTTTCAGGCTTCTCAAGGTGGAGGAACCTTGAAGGCCAAGGGAACTATTGATATAAGCCGGATGAACTATCATGCCAGTTTGATAGCCAGGGATCTACCTTTGCAACATTTTATACCTTATCAGGGGCTACATCCTTTTTCAGGGGACATCGTTGCTACCGGGCAAGGTACAGATATTTATTCTTCACACACGAGTTTAAAAGCCAGGGCGCGGGTATTGAAATGTACTTTCGGAGGTTATGATTTTAGCAGAATACTGGCTTATGCTGAGATATCAGGAGGAAGAATCCATGCCTGTATCAATAGTCATAATCCACTTCTGATGGGAACCGTTGATTTGAAAGCCCGGACCAGTATAAAACCTATAGAGGCATTCGTGAATGCTGATCTGAGTAAAATAGATCTCTATCATCTTAAAATAGTTGATACTCCTATAACTGCTGGCTTCAAAGGAAAAGTTAATTTGGCTACAGACCGCCAGGACTATATCATGACCAAGGGATTGGTGAGCAATCTTGTTTTTAGCAATGGCAAAAAGACCTATCGTCCCGAGAATATTAATTTGGACCTTCTTTCTCACCGTGATTCTACCCATGCATTTGTTGATTGTGGCAATTTCCGTCTGAAGATGGATGGAAGAGGGGGGTATAAGCAACTTTTCAGTCAGGCAAGACATTTGAAGGAAGAAACTTTAAAACAATTCGAAGCCCGTCACATTGACCAGAAAAACTTATATCAACGTTTCCCGTCAGTTCATGTCTATATGACATCAGGTAATGATAATTTTGTCTATCATGTATTGGAGCATTATGGTTATCATTTCAAGAATGCAGAGATGGATTTGACCTCTTCACCGGTCAAAGGGTTGAATGGATATATCCATCTGGATTCACTTGTCTTTAATAAGATTTGTCTGGATACGATTCAGGCTCTGGTCAATACTGAGAATGACGTAATTAAATACAACGTGAAGGTTGCAAATAACAAAGATAATCCCCAATATACTTTTAAGGCGCTGGCAAGTGGAAACCTTACGGAACAGGGATCTGAAATACGAGCCAAACTTTATGATGAACAGAACCGGCTGGGAATTGATGTTGGGCTGGCTGCTTTAATGGAAGCACATGGAATTCGTGTTCGCTTGACGGATACTCATCCAATTCTAGGTTATAAGCAATTTACTGCTAATGATGACAATTCTGTTTTTCTTGGGGATAATAGGCGTGTCTCGGCCAATATGATATTAAAAAGTTCTGATGGGACTGGAATCATGCTTTCCTCAAACGATAGTAATCAAGATGTTTTACAGGATTTGACTTTCAGCATGAATCATCTGAAATTGGAAAGGCTTTTTCAGATACTTCCTTACACGCCGGATATCTCGGGAGTCATGAATGGTGATTTCCATGTGATCCAGACGAAGGACCAGTTGTCTGTCTCTTCTGATATTGATGTCAAAGATATGATCTATGACAAATGTCCGATGGGAGATGTCAGTACAGAATTTGTATATGTACCAAAAGAGGATGGTTCTCATAAAGTAAATGGTATCTTGCTTAAAGATGGGCAGCAGGTAGCAACAATAGATGGTTCTTATCATTCTCAGGGAGAAGGCTATCTGGATGCAAAATTAGGACTGGAAAAGACGCCATTGCAACTTCTCAATGGTTTTGTTCCAGAACAACTTTTTGGCTTTAAAGGTTATGGGGAAGGTGATCTGACTGTTAAAGGTCCGTTAAGCAAGCCCATCGTGGATGGTGAGGTATACCTGGATTCGTCCTACATCTACAGTGAACCATACGGCGTTTCTATGCGTTTTGCCAATGATCCTGTACGAATTGTGGGGAGTCATCTTCTTTTTGAGAATTTTGAGATGTTCGCCTATAATAATAGTCCTCTTGATATTGCTGGAAATTTTGATTTCTCCAATATAAATCGGATGATGCTTGATATCCGTATGCGTGCCCATAACTTTGAATTGATCAATGCGAAGGAAAATCCTAAATCTACATCCTACGGAAAAGCATTCGTAGACTTTTTCGGATCGATGAAGGGTCCGGTGGATAATTTGAAGATGAGAGGTATGGTGAATGTCTTGGGGGCTACGGATATGACTTATGTCCTGAAGGAGTCTGAGCTTACAACTGATAATGATTTGAATGAATTGGTGAAATTTGCTGATTTTAAAGACTCTGCTGCAACGGTTATTAACCGTCCTAAGCTTCAGGGATTGGATATGACGCTTGGCATTAAAGTGGATGAAGCTGCTCATATCCTTTGTTCCCTCAACGCAACACATTCCAATTATATCGATCTTGAGGGAGGTGGTGATCTGACGATGACTTATAATCCTATAGACCGTTTACGCTTGAGAGGTAAATACACTCTGAATAATGGGGAAATGAAATATTCTCTCCCGGTGATCCCCTTGAAGACTTTTACCATTCAGAATGGGAGTTTTATTCAGTTTACTGGTGATCCTATGGACCCGAAGTTGAATATCACTGCCACGGAGCCTGTTACGGCTTCCGTGAGCGAAGGCAAGGACATTGGGCGGTCTGTGGATTTTGTTTGTGGAGTACAACTTTCTCAGACTTTGCGAAAGATGGGAATGCAATTCATTGTTAATGCACCCAGTGATATTACTATTCAGGATGAGTTGAATACAATGTCGATAGAAGAGCGTGGCAAAATTGCTGTTACCATGCTGGCTACGGGTATGTATATGAATAATGGAAATACCAGTAAGTTTACGATGAATAGCGCCTTAAGTTCTTTCCTGAATAGTGAAATCAATATGATCGCAGGCAATACCACTCGTTCACTTGGACTGAATCTGGGGATGACTGTTAACAGTTCAACTAATTCTGTGGGAGAGTTACATACAGACTACAATTTCAAATTTGCCAAGCGTTTATGGAATAACCGCTTCAGTTTTATCGTTGGTGGACAGTTATCTTCGGGAGCAGATATTGAACAGAGTCGGCGTAATGATTCTTTCTTTAATAATGTTGAACTCCAATATCGTTTGAACCAGAATGCCAGTCAGTACCTGAGAGCTTATTACAATAACAACTATTACGATTGGCTGGAAGGGCAGATAGGGGAATATGGCGTAGGTTTTACCTGGAGAAGAAAACTCCAGCATTTTAAGGATATCTTTAATTTCAAGTCAGATAAACCTATGATTGGACCTCTTGGACGGAATACAAAAAGTAGAGTAAAAACGCCGGCAAAGGATTCTACTGTAAATGTAAAATGATGGTTATAAGCAAGCATAACGAATGAATAGGATAAAATATAGTTGTAGAAGATCTATAAAAGGCATTGAATTTGCAGTAGGGATATTGTGGATTATCCTTCTGTGTGCTTGCTCTACCACATCGGCTATACCAGAAGGGGAACAACTTTTTGCAGGGTTGGATAAAATAGAATATAAGAATACTGATAAGAGCAAGTATGCTGTGGAGACTCAGAATGAGATAGAGTCTATCTTGGCTTCTGCACCTACAGGTTCTTTATTGGGAAGTAGTTACTATCGAACCCCTTTTCCTGTACGACTTTGGTTGTGGAACACCTTTGCCAAGAGTCATAATGCGGTAGGACTTTGGCTATCCAGAGCTTTTGGATCTGTCCCTAAGTTGATGAGCAATGTGAATCCTCCGTTTCGAGTTCAGGTGGCAGAAAATCAATTGCGGAAATTCGGTTATTTTAATGGTAAGGTTACTTATCATGTGAGAACAATGCATAATCCCAAAATAGCTAAGTTGGACTATACTGTTGATATGGGGCATCTTTGGACCATCGATTCTATACGATATATTGGCTTTTCTGCGCTTTCTGACAGTTTGTTGAGAAATCATATCTCTGAGGCGGTCATCAAGAAGGGAAATCCTTTCAATATCCCGAATTTGGAATCAGAGCGAGAGCGTGTTTCCAATCTCTTTCGGAATCGTGGATATTACTATTATCATAGCGATTTAGCTTCTTATGTTGCTGATACGCTTCGTGAAAGAGGAAAGGTGCAATTACGTTTTGTCTTGTCTGACAGCCTGGAAGAGAGAACGAAAAAGCAATGGTATATAGGAAATATCAATGTCAACCTTCACAAACAGTTCAGAGACAGTCTTTGGAACTTCCAGAAGCATCGTTATTTCATTGTTCATTTCTATGGGAAACATACTCCCCTTCGCACGGGATTTATTTCAAGAGGCTTGAAATTGCGTAGTCATCAACTTTATAATGCTGATGCAGAATATCAGACTAATAAATATTTCCAGAGTACTGGTCTGTTCAGTAACTCTTCCCTGACCTTTACTCCACGTGATACTTCCGCAAATTGTGATACCCTGGATCTTAATATGGACTTGCTCTTTGACAAACCCTACGATTTCTATATTGAAACAAATGGTAAGGGCAAGACTACTGGACGTATGGGACCGGAGTTGGTTATGGGTTTTACGAAGCGCAACGCTTTTCGTGGGGGAGAAAATCTGAATATGAACCTTCATGGGTCGTATGAGTGGCAAACAGGACATAAGAATGAAGGTAGTACTTCTAGTGTCAACTCATACGAATATGGAGGAGATGTTTCTCTTGTTATGCCCCGACTCTTGACGCCAGGAACCTTACTTCATGATCTTTCTATTGGAAAGCGCCGTCATCATCATACGAGTACATCTTATATACAGATGCCTACAACAACGATAAAGACATCTATCAATATACTCAACCGGGCAGGTTATTTCAGAAGACATGTCATATCAGGAGAAATGACTTATGATTGGATGCCGACGGTACAGTCTCATTTTTCTTTCACGCCGATATCCATTTCGTATGAATATATGAATAGCCAGACGGCTAAGTTTGATTCTCTTCTGAGCAATAATCCTTATCTGAAGATATCGATGCGTGATCAGATGGTCCCTAAGATGAGTCTTACTTATACGTATTCAAGCAAACCTTCTTATTTGAGTCCGATCACGTGGTCGACAGCAATAAGTGAAGCCGGAAACATACTATCATTGGGATATATGGTAGCAGGCCGGAAATGGAGTGATAAGAATAAGGAGATGTTTAAGAACCCGTATGCTCAATTCTTGAAGATTGAAACAGATCTGGTGAAATACTGGAGATTCTCAAGTCATTCTTCCCTTGTCGGACATCTTGATGGAGGAGTAGCCTGGGCCTATGGCAATGCTACTGAAATTCCATATTATGAGCAGTTCTATGTGGGAGGCGCTAATAGTGTGAGGGCTTTTAATATACGTAGTATAGGACCTGGTAAATTCGTTCCATTAAACTCCAGGTATTCTTATATTGATCAGACCGGTAATGTCAAATTCCTGGCTAATTTAGAGTATCGTCCGAGATTCTTTGGTAACCTTTATGGAGCACTTTTTCTTGATGCAGGCAATGTGTGGAATCTGAAAGATAATGATCGGCAAGTAGGTGGCAAATTTGAGATTAATAGTTTCTTCAAACAATTGGCAGTAGGTACTGGTGTCGGCCTCCGTTATGACATGGGCATGTTTGTTATCCGGTTAGACTGGGGAGTGGGACTTCATGTTCCTTATGATACCGGTAAAAGTGGCTTTTATAACATTCTTCATTTTAAGGATGCTCAGAGTTTTCACTTGGCAGTCGGCTATCCGTTCTGAATGTTCAGATATTTGGGGGGCATGGCATGAATGGAATAGTGTAAAAACTGAGCATTCCCTGGTGTCATGTTAAGAGACAAAAATTATTAATGGGATGAAAAAACAATGGGGTAGCGATCCTTGTCTCCTTTCTTTTTATTAAATTTGCATAGTCAAAATTTATATAATTATTTTTAGTCGCTATGAAACCAACATTATTGCTCCTTGCAGCAGGAATGGGCAGCCGTTACGGAGGCCTGAAACAACTTGATGGGATGGGACCTAACGGTGAGACCATCATGGATTATTCCATTTACGATGCCATTCAGTCCGGATTTGGAAAAATCGTTTTTGTGATCCGTAAGGATTTTGAGGATCAGTTTCGTAAAAAGATACTTTCTAAATATGAGGGACATGTTCCTGTAGAACTTTGTTTCCAGAGCCTGGAGTCACTGCCGGAAGGTTTCTCTGTTCCAGCCGGGCGTACCAAGCCTTGGGGTACAAATCATGCAGTCATGATGGCCCATAGTGTGATCAAGGAACCTTTTGCAGTGATCAACTGTGATGATTTCTATAATCGTGATTGCTTTAAGGTGATTGGTAAATTCCTTTCTGAACTTCCTGAAGGTTCGAAGAACCGTTATGCAATGGTCGGTTTCCGTGTAGGAAATACGCTGAGTGAGAATGGAACGGTGGCTCGTGGCATCTGCTCTACGGATGATAAGGGCGACCTGACAACTGTTGTTGAGCGTACGGAGATTATCCGCCGTGAAGGAAAAGTTTGCTATAAGGATGAACAAGGCAGTTGGGTTCCTGTTTCTGATAATACGCCTGTAAGTATGAATGTATGGGGATTTACTCCTGATTATTTCGATTACAGTTCTGCTTATTTCAAGGAGTTTCTTAAAGATCCTGAAACACAGAAAAATCTGAAGGCTGAATTCTTTATCCCTCTGATGGTCAACAAACTCATTAATGACGGTGCAGCCACCGTGAAGGTCCTGGATACGACAAGTAAATGGTTCGGAGTGACCTATTCTGCTGACCGTCCTGGTGTCGTAGCTAAGATTCAGAAGCTTATTGATGATGGTGTTTACCCCAATCAACTCTTCTGATCTGATTTGAAGAGATAATAATTATAAAACAATTTACTCTTTCGGCTTGTGGGTCGAGAGGGGATGTAATTCCACTTATGGATATTAATATCTTAACGGAACAAGAAGCTGCTACCCTGAAAGATTGGATAGCAACTTCTTCACATATCGTTCTTGTTGGACATAAGTCACCTGATGGAGATGCTGTCGGAGCCAGTCTCGGCTGGGCTGAGTATTTGCGTTACCTGGGGAAGAATCCTACAGTTGTGATGCCTGATGCTTATCCCGATTTCTTGCATTGGTTACCAAACAATGAGAAGATCATGCGCTATGACAAGCATCCGGATGAGGTCAAATCTCTTTTTTCGGTTGCTGATTTAGTGTTCTACCTTGATTTCAGTGCAGAAACACGTGTAGATGATATGACACCTGTCTTGCAAAATTGTAAGGCTAAAAAGGTAATCATTGACCATCATCCGGGAGGAGGGCTGGAAGGTGCTCTCATCTTGTCTCGGCTTGGTGCCAGTTCTACTTGTGAACTCATCTTTCGTATCGTATGGCAATTGGGTGGCTTTGAGGCAATGACGCAGCATTATGCTGCTCCTGTTTATTGTGGAATGATGACCGATACGGGAGGATTTACTTATAATAGTAATGATCCTGCTATCTATTTTATCATCAGCCAACTCTTGACGAAACATATCGATAAGGATAAGATCTATCGTAATGTTTTCAACAACTATAGTTCGTGGGCCATTCGTCTTCGGGGGTATATCATGTATCAGAAATTGAATGTCTTTGAGGACTTGCATGCTTCTTATTATACCATTACCCGGAAAGAACTTAAAAGTTTCCACTATATCAAAGGTGATGCGGAAGGTCTTGTTAATGAACCTTTACGCATCAAGAAGATGAAGCTTTCTATTTCTATGCGCGAAGACACGGATCAGGAAAATTTAATTTGGTTAAGTCTTCGTTCCGTAGATGATTTTCCTTGTGATAAGATGTCCCAGGAATTCTTTAATGGAGGAGGACATCCTAATGCCAGTGGAGGTAAACTCTTTTGTACGATAGAAGAGGCTGAAAAAGTCGTAAGAAAAGCCATAAAAGCTTATAGCAGCTTGTTGCAATAAAATCTTTTTCGTATTTTTGCAGAAATAATGCTGGCAAAGCCTGTAGGAAAAGTATAATTGGTTTTTGTGCTTCTGGTGCACAACTTTGATACGGGCCGGTGACGGTATAGTTACATCAATTTTTTAAGTAATAAGTAATATGAGCTTCGGTAATCTCTGAATAGTCGGCGGAAAGAAGTTCAATGAATAATCGTAAAATGAATAAAACAATCATTGTAATACTGGCTTTCCTGGTAACAGTCGTGTCGTTCTCGGCTTGCAGTAGTGATGAGACTTATGCTCATCAGAGAGATACGGAGCGTCATAATATCAATACGTTCCTCATCACTAATAATATACAGGTTATTTCAGAGGACCAGTTCAAGAAGGATACGGTAACTCTTTGTGATGCGACGCATAATCAGTGGGTCCTGTTCAGCACTACGGGTGTTTATATGCAGATTCTGGATCGTGGAGAGGGTTCTCCTATTAAGAAGGGACAGACTATTGATGTACTTTGCCGTTTTGCGGAGTACAATCTGAATGAACAGCCGAAGTTTAAAATCACGGATCCTTTGGCCCTGGATTCAGCTCAGTTGACCAATGAATTTCCTATTTCTAGAAACGGAGGCGAACCTGAGAAGTTGTCAGTGACAGACAATAGCGGGACCTTTACGGCTTCTTTTGATACTAAGACCAGTTTGATGTATAGTGCTTACAACAGTGCGGCTGTTCCAAGTGGCTGGCTTACTCCATTGTCATACATTAACCTTGGACGTGATGAACATATTGCTCATGTACGTCTTCTTGTCCCATCTGCCCAAGGGCAGTCTAATGCTTCGGGTAGCGTATACGCTTGTTTTTATGATATTACTTATATGAGAGGGAGATAAAATCCGTTTTTTAGAAAAGATATTATGACATTAATAAAATCTATTTCAGGAATCCGAGGTACAATCGGAGGACACGCGGGCGATACATTGAACCCACTTGATATTGTAAAGTTTGTTTCGGCGTATGCCACTTTCATCCGGAAAAGTGAGAAATCATCCAGCAACAAGATTGTGGTTGGGCGGGATGCCCGTATCTCCGGATTGATGGTCAAGAATGTGGTGTGTGGTACGTTAATGGGAATGGGGTATGATGTCTTGAATATCGGCATGGCTACCACTCCGACTACGGAACTTGCTGTCCGCATGAGTGGAGCTGCTGGAGGAATAATCATTACTGCCAGTCATAATCCACGGCATTGGAATGCTCTCAAATTGCTTAATCAAGATGGGGAATTTCTCACGAAAGATGATGGCAATGAAGTGTTGGATATCGCTGAAAGGGAAGATTTCGAGTATGCTGAAGTAGATCGTTTAGGAAGCTATACAGATGATTCTACATTTGACAAGCGGCATATTGATGCTGTCCTTGCCTTGGACTTGGTCGACGTTGAGGCTATCAGAAATGCACATTTCAAGGTGATTGTAGATTCTATTAACTCTGTCGGTGGTATTATCCTCCCGAAACTATTAAAGTCTCTTGGCGTGGAAGCACGTTTTCTGAATGGTACACCTGATGGTAATTTCGCTCATAATCCTGAACCTCTGGAGAAAAATCTCGGCGGTATCATGGGAGAAGTTGCAAAGGGTGGCTATGACCTGGGGGTCGTGGTTGATCCTGATGTCGACCGTCTGGCTTTTATTCAGGAGAATGGAAAAATGTATGGTGAGGAATATACACTGGTTACGGTGGCCGATTATATCTTGGATCATGTCAAAGGCACTACGGTCAGTAATCTGAGTTCTACGCGTGCCTTGCGTGATGTTACGGAACGTCATGGTTGTACTTATTATGCTGCAGCTGTGGGTGAAGTGAATGTGACGACGAAGATGAAGGAAGTAGGAGCTGTCATTGGTGGAGAAGGTAATGGTGGTGTCATCTATCCGGCTTGCCACTACGGTCGTGATGCCCTTGTGGGAATCGCTCTTTTCCTGAGCAGTCTTGCTCAGAAAGGCTGTAAGGCCAGTGAACTCCGGGCTGCTTTCCCAAGCTATTTCATGGCTAAGAACCGGATTGACTTGAAACCCACTACGAATATCAATGCCATCCTTGAGAAGGTAAAAGACCAGTATAGCTCTCGGAAAGATGTCCAGGTGACGACGATAGATGGTGTCAAACTCGATTTTTCGGATTGCTGGGTTCATCTTCGTAAGAGTAATACGGAGCCTATCATCCGTGTCTACAGTGAAGCTAAATCGAAAGAGGAAGCTGATGCTATCGGTAAACAGATTATGCAAGAGGTTGAACGGATGCTGTAACAGCGTCGTGAGAATGAATCTTGCAGAAATTCAGGCAGGCCATCCAGTTAGATGGCCTGCCTGATGCGTTTTCTTCGATACTGTTGCTTTCCTGAGTTGTATATTTTTAATGAAAGTGGATGACTCCTGTCGGAAGAATGGTTGTACTATGATTTGTCAGATTCTTGTCGACGATGACCCCTCCTTCAACATTGATGCTTTTCCCCTGATGTTTCAGCATGGTAGCTCCGGAGACATCTTTATATCCTGTTGCGGTTGTTGTTTTCAGTGTCGTTTGTATAGAATTATTGGAGTTGAGAGTGAAAGTATAAATACCATATTGATTCCATGCGAAAAAAGGAGAAAGGCCGGAGAACTTTCCGGTTTCTATATTTTCTCCTAAGATAAAATGAGGAGAAAAGCGATATGCTCCTGAAAGATAAAGAGAGTAGAGATTAACGGGTTGTTCATGCTTGAAATGAATATCGCCGGAATGCGAGCCTCCTCTCAGTAAGAAATATTTTGTACTCCATAGAGGAAATTCTATTGTCGCGATACGGTATTTCATCAGTAATTCGACTTGATTTTCCTGCATAGATATTGTCAGGGGGAGTTTATTCGCTATAGGATAGACATAGACAGGACGTGTTCCCTGTAGAAAAACAGATGGATATTCTTCCCATAGAGAATCAACTGAAACGGCCGCTCCTGTCTGTTTCATCAAATGGAGATCCATAGGTGTAGGGCTTGTCTTCAGATAGTCAGGATGATCCGTCTTTCTTTCTGCCTCTTTAGACTGAGGTTTGAAGATTTGTGTCCGGATGTCCTGAGCACAAATTTCGAAAGGAAACAGAAAAACGAATACTGTTGTTAAAATCCATTTCATTTGTATTTTTCTCATATTCTGTTTTGTATCTTCTCTATTTTGATGACTGTCAAAAGATAGAAAACCCCTATGCAAAGTTATAATAATTATTTAGAGTTGAGTGATTTTTGTCGTTAATTGTAACTTTATCAGGAAGAGTCCAATAAACAGAATCCATATTCTTGCCAGTAGAAATATTCTTATTTGATGAAAATATTTTATATTTACATGATATTTGATGAAAAGTTTCTTTTTAAGGTTAGCGTTTTGCATACCTCAGGGATATAATAAGTAAAAAGGCGATGGAAAGAAAGCTGGTTTCTCAGCTGTTCAAGCAGTATTACAAACAAATGTACGGTTTGGCAAGAACCATTCTGTATGATGAACAGGAAAGTAAGGATGTAGTGAGTGATGTCTTTGAACGGTTGCTTGGTACAGATATAACTTTACTTCCTGATACGACTAAGCAGTATTTGTTTGTTAGTGTTCGTAACAGTTGTTTGAAACAGATTCGGAAGAAGTCTGTAAGAGAAAGGATTACCGGGCTTTATGCAGAAGAAAAGCTCGTTGGTTCTTCTCTGGAAGAAGACGATGAACGGTTAGAAAATATTCTCAGGTTTGCTCAGACACATCTTTCAGTAGAGGAGTTGACTATTTTCCGTTACCGGTTTCTGAGCGGAATGAGTTACGATGATATAGCCTGTGAGATGGGTATCAGCAAAGTTGCCGTTTGGAAGCACTTGTCACATCTGATAAGAATGATGAAAAAACAATTTAAAGTTCCTGAGTTATGAAAGAAGATGAAAAATACCGGAAGTTTATTGATGCACAGCAGCACCCGGAGAACTATACCGATGAAGAGTTACAAGAATTTCTCAGGGATCCTGCTATCGGAAAATTATCCCTTTTGAAACGTGCCTGTATCCGCGATAAAGACAGAAATAATGAAGTTGATATGGATGAAGCCTGGAAAGATATTGAAGAACGGCATCTTTATGGCTGTCATCATCGTCATTGGCTGAGAGCAGCCGCTTTATTTGTCGGGGTACTGCTGGTTACAGCTATTGCCTGTGCAGCGGTAGTAAGTGTCTTGCATCATCACCATTCTCCAGCCAAAACAGAATCTATTGCTGTAAAGAAGAATAGAACTCCTGTCAAAACGGAAAAAGGGAAAGTCTTCAACTCGAAAGATTCTTTGAGACTAAAATCGGTTTCATGTCCGGCGACAATGACATTTGATGATGTTAACTTGGAAAAGATTCTTGCGAAATGGTCGACTTACTATAAGGTAAGAGTGATCTATTCTGATGATGAAGTCAAGCATGTCCGCCTGCATTTTGTATGGAATCAGACAAAGAGCCTTGATGAGAATATCAGACTTCTCAACAGCTTTCAAAAGATTAGTATTGTCCGCAATGGAAATCTTTTAACGGTTGAATAAGCCATGAAAAGAGTATTGCTTATCGTATTCACTTTTCTCCTTTTTTCATCAGTCCGGGCCCAGCGCATCACTTATGATTTCCGGAACGTGACGATGCCGGAGGCCTTGTGCCTGTTGAACCGGATGAGCAGGCGGTATACTATCAATTTTATCTATGATGATCTGGAGGATTTCCGTGTCACAACTCATATAAGGAACCTGCCTGTACCGGAAGCCATAAACCAGTTGATAGGTTTTTATCCGATCCGTCAGACCTTTGCAGGTGACAGTACCATTTCTGTAGAATGTATCCAGCAGAACAGGTTGCATTATAAGGGGTGTATCGTCGATGAGCATCACCAGCCGGCCGAGTATGCTAATATCATACTTCTGTCACTGCCTGATTCCACTATCCTGGGGAGTGGGGTCAGCAATGAGAGCGGTTATTTTGTCATCCCTTGCACGGCTTCAAAGGTCATGGCCAAGATTTCTTATATAGGTTATAAGACGATCAGGCATATCGTCACTAACCCGAATATGGGAACCATCCAGTTGCATCCGGAGCGGATGACGATTAGGGGTATAGTGGTGAAGGGAAACCGGCCACAATACAGATTATCCGGAGAAGGTATCATTACAAATGTAGAGAATACAGTCCTCAGCCAACTGGGGACCGCGGAAGATGTCATGAGACATATTCCAGGTATTATAAAAAGAGACAAGAATTATGAAGTGGTTGGCAAAGGTGAACCTCTCATTTTTATTGATGGAAGACGGATATATGATATAACAGCTTTGGATCGGTTAAAGTCTGATGAAATTAAAAGTGTAGAGTTAATAACGACACCGGGAGTTCAGTATCAGGCATCAGCAAAGTCTGTGGTTAAGATTCGTACGAAGAATGTTTACGGCGAAGGTTGGGGGGTGGACTTGCGGTCTTCCTGTTCTCAATCAGAAAATTGTGATTTGAGGGAACAGGTGAATTGGAATTATCGGAAGAATAAACTTGATCTGTTCGGGTCTGTTGATTATACCAGGGATAAAGGACGCTATCCAAGTGAAATCATGACAAAGGTCCGAAGTGATACCTTATGGAATCAAAAGTTTTCTCAATCTACTATCTTGCTGAGGCAAAGTTTCCTGAATATCTTAGGCGTAAATTATATATTTGGCAGAGATAATTCTGCAGGTCTGCGTTATACATTAACATGTCGTCCAGATGGGAAAGGTCATAATAATATAAAAAGTTTGGTTACTGCCAACGGCCGATATTATGACTTTTTGGATACAAAGGTTGCATCTTCGGAAAGCTATTCTCCCGATCATCAGTTAAATGCTTACTATATTGGTAAAATTATGAACTGGGGGATTATATTCAACGGCGATTATTTGTTTAATAAATCATATCATGAGGAAGTATATCATGAATTTAGTGATAATGAGAAAAGCAGGACTGTAAATGCATATAACAATGTGCGGAACCGGCTCCTTGCTGTGAAATTGTCTTTGGATCACCTCTTGTTTGGTGGAAAATTAACGATAGGGACGGAATGTAGCCATATTGCCCGTAAAGATGACTACATCAATCCGGAAGGATATGTGCCGACAGATTATGGTCATTTACGGGAAAATAATTTTTCAGGTTTTGCACAATATAACCACAATACTCCTATTGGTCGGGTTTCTGCAGGATTCAGATATGAGGATGTCGATTTTAAATATGATGAAAATAATAATCCGCTAAGTCAGCAGTATAGGCATTTTCATCAGATCTTTCCGAGTCTTTCCATCGAAAGCCAATGGAACAGGGTTCATCTGCAATTTGGTTATACGGCAAGGACATACCGCCCTTCTTATCAGCAGTTAAGCAATTTTGTAGACTATGGAAACCGGTATCTTCTACAGTCTGGTAACCCCTTGTTGAGAGATGAATGCATACATGACATAACTCTGACGGGTTTATGGCGGTGGCTTCGTGCTTCTATAGGATACAATGACAGGAGGCACGTAATTCTCTATTGGGCAGAACCGGTAAATCATAATTCTTCTGTTACTAAAGTAACTTATATAAATTTTCCTACACTGAAAAGTCTTTCAGCAATGATTGACTTGTCACCGAAACTGGGAATATGGTCACCGGAGTTGTCTGCAGAGATCAGGAAACAGTGGCTGTCTGTCTGCTCATCGGATGTGCTATATCATTATAATAAACCCGTTTGTTATCTGTCATTCACTAACGTCTTTGATTTTGGAAGAGGTTGGTTGGCTGGTGCTGATTTCAGCCTGATAACAAAAGGTGATGAAGAAAACAACTATTACTTTCGTTATGTACCGTCGATTGATGTAAGCATGACCAAATCCTGGAATAATGGCAGGACCTCTCTTCAGATCAAAGGAACTGATTTAACTCATTCTGTCAGGTACGGTAATCTTATGCAATTGGGATGTATTGAAACCCGGCAGTTGAGTAGTTCTGATAGCCGGCAGTTGATCGTGACACTTCGTTATAATTTTAATATGACTAAGAGTAAATACAAGGGTACGGGTGCTGGGAATGAAGAAAAAAAGCGGCTGTAAGATTTTTTATTTAAGATCTGAGGCTGTAAGATGTTACAGATTTGGATATGGCATTTGATGAAAATATTTTGCAAGATTTAGAAAATATTTCATTTAATATAGGGGTTTTTATGGGAAAGTACGTCTTAATAGCAAATGAGAAAGAGTTTATATCTCTGGTTCTCTCCTCCTGTAATTATGTGAGTGTGTTATGAAAACTATTGTGGAATGTTTGGCTGTAATGAAAAACTGATGTTATTATAAAGCCTTTTGATTATTGTCAGTCTTTTGTTGTCAACTATGATTCTGGATAAGCAGGACGGAGAAGAACCGGACGGTATAGATAGAGCGTCTCAAGTGTTTATATTTTCTCTGGCTTATTTGTTTTAGAGCGCTGATTCAGCCAGAAGTAATCGACCCCACAAAAGTTTATTGCTTGACTTTTGTGGGGCATTTTGATTGGACACCTTGAGAATGCAGCTTGTAAAACCCTTGTGAGGTAAGAATACTATAGGTGAAATATTTTGTTGACTTTGTAAGTTCTTAATTATATTAAAAATAAGACATGAAAAAATTGATGTTGCTGGTTTTATTCTGTGTTTTCCTGTTAACTTCTTGTGATGGGAATGGATCGGACGTGATTTATGATCTCAATCCGATTGAATTACGTATCAAGGTCCTTGATAAGAATGGACAGAATATGTTGGATTCCAAAAGCTTGGCTTATGACCAGACTTTTATACACCATACAAGCATTACGATACAGTCAAAGACTTATTACCTCGGAGATTTAGAAGAAGAGGATTTAAAGCCGAGTACGCGTGCTTACTATGAGCCCTTTCACGGAATGATGATTAGACATCGTAAGGATATAACTTATGCTGTTGTAGGGCCCTTTATGGCTGACTATAATTGGAGGCAGGAGAAAGTGGCAATAAATTGGGGAGATGGTAGTAAGGATTATTTGCAGTTTTCGTCAATTGTTCATTACAAGAAGAATGGAGAGCCTTCCTTTCACCGGAAATACCTTTTCAATGGAGTAGATTCTACGGATATATTTGAGGAAAAGGGATATATTACACTCTATAAATGAATTGTCATGGAGGCTGGTTGTTCCATGAATCTCGGTAAAAAAGTGTTTTTAAAACAATAAATACGATATAATGTATAGAATTAAACTAAAAATTACTATCTTTGTGTATACTTTGTAATTGATAATGAAGAAACATCTGCTTATCATCTCTATTTCTATGGTTGTAATTGCTCTCGCTTCTTGCGGGCGCAATGCAAAACTTATGACGACACTTGATACGGCAGACCGGCTGATGGAAAACCGTCCGGACAGTGCGTTGAGTCTGTTGTCTGGTCTGAAAGACAGTGTCAGGGATGGAAGCAAAAGCGTGCAGATGCGCTATGAACTGATGAAAACCGAGGCGGAGGACAAATGCTATATCACACACACCTCTGACTCTACAATGCTTGCCGTAACAAACTATTTCAACCATCATGGTAACCTGTTGCAGAGGATGAAGGCTTATTATCTTTTAGGCAGGGTTTTCAGCGATATGCAGTTCACTGGGGACGCCATTGATTCTTATAAGAAAGCCTTGTATATGGAAGGAAACGACGACAGTCTTACTTACACGGTACGGGCACGGGCAGGCAACTGGATCGGCCAGACGCTGATGTATCAGGGGATGTACAAGAAGGCATACGGCTATTTCCTCCGTTCTTATTGCTTTTCCAAGAAGACGGGAATTGTTACCATTGAGATTTATCTTCTGCGTAACATCGGCCGCTGTCTGTCTGCTCTGAATGAAGAGGAGAAGGGACTTTCCTATTTCAGGCAATCGGCCCTGCTGGCAAGAAAAACAGGGAACGGTCGGATATTTAAAGTCGTTATGGCTGAACTTGCCTGTAATTACATGGATCTGAAGGATTACAAGAAGGCCAGACAGGCTCTTGACATATCTTATTATGATGAGGATTCCGTTTATGACCATGCTTGTCTGGCAAGATATTATTATGAAACAGGGAAGACGGATTCTGCGGCGGTTTATTATAGGAAAAGTCTGAATCGGGATAATATACCGGTCTGCCTTGATGCCTCGCTGAAGTTATTCGCTATCAGCACAAAGCAGGGACATCAGGCTGAAGCCAATGCTTATCTGCATCAAAGTATGAATTGTGCCGATTCCCTTGATATGAATACGATCCGGCAGAATCAGAATCTGATCAAGGCGCTCGGGAAAAAACTGGAACATGAGCGACAGTTGAACCATGCTGAAAAGATGAGGAATAATGTGATATTTCTGATGATTCTTTGTTTTGTTGTCTTTGCTTTCCTGGTAATCTGTTACGTGAGAAGCAAAAAGGCAAGAAGCAGAATTCAGCAGGAGAAAATGCGGCAGTTGTTTTCTGACCTTCAGTCCGGAAGCAGAAAAACCATAACTGAGAATGAAAAGAGAATCCGTGAGTTGGAGGATGAGATTTCTTCCTTGAATTTGCAGATCAGTGATACCCGGAAGTCAATGCTTCAGACTGAAAGGGAAACCTTGATCAGTGAAAACAGCAAGATCAAGTCTGAATATAAATTGAGAAGTTTGCGCATCCGGGAGTTTAAGGGCTCTGAGATTTACAAATCATTTCATAGTCCTGACTTTCATCCCACTGATGCTGATTATCTTTCATTAGAGTATTTAGAGAATCAGGCCTTTGGCAATTGTATCAACAAAATTAGAAGAACCAGCCATGTCATAAATAAAAATGATATCAGAATCTGCATCCTGCTCAAAGCAGATCTTTCGTTGAAAACGATAGCAGTTTATATGGGTTATGAGTTGAATGCGCTGAGTATGGCAAGGTCCCGTCTATATTCCAAA
The DNA here is from genome assembly GCA_022486815.1 of Prevotella sp. Taxonomy (GTDB): domain Bacteria; phylum Bacteroidota; class Bacteroidia; order Bacteroidales; family Bacteroidaceae; genus Prevotella. Next base: position 22,374 of record JAKVJW010000024.1, on the reverse strand, counting down.
CTGTTCAACAAAAAAGGAACAGTATTACAAATGGATGAATTTATCCGTAATTTGTAACTTATTCCTGCCTTTTTACCTTAATAAATGCTTTTGTGAACTTTTGTGAAGTGATTTTTACCTCTTTGTGAACCTTTGTGAACTAAAAAATGCTCCAGGGTATGATGATTTTATCTATTTTTGTCGTGAGAATAATGCCACGAACAAAAATAGATCGAATGATGAGAAATGTTTTATTGATTTTGCTTTTTAGTTTTCTGAGTCTTTCAACTGTAAATGCCGGTGAGGAGACCTATTATCCTGCCATGATCAATTCAAAAGACTGGGGCCTTCCAGATACTCGGTCAAGTGTAGGTATACATAAAGTTCCTGAACTATCCGTATCCCATGATTTCATAAGGATATATTCTTCAGAGACACTTCCGGACATCAGTATTACCATACTTGATGCACAGGGAACCCCGCTATATCATACGGAGACCACACTCTGTGCGGCAGACAATTATGTTCCAATAACCAACCTGCCCCCCGGAAGCTATGTGATTATCATCTACCAACGGTCAAGACGCTTATATGGGTATTTTGATAAAGAATAAACAGTGGTGTATATATTAAACCATGTATGATAAATAATTTGAATTTAATGAAACTTTCGGTGAACTCTTAAGTGAGTTTGCTGTGATTCTCTCAAATTGTCCACGATAAATAAAACGCAAGAATTTGTGCTAAATATGTTAATCATTAAAGCGATATTTTCAGCGGTAATAACTGACTTTTTTTAAGTGGACTCCGTATTTATATTATCATTTTCTAGAACTAATAACTATTAGTATGAAAAATAGAGTTTTTTTATGGTTATTGCTTATAATGGGAGTAACCTTTGTGTCATGTTCTGACGAACAGGAAGAAATTTCTTCTCTTACGTCCAATGAAAAATCAATGAGTAACAAACTCACTTTTAATGATAGTGATGAGGTCGTTGCTTTGCAAGTAACTCCAAAGATGAAAGAATTGCAAAAAAAGATGAAATCATCATTACGCATTCTTACTAGAGCCTCTAAAATGTATGGTGAAGATTATGATGAGAATTTTGAGTCAAATATTTTTGCTATACGTGAATTGCCTTTGACTATTGAAGCTAGAGGTGTTGGTAATGATGCAAGTCGGAAGTATTTCTTTTGTAATCAGGCTAGGGATGAAGTTAAATTGAGCAACATATATTCTCCTTCTGATCAGAGTCAGCAATTTTATCTTAAAATATTGCCGGCATCATCAGGAATCCCCTACTTAATATATTCAGAAAGGTCGAATACTCCACTTGTCGTGGGCCATTATAGAAAACATCCTGATGTAAATATTTTAATAGCAAATGCTGATGATAATATTTCAAATGCAATGGCAAGTTGGAATTTGATAGCATCAGATTATCCTGGGTATTTTGCAATTGAAAATGAAATGTATATCGGACAGTCAGATCCGAAAAACTCATGGTCAATATTTTATTATGTTCTTGAAGTAAATGATAATGATGAAATAAGATATGGCAAATATGCAAAGAAACCACAGCAAGAATTTCTGATTCAACCAAAAGATAGTTTTATTGTTGATTATATTGATTTTGATAAATCAACAGCAAAAGTTAATAGACGTGTACCTCTCGAAGTTGTAAGTTATGGTAAGAATGTGTTAGAGCAAGAACGGCCTTTTACGATAAAAGCAGCACATTATGTTACAAAAACATCAAGATTTTCAGAAAATAGTATACTGAAAATACCTTTTAAGAAAAGTAAACTTTTTTATTGCCCAAAAGTTGAAGCAGAACATTTAGTCGTACCTTCTCCCGTAAAACCTGAAGACCTTGAACAGAAAGATTTTGAACGTAATATTCAATATTCAAACAGAACTCAAAGTGTGAACGTTCCTTTAACATTTGATGTCAATGGAAAGGCTAAACCAAATTCATTAATAGAAGCAACTTCATGGTTAGTAAACTATGACGTATCAGTTCAATATACTGCTTATATGAGTTATAAGTATAAGGATGGGGATGTGAGAAATGTAAAAATTAAAGGTACATGGTATGGAACACTTTATACAACAAAAAGGGCTAAACCCGATATAATTAAATTCTTTGACCTTGATGATGGGGAAGAACTATAACTTATAAGAAAGAAGATGTTTAATTTCTCTAAAACGGTATTAAAATGAAAAAGCATGATTCTGTATTATCTGTAATATTGATATTCATGTTATTAATAAGTTCTTGCTCTAATGACATGAATAGCATTTGTCCAACATCTAAAAATCAATTAAAAGAGGAAGATGGTGACATTATTGTCTTTAAACGTAACTCAGATTTGCCAAAAGCTGTGTCAAAGAATTACTTACCGTTAATGACGAGGAGTGTTTCTACCACTGAAGGAAATTCTGATGCCTTATTAGGTCATGGCTACAAACTTCTAAATGGCTCATATATTATGGGGGATTTAAAGAATGTTACTTTTCCTGTAATTAACTTAGAGTCAATAAGAAACTATGATCCTACGTATATAAATGGCCTTCGTGTTAATACTACAGAAACAAATGTTCTTGCTTATGACAGTTATGATAGATACCAATATAATTCTTCAGTATCTAAAAAAGTTTCATCAGGCTTTTCCTTAAATTTAAAACTTTTCTCAATTGGAAGAAAGAAAACTACGACTGAAATTTTTAAATCCGTAATAGATAATCTGGATGAAGCCACATTTGGAGAACTTAGTTTGAATTTTATATCTGATCAATTCTCTTTACAGCATTCAGATGGAGCAAGAAAATTGTTTTCCCGTCAATTTTTAACGAGATCATTTATTCAAAGTTTATATGGTTCAACTATTCATTCTACTCTTGATAACTACGGTGGTTTTGTATTAACAGGTTATTTGACTGGAGGAAAGGCTTATGCAGCTTATGCAGGGTGTAATAGCCAGAGTAAAGATACAGAAGGAAAAGAGAAAGAAATGGAGAAATCGATTAATGCATCATTAACCTATAAAACTTCTAAAGATAGTGGAAAACTTGGATTTACTAGTTCCGACCAGACAACAACTTCTAAAGAGTTTAAAGATAAGGATACCTATATTTATATTAAAACATTTGGAGGAAATAGAAGTGGAGGCGAAGCAGAAGTTAAGGCTCGTTCAATGGAAGATCTTCATATAGATCTTTCTTCATGGTTACAATCCTTAAATGATGAGGATAATAATACTATAATAGATGTTTTAGATAATAGTTTATATCCTCTGTCTGATTTTGTCTTGGAAACCAACTTTAAGCAACGTTTAGATGATACCACAAATGGTATTCTTTCTCCGTTTTATGATTTTGTAACCCCTTATATAGTTATCGAAAGGGTAATGGTAAGATCAACACCATCTTATGAAGCACTTTATGATGTTGTTCCTGTTTTAATAACGCGGCAAGGAGATAGAATAATTTTTATTAATAAATCTAATAAAAGTGATGATGATTTAAGGAAAAATGCTGATAATGATTACTTTATGGAAAGAGTTAAAGATATTTCGAATAATCGAATGAATATGTTTAGTGATGAGATAGAGCTTGACTATAATAAGAAAACTCATATTAACCCAATACTAAGAAATCCTTTGTGTATTGTCATTAATGATTTTAATAAAGCAGATTTCTATCGTTATTATTATGCAAAGACAAGTATAGAGTATATTTATAATCCAGAAACTCATGTAGCATTTTCTTTTTTTATTGATGAAGATGATGATGAAGTCCTTGATATATATGGTATAAGGAAGTGGTTTGAAAATCTTCCAGAAAAGAAAATAACTATAGCTTCATTAGCAAATCATTATAATATTATAGGGCTTTAAAAAAGAAGATTATGAATAAAAAATTAATTCTGTTTTATGTGCTTTTTGCGTTAGTATTGATATTTAATGCATGCAGTAACGACAACGACAGAAAAGATCCTGAGGGAACGGTAACGCTCAATATTATGAATGAGGAGAATGGAAAGACGAACTTGGCAAATTCTGATGTCTATATTAGTAAATCCAATAATTTTAAGGCTCAATCATGGTATATGATAGATGCCGGAATAGCTTTCCTAAATACGGATTACCAACCTGGTTTACAGAATATTACCCATGAATCTGCCGTACAATCAGGCCATATTTATTATCTTTATAATCCTGAAGGTATTGTGGAATTTCCATCAGGTACACGTGCTGCATACGAGGGAACAAGCTATTATAAGATAGTCGTAGTTTCTCCCATTTTGGAAAACGGAGTCAACAAAGGAGCAATAGTCAAATATGTCAATTGTTATCCATCATCAAACAATCTCCCGGCGGTAGGAACCACAATCGGAAGTATGACTTCTTCTGGAGACCAGTTGAAGTATTCCGTCCCTAAAGATGCAGAATATGCAGCTGGTACTTACCTTCAGTCAGAGATAAAGTATTTTGATATTCATTTAGATAATGGTACACTTACCATCAAATTGAATAAATATGTTGATAAGGTTGAAGGCCCTTATGGTGATTATACTGTTTATATTCGCTCTGGTAATGTTTGTACATCATTAGTTTTCCATGTGATTACCCCCTGACTCTATTGGCCTTAAAATGATGACGGATCATAAATCACTATGTACATCTGATGTCGTGCATAAAGGCTTCTTTGGACGAAGAATTTATAAATAATTGAAGATGAAAAAGATATTCTATATTCCGATTCTGTTTTTGATGCTGTCAATGGTATTATGGAGTTGTGATATACAGATGGAGCAGCTATAGCTGAGATGAATCTTTTATATTCTCATCAAATATCATTGGAAGGTGGGTTGACCTGATCATAGAAAAATCATATAAATCGAATGAATAAATTAAGTAATGTTTTATATGCACTTATGATAGTAGCAGGCTCCTTTACATTTATGTGTTGTTCCACTAATTTATATCCTATATCATATAATAACGGATTTGTGTCGAATCATACAGGTAAAATAATAGCCACGTATAGAAACGGATACATATTAAATAATAAGGAAACTATTATTGGAACTTATAGAAATGGCTACGTGCTAAATGCGAAAGACAGTGTAATTGCAACATACAATAATGGTAGAGTCTTTAAATAAATCCTTGTGATCTGTAATATTTGAAGTATTTACCTCTTTGTGAACCTTTGTGAACTAAAAAATGCTCTAGCGTATGATGATTTTATCTATTTTTGTAGATATATATAAGAGCGTTGGTAATATTTAAGTGTTGAAAGATGAAAATAAAAGATTTATTACTCTTTGCTGTTTTTGCTTTCCTGTTCTGTTCGTGTAGCAGTACTATTGATGATAGAGGTATTCCTTTAACCCCTACGACGGAACAGATCGTGGCCAAAGGACTGGATATTCCTGCAGAGGGCGTTGATACAACCCTGCAGTTCCCTTTGGGCAGGAATAAAAATCTTGCTGAAATTTATTATCTTGACAACGATGAAAACTGGTGCAGGGTTAAATGTGACAGTTCTGTGGAGAATCATGCCTTTTTTGTATCCCTTTTATTCCAGCCTTCTCAGGATCTGCTAGTGCGGAAGTCCGTCCTTTCCGTTACCTCGGGCGGTAATATCTATCATATTAATATCCGGCAGAAAGCGGAAAGGCAGGCTTATGCGGAAGATTCCTGTTATATCTTCCCTTCAACCGGAGGAGACTTCACGGTTACGATAAAGTCCAATACGGGTTTCATTCCGGATTATGTATGGAGGCTTGTCGGTTATGGTGATGCAACAAAGGTCAGACCTGTTGACTGGATGTCTGGAAGCGAAATCGGTGATAAGGTACATCCTTCCTCTCATAGTGAGGCGACTCTCCATTTTCAGGTTGACCTGAATACCGGTCTGGGCAGGACCGCCAGTGTTTATCTTGTTGTAGACAGCTCTATGGAGACAACAGACTTTGAAATCCGTCAGGAGCCACGCCGTTTGAAGGCTGACGAAACATATACCGCATCATTTGATTCTGATCCTTTGGAGGTGATCTTTGGCCGGGATAAGGATAATCTGTCTCACCTGAGGCACCTGACGATCAATGGCGATGTGACCGGTTCTGATATGAACTACCTTGCAGACCTGGTGAATGGCAAAAACGGCATAAGGCCTTTGGATTCACTGGATCTCTCCAACTCCTATTTCGAAAAACGTATGAAAGATTTTTATAAGTGTATTCCCGAAAGGCTGTTTTTCGGGTCTCCTTGTCATCAAGTGAAAATTTTGGGTAATACAGTGTTTATAAACAAAGAGGCTTTTGCCTGTTGCAGTCAACTGACGTCGTTCACGATTCCTGCATCCGTTAAGGGCATCGAAGGCAGGGCGTTTGCGCTATGTGGACAGTTGAAGGAGATTATTATCCCGAAAGGTTCTGCCTTGACAGAGATAGGTGATGAGGCTTTCAACACAGGGACGGAATTGGAGAGTATATATCTTCCGGCTACTATAAATTACATTTCCAGTAAAGGCCTTGTCGGTCTCCATGCCAGGGAGATTCATGCAGGCTGGATGACTCCACCTGTACTTACCAATGGCTTTGTAACCAAGGGTTGTACACTCTACGTCCCGAAAGGATGTGTGGAAAAGTACAGGAATGCTCAAGTATGGGGGCAATGTGATCAGATTCTGGAGGAAAAGGAATAATTCCTTCCCGAGGATTCCGATTAACAGAACAAGGAAATCTTTCATCAATATAAAATTATGAGCGCATGTATGATGTAAGGATTTGAAGGGGATTAAACTTTCGGTCAATTCCTTATAGAATCTATAAATAACTCTTTCTATCTATATATAATTGTCCACAACGGACAAAAAACAGGAACTTATACCACACACTATTTGGGAATCTGCAGAAGTTCGTAGTTGCGTCTGCAAGTAATTCACTTAGCGGTGTGGTAGAAGGTTTCCTGCATTTCCTGTTTGCTGTTTAATAAATATTTTATAAAGTGAAAACTAAATTTAGATATTTACTTGTTTTGCTAATTATCTTTGTTTCGTGCGATAAGCAAAATGACGATCATACATCAAGTCGTTTTCACATAGATAAAGACTATTATGAAATCATTCAGTGGCGGGATCAAACGATAAATATTACCAGCGGTAGTGGTGATTTGCAAATATCTACTCCTAATGCGGACAAAATACAATTATCTTATGAGAAAGGATCAACCGAGAGTGGTATAAAGGGGAAAATTGATATTAAAGGAATAAAAAGGGGAGAAGCTCAGGTTCAACTCATTGACAGGGTGACGAAAGAAAGCGTACAGTTGAATCTTAAAATCGTACCGCCATATATCAAATTGATAGCTGATGATAGTACGGACCCTGTTCTGGATATAGGGACTTATTTATTCCTGATAAATAATGAAGGACATTCCTTCTACATCTTTTCATACAATCATTCGATAGCCAAATATAATATACCTCCTCTCTATTTGGGATATTATCAATTTGTGAAGGATAAAGATAACGTGATATTGAGATTGAAGAATAAGGATGATTCTTTTCATCGCGAGTTTGTCCTTCAGACAAATAGCAAAGATGATATGGACAAATTATTGGAATTCTTGGATTCAGAAATAGGAGAGGAATATAATCTTGGAATTCCGATACAATTAAGGGATGTGAGGCAGGGATATACCATAAATGGAGGAGTGGGAATGGGTACCAATATACCGGAACATTTCCTATGATGTCTGTATGATAAATCCTTTCGCATATTTTTATTATAAAGGTGCATTGACTTGATACCATTATTATTAAAGGATATATGATGAGGCAAGTTCTGACTTATTTGAAGGCTAATGGTTATTTTAAGAAGGAAGGAAAGCAATATGGGAATAATGAAGTATAAAGGATACACGGGAAGCGTGGATTACAGTGAAGAGGACAATTGTCTTTATGGCAAGGTTCTTGGGATGAGCAAAGATTCCATCACTTATGAGGGACAGGACGTAAATGAACTCCATAAGGATTTCGAGGGAGCAATTGATGATTATCTGGCAAGTTGCGTGGCGCATGGCGTAAAACCTAAGAAACCTTATAGTGGTAATCTGAATGTCCGACTGACACCGGAAATTCATAGTCGTCTGGCCGTGCTGGCGCAACAGGCTGGTACAACTATTAACGGATATATCCGACAGACATTGGCTAAAGCGACCGGTCTTACTTTGTAGTCTCAAGAAGTTTGTTGAGGATATTATTGATCATATGGCTGAAACTAATGATGATAACAAGCTCTATTCCTGGCTTACTAAGAATGTTCCGGAAATATGGCAGGTAAAAAGGAGCAGGAAGACCTTGAAAATGACTTTGAAATATGAAGTAGCTTGTTCAAAGCCATTTATCGAATCCTCCAAGATGCTGCCGGAGAAATATGGAAAGAAATATTTTTTTCGTAGCAATAAAATTTGCCTTTTCTAAACTTAACACTCCCAACTTTGGTATATCCGTTCTTTTCATAAAGTTTTATAGCTCTTTCGTTTGGAGGAAAAGCATCCAGCCGGATAGCATTATATTTATTTCTTGTCGCGAAATTATCGGTATATTTTAATAGTTTCCTTGCAATGCCGTGACCTTGAGCCTTTGGATCAATACACAATCTGTGAATGACAAGTTGCTTTCCGGAAGTATATTTCCAATCTATATTTCTATATTCCTCTGCCTGGTCTTTATTTAGAACAATAAGGGCATTGATAATGCCATCATCTTCATAGACATATAAATCGCCCTTATCAATATCTTCAATGATAACCTTTTCATCGGGGTAAATATCGTCCCATTGGTGTATGTGATTTAATTCCATATCAAGGGTTGCAGCCTTGATGATGTTCATAATCGACACGGTGTCTTCTTTCTTGCCTTTTCTTATCATATCAGAAATAGACTATTCTGTTTGTGAATCCTGATTATGAAATAAATATTTTGCAACGATAACAAAGATACCTATTACATTAGCTGTGGTCGTAGATATTAATGTGATAATGACGGAATTGTCTAATGTAAGTACGTGAGAACCGACAAGGATTACCATAATAACTATCGCAAACATGTATATGCAGACAAGACGGAAAATCTTATTTGCATATTCGCCCCTTTGCTTTCTGTCCTGTTTCCTGCCTTCTAATTTCTCTTTGAGAAGTTCCACTTCAACACCACTTTTCTTAGATGCTAAATATTCTTCTGTCATTTGAGATTTATCACTTGGCAACGAAGACAAGAGCGATAGTTTGTTTTCTAAATTTTCATTTGCCATTCTTCGCAACTTCTAAAAGACTTTCTACAAGATTTTTATAGTATATTTGAGTGAAAGAATCTGGAATCCTGTTATTCATCCCTTCTTCGTAAATGGTTCCCCATGGAGTACCTTCTCCATGAAGTAAAGTTACTAATTGACTGTCGGAATAATCTTTGTATCTTTTCCAGACAAAATCACATATCTTACATGCTTTCCCATCTTGAAGAGTTGGCTCAACGAAATCAATATCATTGGCATCGTTGTCGGAACTTTTGAAAATGACACTTTTTTCTGTGATGGGGGCGTCTTTGAAATTTTTAAATGAATGATAAACTGATGGAATAACTGGACCGTATTTCCATGCTTCTACCCAGTCAAAACGTTTGTCCAAAACAGATCGATTCAGCATTGCCAACATATATCCATGGGCGATATATACTAATTTCATTAATTTCAGCGGTTTTAGTGGGGTATCATCTTTCTTTGCTAAATCAATGAAATAGTTTGCTACTGATAATGCATTGTCTTTCATATTACATTCTTTCTCCCAAAAATAAATAATAGAATTCATATCTGCAATATGATAATCATTTTCTATTTTAAAAAGAGAGCGAAATTATAAATAATTAACTCTTCGCGGAGCGCAAAGGCCGAGATGACAGTTTCTAACCATCACCCAATTATACTGTACATCACAGTATAATCATCTAATATTACCGCTATGTGGTAAGCTCCTTTCCATAGTGTGGTAAGCTTATTTCCATAGTGTGGTAACCTCATTTCCATAGTATGGTAACCACATTACCGCTATGTGGTAAGCTCATTTCCAAAGCTTTGGAAAACTCATTACCGCTAATTGGTAAGGCCATTACCACAGTTTGGTAATTTTAGATTATATGGCAGTTTAAAGACTAAACAATATAAGTAACTGATAATGAAATATATGTACAACTTCTTAGGCATGACTTTCTCTTCATGTTTAATATCTTTGATGGGTTCTATGAATGATTTTGTTAGAGGAGATAAAGGAGACCTGATGTCTTTTTGACAAAAATCAGAATAGTTACAGTCCAAGTAATTATGGATCATTGAGCAAACGTTAAAAACGGTTATTTGCTGAACCTTATATTTAACATCTCTATATTCAGTCCACTTTTTTATGAAAGATATTGATTGTTAATCAATTGATTATGAGATCATTAGTAAATATATGTATGCAATATAATCCACTTTGTGTTCACAATGGTGAAAGAATATTAATATTTTGTGCTACTTTTGTATTATCATTATTTGTTAACGTATAGATGAATCTAATATATTAAGTCATTAGTGTCCACTAAATAAACTTAAGAGTTAATTGACCACCTTTAATATCATCAACCGATTGTTTGGTAAAGAGTTCTTTGATAGGGGACTTATCCAAGAGGGAAGCACTCAAAATTCTCAATACTTCGTAGGTTGACCGATGCAGTTTAAGGTCATGCTCAACGATTCCCACTATGGAGTAAACAGTAGGATTGTAAATATTTGGGTTCTTGTTGCAGCCTTATTTGGATTTACTGGTTTTCAGTGGATACTAATGTAATAATGTAACATCTAATTGAATTGATAATTTTTATAAAATAGAAGACTATGAATAGGAAAACAAGGGAATTACTAATCATCATTATGATGGGTTTTATACCATTGATCTCGTGTGGCAGTAGTAATTCTATTAGTGATGCCCCGTCAGGAACAACTGGCAGTACTGTCATAGGTAAGGCAACCGTATATATGACATCTGCTAATGGAATGTATTCATTGACAAAAATAAATGCAGATATATTATCCGGTGACAATAATAAAAGTGCTGATATAGAAATCAACCCGTCAAAGACTTATCAGACGATGGACGGCTTTGGGGCTGCTATTACATATAGCACTGCATACAATCTGCTGAAGATGTCACAGACTGACAGAACAAACTTCTTACGCAAGACATTTTCAGATACAGATGGATACGGATTTAGTTATGTAAGGATTTCTATCGGATGTTCAGATTTCTCGAGCAAAGAATATACGTGTTGTGATAATCCGGGGATTGAGAATTTTGGACTTCAATCAGACGATATCAATTATGTGATACCTGTAATGAAAGAAATTCTTGCTATTAACCCTCATCTAAAAGTTATAGGTTCTCCATGGACTTGCCCACAATGGATGAAAGTGGAAGATCTTAATAATAAGGCTCCTCACAATAGTTGGACCGATGGTCACCTTAATCCTGATTATTATCAGACTTATTCAGATTACTTCGTGAAATGGATTCAAGCCTATCAGAGTGCAGGTGTACCTATATATGCCATTACTCCCCAAAACGAACCCCTCAACAAAGGTAATTGTGCATCTCTGTATATGCCTTGGCCTGAAGAAGCTGATTTCCTGAAGGTATTGACTCCGACATTTAAGAAGAATAAATTGACTACCAAGATTTATGTATACGATCATAATTATGACGCCTATTCATATCCGCTTAATGTATATAAAACTATAGATGGCTACGAAGGTTCTGAATATGTAGTGGGTGCAGCATTTCATAATTATATTGGCGATGAAAGTTCACTGGATGCGATGCATAATAGTCGCCCTGACAAAGGACTGATATTTTCAGAGGCTTCTATAGGCACATGGAACGATGGTAGAAATCTAAGAGCCCGACTGCTAGATGATATGCAGCATATCGCATTAGGTACAATAAATAAATATTGTACAGCTGTAATAGTATGGAATCTTATGTTAGATAGTAATATGGGACCTAATCTTGACGGCGGGTGCCAGACCTGTTATGGTGCTGTAGATATAAACAAGAATGACTATAAAACCATAAGCCTGAATTCGCACTATTATGTAATAGCTCACCTTTCTTCTGTTATAAAACCAGGAGCTGTTCGGATAGGTACGACAGAAAAAAGTCTGGCTATAAATGGTATTATTTATTCCGCATTTAAAAATACAGACGGCTCAAATGCAATGGTATTATGCAACACATCTGATATGCAACAAAATATATCAATTGGCGATGGTAAAAGTACTATAAAAGTTATTGTACCTGCCAAAAGTGTTGTTTCCATGCAATGGAAATGAAAGTATCCTTCCCCTCCCTCTGATATTTGTCAATCAAGTATCAGCCATTATTCGATGACGATAATCATGTGAATCCTAAATGAAAGTTAAAAACAGTTATTTATTGAACTTTATTTTTAATAGTTCTATATCCTGTCCACTTTTTTGTAAAAGATATTAATTCGTAATCTGTTGATTATTAGATGATTAGTAAAATAACTTTTGCGATTTAATCCACTTTATATACACAATAGTGAAAAAGCCTTAATATTTCGTGCTATTTTTGTATCATCATTATCTGTTAACGTATAATTAATCTAATAATTTTAAGTATGAAAAACAAAAGGTATATAATTTTGTTGTTGACTTTATTAGTCTCAATAACAACTTTTGCTCAGAAATCGACATATAATGGTGTCGTCGTGGACTATCATGGCGATCCTATTATTGGTGCATCGGTTGTGCAAAAAGGAACTTCTACTGGTACAGTAACTGATTTAGAAGGTAAGTTCACACTATCAGTGACTCCTGGTAGTACTTTGGTGATCTCTTATATAGGTTATGTGTCGCAAAATCTTAAAGCGGCTCATAATATGCACATTGTGCTGAGAGAAAACCATGAATCATTGAACGAAGTCGTAGTAATAGGTTATGGAGTTCAGAAAAAGAGCGTAGTTACGGCTTCAATAGCAAAAATAAGTGCTGAAGATTTGGAAGGCAAAACTCCTGTTCGTGTTGATAATGCTCTAAAAGGTCTTGCAGCAGGTGTAAATGTTACATCTTCTTCTGGTCAGCCTGGTGACTCTCCAAAGGTACGTATACGTGGTACAGGTACTATTCATGATAGTGATCCTCTATATATCGTAGATGGTATGCCTATAGAGGGAGGTCTTGATTACCTTAATCCTGGTGACATTGAGAGCATTGAAGTCTTGAAGGATGCTGCTTCCGGTGCAATCTATGGCGCCCGTGCCGCTAATGGTGTCGTTTTGGTTACTACAAAGAAGGGTAAAATGGGTAAGACAAGTATAAATTACAATTTCTCTTATGGCTGGCAAAATGCATCTCGCAAAAGAGATGTTACAAGTGCTACTGATTATGCTATATTGCAAAATGAAAAATATGTAAATGGCGGTCAAGCTCCTCTTTATGCAGATCCATATAATCTTATAGATGCTAATGGTAATAAAATCAATGGATTTGGTACAGACTGGCAAAGTTTGGTATTTGATAAAGATGCACCAGTGATGAATCATGATGTGACGATTAGTGGCGCTTCTGAAAAATTGAATTATTATCTTTCTATGGGATATTATACTCAAGATGGTATAGTAGGAGGTAATTATGGTCAGTCAAACTATGAAAGACTGTCTTTACGCTCAAATAATATATATAATGTCTTTGACGTATCAAAGGATCGTAGTTGGTTGAATAAAATAGATGTTACAGTAGATTTAGCATATTCTCGTATAAAGAATACTGGCATAACAACAAACTCAGAGTATGGTTCTGTGCTGGGCAGTGCTCTTTATTTATCTCCTTTACTTCCTGTGACCCTTACGGGTTCTGCAGCAGATGCTATGAGAACTAACTATGGTAATTATACATTGCTTTCTGATGCAAACGGAAATCCTTATACCGTACCTAATTATATTGGTACATATCAGGAAATGAACAATCCTCTTGCGATGCTTTCTGTACCGCCACAACATAATTGGTCACATAAGTTTGTGCCTAGATTCAAGTTTGATGTACAACTTTGGGATAATCTGAAATATCATTTTACTTATAGTGCTGATATGTCATTCTATGGTAATCAGGGCGCTGTAACCTCTCTCTATTATTTGAGTGGAAATAGTAAACAAGAGCATACAAGTGCTAGTGAATATAAGGGGAATACAACGGTATGGCAGGTAGAAAATACGATTACTTATGACAAGACGATAGGTAAACATTCTTTTGGGATTGTTCTTGGTCAGTCAGCTTTTAAGAGTCAAGGTGATGATTTAGGAGGAAGCAGGTGGAATCTCGTAAATCCAGACAAACCTTCAATCAATTATTCTACTGGTGATATTGAATATATAAGGGATGTTAATGGTAATATTACGGGTGCCATAATCCAGAAGAATGTATATGGAGGTCCTTATGTAAATCACACAATGTCTTCGTTGTTTGGCCGTCTAAGTTATAACTATGCAGAGCGTTATATGTTTCAGGCAACTGTTCGTCGTGATGGTTCGAGTCGTTTCGGTGCCAATCATAAATATGGTACATTCCCGTCAGCATCTATTGGTTGGAATATTATGAATGAAAGTTTCATGAAACAGACTCAGGATTGGTTGTCTAACCTTAAAATCCGTGCAAGTTGGGGTAAGAATGGTAATGATAATATCGGAGATTTTAGCTATACTGTAAATAGTGCCATGGGGGATAATGTGCTGTTTGGTCAGAAAGCTACGAAGTTTATCGGTTCTAAGGCAAGCGGTCTTGCTAATCCTGATTTGAAATGGGAGGAAAGTGAGCAGACCGATTTTGGAGTTGATTTAGGCTTCTTTAATAATGCCTTGACATTTACCGCAGACTATTATGTCAAGAAAACTAATGGAATGTTGATGACTGTACCTATCCCTAGTTATGTCGGTGAAACAAAACCAACTGGTAATGTAGGTAGTATGGAGAATAAAGGTGTTGAGTTTGAACTTGGCTACAAATGGCATATATCAGATGCCAGGTTTTCGGTTAAAGCGAATGCAACTTATACTCATAATGAACTGACAAATTTAGGAAACGATACCGGTTATATGGATGTTGATGGTATTAATGGTATAGCAGGTGGTGGAACACGTGCTATGAATGGTCAGCCTTATCCGTACTTCTTCGGTTATAAGACTAATGGGGTGTTCCAGAACTGGGCAGGAGTTAATGCGTATACTAATGCTGATGGCAAACTGATAATGCCAAATGCAAAACCTGGTGATGTTTGCTTTGTTGATGTTAATCATGATGGGCAGATAACGAGTGATGACCGTACAAACATCGGTAACGGTACACCGGCATGGAACTTCGGATTGAACTTGAATGCTGACTGGAAAGGATTCGACTTCAATCTGTTCTTACAAGGTGTATCTGGATGTGATGTGTTTGATGCTACATACCGGACGGATGTATATTCAGGAAATTATCCTACATGGATGTTAAGCCGTTGGACCGGTGAAGGTACCAGTAATAAATATCCTATCTTAAAACTTGGTGATGATAAGAACTGGCAAGTTTCTGATCTTTATGTACATGATGGTTCATTTCTTCGCATTAAGAATATATCTCTTGGATACACATTGCCACGTAATATAACAAGAAAAGTGATGATCGAACGTCTTCGTTTCTTCGTGATGGCTGAAAATCTTGTAACATGGACAAAATATTGGGGTTATGATCCTGAAATCTCTTCTGGTGGAACATCCCTGGGTGTTGACCGTGGTATATACCCTCAGGCACGTACATGGACTATTGGTTTTAATCTTTCATTCTAATTATTAAACCTGTATAAAATATGAAAACGAATAAATATATCACGATAAGTCTGTTTGCTGCTTCTATAATGTTTATGACAGCATGTAAAGACAGTTTTCTGGAGGTTAAGGACCCTACGGGTGAACCTCTGGAAGAATATTATACTACAGACGCACATATCAAGGAGGCTCTTATTGCTGCATACGATCCCATACATTGGCCGGACTGGTCACTAGGTCAGTATAATGCACTGAATATTGATGCAGAGATAATGGACGATAACTTCTGGGTAGGTGGAGCTAATAAAGCAGATAACATACAATGGCACAAGTTATTCAACTATGAAGGTGATGCTAATAATACACTGAGTTCTCTTTGGACAGTTGATTATTCAGGAGTAAAGCGTTGTAATGATCTTCTGAAGTATCTGGGTTGGGGTAAGGACCTGACTGAGGAAAACAAAAAGAGTTATGAGATGCAAGCGCGTACCTTACGTGTATATTATTATAATAATCTATGGCATTACTTCGGTAATATACCTTTCTATCTTGAGAATCTATCAAGTCCTTATACCGCACCGCAGTTAAAAGCAGATGAGGTATACAAACAACTTATAGCAGAGTTGGAAGCTGTTATCAATTCGAATGTTTTACCTATGGAATGGCCTTCAAGTCAATATGGCAGAGTGTCTCAGGCTATGGCCTATATGATGTATGCAGAGATGGTCATGTATCAGAAGGATACATCACGTTATCCTCAAGCATTGGAGTTCATGCAGAAAATTATAGGAGACTCTCATTATGGATTGATGGACAACTATGCAGATATATGGAAAGAGAGTGGAGAATGGTGTAAGGAGTCTATATGGGAAATAAACTATGATGATAATAATAATGAGCGTGGCTGGAGCAGTCCTATGGCTATTGGTGGTACTGTAATGCCAACTCTTATTTCTCCTAATGGTTTCCATTATTTGAAAGATTACGGATTTGATGGAGATGGTTGGGGATTCCTGCCTGTACGTATAGAAACATATAATATGTTCAATCCTGCAGATAAGCGTCGCGCAGCTACATGCTGGGATGTACGTGGGACAACTTATACAAACCGCTATCAAGATACACATATATGGTTGGCAAAGTATATCGCACAGAATGCTAATAATAAAGATGCTGGTTTTGATGCCAACCTGAATTATAATAATAACTTGCGTGTATATCGTTTTTCTGAGACGTTACTTAATGCAGCCGAACTAATACTTGATAAAGACCCTGCAAAAGCTCTTGAATATTTTAATCAAGTCCATACGCGTGCCGGTCTACCTGCAATGACGAGTATCACATTGGATGATATTATACAGGAACGTCGCCTGGAATTTGTTGGAGAAGGCAAACGTTACTGGGATCTTGTACGTACGGGGAAAGCAGCTTCTGTGCTTGTACCGGATAGTTATGGTTATCGTACAAATTCATGGACGGAAAAGAAAAAGTATATTCCAATTTCACAAGGAGAGTTGGATTCAGATCATAACCTTGTACAAAATGATTATTAATAATTGTCATTAAGAATATAATAACATGAAAAAAGATTTTAAATATATAGCAGGATTTCTGTTTCTGGGTTTTTCTCTTGTGGCATGTTCACCTGAAAAATTCAGCGGAGCTGACCAGAAGGGTATACCTACGGTTGAGGGAGTAAACTTCACGGTCAATGTTGATCAAGCGACAAACACGGTATCAGCAACAACACCGGAAGTGAAAGGTCAGTATCCTTTATGGTATCTGCCGGCTATGCGTACGGCTGATACAGATAATCCTAAAGAGACTAACTTCTATTCTACTCTTTCTAAGATATCAAGGATCTATGCTCTTTATGGGGATAAGATCGTTAGCATGCGGGTAGGGAATAGAAATGGTTTCAGTCAGGGTGTGATAACAAAAACGGTTCATGTCAATAACTCCATAAAAGATCTTGATGGAATTAAGGCATTCCTTGCTTCTGATGGAGGAAGAATGTGGCATATTGCTGATGCGGAGGATGCTCATTTAGGATATGGGAATACTGGTACTGATGGGACCGGTACATGGACTGCAAAGGCTGACGATTTATCTGATCTTTGTTTGTATGATGATTCTGTCCTTTTCTATAATAATGGTAAATATACATACAATCCGGGTAAGGATGGGAAAGTGCTTCGTGGAGGCATAACAGCTGATAAAGAACAGTCTGTACAGCCACAGACATCTGCATGGAACATTAGTGTAAAAGGTGATGATGTACTTCTCACCTTAAATGATAATACACTGTTTCCATTTGTTGCTGATGACGGTCAATATGCAAAACCTGTATTCCGTGTAGAGAATATAAGTAAGAATATACTTACTCTTGTTTATGATAATGGAACAACTGCATGGCATATCATCCTTACCAGTGCTCCTTTTGGATCTGATAAAGATAACGTGGGTTTCCAAGGTTTTGATCCAACCAGTGATTTTAATATGTTCAAGAGTTGCAATTATACGAGTGCATTCTATTATGCTCCAGGTTGGAGTCAACTCCCTGACCCGACAATGACTGTGGATGGAACTAAATTTAAACTGTCTTATTCCAAGGCAACTGCTGAACAATGGCAGAATCAGGTCATGTTTAATACTGATATGGCTGTTTCGGCTAGTAAAACTTATGATT
This sequence comes from Prevotella sp., assembly GCA_022486815.1. GTDB lineage: Bacteria > Bacteroidota > Bacteroidia > Bacteroidales > Bacteroidaceae > Prevotella. The sequence goes on along the minus strand of JAKVJW010000024.1, from coordinate 3,782 downwards.
TCTCTGTCAAGATAACTGCCTCAAATGATGTTCCTGCTGCTACAGTAAAAGTTTGCAGTGCTGATGACAAAACATCTATAGTAGATGATGAAAAGTCGGTATCCCTTAAAGGTAATAAACAATATGTGGTATATGCTTCCGGTGTAAAGGGCGCAGACATAAACAACGTAAAACTAGTATTTGACTTTGGCGGTAATCCTGATAATACAAATGTAACGATTAGTGACATTGTATTGAAAGATCATGCTAATGATGATGGTACTGTGGCACCTTTTGATTACAATGATCCCGGCAACCTTTGGAAGGATATTGATGCAAATCAGGCCTATGATATGTCTTTCTGGTGGAGTAATGCAAGTTGGGGCCAGATAGGAAATCCTGATTTCAAAGTTAGTACAAAGGCTTATGGCGGTAAGGTATACACAATCAAAGCAAATGATGCCACATCTGCAGAATGGCAGGCTCAGAACACATTTACTCCTAAGAGCTTACCTGTCGCTGCTACTGATCTTGTAGATTTCTCTTGCGTGCTTTCTTGTTCTTCTAATGTGCCGCGTGCAACCATAAAACTATGTGAATCAGGAGCCAAGGATGATAATAACCAACTTTTCTATAAAAATGATATAAGTTTAAAGGCTGGCGAGAAAAAGGTTCTTAAATTTGCGGATACAAAACTGTCGGGTAAAACAGATGCCAAGAATGTAAAACTGATATTTGACTTTGGCGGTTGTAAAGCAGGTGATGAATTTACGATTACAGATATTACTTTAATCAAGAAATCACCTAAATAATTATAAATTAAGGAGATCACTCCTGTTCCGGGAGTGATCTCCTTTAAAATAGATGATAATGAAGAAACTGTTTTTTATTACAGGCATATTATTTGCTTTTGCATTAACTGCTTGCAGTGGTGGCAGCGAAGTTACCAATGCTGATCAAATAAGTTGTACTCCGGACTCTATATCTATTGACGGTGCAGGTGGCTCTGCATCAGTAACGGTCAAGGCAAGTCATGAGTGGGGAACTGTTATCTCAGACTCATGGATTAAAATAGATAAGATAAGTGCTGGTTCGGGAGAGAGTACGATTCATGTCTCGGCAGATGTTAATCCTGTTACGCAGGTACGTAAAGGAACAATAACCTTTATGGGGGGTACTGCACGTAAAACAATTAAAGTTACTCAAAAAGAAGGTGCTGCGGATCTTGATCCTAAAGGTCCTGAGGGCTATAAACTGGTATGGCATGATGAATTTAATACGGGTAATGTACTTGGTAGTGACTGGACTCATGAGGTGCAGGGTTCCGGTTGGGTAAACAATGAACTTCAAAACTATGTAGATGGTGATATAGATGGTAAGAGAGTTACCGAAATTAAAGATGGTAAGTTGCAGATACATTGTTTCAACTACAATGGCAAAATATATTCAGGACGTGTTTATGCTAATGTAGGAACCGGTTGGAAATATGGATACTTCGAGGCAAGAATCAAACTCCCCCAAGGTAAGGGCACATGGCCTGCATTCTGGATGATGCCTGCAAATAATAATTTTTCTACTAATCCATGGCCTGGATGCGGAGAGCTTGATATCATGGAAGAAGTGGGATATAACCCTAATGTTATCTATTCTACCATTCATTGTAATAAATATAATAATGGCGGAACTTCTATAGAAAGTGGTAATAAGAAAGTGGATACTGCTGAATCAGACTTCCATGTATATGCTATGAAGTGGACAAGTAGCGAAATCACTTTCTATGTTGATGGAGAGACGATACTTACGTATCAAAATGATGGTACAGGCGTTAGTTCATGGCCTTTCAATAATCCTTTCTACGTAATACTTAATCTTGCTTATGGTGGTAACTGGGGCGGCGCACAAGGAGTTGACTATAGTGCATTGCCTCTTACAATGGAAGTGGATTATGTGCGTGTCTTTCAACAGCAATAAAAAATAACAGGAAAGAAGGTAACTATCAGGCTCCTTCTGGTCTGATTCCGGGGCGGGTGCCTTCTTTACTATATGTTCCATCGCCAATACGGCATGGAAGAATAATCAATCACAATACAATACCATTTCTACCATCTTATCATAATAGGATGGTATTTTATAGATGCGCTAATTGGGTAATGGCAGAACAGTTACGGATGAGGAGAACTTTGGCAATTATGGACTACAGAGCAAACGTTAAGAACAGTTATTTGGAGAACTCTATTCTTAATATCTTTATATTCTGTCCACTTTTTCATAAATTGGATTAATTATTAATCGGTTGATTATGAGATAATTAGTAAAAGTATATTTGGAATTTAATCCACTTTATATTCACAATGGTGAAAGAACCTTAATATTTTGTACTACTTTTGCAACGTCATTATTTGTTAACGTATATATATTAATCTAATAAATAAGTATGAAAAAGAAAAGGTATTTAATCTTATTGTTGACTTTATTGGTCTCAATAGCAACTTTTGCCCAGAAAACGACGTATAAGGGTGTCGTAGTGGACCATAATGGCGATCCCATTATTGGTGCCTCGGTTATAAAAAAAGGAACTTCTACTGGTACAGTAACTGATCTGGAAGGTAATTTCAGTTTGTCAACTGAAGCTGGTTCAACTCTTTCAATTTCTTATATAGGTTATAAAACCAAAGAAATCAAGGTCTCTCCGAACATGAGGATTGTTCTTGATGAAAATTCAGAATCACTTAATGAAGTTGTAGTAGTTGGATACGGTATACAAAAGAAAAGTGTAGTAACTGCATCTATTGCTAAAGTCGGGGCTGATGAACTGGGGAAGACTCAGCCTGTAAGAGTAGATGGAGCATTAAAGGGCTTAGTTTCAGGTGTCCAGGTTACGACAGGTGGAGGCCAGCCTGGTGCATCAAGTAAAATCCGTATACGTGGTAACGGAACTATCAACAATTCGGACCCTCTTTATATCGTAGATGGTATGCCTATTGAGGGGGGTATTGATTACCTTAACCCTAACGACATTCAAAGTATAGAAATACTTAAGGATGCAGCTTCTGGTGCTGTATATGGTGCTCGTGCTGCTAATGGTGTAGTATTGGTTACTACAAAGATCGGTAAGTTGGGTAAGACTAGGGTAAAATATGATGTCTCGTTTGGGTGGCAAAATCCGTGGCACAAACGAAAAATGATGGATGCAAATGACTATACCACATTGATGAAAGAAGCTGCTGGTTATGCCGGTGATACTAGTATTGATGCAAAACTTGCCAGTTTTGGTACTTCTAATACCAACTGGCAGAATGAATTGTTTAATGACAATGCTCCGGTACAAAATCATCAACTTAGTTTAAGTGGTGCATCAGAAAGTCTGGACTATTTCTTGTCTCTTGGATATTACAAACAGGAAGGTACTATTGGTGGTAATTACGGTAGAAGTAATTATGAGAGGCTTTCTCTGCGCAGTAATACGAATTATAAAGTATTTGACGCATCCAAGGACCGTAACTGGCTAAGCAAAATGAAGGTAGGCGTAAATGTCGCTTATTCGAGAATTAATAGTACGAGTATTGAAACGAATAACCTTACAGGTTCAGCATTAGGAAATGCTTTGTTCTTGCCTCCTTTGATGAGTGTATATCCGGAAAATGATGATGCCTTAAGATCTACTTATGCTGGTGATGTAAGCAAATACGGACCACTCGTTAATGATAGAAATTCTGGTCGTCTTCTTAACGTTCCAACTAATGATTTTAATGAGATTACCAATCCGCTGGCCTATCTTTCTTTGCCGGGTGCAAAAGATAACA
>JAKVJW010000023.1 GCA_022486815.1 Prevotella sp. | reverse complement strand
TCCCGCTTCTCGTTACTGCCTGTCTGTTTTATGATAATCTTTTCAAAGAACTCTTTCTTTGCTCCCGGGCTCTTCGTCCGAAAGCGGTTGCAAAGATAGGGCTTTTGTTCCTAACCGCCAAATCTTTTACAGAAAAAATTGAAAAAAAGTTCGTTTTTTTTCTTCTATTGATATAAATCAAGTCTTAAAAGCTCATATACCTTATTTAATTAGAATAATCAGATAATTGAACATCATACTTATTTTAATCTATATATTAGAGAAGAAAACTCTGAAATTGAATTAACTAGCTAAAATCAGGATTCTCTTAACATTATTACAGACTAAGCCTACTCTATGAAGAGCGGAATCCAAAACCCGTTTTTAAGACATCTATTGAAAAGCGGTCTTAATTCTAGGGTGGATGTTCATACAACATATATATTTACAGTGCCTCTAGCTTAAAGTTTCTTAATTTCATCAAGATGTATTCAAAATTAATTGTAATATCAAAATATTGTTCGTATGTTTGCGAACATAAAAGGATTGTCTTACTTAAATGGTATGACTTAGGTCTGACCCAAACATCCCATGTAATAATAATTCCCCAACTAATAAGAAATAGAGGACATATATAGCATTCCTTATTAAAACAAAAACATATTCCAAAAACTTAAACTAGAAAAACAAATATCTAGAATTTCTAATATAATTGATATATGGACAAGGAAAAGAAATACAGTATAAAAACAGAACAGATAGCAGGTTTTGCAAAAGCATTAGGTCACCCTGCAAGAGTTCAAATCATGCAGTTTCTGACAAAACAAGAAGAATGTTACTTTGGAGATATTAACGACGAACTTCCAATCTCAAAAGCGACAGTCAGTCAGCATCTAAAGGAATTAAAAGATGCCGGATTAATACAAGGAACTATTATTCCTCCTAAAGTTAAATATTGCATCAATAAGGAAAACTGGAATTATGCCAAAGAACTCTTCAAGGATTTCTTTTCACAGAAGATTTATGTCGTAAAGTGTGAATGTAACGACATAGAAAAATGAAACGATGAGCAATCATATCAGAATTTAATTTAGAATGATGTTAAGAAACAATATTATTTCATCTTCAGGAAAAGTTAAAATTCATATTTTTTCTTGTTTATTTTGTACAATGGCCCTATATTTGCAAAGATAAATATAAAAGAAGACATTTATGACAGAAGAAGAATTGTATAACTCATTGAATCATTATGAGGAACCACGCCAAAGCAAAACCAGAGAGTTAAATCTAGCCCTCCCTATTCTCACGAGGAAAATGTACGTATGGATGACTTTGGCATTGATTATCACAGGTGTGACAGCTTTCGGTGTAGCTAGTAGTCCTAACCTATTAAGAGCTATCTATACGAATTCTGCAATCATGTGGGGGCTCATTATTGGGGAATTTGCCTTGGTTATTGGCGTCAGTGCAGGTATTAACAGGTTCTCGTTAGGTACTGCTACCTTCATGTTTATTCTGTATTCTGTTCTTAACGGGGTACTGTTTTCCTCTATTTTCATGATTTATACGATGACATCAATTGCCAAAGTATTCTTCATTACAGCAGGAACATTCGGTGTAATGGCAGTTTATGGTACTACTACTAAAAAAGATCTTAGTTCCATCGGGAATATTTGCTTTATGGCTCTTATTGGGCTAGTTATTGCTACACTAGTAAATCTATTTCTTAAGAGTGCTACTTTTGATTACATCCTTTCATATATAGGTATCGCAATTTTCGTAGGTCTAACTGCATGGGACACCCAGAAAATGAAACGAGTTCTCTCTACACAATATGAAGTTAATGAAGGGGCCCAGAAGCTTGCATTACTCGGGGCTTTAAACCTTTATATGGACTTTATTAATCTTTTCCTTTATCTTTTAAGAATATTCGGAAATAGCAATAACCATTAAATAGGGTTCCCCTCACCATTACTTATCCTGTCTTTTATTCTATAGAGGTAAAAGACAGGATAAATATTTTTAGACCTTTTATCTGCGACACGAAACCATCAGCTACATTAATAATTATCCTTCATATAAGCAGCCTTGTAAATCGAAAGGAAATATATTTTCAGAAGACTGTATACTAAGACCTTAAATACTCATTGGCGGAATTAAATATGAAGGAAGAAATGGGACAAGAAGCCGTATATGTAATCTTCAGCCACTTATTCATCCACCCTTTTAAAAAAGTTACAATCCGAAATTACCACGCTGTGGTACTTTGGTAATGAGTTTACCGCTATGGAACTGGGGGGGCAATACTATGGTAAATTAATTCCGCCAACAGGTCTTAAATAACGCGAGTTCGACGAAATATAAAGATCTAAAAATTTGATGATCAGCAAAAATTATTGTAACCATCGATTCTGCTTGGATAGAAAGAAAGCATCTACTGGTCTAGCTTATGAAGAGAAAAAGCGTCTATCGGATTCAGGTAAAGTCAGCATTATAGTCATTGTTGAGCTGTATAGTGCATTGAGCTCTACTGTATGGTGCATATCGCTGAGCGCTATGCACCATAATGGTATACCGAAATAGTGCATTTTGGTTGCAATGGACTATTATATTGAAAATCAATAGTCTATGATTGTGATTTTATTCAGTAGTTCATGTTCAACTCAATCAAAGAAGAACTATTTAAAGTATTGAAAATCAAAGTTTTACAAAAAATAGTTGCTATGATCACCGAAGACAGTTCCATGGGTTGGTTCTTTGGATTCAAACTTCACTTAATTTGTAATGAGAAAGGAGAACTACTGAACTTTATGATTACCCCCGGCGATGTGGATGACCGCAAGCCCCTGGAATACAAGGCTTTTATAGAACTTATTTATGGTAAGCTGGTTGGTGAGAAGGGCTATATCAGTAAGAATCTCTTTCAAAGGCTGTTCATTGATGGTATCCAGCTTATCACTAAGCTTAAAAGTAATATGAAGGGAGCACTGATGTCCGTATCAGACAAACTTCTGCTTAGAAAAAGAGCAATTATAGAAACTGTCAACGATGAACTTAAGAATATCGCACAGGTGGAACATTTCAGGCATCGTTGTTTTGACAATTTTATTGTAAACCTGCTTGGATGTATCGCAGCTTACTGCTTCTTTCCCAAAAAGCCGTGTATCAATGTTCAAAGGACCATTGATACACAGATTGCTCTTTTTTGAATTCGTCGAACTCACGTTAAATATAAAAAAGGAACCTACAAATTTGTACTTCCAAATCCATGATTGAAGCAAAATCCCTTTTTCTTTTATAGCCACCTCTAATTGCATACATATACGCATAATAAGCAATATAAATACATTTATTAAGTTTTTCTGTTATTTTATGCAATAATATTTTTCTATTTGAATAAAAATTTATATGTTTGCAAGTAATATTGAATAAAAATACATCTTATGAAAGTAAAAGACAGCAGATTGGAAGCCCTAAAAATGATTATCTCCAGTCAAGAACTGGGAAGTCAGGAAGAAGTACTTGATGCTCTTTCAAAAGAGGGATTCAAACTTACGCAAGCTACACTAAGTCGTGATCTCAAACAACTGAAGGTTGCCAAAGCCGCCAGCATGAACGGAAGATATGTATATGTATTGCCAAACGAGACCATGTACAAGCGTGTTCATAGTCCACAATCGGCTATGCAGATGATTCAGTCTCCCGGATTCTTATCTCTTAACTTTTCCGGAAATATAGGAGTCATTAAAACTCGTCCAGGCTACGCCAGCAGTATAGCCTACAATATTGATAATGCCAGGCTCCCGGAAATATTAGGAACAATTGCTGGAGATGATACTATTTTTATTGTAAAGAAAGATGACTCTAGCGAAAAAGTCATTACAGACGAACTAATGTCAGTCATCCCAAATTTATAATGAAGAGGTCGATAATAATAGTACAAAAACAGAATGCAACCCATTGGGTGAATTAAACATGAAGGAAGAAATAGGCATAAGAAGTTGTACATATATTTTATTTTCAACCACTTATACTGTTTAGTATTTAAACTATCACATGATCCGAGATTACCAATACTGTTGTAATGAGGTTACCAGACTTAGCGGTAATCTTAGATGTTAATTAATTCCGCCAACGGGTAATGCAAAAACATATAATTTGAAGAAAGGGCCTATGGCCATGAATTATTAATCACAAGAAAATGGAAGAAATCAAAGTGAGGGTTGCAGATGCATCAGATGAGAAATATATAGATACCATTCTTAAAACGATTGCTGACGCTGCTAAGGTGCGGGGCACAGGCATTGCTAAACGTACACACGAGTATCTGGCTACAAAGATGAAAGAAGCCAAAGCTGTGATTGCCCTTTCTGGAGACAAATTCGCAGGATTTAGTTATATAGAGACTTGGGGGAACAAAGAATATGTCACAACATCAGGCTTAATAGTTCATCCTGACTTTAGAGGGTTTGGAATCGCCAAACGAATCAAGAATCTTACATTCACACTTGCCCGATTACGTTGGCCAAATGCCAAGATATTCTCATTAACAAGTGGTTCAGCTGTCATGAAGATGAATACGCAGTTAGGATACTTACCGGTCACGTTCAATGACCTTACCAATGATGAAGCCTTCTGGAGGGGATGCGAAGGGTGTATTAACGTAGATGTACTTCATCGAACTCACCGAAAATATTGTATCTGTACAGCTATGCTTTTCGACCCTCAAAAAAGCTTACCAGCAAAAATGCCACAGGAAATAATCGATAGAATCAGAAGGATTGACAAAAAGAGCTAAACTAAAAATGATTTAGGCATAGAAATATCCTATAAATGCCCTAAACAATAGGTACTATTCAAAATAAATGAAAAGAAAATACAATACAATCAATTCCAGATATAAAACGGCACTTTCATCATTTAGAAAACAAAGACTCTTCAATTTACAAAATAAAAAAGAAGAGTAAACTTACAAATAAAATCAGAGAAGATTATGGAAAACAAAAAAGTAGTTGTTGCATATAGCGGAGGACTTGATACCTCTTATACTGTTATGAAACTTTCCCAAGAGGGTTGGGATGTTTATGCGGCATGTGCCAATACAGGTGGCTTCAGTACTGTACAATTGGAAAGAAATGAAAAGAATGCTTATCAATTGGGAGCCAAACAATATGTCACACTTGATGTAACTCAAGAGTATTACGAAAAATCTTTGAAATATATGATTTTCGGCAATGTTCTCCGCAACAATTGTTATCCAATTTCAGTAAGTAGTGAACGTATTTTCCAAGCTATTGCCATAGCTCGTTATGCCAAAGAGATCAGTGCAGACGCTATTGCTCATGGTTCAACAGGAGCCGGGAATGATCAAATCCGCTTCGATATGACCTTCCTTGTCATGTGCCCAAATATTCAAATCATTACACTGACACGTGATCACCATCTGACACGGAAAGAAGAAGTGAATTTTCTGAACACCCATGGTTTTAATGCAGACTTCACAAAACTGAAATACAGTTATAATGTAGGAATTTGGGGAACCAGCATTTGTGGAGGAGAAATCCTTGATTCGGCACAAGGTCTACCAGAAGAAGCATATCTGAAACATGTAACAAAAAGAGAAGAAAGTAAGCTCAAAATCACTTTTGAAAAGGGAGAAATAACTGCTGTCAATGGCGAGGGTTTTAAAGACAAAGTAAAAGCTATCCAAAAGATAGAAGACATAGGCGCCGCATACGCCATCGGACGTGATTGTAATGTAGGAGACACGATTATCGGCATCAAGGGGCGTGTAGGTTTTGAAGCTGCTGCACCAAAGTTGATTATTGAAGCTCACCGATTATTAGAGAAATATACACTCAGCAAATGGCAGCAATATTGGAAAGACCAGATTGGCAATTGGTATGGCATGTTCCTTCACGAAAGCCAATATCTGGAACCTGTCATGCCAGATATAGAGGCAATGCTGACTTCCTCACAAAGACATGTTAATGGAACAGCCATTCTTAAGCTTCGCCCTTTAAGTTTTGAAACCGTTGGAGTTGATTCCACAGATGATTTACTAAAATCAAAACTTGGGGAATATGGAGAAATGCAACATGGTTGGACTGCCGAAGAGATGAAGGGATTTATCAAAGTTCTCTCTACTCCATTACGAGTATATTATGGGATACATCCCAAGGAGAAGAGATAATGAGATTTATTTTCTAAATTCAGATCTACAGGTAATTACTCTTCCAACTTGTAACTCAATGTTTTCACAGACCCTAAGGTAAAGCCACAAAAGGAAAATGAAGAAACTGGCAAAATCATCGAAAGATGTTAACATAAGTGGTGTGTGTGCTGGTATTGCGGAATATTCTAAAATCAACTCCACGTGGATCAGAATTATTTTTGTACTTGTAACTATTTTGACAGGATGCATCATAGGAATTATAACTTATATTTTACTTGGAAGAATAATACCTGATAATCCATTAAGAGATTCAAGGGTACAATTCGAAAGAATTCAAGAGAAGAAATATTTAAATGAATTCCTCACCATCCCACATGGATGATAATCCGCAAGAGAAAAACCAACTATAAATCAAACTTGTAGACCAAAAGGAATTCAAAAGGCTGGATTCATTTCCCCAATACTGTATATTTAACTCTATTACAGAAATCCGAATAATATGGAAAATAAAAAAAACAAAAGATTGACAAGATCAACAGAAGATGTCAAAATAGGTGGTGTATGCGCGGGTATTGCCAACTACTTTGAAGTAGATCCTACATGGATAAGAGTGGCCTATGTGGCTTTCAGCGTTATAACCTGTATTTTCACAGGTATTATTATCTATTTTGCCCTATGCTTAATTATTCCTAAAGACACTTCAATAAAACAAAAAGAAAATTCCACAAAAGATGATGATAAAAATACAAAAAGCAATCTTTGATTTTTTATTATCCACAATTAAGGACATATCAGGAAATCAGTATATCAACAGGGATAGAAAATAAAAAAAATCATGATAAGAGTAGGAATATTAGGAGCTGCTGGATTTACAGGAGGGGAATTGATTCGTCTTCTTGTTAACCATCCAGAAGTAGAAATAGTCTTTGCCAATAGCGAAAGCAATGCAGGAAATTCTGTTGCCGATATCCATGAAGGTCTTTACGGTGATACGGACATTAAGTTTACTTCCGAGATGCCTTTCGACAGGATAGATGTGGTGTTCTTTTGTTTTGGACACGGAAAAAGCGAGGCTTTCATGAAAACGCACAACATACCGGAAAATGTTAAAATCATAGATTTGGCACAAGACTTCCGCCTTGCTCCAGAGAATATTACGAAGACCCAACATCCGACAGCACAGAAACATGATTTCATTTATGGACTTCCAGAGATCAATGCAGACCAGATAGCAAAGGCTCAACATGTTGCAAACCCAGGATGTTTCGCCACGTGTATCCAGTTAGGACTACTCCCAGCAGCTAAGATGCATCTGATTACTAAAGATGTATCGGTCAATGCAATCACAGGAAGTACTGGAGCCGGGCAAAAGTTACAAACGACGACTCAATATTCCTGGAGGGACAACAATCTGAGTATCTATAAAGCCTTCAGGCATCAGCATATCCCGGAAATTCGGCAGAGCCTTAAGCAGATACAGGGATTTCTCAATACAAGTATTGATTTTATTCCTTACCGCGGATGCTTTACTCGTGGCGTTTTTGCTACGGAAGTTGTTAAGACGAATGCTGACAGTGATGAAATTATTGCCGGGTATAAAGAGTTCTATAAAGATGCAGCATTTACGCATTATATAGACCAGCCTTTAGATTTAAAACAAGTCGTAAATACTAATAAGGTACTCATACACGTTGATAAGATAGATGATAAACTCCTCATTACATCTTGTCTTGATAACCTTCTTAAAGGAGCAGTTGGGCAAGCTGTACAGAACATGAATATCATGTTCGGAATAGATCAAAAGTCAGGATTAAATTTAAAAGGAAGCGCATTTTAATGAAACTATTCAATGTATATTCACTCTTCGATGTCAATATCGTAAAGGGCAAAGGCTGTAAGGTCTGGGACGATAAAAATCAGGAATACCTGGATATGTACGGCGGCCATGCTGTCATCAGTATTGGCCATTGCCATCCCCATTATATAGAAATGATGACCCGTCAGCTTCATCAACTAGGCTTCTACAGCAATTCCGTCATCAACCCGTTGCAGCAGCAATTTGCTGACCGATTGGGCAAGATCAGCGGCTATGATGACTATCAGTTCTTCCTGATCAATTCCGGAGCAGAAGCAAACGAAAACGCACTCAAACTAGCTTCATTCCATACTGAAAAGACCAGGATTCTTGCTGCTGAGAAATCCTTCCACGGAAGGACGTCACTAGCTGTCGAAGTTACAAATAATCCCAAAATCACGGCCCCCATCAATTCCAACAAACATGTAACCTTCTTACCATTGAATGACCTGGAAGCGTGGGAAAAAGAATTGTCAAAAGGGGATGTCTGTGCTTGCATTCTGGAATGTATACAAGGTGTCGGTGGCGTAAATATGGCCACACCGGAATTTGCCCAAGGATTACAAAAGGCCTGCCATGAACAGGGCGCCGTTCTCATCACTGATGAGATTCAATGCGGCTATGGCCGAAGCGGCAAGTTTTTCGCACATCAATGGCTGGGCATCAGACCAGATCTGATTACTGTAGCCAAAGGCATTGGCAACGGTTTCCCTATAGGAGGAGTACTTATCTCACCGGCATTCAAACCTTTCTCCGGCGAACTAGGAACGACCTTTGGAGGGAATCATCTGGCGTGCACGGCTGCTCTTGCCGTACTTGATGTCTTTGAAAAAGAAGGATTAGTAGAAAATGCTCACCTCGTAGGAGAGTATCTCATACAGGAGTTAAAGGAACTTCAACAGCGCAACACGCATATTCTCGAAGTTAGAGGGCGTGGACTTATGATCGGAGTTGTTATGGATATCCAACAGAAGGATGTTCGTAATAAATTAATTTATCAACAACACTGTTTTACGGGTTGTGCCCAAAAGAATATTCTGCGTATTCTCCCCCCTCTTTGCTTGACCAGGGACGAGGCTGACTTATTCATCGAAAAACTAGAAACTGTGCTCAATGAATTCTAAGTGTAAAGGTAAATAAATCACCAATTAAAAAATCAACAAAAACAGAATAGCACTATATTCATGCAGAAAATCATCCGTATCAACCAAGGTATCCCACGTATGCAGGAATGGCGTTTGGCCGAACCTGTAAATTTTGAATCAAAAGAGGGAGAACATATTGCCATAGTAGGTCCCAATGGAGGAGGAAAATCTCTATTGGCAGACATCATTATAGGGAGGCATCCTCTCTTGATGCATGATCCAGAATATGACTTTTCTCCAAGTAAGAAAGAGCGAGTAAGCGATAATATCCGATATATTACTTTCCGAGACAGTTATGGAGGAGACAATGATAAGACTTATTATCTCCAGCAACGTTGGAACCAGCAGGAAATAGATGAACATACACCGACCGTAGCATCAAAACTCGAAGAAGCATTTCAATTCGCAGGCGAATATACGCCAGAACGCCGTGCGTTGCAACAGCGTATCTATAAACAGTTTGAGATGCAGTCCTTTCTGGATAAATACATCATACTTCTTTCCAGTGGCGAACTACGCAAATTTAAACTGGCTGAAACCTTATTTGCAGAACCACGCATACTGATTATGGATAATCCGTTCATCGGACTGGATGCCGATACTCGTATCCAACTGAAAGTACTTCTTTCCCAACTGGCAGCAGAACACCATCTTCAGATTATTCTGATTCTATCAAAATTAGATGATATTCCAGAGTTTATCACTCATATAGTAGAAGTAAAAGATTTGAAGGTTTATCCAAAAGTAACTAGAGAAGAATACTTAGCTCATCGCATTCCTTTTCCGACACGAGTATTGAACAAAGAAAATGAACAGGAAATCATCAATCTCCCTTACAAGTCAAACGAGTACCATACCCATGAAGTGGTAAAGATGAATAAAGTAAGTATCACTTACGGTAAACGTACGATTCTAAAGGATCTGGATTGGACTGTATATAATGGTGAACATTGGGCATTACAGGGGCAAAATGGAGCTGGAAAATCAACTCTTCTAAGTTTGGTTTGTGCCGATAATCCACAGAGTTATGCTTGTGACATCACTCTTTTTGATTGTCCACGAGGCAGTGGTGAAAGCATCTGGGATATCAAAAAACATATTGGCTATGTATCCCCAGAACTACAAAGGTCTTATCAGAAGAACCTCGAATGTGTCCGCATCGTAGCTAGTGGGCTGAAGGACTCGGTAGGACTTTATGCAAAACCCTCAACAGAAGAATTTGAGACATGTCGATTCTGGTTACATATCTTCGGACTTGAGAACTTGGAACATCGTTCGTTCCTGAAGATTTCCAGCGGAGAACAACGACTGGTTCTCCTTGCACGAGCTTTCGTAAAAGATCCCGAACTGCTTATACTTGATGAACCTCTACATGGCTTGGATAACACCAATCGACGTATGGTCAAAGACATTATAGAGGCTTTCTGCAAACGAAAAAACAAAACCCTTATTATGGTTTCTCACTATAAAGAAGAATTCCCGAAATGCATCGATCACAGTATCTATCTTCAAAGGCATATATGATTCCAGCCTACAAGAAATTACGACACTCTTATTATTCTGAATAAAATAAGGTTTCAGAAGGAGAATCTTTTATTTTTATTATCTTTGTATATTTATAATAGATAAGAAGTAAGTTAAAATATTGTCAAACTTCCCATTTTATACAGATGGGTGAAATAAAAAACGTATGAAAATATCAGTTATTGGAGCAGGCGCTATGGGAGGTGCATTTGCAGAAGGCCTATTGAAGGACCAAACTTTTAAACCAGAAGATATTACCATTGCAGACCCCAAACCAGCAAAACTGGAACATTATACAAAAGAAGGTGCCAGCGTCACTACAGAAAATTCTATTGCTGCAAAGGCAGATATTGTTTCTGTTGTTGTCAAGCCTGAGACTTTAGAGACCGTCCTAAGAGAAATCAAAAACAGTCTGGACTACAAAAAGCAATTACTAATCATTATTGCTGCCGGAGTTTCTTCTAATCAGATTAGTGAGTGGCTGAATAAAAACGGAAGCACTCTGCCATATTTCATGGTAATCCCTAATATTGCTATCGCCGAAAGAGCCTCCATGACCTTCATTGTCCCACAAGGCGCGACTAAAGAACAAACAAAGATAATTACGGATCTCTTTGATGAATTAGGAGAAAGTCTAATTACAACTGAAAAACTACTTACTGCCGGAACGACACTGGCAAGTTGTGGCATTGCTTATGCGATGCGCTATATCCGTGCCAGCACAGAAGGGGGTGTAGAACTTGGATTCAAAGCTAGTGATGCTACAAAAATTGTAGCTCAAACTGTAGAAGGAGCTGTCAAATTACTTCAGAATACAGGAATGCATCCTGAAGCCGCAATAGATCAAGTGACTACTCCTGGTGGTGTAACGATCAAGGGACTCAATGAAATGGAACATTCTGGTTTTACCAGTGCCGTTATACGTGGACTTAAAGCAGGCATGTGACCTTACAGGTGAAGAAAAGTTCTCTATAGGCTAGATATATTTTCATTAACGAGTAAGAAAAATCTAATGTACACAAGAAACTGCACAGAGAAAAGCATTCTGTGCATAGAATAATTACACACTTCGCACCAATTGTGCAAATTTCTACATTTTGTCTTAACTCCTGACAAAAAAGCAACTAATTAAAAGAAAACTTCGGAAAAGATTTCGTAATTTCGCAAACGCAACTTTAAAAAATAACAATTATGGAAGAAGCTATTAAACAAATCGGGGAACGCTTAAAAGGATTGAGGGATGTACTCAATATCCCCGCTCAGGAAGTAGCGGATCTTTGCGGAATTAGTTTGGAACATTATTCAAAGATAGAAGAAGGAAAAGCTGACCCTTCTGTGTATAGGCTATCAAAAATCTCCAAAAGATATGGCATTGACCTCGAAGTACTACTTTTTGGAGAGGAACCACACATGAGTAGCTACTACATCACTCGTAAAGGTGAAGGACCAGAGATCGACCGAGGCGATGATTACAAATATCAAAGTATTGCATCGGGATTCAGAGGAAGAAAGATTGACCCATTCATCGCTCAAGTTGACCCATTACCAAATAATAAGAATCATAACAAAAATACCACGAATGGTCAGGAATTTGATCTGGTCATCAGTGGCACCCTAGAGATCACTATTGATGATAAAGCTATGGTTCTGAATGAAGGAGACAGTATCTATTACGATGGCCGTCATCCCCATTGTATGCGTGCACTTAAAGATCAATCTGTGACCTTCCTTGATATTGTCATTGAATAATTATTAAAAAGCTATTTAGAACAAATTACGTCATCAAATGACGCAATATCATTACAGAAAAAAAATGATAGAGAGATTTTTAAAACAGACCAGTTTTTCTTCCGAGCAGGATTTTAAAGAACACTTAAAATTTACCATACCCGAAAACTTCAATTTTGCTTATGACGTCATGGACGAATGGGCAAGAATACGACCAGATAAACTAGCTTTACTTTGGACTAGCGAAAGAGGGGAAGAAATTCGATCTACTTACAAAGATTTAAAAATACAAACAGACCAGGCAGCTTCCTATCTCCAAAGCCTTGGCATTGGACGGGGAGATAAAGTAATGTTGATATTAAAACGTCGCTATGAATGGTGGCTGTGCATGTTAGGATTACATAAAATCGGTGCTGTAGCCATCCCTGCTACTCACATGCTAACCAGCAAAGATATCGAATATCGCAATCAACGAGCAAGCATCAAGGCTATTGTTTGTGTAGGTGATGAGTATGTCCTTGATCAGATCCAGCAAGCAATGCCTGAAAGTCCAAGTGTAAAAACATTAATTTCAGTAGGACCTCTGGTCCCTAAACCTTTTCATGATTGGCATAAAGAATGGCAAAAAGCGCCAAAGTTCAGACGCCCAGAGTATGTCAACTCCAATGAGGATACAATGCTAATCTACTTCACTAGTGGTACAAGCGGAGAACCGAAAATGGTAGCACATGACTTTCTTTATGCATTAGGACATCTGACGACTGGTAAGTTCTGGCACAACTTGAATGAAAACAGTATTCACTTGACTGTTGCTGATACAGGATGGGGAAAAGCTGTATGGGGAAAACTCTACGGGCAATGGTTTGCAGGAGCAGCCGTCTTTGTATTTGATCATGAGAGGTTTACGGCTAAGAAAATTCTGACAGCAATGGCCAAATACCATATTACCTCTTTTTGTGCACCTCCAACAATCTATCGTTATATGATTCTGGAAGATATAAAAAAATATGACTTAAGCAGCCTGGAATATTGCACCACAGCCGGTGAAGCCATGAATCCTTCTGTAGAAGAGGAAATCTTCAAACGTACCGGATTGCATATCCATGAAGGATTTGGTCAGACTGAAACAACAATGACTCTGGGAACATTCCCATGGATTACTCCCAAGCCAGGAAGTATGGGGAAGCCCAATCCTCAATATAACGTATGTTTACTCCGCCCGGACGGTAAGGAGTGTGAAGACGGTGAACGTGGTGAGATCTGTATCAATACCCTCAATGGCAAACCTATAGGATTATTCAAAGGTTATTATCGCGATGAGGCCAGAACAAGGGAAGTCTGGCACGATGGATTTTATCATACCGGAGATATGGCCTGGCGCGATGAAGAGGGCTATTACTGGTACGTAGGGCGAATTGATGATGTCATCAAGAGTAGTGGTTATCGTATCGGGCCTTTTGAAGTAGAAAATGCTTTGATGACTCATCCATCGGTAGTAGAATGTGCCGTAACCGGTATACCTGACGAGATCCGAGGGTATATCGTCAAGGCCACAGTTGTTTTATCTAAAGAATATAAATCCAAGGCTGGTCCTGACTTGATAAAAGAATTACAAGATCATGTCAAGCATGAAACTGCACCCTACAAATATCCACGAGTAATTGAATTTGTCGATGAACTTCCTAAGACCATTTCCGGTAAGATCCGCAGGGTGGAAATCCGTGAGAAAGACAATGAAAAGATAAAAGATGAAGAAAAGAATCGTAGTCAAAGTAGGTAGCAACGTACTGACCCAAGATGACGGAAAACTTGATGTAACAAGGATGTCGGCCATAGTCGATCAAATTGTAACATTGAGACGGAATGGATACGAGATTATTCTCGTATCTTCCGGTTCTATCACCAGTGGTCAGAATGACTTAAAGATAGACAAGAAACTGGGTAGCGTTGCCCAACGACAGCTATATTCTGCAGTAGGACAAGTTAAATTAATAAGTCTATATAATGAACTTTTCCGTGAATATAATATCCCAGTAGGGCAGATTCTTACTATGAAAGAGAGCTTCTCTACAAGAGAGGAATACCTCAATCAGCGCTCCTGCATGACAGTAATGCTTGAAAACGATGTCATGCCTATTGCCAACGAAAACGATACCGTAAGCGTGACGGAACTGATGTTCACTGATAATGATGAACTTTCAGGCCTCATTGCTTCTATGATGGGAGCCAAGACACTTATCATCCTCACAAATGTAGATGGCATCTATAATGGTGACCCAAAATCTCCAACCACTCGTGTTATTCCTATGGTCAATTATGACCATGACTTAAGTGAATATATCCAGAACACCAAGAGCGGCTTTGGACGAGGCGGCATGATTACAAAAGTCCGAATTGCAAGGTGTGTTGCTGAAGAAGGTATCAAGGTAATACTGGCAAATGGAAAGACTCCGAATATTCTTGTAGAATTAGTTACCAAACCCCAACAGACAATGCACACCGAATTCAGGCCTAATCCGAATCCAACTACTACAGTCAAGAAATGGATTGCTCATAGTGAAAGTTTTGCCAAGGGTCGTGCTTTCATTAATAAGAACGCTGCTGATGCTCTCAAAGGTAATAAAGCAACAAGCCTACTACTTGTTGGTGTAACCTCCATTGATGGTGATTTCGAAGAAGGTGATATTATCGATGTGGTAGATGAAAATGGCAAGACCATTGCCGTAGGAAGAAGTGGGTATTCTGCACTTGAAGCCCGTAAAAATATCGGAATCCACGACATCAAACCGCTTATACATTATGATTATCTTTATATGGAATAAACTCTTTCTTTCTATTATGAAAAAGGGATCATGAACAGTCCATTATTTAAAAGATAACCGATTACTATACTATCTTTCGTTTTACCTGACTCTATTCCAACAACAGATTACCAAGAAAGGATGAACAATGCAATTTGAAGATACATTTAAAAAAGTAAAGGCAGTCAGTACTTCTCTTGGGCTTATGTCTGATGACCAACGTAATGAAATACTAAATGCTGTAGCTACAGCTATTACTGATCATCAAAAAGAAATTTTAGCAGCCAATCTTATAGATTTGGAGCGAATGGGTTCTCAGAGCCCGATGTATGACCGGCTAATGCTTACTGACAAACGACTACAAGACATCGCTTCTGATATGCGCCACGTATCTAACCTACCCTCACCTTTAGGTAGGATTTCAAAAGAAACCATCCGTCCTAATGGACTTCACCTTAGGCGCATCAGTGTACCTTTTGGAGTCATTGGGATGATCTATGAAGCACGCCCGAACGTAACCTTTGATGTTTTTTCTCTTTGTTTCAAGAGTGGTAATGCTTGTATTTTAAAAGGAGGGAAAGATGCTGATCAAACTAACAAAACTGAAGTAAAAGTAATTCACGAGGTACTGGAACATTTTCATATCAGCCCATACACTGTCACTCTTCTTCCTGCGACACACGAAGCTACCAGTGAGATGCTTACAGCAGTTGGCTACATTGATCTCTGCATCCCTCGTGGAAGCAAACAACTCATCAAATTTGTACGTGAAACGGCTAAAGTTCCTGTCATTGAAACAGGAGCAGGCGTCGTCCATATCTATTTCGATGAGTCTGGTGATATAAATATAGGTAAAGCGATCATCAACAATTCTAAATGCCGCAGACCAAGTGTGTGTAATGCTTTAGACTGTCTGATTGTCCATGAGAAGCGACTTCCCGAGCTACCGTTACTTTGTCAGCCACTTATAGAACATCATGTAAAACTTACTGTCGATGAAAAGGCTTATCTGGCTCTGAAGAGTAAATATCCTGAAGACTTGCTCTTTCATGCTGACCAGAAAACTTATAGTACAGAATGGCTTGGCTATGCTATGGGAATCAAGACCGTAGCCTCTCCTGATGAAGCATTAATACATATTTCAACCTATGGTAGCGGACATAGTGAATGTATTATCACTGAAAATCCGACAACCGCTCAGCACTTTCAAGCCTTGGTTGACGCCGCATGTGTCTATGTAAATGCTGCAACCAGTTTTACAGATGGAGGACAATTCGGATTAGGGGCAGAAATAGGTATCAGCACACAGAAGCTCGGAGCCAGAGGACCTATGGGACTTGAAGAAATCACCACTTATAAATGGCTCATTGACGGACATGGTCAAATACGTCCGTAAAAAACAACTTATTGCTTTCAACACAGATCTATCAAAAATCACATAACATTATGAAAACATTCTTTAATGTAGAAAATATTGGCAACCTCAATCAAGCTATCGCCGAAGCAGAAGAAGTAAAAAAGAATCGTTTTGGATTTCAAAATTTAGGCAGGAATAAGACTTTATTAATGATCTTTTTCAACAACAGCCTACGTACCCGGCTGTCAACTCAAAAAGCAGCATTGAATTTAGGAATGAACGTTATTGTTCTGGATGTAAATGCTGGCGCTTGGAAGCTTGAGACCCAACGTGGCGTGATCATGGATGGTAACAAAAGCGAACATCTTCTTGAAGCTATCCCCGTTATGGGTTGTTACTGCGACTTAATCGGTGTACGTAGTTTCGCTGGACTTAAGGACAGAGATTACGATTATGCGGAGACCATTGTCAATCAATTCGTAAAATACAGTGGGCGCCCGGTATTCGCTATGGAGACGGCGACTGTCCACCCCCTTCAAGCTTTTGCTGACCTCATTACCATTGAAGAACATAAAAAGACAAAACATCCTAAAGTTGTTATGAGTTGGGCTCCCCATTGCTGCGCTCTTCCCCAAGCAGTTCCTAATTCATTTGCACAATGGATGAATGCAGCTGATGTGGATTTCGTCATTACTCAACCAGAAGGTTATGAACTTGATCCGAAATTTGTCGGAAATGCCAAAGTTGAATACAATCAGAAAAAAGCTTTGGAAGGAGCCGACTTCGTCTATGCAAAAAACTGGAGTTGTCCAGGTGTCAAGAATCCAGCAGATTATGGTAAAATCTTAAATCAAGACAGAAACTGGACGATTGATACAGAACACATGAAGTGGACTAATAATGGTTATTTCATGCACTGTCTGCCTGTTCGCCGTGGATTGATTGTTACCGATGATGTAATAGAAAGTGACCACAGCCTTGTAATTCCAGAAGCGGCCAACCGGGAAATTTCAGCAGAAGTGGTTATTAAACATTTATTAGAATCACTTTAAAGGGATATTCAATGTAGCAGATGTTATATTCTTTATAATAAAAACAGATATTCTTAATGATATTCAAGAATGTCTGTTTTTATTTTTATCATAACCAAACTCACCAAAAAGCGTGTTCTGTTCAATCTTTTATCCCTAAAACCAAGTATTTTCAGTTCTGAATTAGACGAAAATATTCTTTTCTTGTATAAAAGCTGTATCTTTGTAAATGTAGAAATTTACTTCATAAGAAATGAATAACAGATACATTATCCTTTCTCCTCAATGCAGAGGAACCTTTTTACAACGCATGAGTGAGCTTTACCTGCATCTTGGCAATTATCTTGATCTCGAAGAAGCTGAGGGACGGCATCTATGTTACACTAAGATTTTCTTAAGCGATGCTTTCAGCCAATATAAAGAGTTAAAGAACTCATTGCTATTTAAAGAATTCATATCAAAGACTGCCAACAGCATCATCGAGCAGCCCCCTCTGGATAGATCAAAAATTTCTTTGCTCATCAAGACTTCCACTAATGTCAATCCCTTTATCTTTCAGAGTCTTCGGCTGACTGATGATGAAGTTGAAGGAAAAGATTCTTATTTTCAAACCACCTGTCTGTTTCAGAAATACTTGAAGAGCTTAGAAGGAACAGGTATGACAATGGCAAAGAACCTGATACGCACTTGGATATATGTAAGAGATATTGACGTAAATTATCCTGGAGTAGTTCAGGCCCGCAACACTTTCTTTCAGAAACAAGGGCTCACCCCGGAAACCCATTTTATAGCCAGTACAGGAATAGGTGGATATTCTTCATCTCCAAGAGTTGCAGTAGCAATGGATTTTCTTACTTATCCGAATATCGAAGAAAAGAATATACAATATTTGAAAGCTCCTGATCATCTTAATCCCACTCAAGACTATGGAGTAGCTTTTGAAAGAGGTACAAAAGTTACCATAAATGGAAAACAACAATTTTTCATATCCGGTACAGCCAGTATCAACAAAAAAGGAGAAGTTATGTATCCTGGTGATATAACTCGTCAGACAGCACGTCTGCTGGAAAATATAGGTACCCTTTTGGCTGATGGAGGTGCGATTATGAAAGATATTAAATATTTCATCGTTTACCTTCGAGATGATGCAGATGCTGAAACAACAGAGAATTTCATGAACCACGTTTATCCTGATATTCCCCATATCCTTGTTCATGCCAAAGTATGCCGTCCAGAATGGCTTATTGAGATGGAATGTATTGCAGAGAAATAAACAACTTTTCTCATAAACAGAACGAACATTTTATCTCTAAAATCATTTATCCCTAAAACCATCACATAAAAAACACTTGTTCCCCTTTTTGTGAGAAAAGATCATACATAAACAGTTATAAACGCAAATAACTGTTAACTTAATAAAATAAATAACAAATATTATCCTTTTCTCATTTGTTTTCCATTGGAAATTTTCATAAACGGTAACTATATTCTATCTTTGCATTGTTTTCCAATGGAATATATATCCAATAGAATTAAATTCAATTCATCAAAGCAATAAATATGAAAGAGAAAAAGTCAAACAGAAAGAGTCGAATAACTCAGAACTGGAACATTTTCCAAATCATTGTTGTCATCAGTTTTTTCGTCACTGGAATAATGGTATCAAATGCACAAAACAGGAAATACATCTCTATGAACGATGCCGTTTCATACGCAACAAAACAGAACGCCAACATACAGATAGCAGAACTCGAACATAAAATTGCCGATGCAGAATATAAACAAACCGATGCTGCAATCTTGCCGCAAGTGTCTGTTTCCTATACGGCAGAAAGCACGAACAATCCCTTGAATGCTTTTGGTTTCCTACTCCAGCAAGGAATTGCAACCACACAGGATTTCAATCCCTCTAGATTGAACCATCCCGATGCGACATTTAACTATGGAACTTCCATCAATGCAAACATTCCTATTCTCAATCTCGATAGAGTCTATGCACGAAAAGGAGCTAGGCTTCAGCGAACAGCGTATGCATACAAATTAGCATATACCAAAGAATACATTACTTTCGAAGTAAAGAAAGCATATACACAGTTACAATTTGCATATCAAATAGAGCATATCTTGAAAAAGACGATAATAGATGTAATGGGAATCCGTCAGTCAGTAACCAATTTTTATAAGCAAGGACTCGTGCAAAAATCTGATGTACTAAATGCACAGGTTCAAGTAAACACTGTAGAAAGTGCTTTAGCCAAAGCTGAAAGTAATATCCAGAATGCATCCGAAGGCTTAACTGTCCTAACAGGAAATACATTAAAGACGACGGATCTGTATACCACAGATACTTTGGAAGAAGTTATAACGGAACCGGATCAACTTGTTCTATCGAAAACAAGATCAGATGTAATGGCAATGAAAACGGCTCTAGAAGCATCAAGAATGATAGCAAAATCAGCCCACATGGCTCTTTTACCAAGAATCAATGCTTTTGGCAATTACCAACTCAATGATTCTAAAATATTCGGATTCAACAAAAACTCCTATTTAGCTGGGATTTCACTTTCCTGGACCTTGTTCGATGGAAATCAAAATAAGGGAAAGATTAAATCTGCCAACTATATGACGGAGAAAAAGAAACAAGAATTGAATCTGTTTTTAGATGAAAAGCAACAGGAATTACATCAAACATTACGTAGTCTTCATGATTTTCTTATCGAAATCAAAAAGTACAATACAAGTGTAGAACAAGCAGAGGAAGCCCTAAGAATTCTGCATAACAGATACCAAGAAGGTTTGGCCAGCACAACAGACCTCCTCATGGCACAGGCTCAGCTTTCACAGCAAGAGATTGAACGAACAAAAGCAATCATGTCATATAACATTACCAAATACTACACAGAATTACTGACATCTAATCATTAACAAATATCAAATATTACACAATGAAAATACGTATGTTATTATATCTGATCCTGATAGGAGTTCTCACTTCATGTACTACACAGCCTCATCAGGGGGAAAAGGGAAAACCGATTCAGGTACAAACCTATTATCCTACAAGAACAAGTAGTAAAGGAATATCTATCAGTGGTACGGTCTCTGCAAAACAAACGGCAGTGATTAGTACAAAAATCATGGGATACATCAACAAAATATATGTCAAGCAAGGAGATATCATCCATCAAGGACAAATACTCATGATCATCAATAGCAGTGATCTACAAGCACAGGAAACCCAAGCTAAGGCCTTGATTGCAGAGGCTTCAGCTACATCAAAAGATGCACGACATGATTATCAGAGATACCAGACTTTACATGAACAGAAAAGTGTATCTGATAAAGAACTCGAAAATATTGCACTCCAAAATGTCTCTGCTAAAGCTCGCCTGCAAATGGCTCTGCAGAAACTTCAAGAAGTAAGGTCAATGCTCGCGTATACACATATTAAGGCTCCTTTTTCTGGTGTTGTAACACAAAAAATGGTTGACGAGGGAAGTATAGCCACCCCTGGTATGCCCTTATTAACTATTGAACAATCAGGAAATATGGAAATAACAGCATCTGTTCCTGAAAGTTACATAACATTTCTTCATATCGGTGATCGTGTCAAGATCAACATCAAGTCTATAGGAATCAAAATCGATGGTATGATCAGCGAATTAAGCCCATCAGCTGTAATGACAGGTGGACAGTATGGGATAAAAATATCGATAGGATCAAAAGACAGGAAAAGATTACGTACAGGAATGTATGCCAGCATCTATATACCAAACAAAACCAGAGGTACAGGAATGCCCAGAATCCTTATTAAAAAATCATCCGTTGTAACCAAAGACCAACTGACCGGGGTCTACGTTGCTGATAAGGAAAGCAAAGCCATATTACATTGGATACGTCTTGGCAATACTCTTGGAGACCAGGTTGAAGTACTTTCGGGATTAAATAATAACGACAGGATAATAGAAAGCACGAATAAAAAACTCTACAACGGACAAGACATTACCGTAACCAACTAATTCAAACAACAATGGAACATGGAATTTCAGGAAAGATAGCAAATACTTTCATTCAATCAAAATTAAGTATATTACTGGTATTTGCATTCTTACTTCTCGGCATATTCAGCATTTACTTCATCCCCCGCGAAGAAGATCCTCAGATAGAAGTCCCTACAGCAGATATCTTGTTGGGATATCCTGGAGCGAATCCTCAAGAAATTGAATCCAGGATAGTTCAACCTATGGAGAAAATCACATCTAACATCAAGGGTGTCGAACATGTATACTCCACTTCTATGAATGGTAGGGGTATGCTTACTGTGCAATTTTATGTAGGACAAGACCCAGAACGGTCTATGGTAAAATTATACAATGAGATCATAAAGAACATGGATCACATGCCACCAGGAATGACTATGCCACTGATCAAGTCGAGATCCATTGATGATGTTCCAGTCCTGGCCTTCACCCTCTGGAGTAACAAGATGAGTGGATATGAACTGCGACAAGTATCAGAAGTAGTAGGAAATGAAATCAAGAAAATACCGAATGTTGCACAAGTCAAGATCACTGGCGGCCAAAAACGCCAGATCAGAGTCATCCTTGACAAGGATAAGATGGCAGAAAGTCATGTAGATTTCGAGACTATTGCACAGGCACTTCAAGCAAATAACGTCCAAGCTGAAGGAGGGAACATCATCACCGGCGATCAAGTTTATTCTGTCAGAACAGGAAATTTCTTCACTAACGAGGATGATGTAAAGAATATGATTGTCGGTACTGATCATGATCAGCCCGTATACCTGTATCAGGTAGCAAAAGTGACGGATGGCCCTGGAGAGCCAAGGCAATATGTATCCTTCAGCTATGGAGCAGCAGAAACAAAAGAAAAGGTAAAAATGCCTGATGACTATTCAGCAGTAACTGTCTCTATTGCTAAGAAAAAGGGGGCAGATGCCATGAAACTCGCAGATGCTGTAATCAGTAAAGTAAAGCATTTGAAAGAAAACGTCATTACAAATGATATCCATGTAAATATTACACGCAACTATGGTGCAACAGCTTCACAAAAAGTGTCTGAATTGCTGTTACATTTGATCATTGCCATTATCGCTGTAACACTTTTTGTCATGCTTGCCATGGGATGGAGAGGAGGACTGGTAGTATTCATGTCTATACCTATTACCTTCGCGCTGACCCTCTTCGCATACTATTTCTTAGGATATACCCTGAATAGAATCACGCTTTTTGCATTAGTGTTTGTAACTGGTATCGTAGTAGATGACTCTATCGTCATTGCAGAAAATATGCATCGACATTTTAAGATGCAGAATCTGCCTCCTTTACAAGCTGCCATATTCGCCATCAACGAGGTGGGCAACCCTACTATCCTCGCTACACTCACAGTTATTGCAGCCGTACTCCCTATGGCTTTTGTCTCTGGAATGATGGGACCTTACATGAGTCCGATGCCTATTGGAGCGGCTATTGCTATGACTTTCTCTCTGTTGATAGCACTTACTCTGACACCTTATTTCGGATATCATTTTTTGAGGTTTAAAGAGAAAAGACAAGATAATGCAAACAAGAAAGATTCTACGACCGAACTGCATGAAACAAAGATATATAAGGCCTATGCCCAAGTTATCACACCTCTGCTTCAAAGCCGGAAAAAACGTTGGGCATTTATGCTCTCATTAGCCGTGGTTCTATTCGCAACATTCACGCTATTTTTCACTAAATCTGTACCTGTCAAGATGCTTCCTTTTGACAACAAAAATGAATTTCAAGTCATTGTTGATATGCCTGAAGGAACAAGCTTGGAACGTACAGATGCCGTAACTAAAGAACTGGGAGTTTATATCAGCCAGAATGATAAAGTAACAAACTATCAGACCTACGCAGGTACATCTTCACCTATTAACTTCAATGGATTGATACGGCATTATGATTTGAGATTTGGAAATAATGTAGCTGATATTCAGGTAAATTTGATAGACAAGAAGAAACGTAGAGAGCAGAGTCATGACATTGCAAAAGCCATGCGACCTGCGCTCCAGGCTATCGGCAAGAAATACCATGCAAATGTAAAAGTAGTGGAAGTTCCACCAGGTCCTCCCGTTATGTCAACTATCGTTGCTGAAATCTATGGGCCAGATTATAATCAGCAAGTCCATGTCGCTCGACAGGTGAAGAATATGCTCTCTCATACAGACAACGTAGCTGATGTAGACTGGTCAGTAGAAGCAAATCAAGTCTACTACAAATTTGTAGTAGACAAGGATAAGTCTATAAAGCTTGGAATACCTGAAAATGAGATACTGCAGGAAGTCAAATCAGCTTTGTCAGGGATGACCGTAGGAACCCTACACCAACCAGCCAGCATAGACCCAATTGGCATTGTATTGCAATTACCGGAAAAAGAACGGTCTGATATTACAGACATACTCAACCTCAAGGTGATCACGCCAAAAGGTCTTGCTGTGCCGATAGGTGACTTAGTAAAAGTTACCAAGGGCTTGAAGGATAAAAGTATATCTCACAAAGATCAAAAAAGAGTTGTATACGTAACGGCTGATGTCGCCGGAAAATTGGAAAGTCCTATTTATGCAATGACTGCCATTTCCAAGAAATTGTCTAAAATTAAACTCCCGGAAGGGTATCATCTTCAGGAATCTTATAAAGGACAGCCAGCTAAAGAAGATAACTTTACTTTGAAATGGGACGGAGAATGGAAAATCACTTATGATGTGTTTCGCGACTTGGGAATAGCTTTCCTTTTCGTATTGATTATCATTTATATACTAATTGTTGCCTGGTTTCAGAATTTCATTACGCCACTCGTTCAACTATCAGCTATACCGCTATCCCTCATCGGTATCATCTTAGGTCATTGGATCATGGGTGCTTATTTCAGTGCTCCATCCATGATCGGTTTCATCGCCTTAGCGGGTATTATGGTTCGTAATTCTATTCTGCTAATTGACTTTATTGATCTCCAACTTCAAAGGGGTATCCCACTTAAACAAGCTATCGTAGAATCAGGAGCTGTACGAACTACTCCCATTTTGCTCACGGCAGGGGGGGTGGTCATCAGTGCGATAGTAATTCTTTTCGATCCAATTTTTCAAGGACTCGCCATCTCTCTCATTGGAGGAACCATAACTTCTACCATCCTCACTTTAATTGTGGTTCCTATACTCTATTTTAAAATGCTCAAAAACAAAGTAAAATGACAAATCATGAAACTAACCGTTATTTTAAGTATTAAAGAAAGTTATAACCGTATTGCACAATTGCTTGATCAGGCAGGAATTAAAAGATTCAGCACAGTGCATATTATAGGATATAAAAATGATAAATCATCACATCTGATGAATTGGTTCGGCGAAAAATCCGACAGTGCTAAGACCAACTCCATTCTGTTCTTCTGTTTTACCACAGAGAAAGAATCCATATCCGTTTTAGAAGAAATCAACCGATGTAATGCACAGAGTGGAAAGAAATTTCCAGCTCACGCATTCGTCATGGACGTAGAAAAACATTCGATACTATTGTAATCAGAAGATCGGGAAGCATTAAGACAAATATCTTAAAAGGATATTCTTAAGTTCAGACCTTATCATCAAAGGTGTTTCTTAGAAAAACACTGATTACAAGACACTTGAATCTGACAGATGGGGGAAGAAAGAAACAACATCCGTTGAAAAAGGCCAGAGAACACTCTAAATTCCCTGGCCTTCCAACTTTCTCAATTTTTATAAGAGCTATGCTTTCGTTGCCAAAAAGTTACGTGCAGGGTTCGCATACATAGTAAGCATACGTTCTCGAAGGTAAATAACATCCTTATTGGGCAAATCAATTTGTGCCAATTTTTTATTCAGATAATCATCGAAGTGCTCTTTCTGTTCCGGAGTATAATGCGAAGCATATACATCGTTCCCCTCATATTCATCCAAAGCAATATAATTATTAGGATAAAGCATATAACGACTGTGAATTTCCTGGTCGATATGCATAGCAATTTTCAAGAGTAACTCCGTTCTTTTCATACTAGGATCAAGTGTCTTGAGGTATTCATCCAGGCATGGAGCAGCATGATAGTGGATATGTCCCTTATAACCCAAGATACCAGTCTTCATACTGTGAATATCATCATTAGTTCCTTTCTGCCATCCTTCTTCGTCCCGTTTCTGTTGGAACTCTTTCGCTTTGAGAAAATCACAAGGATCATATTCATAAGAAATAGATAATGGGACAATATGCAAATCTATCAAACTATCTATGACTGTTCCTTCACCCCCTATAGCCATCATCTTCAGTACTGCTTCCTGAGTACAATCATTTGAATCCTTTGCTCGCCCTTCACGCTGTGCAATCCAAACACTCTGGTGCTTTTGGTTAATGACGAAATGTATATATTTAGACAGTTCCTTACTTGATTGCAGTCGTTCACGAGCCATCAAGCCACGACGGACAATAAAGGATTTATTTACCCGGACAATATCTTGTACCCAAGGAAGGTTCAGTAAATTATCACCTATAGCTATTTCACAAGTTGTAAGAAACCCTTCATCTAAAAGTAACTTATCCAAAAGGGCTGCGTCCAAGACAATATCTCGATGGTTACTCATAAAAGTATAACACCGACTATTGTCTACCTCCGAGGTATCCATCTCACATCCTGTACTCGTATTCGCAAGAAGTCTTTCCAGAAAAGTATAGCAGAATGTACGCTGAAATTCCATATTAGTCTTACACGTACGCATTTTATCTGCTATATCTTCAAAAGGTACATCGGGATATAAGAATTTCACAACAGCTTGAAACTGCTTATTTACAAACAGTCTTTCATATACTGCAGGTAATTCTTCCGGCTCAAAAGGCCGTATATCATCAAATTCAGAAGGTATATTCATAGTGAAATAAAATATTTAAATAATATGTAAGGGGATTTAAATGCTTTTCGTCTCCAAATCTGTTTCAGGCTTTGCAATAATTAAATCAATGCCCAATTCTTCAATCTTTTCTTTTTGAGAAGGTGTTATATGATCATCTGTAATAATCATATCTATATCATCAATTCCCCCAATCTTAGCAAAACCACGACGCCCAAACTTTGAAGAATCAGCAAGTACAATGGTCTTTTGTGCAGATTCTATCATCTTCTGATTAAGTCGTGCTTCTCCCATATTCGTTGTTGTAAAACCAAAATCAAAGTCAATGCCATCTACGCCAATAAATAATTTGCTAAAAAAACAATTCTTCAAAAAAGATTCGCTGTAAGAACCTATTACGGAAAGGCTGCTATGACGGAGATTACCACCCAATTGGATGATGTCAATGTCTTCATTTGTAGCCAATGTCTCAGACACCGGCAAAGATGCAGAAACTACCGTCAAACGGTGAACAGGTTTAATATCTCGAGCAAAAGCCTGAACGGTAGTACCAGAGGCAATAATGATTGAATCGTCCTTTATGATTAAACGGGCTGCTTCACGACCAATACAGTATTTTTCCTCTTGATAAACTTTTCCTTTTTCACTAATTGAACGGTTATTTGCAAAAGGATTAATCATAATGGCTTTACCATGACTACGATAAAGTTTCCCATTCTTCTCCAATTCTGTAAGGTCTTTACGTATTGTCACAGTAGAAACATCCAGTGTTAAAGCCAAATCGGAAACGAGCAAAGATCCTTGTTTCATCAATTGGCTAAGTATTAGACTTTGCCTATCTTCTTTAGTCATAATTATGATTCATTTGCATCAATCGTTTGCCGAAACGCTCTGTCAGAATCAGCAAAGGTTAGAACTTCTTCTTTCTGCCAAAATATCAATCTTATGGTTTCTTTCAAGTATCTTGCCATTATTTTCAAAGCTCATCAATGACAAAATTAGTTTTTTTTTCAGTGATTAAATAAAAAGTATGTCTTTTTAACCTTATATTTAACAAATATTCTTATTCTAATAGGAAAAGCACTCCTTAAAATCAATTTATGCCAAAGAATACACAATTATTTGTATAAGCAAAAGAAAATAATTGTTCTATATAAGAACATTCTTCTCTTTTTATATAGAACGATATGTTAATAGTACTATGATTTAGCTAATTAAGGTTAATTTAATTGGATATAATTAGAAATGAAACTATATTTGTTCCGAAAAGAAACAAATACACTTACGAACAAAAACGTAAAGCTCGTTAATTCTTATTTTTAGAAAGAACATAAAAGAAGAATACTGTTCCAAAGTTTTTAAGAACCTTAAAACTACTATTGACCAGAATATGAATAATAATACACATACCCTTTATGATGTTATCATCATTGGAGGAGGCATTACTGGTGTGGGAACCGCAAGAGACTGCGCAATGCGAGGCTTAAAAGTTCTGCTTGTGGAAAAGCAAGATTTCACAAACGGAGCAACAGGACGCAATCACGGCCTTCTCCATAGTGGCTCTCGCTATGCTGTCACTGATCCGGAATCTGCGAAAGAATGTTTCCAAGAGAATATGATTCTCCGGAGGATTGCACGACATTGTATCGATCCAACCAACGGATTATTCATCACTCTACCAGCAGATGATTTAAGTTATCAGAAAAAATTTGTTGAAGCATGTCATAAAGCTGGAATCAATGCTGAAATCATTGATCCAGAATATGCAAGACAAATTGAACCAGCTGTCAATCCCGATTTAATCGGTGCAGTCAAAGTTCCAGATGCATCTATTGATCCTTTCCGACTTTCTATAGCAAATGTTATAGATGCAAAAAGAAATGGAGGAGAATTTCTGACTTACCATGAAGTTATCGGCTTTATCAATGAGAACGGTCGCATCAAGGGTGTTATACTTCGTAACAACAAAACTGGAAAAACCTGTGAAATTCACTCAAGGTTAACTATTAATGCTGCCGGAAGCTGGGGTGGCCTCATTGCACGTATGGCAGGTGTAACGGTCAACATGTTTCCAGCTAAAGGATCACTATTGATTTTCGGACATCGTGTAAATAACATGGTCATCAATCGTTGCAGGAAACCAGCCAATGCGGATATACTTGTTCCGGATGACACCGTTTGCGTCATCGGTACGACCAGCGACCAAGTTCCAGTCGAGACCATAGATGATCTAAAAGTTACTCCGGAAGAAGTAAACACATTAATTACAGAAGGCGAGCAAATGGCTCCAGTACTGGCATCCACAAGGATTATACGCGCTTACGCAGGCGTCCGGCCATTAGTTGCTAAAGACAATGACCCTTCAGGCAGGAGTATCAGCCGCGGCATCGTCCTTCTTGATCATGAAACGCGTGACGGATTGAAAGGATTCATAACAATAACAGGGGGGAAAATGATGACTTACAGGCGTATGGCTGAACAAGCTACCGACTTAGCCTGCACAAAACTTGGTATTGACAGAAGATGTAAAACTGCTACAACTCCCCTACCGGGATCAGAATCCGTTATAGCTAAAAATTCAAAACCTCATAGTTACACATCCTTTGTACAAGAAGGCCGCCACGGTACACTCACACAAGAAATTCCTCATCAAACTATTGAAGATAAAGCAATGGTTTGCGAATGCGAAGAGGTCAGTGTAGGAGAAGTCAAGTATGTTGTAAATAAATTAAATACTGATAATCTAGTCAATCTACGTCGACATACAAGAATGGGTATGGGTACTTGTCAAAGTGAGCTCTGCGCCTGCAGGGCTGCAAATGTTCTCTGTAAAGTAGCGAAACTCGAAGTGCAAAAAAGCGAGCAGGACCTGACCGACTTTATCTCGGAGCGCTGGAAGGGAATGTTCCCTGTGGCTTGGGGAGAAACTTTAAAAGAAGGACAACTCATGTCGCAAATCTATGAAGGACTCTGCGGACTTAATCAATTAACTCCATTAAAAAAGGAAGATCAGCCATGAGATATGATACAATAATTATAGGTGGTGGACTCAGCGGACTTGCATGTGGCATTTCCCTAACGAGAAAGGGACAGAAGGTCATGATCGCCGCTGCTGGTCAGAGCAGACTGCACTTTAATTCAGGTTCTTTTGACCTCTTAGGATATAACAAACAAGGAAATATTGTAAATAACCCGATAGAAGCTGCTAAACAACTTGATTCAGAACATCCTTACTCTAAGATAGGTACTGCGCTATTGGGAACACGTGCTGGACAAGCTCAGGAGTTATTAAATACCGCTGGAATAAAAGTAAATGGACAAGTTGAAAAGAATCATTTCAGGCTCTCTCCTATTGGCATTGCCAAACCGACATGGCTTACTGTAGACAATATGGTCACCCTCGAAAGTCCTGACCAATTTCCTTATGAAGAAGTAATTATTGCCAACATTTGTGGATTTCTTGATTTCCCAATAGAGTTTCTGGTTGATAATCTCTCAAGAAAGGGAGTAAAAGTCACTTTGAAAACTTTCACTACTCCAGAACTTGAACATGCAAGAGAGAATCCGTCCGAGATGAGAGCAACAAATATTGCCAAAGTGTTGGAAGAAGAAAATAATATCAAAAAAGTGGCTGATGAAATCAATCAAATCAGTCAGACACAGGACATAGTTATCTTGCCATCCGTCTTAGGTATAGCAAATCCAACTGCCATCATGCTCTTAAAACAAAGTATTCATGCTCAAATTACTTTTGTAGCAACTATGCCTCCATCTGTACAGGGAGTATTCATCCAGACTAGGCTTCGCCAATATTTCCAGTCCCAAGGAGGTATGTTCCTCGAACAAAACAAGGTTGTCAAAGGTGATTTTGAAAATTATAAACTCAAATGTATCTATACAGAAAATTTACAGGACGAACCTCTCCAAGCTGACAACTTTGTCTTGGCAACCGGATCATTCTTTAGTGGAGGTATTAACTCAAACTATAATCACATGTTTGAATCGCTCTTCAACCTTGATATTGATGGCCCGGATGACCGGACACAATGGACTAAAGAAAACATCTTCGATACTCAACCTTATATGAGTTACGGCGTCAAGACAGACTGCAATTTTAATGTTCAGAAGAACGGGGAAGAAATCAACAACCTCTATGCTGTCGGATCAATTCTCAATGGTCATAACCCTATTAAGTCTGCCGACAGTGAGGGAGTCTCTCTTCTAACTGGTCTGCAAGTAGCAGAAAATATATTAAAGAAGTAATGCGATGTTAGAAAAAACTCAATTAGAAAATATAAGCACACACGACTTTGAGAAATGCCTCAAATGCACAATATGTACAGTCTACTGTCCGGTTGCAGCCGTAGAGCCGAGATATCGTGGTCCTAAAGAGGATGGTCCTGACACTGAACGCTACCGGCTGAAAGATCCGAAATATTTCGACGAAATGCTAAAACTCTGTCTCAACTGCAAGCGCTGTGAAATAGCCTGTCCGGAAGGAGTGAAAGTGGGGGATATCATCCAGGCTGCTCGTATCAAATATAGTACACACAGACCAGGCTTAAGAGACCGGATGCTGGCGAATACGGATTTCGTTGGAGGACTGGCCACCGCATTCGCCCCTATTGTCAACTTCTCCCTGGGGCTGAGTATCACCAAGAAAGTGTTGGATTCTACTTTCAAGATCGACAAGCACCGTCAGTTTCCATCTTACAGTCACGAAAAGTTTGAATCATGGTATAGGAAGCATGAAGCAGAACAGGCAAAATATCCTCGTCACGTCAGCTACTTCCATGGCTGTTATGCCAACTATAATTATCCTCAACTGGGTAAGGACTTCGTAAAAGTCATGAATGCAGTCGGATATGGAGTCAAATTACTGGAAAAAGAAAAATGCTGTGGCGTCGCCCTTATCGCCAACGGTCTCTATAATCAGGCAAAAAGACAGGGAGAGATTAACATCAACTCCATGCGTGAATCCATCAAGGATAATGAGGCTGTACTGACTACCAGTTCTACATGTACTTTCACTATACGTGATGAATACAAAGCCTTGCTAAACATCCACAACGATGATGTACGAGAAAAAATTTCCATTGCAACCCGCTTCTTATTCAAACTGCTCGAGGCAGATAAGATCAAATTGGTATTCCGTAAAGATTTCAAGAAGAAAGTAGCTTATCATACCGCCTGCCACATGGAACGAATGGGCTGGGCTATCTACAGTATTGAACTGCTAAAGATGATTCCGGGTCTTCAACTAACTGTTCTTGAATCTCAGTGTTGTGGTATCGCAGGCACATACGGCTTTAAGAAAGAAAACTATCAAAACTCTCAGAAAATCGGAGCTCCCCTGTTTAAACAGATAAAAGAGGTGAATCCGGAAATTGTTGCAACTGACTGTGAGACCTGTAAATGGCAAATAGAAATGTCCACTGGCTATAAGGTAGAGAATCCGATTTCTCTTATCGCCCAGGCACTTGACGTTGAAGAAACGAAAAAGCTCAACCATGTGATCAAGTAATCCAATATCTCCCTGCTTACCTTAAATATTACAACCTGTACCATGCATTCGGCAGGACTCTAAATTACTTAGGAAACACAAAAGCTATAATACATGTACACTACCATATAAAAATACGATTATCTAAGATCAAGAAAAAAACATTAATTAATATTATGGAAGAAGACAAATACATCCTAGCCCTTGACGAAGGTACAACCAGTGCAAGAGCAATGATTTTCGATCATGACGGACAAATAAAATCATCCGCACAAAGAGAGTTCAAACAATTTTTCCCTCAATCCGGATGGGTGGAACAGAATCCTAATGAAATCTGGGCCGTCCAGGCTTCTGTAATTGCTGAAGCAATCTCAAAAATAGACATAAATGGTAAGAATATAGCTGGCATCGGAATCACTAACCAACGTGAAACTACTATCGTATGGGATATCGATACAGAAGAACCTATCTATAATGCCATTGTCTGGCAGGATCGTCGTACTTCCGAGTTTTGCGATCAGTTAAGAGCAGAAGGCAAAACAGATATAATCCGGAAGAAAACAGGTTTAATCATTGATGCTTACTTTAGTGGTACAAAAATTAAGTGGATCCTTGACCATGTAGAAGGAGCCCGTAAACGTGCTAAAGAAGGCAAGCTGAGATTCGGAAATGTAGACAGTTGGTTAGTTTGGCGGCTTACCAGAGGCACTTTACACATCACTGACGTTACGAATGCCAGTCGTACTATGCTATTTAACATCAATACTATGCAATGGGATCAAGAATTACTCGATATGTTGGGAATTCCAATATCCATGATGCCCGAGGTAAAATCATGTTCGGAAGTCTATGGTACAACCAAAACGACTATCTTCGCTCATGAAGTGCCTATTTGTGGTATTGCTGGTGACCAGCAGGCAGCACTATTCGGTCAGATGTGTATTGAACCGGGATCCATGAAAAACACATACGGTACAGGATGCTTTTTGATGATGAATTTAGGAGATAAACCTATCCTTTCTAAGAATAATCTGCTGACTACTGTTGCATGGAAAATCGGAGATAAAGTGCAATACGCCTTTGAAGGCTCTATCTTTGTAGGCGGATCAGTTGTACAATGGCTCCGTGACGGATTAGGAATCATCAAATCTTCCAGTGAAATAGAAGATCTTGCCTCTCAGGTTCCTGATACGGGGGGAGTATTTTTTGTACCTGCCCTAACTGGACTGGCAGCACCTTACTGGGATCAATATGCAAGAGGAGTCATTTGTGGCATCAGCCGTGGCACTACTGCTGCACACATAGCACGTGCTGCCCTTGAAGGAATTGCCTTCCAAACCTATGATATCGTCAATGCGATGATCCGGGATACCGGAAATCAAATAAAAGAGTTAAAGGTTGATGGCGGAGCTTCTCGTAATAATTTAATGATGCAATTTCAGGCAGACATTCTTAATACAGAAGTAATCCGTCCGAAAATCACAGAGACTACAGCATTAGGTGCTGCTTATTTGGCAGGTTTGGCAACCGGATATTGGAAAAACATTGATGAAATCCGTACACAATGGCAGGCTGAACGCAAATTTGAACCGGAGAACGCTAATACAGATCAAATTGCTCAGGAAAAAGCTGGTTGGATAGATGCTATGAAACGCACCTTAACAAAAGATAGCAAAATCAAATCATAAACCTATAATCATTAATATTATGGATTACTCATTAACCTACAGATGTTTCCTGGAATTTTTAGGAACTTTAGTAATGATCCTTCTAGGAGATGGTGTTTGTGCAACAACTGGACTAAAAAAATCTAAAGGTTATGGTGCAAGTTGGATCACCATTGCATTTGGATGGGGATTTGCTGTCATGGCTGGAGTCTTCATTGCTCACAATTCTGGAGCACATTTGAACCCTTGCGTAACAATTGGACTGGCAACTGCAGGAGCATTCCCGTGGTCCAATGTCTTTCCTTATATCATCGCCCAGATAGCAGGTGCTTTTATTGGTGCTGTGATGGTATATGTCGTTTACAAGGAACACTTTGATATTACAGACGATCCACAGGGGAAATTGACTATTTTCTGCACAATGCCTGCTATTGAGGGGCATAATGGACGTGCTTTTATCGTCGAGACCGTCTGTGCATTCGTACTTGTACTTCTCATTATTTGCCTGCTTCCGCAAAACTACACTTCTGACACCGGTAAGAACCTTGCAACAATGGGCGGTTTAGGCGCATTTCCTGTAACCATGGTCATCGTCTCTATTGGTATGTCAATTGGCGGTCCTACAGGATACGCCATGAATCCAGCTCGTGATTTAGCTCCACGTCTTGCCCATCAGGTTCTTCCCATCAAAGGAAAAAGAGATAGTGGGTGGAGCTATGCATGGGTGCCCATCTGCGGCCCGATTTTCGGAGCGATGCTTGCTGCCGGTATAGGCTATTTATGGCACTTCTGTTAAGAAGAAATATTATAACTTTCAAAAGATCAAATTAACTTTTAAAACAAATATTATGAACCATTTTTCAAAAAAATCAATTTCGATGGCATTGGTACTATTCGTAATTGGTATCCTACCTGGATTTGCCCAGAATTATCATTATCAAAAGATTGTCGGGTGGAGCGATCTGACAAACAGTAAGATTCAAAACTTTCTTGAATCAACAGTTACCATGAAACAACGCAAAGTTGCTGTATTTGACTGTGATGGAACACTGTTTGGCCAATGTCCACATTATCTTGCAGATGAAGCCCTTTATGACTATGCAGTACGGACATATAAGGGGAAAAAAGATGCCAATTCTATTGCTAAAATGAAAATCGTTGACCAACTTCTTCATGGTAACAACGTTGGTGTAGAGTATGTAAAAAACCGCATCCGTTTCTTAAGCGGTACGACTTCAGAAAAGATTCAGAATATTGGTTATGATATGTTCAAAGAGAAATATCAGAACAAGTTCTATCCACAGATGAAGACCTTACTTTCTAACCTGAGAAACTATGGCTTTGAAATTTGGATTATATCTGCATCACCAGAATTACTTTACCAACGTTTCTGTTGCGAACAGTTAGGTATATCAGAAGATCGCATGCTTGGTGTACGCTCTCTTATCAAAGCTGATGGTACCGTAACAGACCAACTCGTCTATCCTGTTCCACAAGATGAAGGTAAAGCTGAAGTTGTTAACACTTTTGTAAAGGCAAAACCATTATTTGCAGCTGGCAACAGCCGTGGTGATATGGAAATGATGAATACTTCCGTTGGATTGAAATTAATCCTAAATCCTAATAACACAAAAAAAGAAGCAGTTTTCGGAGGAAAAACCTGCAAAGAATATTGGGCAGCTGATCCCAACTGTATTACAGAATATGTACGTGATGTTCCTGAGAAAGACTACAAATATGTATGTGACCAGCTTGGTGTAAAGAAAAATGCTGTCTCTAATGTTTTTACACCTGAAGTTGTCACTTATTAATTTCTATTAGTTATCCAGACTCTTTTGGCTGCCTTTGTACAAAAGACAGCCAAATTGAAGAAGTGAATAAAGATCAACAACAACTTATCTAATATAATATGAAAAAGATTTTATGGTTAGCCTCTGCAGCTTTATTAGTTGCACAAGGTTCATTTGCTCAAGATAAATTATCACTAAAAGTAAGTGGACGTGGATATATTGATGGATCACAGGTCATTCAAAATAGCGACGAACACGAACCAAGCGGAGCTTCTATCAGTGACCTCCGTGTAGGAATAAGCGGAAAATGGGAGAATTGGAGCGCCAAAATTGATCTCGGGTATGCTCAGAAAAAAATTTCTTACAAAGATATCTATTTACAATATAACTTTAAACCGAATTCATACGCACGGATCGGGCACTATGCAGAACCCTTAGGAATAGACTACATGGAATCCTCTGGTAATATCAAATTCATCGATGCGGGAATTGTACAACAAGCTTTTGCACCAGGTCGTAGATTTGGTATAGAATATGTCGGTTGGAGCAAAGGTTTATGGATAGGAGCCGGTGCATTTGATGATGCCAATTTCTCTAATAAACGTGATGGAAAAGAAGCTGGTGACGGGTACTCATTAACAGGACGCATTGCCTATGCTCCCATACATAACCCTGGATCTATCTTCCATATAGGAGTTGCAGCATCCTATCGTGTACCTACAGCTGGAAACTACAACGAAGATCGTGTTGACAATTATAACTGTTCATTGGGAACGCCTGTTATTAGTGATAAATTCAATACTGCAAGTGTAGAACATGCAAAGCACAACTTGCGTCTTGGCACAGAATTGATCGCTGCCTATAATCGCATAGCAATACAAAGCGAATATATCTATAGCAACACGAGCCGTACCCATACCATATCGGACCTGAAATCATATAAAGCATGGGGTGCTTATGGACAAGCTGCTATTCAACTTATCGGCCAACCGTATGAATACTCCCAATCATGGGCTCGCCTTGCATTACCTAAACCTGGATCGCTTGAACTTGCCGTCCGTTTTGCTCATGTCGATCTTGAAGATCCTGAAGCAGGATTGGGTGTACATGAATTAACGACAAATAATGGCAAGACCCTTCAAGTTGGCAGAATGACAAATCAACTGACGGTTGGACTCAATTACTATTATAAACCTTTCCTCCGTTTTAAACTAGACTACGACAATTCACATCTTCGAGGAATGGAAAGCTTTAACATAATTACCGGACGCATCCAATTTTTCTTTTAATTAATAAAATTGACTTTTATAACATTCGTGATGGAGATCAATTGGGAAATTAATCTCCATCTTTCTTTTAACAATATTTATCGCTTTCAACAATTCTCTTTGGATAAATACTTAAAATGAAGAATTGAAGAAAAGATAGATGATTTGACACTTCAAACAGCAAGGGTCCCGAAGTAATTTGATTGCTTCGGGACCCTTGCTTAATTTACAAGATTTTCTTTCTAGAACTGGTTTTCCACAATATCACTGAGGACATCCTTGATATCAAGACCTGCAGCTTTGACCTGTTGAGGTATAAAACTAGTAGTTGTCATACCAGGAGTAGTATTTATCTCAAGCATATTGATCTGATCCTTACCCTCTTTATCTTTAGATATAATATAGTCTATACGAATCAGCCCATTGGCATGGAGAATATCATAAATACGAGAACTCTCAGCAGCCACAGCCTTTGTCGTTTCCGGGCTCAGACGGGCAGGTGTGATTTCTTGAACTTTTCCATTATACTTAGCTGCATAATCAAAAAACTCATCCTCGCTTACAACTTCCGTAGCGGGAAGAACGACAGACTTCTTACTCGTCTTGTATACACCTTGTGAAATTTCAACACCAGAAAGGAGTCCTTCAACCATCACCTCATTGCTTTCCATAAAAGCAAGACGAAGAGCAGGCGCTAGACGATCAGCGTTATCGACCTTGGAAACTCCAAAGCTACTTCCATCAGCAGCTGGTTTGACAAAACAAGGCATTCCAATGCACTTAGCCACCTCATTATCATCACATTCTTCGCCACGACGCAACAAGATACTATCAGCCACATGCACGCCAAAAGTACGGAGATAACGGTTGAGCACATACTTGTCAAAGGTCAAAGCCTCAATGAGCACACCACTTGTAGAATAAGGCATGTTGATCAGATCAAAATAACCTTGCATTACCCCATTCTCTCCAGGTTGACCATGAATAGTGATATAAGCATAATCAAAGAAGACTGCCTTCCCATCCTTTTTAAATGAGAAATCATTCATATTGATCTCTGCCGTATCCCCATTATCAAAGTTAACATGCCAGTCAGTACCCTTGACGTCTACGATATAAATGTTATAACGCTCTTTGTCGAAAA
Organism: Prevotella sp.; assembly: GCA_022486815.1. Lineage (GTDB taxonomy): Bacteria > Bacteroidota > Bacteroidia > Bacteroidales > Bacteroidaceae > Prevotella. The sequence goes on along the minus strand of JAKVJW010000023.1, from coordinate 8,101 downwards.
AAGAGTATAGTCCTTGCGCTGAACGCAGTGAAACATCGTGCTCAGATGAATCACCACCACACACGATAGCAATAGTTCTCTTTAAATTTTCCATAACTTATATATTAATATATTCCCTGTCAGAATAGCAAATTCCAGTAATGCATATTCAACAAGTTTGTCTCTTTTACTCCAATATCAGTTTCAACAGTTACTATTCATCTATAATCCATATCCTCTTCAGATATTGTTATTCCCATGAATATAGTTACGCCACTTCTCAATCAGTTGTTGAAAATCATCTGGCCACTCACTGGTAAAGTCTATCTGCTTTCCAGTACGAGGATGGACAAAACCGAGTGTTTTCGCGTGAAGTGCCTGTCGAGGACAAATCTTAAAGCAATTCTGCACGAACGCCTTATAGGTAGAGCTACGCTGCCCACGCAAAATTTCCATTCCTCCATAAGTTTCATCAGCAAAAAGCGGGTGGCCTATGCTCTTCATATGCGCCCGGATCTGGTGCGTACGGCCAGTCTCAAGAATACATTCCACAAGTGTCGTATAGCCATAACGTTCCAACACTCGATAATGCGTAACAGCACTCTTCCCTATTCCACTATCTGGTGAAAAGACTTTCATACGAAGTCGATTTCTCGGATCACGAGCGATATTACCTTCTATCCTTCCTTCACTCTCAGTAAAATTACCCCATACCAAAGCATTATAACTCCGATGAGTAGTCTTGTTAAAAAACTGTCCGCCAAGAGAAGTCTTGGCCTCCGGAGTCTTTGCTACTACCAGCAGTCCGCTCGTATCTTTATCTATACGGTGCACAAGTCCTACTTCCGGATTATTTGCATCAAAACTCTTTATCTCTCTCAGATGCCAGGCTATAGCATTGATCAGTGTCCCTGTAAAATTTCCGGCCCCTGGGTGTACTACCATACCGGCTGGTTTATTGACTACCATTATGTCATCATCCTCATAGACTACATCTATTGGAATATCCTCAGCTATAATACCCGTATCGTGCTTAGGATAATCCAGAACCAACGTAATCTGATCATAAGGACGTATCTTATAACTGCTTTTCACAGGTTTTCCATTCACACGAATATAACCCGCAGTAGCAGCATTCTGTATTCTATTTCTACTCTGATAAGGATTATGCTCACTTAAGAATCGATCGATACGAACTGGCTGCTGACCGGCATCCACTTCGATCTTCCAATGCTCAAAAAGCCGTTCTTCTCCTTCGATTTTATTAAGATTATTCTGTTCTGAAATCATTCTCAAGCCTCATCTAACTATTTTACACCTTTTTCTTTAGAAAGATTCCTTAATTTCCGGAATTGTTCTGATTAGCCGGAGAAGCATCTTCCGTAGAAGGCACATTTGGATCTGTCCCCTGAACCTCCTGGAATGGATCTTGACCATTATCATCCGATGATTCATCATTATCCTCAGAAGGGTCGACATAATCAATGGAATCAGAAGTAGGGAGTTTTCCATCTCCGACCTCAATAATCAGAGAGGTATCTACACTAATCTTGTCACCTGCATGAACTTGACGTCCGTTAGCCAGAATGCCATATACCCAGTCTTGCTCTCCCGAAATATACTTAGGTTGACCAAGCCTGAAACCCATAGCTGTAAGTTTAGCCATAGCCTCCCGTAAAGAACAATTATCAATAACATCAGGAATAGGTATCATCGGTGAATTAGAGGCATTAATTGTCACATAAATAATATGTCCCGATTTCACATGTTCTCCCGCCGGTGGATTCTGAGCCAGAATGCATCCTGGAGGTAGAGAACGCACATAACCGGTATCACTGACTTCTATATCAAGACCTAAACCACTAAGGATATATTTCGCATCATTGAATTTCTTGTGAAGCAAATTCGGTACAGGTATAGCCTCACCATGATGAGTGTAAATATCAATTCCATATTCCACACCCACGAAAAGCAAGAAGACAACCATAGCCATGATTGTCAGGTTCCCCCACAGATAGCGGCTTAAGAATTTACTGAAGAATTTCTTTGACTTCATAATTATTCTTACTCGTATTCCCAATTCTAAGGATGCCAGCAAACACAGGAAATACTCTCCAGTTGCTTCATTCCATCCACCTTGCAAAGATAGACAAAAAAAAGAAAGAAGCAAAGAATCACCTCTACTTCTTTCTTTTTAACCATAAATGGTTAATTATTCATCTGCGAAAAACGGATTACTTACCGTGATTCTCGTCAGAAACAGTTAATTTCTTGCGGCCACGAGCACGACGAGAAGCCAAAACGCGACGGCCATTCTTTGTTGCCATCCGCTCGCGGAATCCATGCTTATTCACGCGGCGACGATTATGAGGCTGGAATGTTCTTTTCATCTTTGTTATTTATTTATTAATTATAATATCATACATAAAAACCGGCAACGCATGACTTTCCTTGGACACACTTCCCCGCTTTGGGCTGCAAAAGTACGGATATTTTTCGAAATAGCCAAGTTTTTACGAGCATTTAGCTCTATTATTAGTATTTTTTTTATATTTACTTTGTTTGTTTCTTAAAAAGAAGTAACTTTGCAATCGCCTAAGAAAATTATAAATAAATATACAGCAATGATTAATTCACAGGAGATTAAAATCGGAACTTGCATCCGCATGGATGGTAAGATCTGGACATGTATTGACTTTCAGCACAGAAAGCCAGGCAAAGGGAATACCGTTATGAACACAAAACTGAAGAACATTGCCGATGGTCGTGTGTTGGAACGTACCTTCCAGGTTGGTTTCAAATTAGATGATGTACGGGTAGAACGTCGTCCCTATCAATATTTGTACAAAGATGGGACCGGCTACATTTTTATGAACCAAGAAACTTTTGAGCAAATTCCTATTCCGGAGCTCCAGATCAGTGGTGTAAAATATATGAAAGAAGGTGATGTTGTAGAAGTGGTCACCGATACTTCTGACGGTACAATACTGTTGGCAGAAATGCCTGTAAAGACAAACCTGAAAGTTATCGAATCAGAACCGGGAGTAAAAGGCAACACTGCTACAAACGCCACAAAACCTGCCAAGGTCGAAAGTGGAACAGAAATCCGAGTTCCTCTTTTCATCAACGAAGGTGATACTATTCAGATAGATACACGCGATGGCAGTTATCTAGGGCGAGTAAATGCTTAAAGAAATTTCCCTTTAGGATACAGGATGACTGTGGTAGATAATCAATTAGATCATTAATCACAAAGTCATCCTTTATTTTTATTACTATGATCCAGTTGGGGCTAATGAGGAAAAGAAATCTATTGTAACCTTTTACCTTTTTATCAGCAGTTTAAATTGCTTTTTATGCTGTTTTTTGTATGAGATACTCCTTTATCATACCTGTTTACAACCGACCTGAAGAAATCGGCGAACTTTTAGACAGTCTGACGCATCAGACAGTCCGGGATTTCGAGGTTATTATAGTAGAAGACGGTTCCGAGATTTCTTGTGAGAATGTATGTAATAGTTATCGAGAACAACTTGATTTGCATTACTTTAAGAAAAAAAATTCGGGGCCGGGACAGACTCGGAATTACGGAGCAAAGCAAGCCAAGGGATCCTATCTTTTGATTCTTGACAGTGACGTGGTCCTTCCTCCTGATTATCTGAAAGCCATCAATAAAGAACTTGATTATAAACCCAGCGATGCCTTTGGTGGTCCGGATCGTGCAGCAGAATCATTTACGCCCCTACAAAAAGCCATTTCAATCTCCATGACCTCTTTCTTGACAACAGGAGGAATCAGGGGAGGAAAGAAAAAACTGGACAAGTTTTATCCCCGATCCTTTAATATGGGGATTCGCCGGGAGGTATACGAGAACCTGGGAGGATTCTCGAATATGCGTTTCGGAGAAGATATCGACTTCAGCATCCGAATTTATAAAAACAACTATCACTGCCGTCTCTTTCCTGAAGCCTGGGTGTGGCACAAACGCCGTACTGACTTCAAAAAATTCTGGAAACAAGTCTTCAATAGTGGCATAGCTCGTATCAATCTTTATAAGAAATACCCGGAGAGCCTGAAAATCGTTCACCTCCTGCCAGCAATATTCACCATTGGTGTAAGCTGTATGCTCCTGTTAAGTCTCATAGGCATCATTTCAAGACTTACCCTTCTGATATGGGTTCCACTCACTCCGCTTGTAATCTATTATCTATCCGTTCTACTTGACGGTTTGAAAGAGAGCCATTCCTTCTACATCGGAATACTTGCAGGCTGTGCAGCATACGTGCAGTTAACAGGTTATGGCTGTGGCTTCTTGAAAGCTTGGTGGCGGATGTGTATTCGAGGGAAAAGTGAATTTTCTGCTTATCAGAACACATTCTATAAATAAGTCTATCAGTTTAAGACTATTCCATAAAAACATATTTCATTTCAATACCATCTAATCTATACTACAAAAACGGAAAACGTATCATATAAGGATGGATGAAATCTAACCTTATATCACCTTTTTCCATTAATAGTCATATCATGAAAAAAGAAGAATCAACTCGAGAAACCTTTAAGTTGAAAAAAACGGCAAATGTCACTTTTAATCATCCGCAACATAATCACAATGAGAATGATGTACAGAAAATTTACAAGATTGACTCCAACAAGAAAAGCCAAGCCCTAAAGGAAACAACATCCCAACATTCTGATAAGGATACTTCTACAAGGCTGAGCATTAAAGACTGGGCAAAAGAAGACCGGCCACGAGAGAAACTTGAGCGATTAGGTCCTGCAGCCCTATCCAATGCAGAATTGCTGGCTATCCTCATTGGTTCTGGAACACCACAGTTTAGTGCTGTAGATCTGATGAAGACAGTTATGAAAACCTATAAGAACAACTTAAATTCATTAGGAAAAGCTGACATCCATGAACTCGTAACTCGTTTTAAGGGAATTGGTCCCGCTAAAGCTATTACTATTCTGGCTGCCTGTGAACTGGGGAAAAGGAGACAACTTGAGAAGATTGAAGAGCGCCAGGACCTAGGGTCCGCTACAGCGGTCTACAACTATATGCACCCTCGTATGCAGGATCTTGATGTTGAGGAAGCATGGATACTGCTTCTGAACCAGAATTACAAATTAATCAAAGCTGAGTCTATCAGCCACGGAGGATTTACCGAAACTGCTGTAGATATCCGGATAATTATAAGAGAAGCCCTCCTTAACCACGCTACCATCCTTGGACTCTGCCATAATCACCCGAGTAATAATGCTACACCTAGCAGTGCGGATGACCGCTTGACACTCAGAGTCAAGAAAGCTTGCGATACCATGAGGATCTTTTTTATGGATCATGTCATCATCTGCGACGGACAGTACTATTCTTATCGGGAAATGGGCAGACTATAAGTGATTCCTGACACACTATTATCGTACGCATGTATAGCAGAACAAGCATCTTCAAAAGATAAGTTTAAATCATCAGGGATGTTTTTTAGAACTCTGCTGCTGGTATTCCAAAATTTATTCCTATCTTTGCATTAAACAGACAGTATCTAATGAGATTTCATACAGTTTTTTGATACAAAAGAAGAAATGACTCAAGAAGAAAAAACCAAAATCGAAGAGCGGATTGTAGATGTTCTTAAGACTGTTTATGATCCGGAGATTCCTGTGAACATCTGGGATTTAGGAATGATTTATAAGATCGACGTCAAAGATGATTCTACAGTAAATATAGATATGACCTTTACTGCACCCTCTTGTCCGGCAGCTGACTTCATCCTTGAAGATGTCAGGACTAAGGTTGAAAGTGTAGAGGGAATTACGTCTGCTAATGTAAATCTCGTCTTCGAACCAGCATGGGATCAGAGCATGATGACAGAAGAAGCCAAAGAGGAACTTGGATTCAACTGACCTCCAAGCATTGAAATTATAGACTGTTCATATCCTATTGGACAGCCTTTCTCACATAAAATCTGTCTGAAATCCGGAGAACTTAATTTCTAAGCATTGCCAAATGAGAAAGAATATTTATTTTCTATCTGATGCCCATCTGGGATCACTGGCTATACCACATAACCGTACACAGGAACGACGACTGGTACGCTTCCTCGACAGTATAAAAGATAAAGCGACTGCCATCTACCTCCTGGGAGATATGTTTGACTTTTGGGATGAATACAAATATGTTGTACCTAAAGGCTATACCCGGTTCTTAGGCAAACTATCGGAGTTGACTGATATGGGAATAGAAATCCATTTCTTTACAGGCAATCATGATATCTGGACTTATGGATACTTGGAAAAGGAATGTGGCTTAATCGTACACCATAAACCCATTACCACAGAGATTTTTGGTAAAATCTTTTTTCTTGCCCATGGTGACGGATTAGGCGATCCGAACAATCAGTTTAAACTTCTACGAAAGATGTTCCATAACCGTACCTGCCAGATTCTCCTCAATGCTATGCATCCGCGCTGGGGAATGGCTTTAGGACTGGATTGGGCCAAACACAGCAGATTAAAACGCATAGATGGTAAGGAGACACCATACCTGGGAGAAGACAAGGAATATTTGGTAAACTTTACACAAGATTATCTGAAAACACATAATAACATTGATTATTTCATTTACGGTCACCGGCATATCAAACTCGACCTGAAGTTAAATGACAAAGCTAGGATGATTATTCTCGGAGATTGGATTTGGCAATATACATACGCCGTTTTTGACGGAGAGCATTTATATCTGGAAGATTATATCGAAGGAGAAACACAACCATAAAATTCGGACACGATCTTTTCTAAAACCGAATCTTGCTCAGAACTGTTAATTGATACCTTGAAAAATTTTTAAATTACCGGACTGCCAAACAATGAATATCATTTAAATTTATATATATAATCCTTTTATTTTAATCTATTTAGATAGACATGAAAAAGAAACTGTGTTTATTATGGGCATTAACCGTCATCAGCTTGATCGTCAATGCTAAATCCTTTCAACTCCATTCCCCTGACGGCAGAATTGCCATCAATGTCAATGTCGGTAAGACAATCTCTTACGCTGTCAACGTAAACAAGACTCCAATTCTCGCACCATCAGAGATATCCATGAATATCTCTGGAAATAAATCTTTCGGCAAGAATTCCCGCCTCAAGTCTGCTGAAGTAACTGCTCATCACGGTACAATAGCTGCCTTTGCCTATAAAAAGAGCATCGTCAAAGACAACTATAATGAATTGAAGATGATGTTCAAAGAAAAATTTCAATTGATATTCCGTGCATATAACGATGGTGTAGCTTACCGTTTTATTGCCTTGAAGAAGGGCCCTTTCACTGTCAATAATGAACAGGCTGAATTTAATTTTCCAAAGAACTGGAACGCCTTTGTGCCTTATACAAATTCAGATGGAACCATAGAGCAACAGACCGACAATTCTTTTGAAAACACCTATACCCACACTCCTCTTTCTCAAATGAACCCGAAACACATTGCTTTTGTGCCCGTTATTGTTGAGGCAGATAATGGTATAAAAGTTGGTGTCACAGAAGCTGACCTTGAAAATTATCCCGGTATGTTTGTCCTTAATCCTAACAATGGGAAATCGCTTGATGGTTATTTTGCCAAATACCCGAAAGCCGTCGAACAGGGTGGGCATAATATGCTTCAGGAATTGGTAAAGTCACGTGAAAATTATCTGGTGAAATGCCAGGGCCGGACCAACTTCCCTTGGCGTGTGCTCTGTATCTCACTTCAGGATAAGCAACTCATGAACAATGATATGGTCTATTGCCTTGCCTCACCTGCACGTTTTAATGACACATCCTGGATCAAACCTGGAAAAGTAGCATGGGATTGGTGGAATGACTGGGGGCTCTATCATGTACCTTTCAGATCAGGTGTAAACACGGAAACTTACAAATATTATATCGATTTCGCTGCTAAACATCATATCGAGTATGTCATTCTTGATGAAGGATGGGCCGTAAACGGAAAGGCTGATCTGATGCAGGTCGTTCCGGAAATCAACCTTCCGGAAATTATCAATTACGCAAAACAAAAGAATGTGGGAATTATCCTTTGGGCTGGTTATTATGCATTTGACCGGGATATGGAAGAGGTATGCA
>JAKVJW010000022.1 GCA_022486815.1 Prevotella sp. | reverse complement strand
TCTCATACTTGTCACGCAAAACTGACAATTTGAACCTGGTATCATAACGACGAAATTCTTTCTTCTTCATTTTTATTACACTATTTAATTGTTAAAACAGTGTAAACCTTTTCTGTACTAAGTCACTGGATTTGGTTTACACTTTTAATACTCTGAATTACCTGGATCATAGTTCTTAATTACCTGGATGGTTCATACAGCAGAGCGATATGCACCATAGAGGTATTTGATGATACTGACCGAAAGTTTTGAATATACCTTCAGGTAGAAAAGAATATTGGTAAACGTCAAACAATGATTCCTTGATGTTTACCAATATGACTATATCGGAACAGAGACCTGGAAAGTGAATTTATACGTAAGATTCCAGAAATTTAATGTCTCCGGTTATATGTATCTGTTTTGTGGTTGCTGGAATAAGGAGAGTTTCTCCAGTTTGGAGTTCAAATTCATTGCCTTCATTATCACTCATCTTTGCTTTCCCTTTCACGCCAATTAAGATGATAAAACTGTCAAGTTCACTATAGTCAAGAGTCATTGGTTCGGTTAAGTCATAGACTGTCGTATTGAAATACGGACATTTGACCAAACTGACGCCTTGATTTTTCTGTGGAACATACTGCTGGCGATAGTTATCCCTGACATGATAGTCAATGCTTAAAGCAGCTTCTTTCGTATGCAACTGGCGATAGTTTCCTTCCTTATCTTTGCGCTTGAAATCATAAATACGGTAAGTCACATCACTGGTCTGTTGTATTTCAACTAAGAAACAGCCTTTTCCAATACTGTGGATACGACCTGCGGGAATAAAGAAACAGTCTCCTTCCTTGACGGAATAACTGGCAAGGGCATCGGTAATCGTATCGTCAGCTACCATATCCTTATACTGATCAGGTGTGATCTGTGTCTTCAAACCGCACATGAGGTTTGCATCTTTGTCAGAGTTCATAGCATACCACATCTCTGTCTTACCCCGTTCTTTGCCGAGTTTGTGCGCAATTTCATCATTTGGATGAACCTGAATAGAAAGTTGCTGGTAGGCGTCGATGAATTTGATCAGTAATGGAAACTCTTCGCCAAAACGCTTATAGTTTGCTACACCGACAAGTGAATCTTTAAGTTCTGAGATGATGGTCTTAAGAGTTTTCCCCTTGTAAGGACCTTCTGCGACAATACTCTGATTACCTGGTACACCTGAGATTTCCCAACTTTCTCCTACATTTTCCTGTTGGGTATCCAAGTGCTTGAATGGGATAATCTTGTTGCCACCCCAAAGAGTTGACTTCAATAGTGGTTCAAATTTAAATGGCTTCATAATAATTTAGTTATATAGATTGCAAATATATTATAATCTTTTGATTCTTCAAAACGATAGTTGAACAATATTAAGTTCCAGATGGTTTATATGAAAATTATTGCATAAACTATGATAGCAAATTCTCTATATATAATATGGTGACAGGTATGGGAATGCCTTTATTTGTTTTTTAATTTTCCAAATTGCCAGATTCTTCTCTCGTATAATGGATGACTTAATTGTTCTTCCAAAAGGCGGGTGTAAAGATAACCAATACCGTGAAAATTTCCAGACGTCCGATAAGCATCAGGAAAGCACACAACCATTTTGCAGCAGCAGGAAGTATGTTCCATGACATGGTTGGCCCTATTTCCGTTCCAAGAGCAGGTCCTACATTTCCCATACTGCTTAACGTCATGGTGATTGCGTTGGTGTTGTCTATTCCCATTGCGATGAGTATAGAAGATGAGACGAGGCAGAGGATCAGATAGGTAGCCAGAAAGGCGAATAGAGTAATCCCTTTTTGTTCCGGAATATTTATCTTGCCTACCTTTATCGGCAGTACTGCATTAGGATGAAGAATCTGTAGGAATTCCTTCTTGATAACTTTCATCGTCATGACTCCACGGATACATTTAAAACCTCCACTGGTGCTTCCTGAACTGGCTCCGAAGAACATGCAGATAGCGAGGAATACCCATGTGATATGTGGCCATGTTGCAGCGTCATCACTGTAGAATCCGGTTGTAGTCATGAAGGTAACCACCTGAAAAGCTGCTTTTCTGAAGGCATGCTCTAAGTCATAATGATTATTGAAGATCAACATGAATGCAATGAAGGCTGAAAAAGAAAGTATTATTATAAGATAGAATTTGAATTCTGAGTTATGGAATAGATTTTTTATTTTGCCTTTAAATAGGGATGTATACAAAAGGGTAAAGTTTATGCCGGATAAGAATGTAAATAAGATGCAGGCATATTCTATGAATTTGGAATGAAAGAAAGCAAAACTTTCGTTATGTGTCCCGAACCCTCCTGTAGCAGTAGTAGTCATAGAAAAATTAATGGCATCAAATAGGTTCATCCCGCCGATGTGGTAACTTGTTGCACAACCTGCCGTGAGAATCAGATATACGATCCATATCCATTTTGCATTTGTAGAGATATGAGGGTGAAGTTTTGTCTTGAAAGGTCCTGTAGATTCCGCTGCAAAGATTCTTACAGAGCCACTTCCGAGTGATGGCAGTAGAGCCACAGTGAAGAATACGATACCTAATCCTCCGATGTATTGAGTGAGGGATCGCCAGAAAAGCAAGCCATGGGGAAGGGCTTCTACATTATTTATAATCGTGGATCCTGTAGTGGTAAAACCTGACATGGTTTCGAAATACGCATTGGTGAAGTTTCTTTCATATCCACTGATAAGGAAAGGAAGGGTTCCAAACAGACTGAAGATAATCCATGTTGCCGTAACAATCAAGTAGGCATCTCTCCGCGAAAGTGTGTTTTTTGCATTTCGTCCCAGCGTAATCAGGCCTAAAGCTGCCATAATGGTTATAATGATGGAGCATGTGAAAGCAAATATATCATCTTCACGGTAGATGAAGCTGACGATCAGGCACCATGACATGAGAAGTGCTTCTATAAGGAGTAAATAACCGATGATCTTATTAATTAACTTAAAGTGAAGCATTGTCTTTCCCTCGTGTATCTTTTGTGTTTTATGGAATCAAATGAAGAATTTCTCTATCTTCTTTAAACTAATATTAAAGCAGAAAACGATGACAGAATCACCAGCCTTTATCTGTGTATTACCTGATACCAGCATCCCTTCTCGATCTCTTATCAGTCCTCCGATAGTGGCTCCATAAGGTAATCCGAGATTCTTGACAGGCTTTTTGGTGACTTTAGATCCCTCTTTAGGAATAAATTCTACTACATCAGTATTGGCATTCATCAGAAACTGGACATCCATCACGTCTGCATCAAGCATCATCTGGTAAATATGACAGGCTGCAATTACTTTTTTGTTAATGATAGTCCCGATATCGAGGCTTTCTGCCATACTGATGTAATCGATGTTTTCAACCATTGCCACGGTTTTTCTGACCCCCATTTTCTTTGCGGTAAGGCAGGCGAGAATATTTGTTTCCGTATTCGGGGTGAGAGCTACGAATGCTTGTGTATTGGCAACACCTTCTTCCTGCAGTAAGGAGACATCACGTCCGTCACCGTGAATAATCATGATCTTGTCATCAACAAGTTCATTTAGTTTTTTACAGCGTTCTTTATTATTCTCAATAACTTTTGCGTTCATATATTCCGGCAACGTATTAAGGGCTTTTACAGCGGTTTCACCTCCACCCATAAACATGACGTTCTTGACATCTTCATAATTCTCTTTTCCTACAATCTTACGGATATAGGGAATATAATCTTTTGTCGTCATAAAATAGGCCAGGTCATAAGTCTTCAGTGTATCATTGCCCCCTGGAATGATTGTCTGTTCTCCGCGCTTGATAGCTACAATATGATAAGGATCGTCCGGACCGCTGATATTCTTCAACGGTTGGTTAAGAATCTTACATGAATCCCGAAGTTTGATACCAAGCAGTACCAAGGCTCCGTCATGAACGTCCCAACGTTGGCGTACCCAACTCATCTTCAGACCGTTGTTGATGTCTTGAGCAGCAAGGATTTCTGGAAAGATAACAGAATCTATTCCCAGTTTTTTGAGGAATTCCTGTGACTCGGGCTCTACATATTCCGAATTCTTGATTTCACCGACAGTTTTCTTTGCTCCCAGAGCTTTTGCCAGAATGCAAGTGTTCAGGTTGAGTGCTTCATCTTTTGTGACAGCAATATAGAGGTCAGCATCCTGCACACCTGCTTCTTTAAGGGTATTGATACTCCCCGGATTCGCTTCAAGTGTGAGAAGGTCATAGCTGGATCCTATTTCTGCCAGTCGATCAGCATTTTCATCGATGAGAGTGATGTCCTCTTTATTGCGTGCTAGCAGTTTTGCGAGATAAGTTCCAATGGCATAAGCGCCGGAAATGATAATCCTCATGATTCTTTAAAAACTTTTATGATATTGTAGATTATTATTTTATAGGGACAGGTATCCGAGACAATCATCAAAGCACGAACAAGGCTTGTCTTCCTGTTTTTGCCTTGCACGGATTTTTAAGGTAGTCTTTTCTTTATGGAAATAGGATTGCCTACAGCTCTTGCAGATATTATAATAAAGCTATTATATTCTTTTCAATGCTTTCTACATCAATACCCACAATCTGATGTAATTGTTCGATGGTTCCCTGTTCTACAAATTCGTCAGGTATACCCATTCTGAGAATATCAGGATGAAATCCGTGGTCATTCATCCATTCCAGAACGGCACTGCCGAATCCTCCGGCTTTAGCACCGTCTTCGATAGTAATGATCTTGGTAAATCTTTCTGCTACTTCTTTCAAAATCTGTTCATCAAGTGGTTTGAGAAAGCGCATATCATAATGAGCAATCTCTCCCTTGCATAATGTGGTTTTGGCAGAGTCCTTGTTTTGTTCCAGATTATCAATTGCCTTTTCTACATCGTTGCCAATAGGGCCAATACTAAGAATTGCGAGTTTCTTTCCATCTTTCAGTTTCCGCCCTGTACCTACCTGTACTTCTTCCAACGGACAACGCCAATTGAGAAGAACTCCTCTGCCTCTTGGATAGCGGATCACGAAAGTTCCCTTGTCTTTCAACTGTGCCGTATACATGAGTTTTCTCAGTTCATGCTCATTCATGGGTGATGCAATGGTAAGATGGGGAACAGGGCGTAATGCCGCCATATCGAATACGCCGTGATGGGTAGGTCCGTCTGGGCCTACTATTCCTGCCCGGTCCAGGCAGAGTACAACCGGTAAATTTAAAATGGCCAGATCATGGATGATATTATCGTAAGCCCTTTGAGCGAAGGCACTATAGATATTGCAAAAAGGCTGTAGTCCGTCTTTTGCCATGCCTCCGGAGAAGGTTACGGCATGTTCTTCTGCAATCCCAACATCAAAGACACGGTCCGGCATCACCTTTTGCATGATGTTCATCGAACAGCCCGGAGCCATAGCCGGAGTCACCCCAATGATTCTGGGATTCTTTCTGGCCAGTTCGAGAAGGGTCTCTCCGAATACCTGCTGGAATTTTGGAGGTTGGTTGGTGCTATCCTGAATGATCCGATAACCTGTCTGAATATCGAACTTCCCCGGTGCGTGCCAGATGGTGGCCGATTTTTCAGCAGGTTTGTAACCTTTTCCTTTGACGGTATGCAGGTGAAGTAGTTTCGGGCCCTTCATGTCCTTCAGTTGGCGGAATATATGAACGAGTTCCTTTACATCATGTCCGTCGTAAGGACCGAAGTATCGGATATTCATTCCTTCAAAGATATTCTGCTGATGACTGATGGCCGATTTGATAGCATTGTTCAGTCTGATGATTCCTTTGCGGCGATTTTCGTTCAGATAACCTTTGGAGAAAAGCCACTGACTGGCTTTGAAGCGAATGCGATTATAAGTCTCAGATGTATCCAGTCTGAGAAGATATTTTTCCATTCCACCTACGGCATTGTCAATGCTCATATCATTATCGTTCAGGATAATGAGCAAGTCATTAGGAGTAGATCCTACATTGTTTAGTCCTTCAAAGACAAGGCCTCCACTCATTGCACCATCACCGATAACGGCTATGACACGTCTGTCTTCGTGTCCGGTCTTCTTGGCAGCTACTGCCATACCTAAGGCCGCAGAGATGGAATTTGAAGCATGTCCGCATGTGAAAGTGTCGTAAGGACTCTCCAATGGAGAAGGGAAAGGACGAATGCCATGTAACTGGCGATTCATATAGAATGATTTTCTACGGCCGGTCAGAATCTTATGCCCGTAGGCTTGGTGCCCAACATCCCAGACAATCCGATCATCCGGAGTGTTGAAAACGTAATGTAAGGCAACAGTGATTTCTACAGCACCGAGAGAAGATGCGAGATGTCCCGGGTTAATAGAGACCTCGTCAATGATATCTTTTCTCAGTTCCTTACATAATTCCGGTAGTTGATCTATGCTCAGTTTGCGTAGATCCTTGGGGTAATCTATTTTATCTAGAAGTCCGTATGTATGTTGATTTTGCATCTTATCGGAATGGATATATCCTTGCAAAGATACATTAACTTATAGAAAAAAACAAATTTATCCCAAAATATTTAGATAGGCTGCCTGGTCCTCCTTTTATCGTTTATAAGAGACTTTAAAAATAGTCTTTTCTCCTTGATGATTGTAGAAAAGTCGATAAAAACTGCAAGTAAAAGAATGAATATTCTAAAGATTTTGCTATATTTGTGTGGAATTATCCGAATATGTTATGAAATGGAAGATTTATCATAATTCTCTGGTGAGAGGAATTTCTGGAATAATCCTCTTTGTTGGTGTTCCAGGTTTCATTTTCTTGGTCTTATGGCTTTTTTTCGGTTGGTTAACCGGTACTATCGGGGCCGTATGTGCGTTCCTGATTGCAGCTTATGGACTGCTAATCGGGTGGAGGAATATTAAGGTGAAGACAGTAATGTGTACTTCCTCTCTTCTCCCTGAAGCTTTTGAAGGTTATCGTATACTTCAACTTTCAGATATTCATATCGGTACATTCCTGAAGAATCGGTCATTCATTACAAAATTGGTGAAAATGGTCCAGAAACAGAAAATAGACTTGATCGTTTTTACGGGTGATCTGGTGAATTCCAGTGCTGAAGAAATGATTCCTTTTATGAGGGTGCTGAGTAAACTTCATGCTCCTGACGGAATACTGTCAGTATTGGGTAATCATGATTATTGTGAATATGGGTGTGATAAATCAGAGAAGAATATTCATAAAAACCAAAAGGTGCTTTATTATCTGGAAGGAAAAATGGGGTGGAAACTTCTTCTGAATGAGCATGTATTGATACATCGTCCCAGGGTTGAAAAAGATCAGGCTTCTGATGTACCTTTGTCACATCCTCATGGAGAAGACCATACCGGAGATGATGCTGTTGATCCTGCTTCAACGATTGCAGTTGTAGGGGTGGAAAATATCAGCAAACCTCCTTTTCGGAGTTATGGCAATCTGGATCAAGCGATGAAAGGATTACCAAAGGGAATGTTTAAAATCCTTTTGAGCCATGATCCTCATCAATGGCGTATGGAAGTTTTGCATCATACAGATATTGCACTTACCTTGAGTGGACATACCCATGCAGGGCAATTGAGAATCGGACATTTCTCTCCCATCAAATGGTTTTATCACGAATGGGGTGGAAAATATACAGAGGATGGAAGTATGCTATATGTCTCAACAGGAATTGGCGGAACTATGCCCTTTAGACTAGGCGCAGCACCGGAGATACCGATAATAGAACTGCATAGATCTGTGTAGCAATTAACAATAAGTATAAACCTAAAAAGAAAATTATGATAGAGTATATTTCAGGAATATTGACAGAGATAAATCCAGCTTTGGCTGTCGTTGAAACAACCGGAATCGGTTTTGCACTGAACATTTCTCTCAATACGTATACAGCTGTTCAGAAGTTGAAAGGGCAAAAAGTCAGACTTTATGTTCATGAATCCCTTATTACAGGAGGACGTGACGATTCTTTCACTCTTTTCGGTTTTTATACTTATCAGGAACGTGAGTTGTATCGCCTGTTGATTACGGTGTCTGGTATTGGAGCAAATACGGCTCGGATGATTCTTTCTTCGACTACTCCGCGAGAACTTTGCAATATCATTTCCACCGGGGATGACAAGATGCTAAAAAGTGTTAAAGGTATTGGGTTGAAAACTGCCCAGCGTATTATCCTGGATCTGAAGGACAAAATCGTCAGTTTGGGGATTACAGATAAAATATCTGTCAGCAGTTCAAGTGCGGATACTATTAATATGGATATTAAGGATGAGGCCGTAAGTGCCTTGACGATGCTTGGTTTCTCTCCGGCGCCTTCTGACAAGGTGGTGAAGGCTATTATGTCCAGCCACCCGGATCTTCCGGTGGAACAGGTTGTCAAACTGGCTTTGAAGCAGATTAAATAATTCCTTCGTTAATTTATTTCGTGTTGTAAATCAGTGTGATTCTTCCCTTGATCTTTTGATAAATGAAGGGGAGGACCTTATCCGCCTTTTCTTGTTCTTCCTGTTGAGGGGGGTAGACTATTTTAAGATTTCAATCAAAAACATCAGATTGCAAACGGAGTTAATTAATACAAAAATTGTAATTAATCGTCAAAAGGGATATTAAACGAGCATTTTTTTGTAATTTTGCATTTGTATCTGTTTAGTTCGTTGTTCAGATTTATTCTTGATAATATTTCTGTTCTGTTGGTAAGAATGAAAAGAAAAAAGGTAATGGATAGGACATTTCATCATCGTTTTACGATAGGAGCTATTTGTGGTATTTCACTATTTTCTATTCTCATGTTTTATTTCTTTTGGGAGAAACATGCCTTGATAGGTACATTGCTTATGGTACTCGTTTTATGTATGATTGAGCGTGTCATCCATACCACTTATACCTTTCATAAAATAGGATCCGGTTTACCTGGAAAAGAACAGGAAATATTAGTCATCAACAAGGGACGGCTTTCTATGAACAAGTCAATTCCTCTTGAGGAACTACAAGAAGTAACTCGCATGAAAACAGCTTTTGGGCTTAATCATTATCTTCTACTCGTTTATGGCACCAGGAAAAGGATGGAGGCAGTGATGCCTGATGAAGAAGAGGGCTTTCTTTCTGAATTGAAGAAGAGATGGGATAGTACAAGGAAATGATAAATCTTGTATGTCAATCTGATTTGGAAGGAATCAAATAAAGTCCGGAGAATTCAAAATGAATATATAGTATAATGAAAAATTTGAGATATTTGCTTTTGTTGAGTATAGTTATGATGTTTATGCCCACAAAAGCGCAGGTTATTGATGAAAATATTGAGGATAAAGAGGAGGTAAAGGAAGATTCTGCATGGACTGATTCTGTGAAAACGGATACCGCATCTACTAATCTCCTATGGCCGCAATCTGTGCAAGAGAAAATCAATAGACTGCTGAAAAACAAAATGTTTCAGACTTCTCAGGTGGGTATGATGGTATGGGATCTTACGGCAGATTCATGTATATTTGAGAAAAACGAGCGACAGATGATGCGTCCTGCTTCTTGTATGAAACTGTTGACTGCAATTACGGCTATTGATCGATTGGGTGGATCTTATCAGTTTAAGACACAGTTGAGATATACAGGAAAGATTGAAAATCATACACTTATGGGGGATGTTTATCTGGTAGGTGGTATGGATCCGCGATTTAATTCTGATGATATGTCCGCTTTTGTATCAAACTTGAAAGAAATGGGAGTGGACTCGATTCATGGTTCCATTTATGCGGATAAGTCTATGAAGGATGATAATCAATATGGTGAAGGTTGGTGCTGGGACGATGATAATCCTACGTTGTCTCCTTTACTGATTTCTCGCAAAGATCAGTTTACGGATCGTTTCATTTCTAAACTCCGTGAAGCAAAGGTAATCTTTTCTCCTTTCTCAGCAGGAATTCGCCGATGTCCGGACAGTGCTTATACGGTTTGTACGCGTTATCATAGTTTGGATCAGATCCTGGTAAGAATGCTTAAGGAGAGTGATAATCTTTATGCAGAATCGATGTATTATCAGATAGCTGCTTCTACGAGTAATCATCCGGCTTCGGCAAAGAGTGCAAGGGCTATAGAACGGAAGTTAATTGAAAAAATAGGTTTGGATCCTTCTCATTACAGATTGGCTGATGGGAGCGGACTGTCTCTTTATAATTATATTACACCAGAACTGCTGGTCCGTTTGCTCAGATATGCTTATCAGAATGATAATATTTATATGCACTTACACCCGGCACTTCCGATTATGGGTGTTGACGGTACTTTGGAAAAAAGGATGCATAATGCCTTTACCCAGGGGAATGTGCATGCAAAGACAGGTACTGTTACTGGTGTAGCTTCTCTTGCTGGCTATTGCACTGCTGCTAACAGTCATATACTGTGCTTCGCAATCTTCAATCAAGGTGTGTTGCATGCTGTAAATGCCAGGGCCTTTCAGGATCGAGTGTGTATGTCACTGTGCTCACCTCAATAGTTTAATAGTTAGGGAGGTCTGTTCTCTTTTCTGTTGTCAGGCTCTCTGTATCTTCTGTTCTTTGATATTCTATTACCTTAAAAATCTCTGTTGAGTGTGAGCAGGGGTCTATTCCTGTTCTCAAAGTTCTTAGCGATCTTAAATGTTTTATTCTTAATTTTTGCCTATGGCCTTGCAAATTCATAAATTAGTCAGTTCTCATATCTGGTTAGAAAAGATCAGAATTTTTGTAGAGCAAACGATTTCCTTGACAGGAATTCAAGGTCCCGCTGTTCCGATTCTACGGCACGTGCTTCTTATCCTTGTGACCATATTCCTGGCATGGTTGTTCTATATAATCTGTCGAAAGACCCTTGTCCCTCTGATTATGAGCATCACTAAGAAGACGACAGTCACGTGGGATTCCGTCTTATTTAATAAGGAGGTCTTATACAGCGCGTGCAAAATCGTTCCTGCCATTGTCGTTTGGAAACTTTTACCGATGGTGTTCTATCAGTTTCCTTCTATCCGTTTGATTTTGGTTCGTCTGACAGCCATCTATATTGTTGTCATGACCACAAGAACAGCGGTTGTATTCATAGATTCTTTCAACCAGCTTGATACGATCAGTCATCGGTCTTCGGTCCGGCAATATTTAAAGACGTTTTGCGGAGTATTGAAGATATTGATGGTTTTTGTAGCCATTGTAGTGATCGTAGCCATATTAGTCAACAGGAGTCCGATGGCTCTCTTTGCAGGATTAGGAGCAACTTCGGCTGTACTTATGTTAGTCTTCAAGGATACCATTGAAGGCCTTGTGTCCGGAATCCGCCTTACTAGTAATAATATGCTTCATGTGGGAGACTGGATAACGGTTCCAAACACTACTGTTGATGGGGTCGTAAAAGAAATGTCCCTTTCTACTGTGAAAGTCCAGAACTTTGATAATACGATGGTTACAATTTCTCCTCAGGCTTTAATTAATGGGAGTTTTCAGAACTGGATAGGGATGGAGAAAAGTCCTGGGCGTCGTGTCAAAAGAGCGATATATTTCGATTTTCGTAGTATTAAGTTTGAAGATGACGATAAGAAGATAACGAATATAGGAAAGTTCCGTCATGCCATGGAAGATTATTTAATAAACCGTGAGGATGTGAATAGTAAAATGCTGATAATGGTTCGTGAACTGGCAGCAACTCAAGGTGGTGTTCCTGTCGAATTTTATTTTTTCTTGAAAACAAAGGAGTGGAAAAATTATGAGGAGAATCTTGCTGATATTATGGAATATATTTATTCCGTTGCCAGAGAATATGATCTCACGATTTATCAGCAGTTTCCTGCACAATGAACAAACCGGTACGAAAAAAATTATTAGATTAAAGTTTTTTCAAAGGGTTGAGAGAATAATAAGAAAGGCATCCTTGTTAACGGATGCCTTTCATTTTGTTTATATGATTGCAGTTTATTTTTCTGTTTCTTCTTGAGCATTTTCTTTTTCTACTTGAAAATCCTTCAGATCTTCGGCGATGAAGTTTTGAATGTAATCTGCATGCCCTACAACCTTCTCTTTAGCTGCAAAAACAAATATCTTTGCACTACGTCCGAAAAGATCTTCATTCCGAGTCGCATCATCCAGAAGTAATAATGAAACCAGGATATCACCTGTCATATCACAAAGACGATGGGCAAGAAAATCGTGCATCTCCTGATTATCAGCATTCTTGACATATTCGATAGATTGCTTGTAGAGAACTGTCATTTCCCGTACACGTTCCTGCAAAGGCTTCAAATCTTCGGCTACCTCATGCTCAAGCATCTCATCGATAATCTTAAGATAAGTTCCATTCGTTACATAGCGAATAGCAGCGACAACTTGTAATTGGGTCGTTCCTTCATAAATAGAGAAGATACGTGCATCACGATAGAGACGTTGTGCTTCATATTCCATAATGAACCCGGAACCGCCGTGGATGGAAATAGCATCATAGGCAGCCTGATTGGCATATTCAGAATTCATCCCTTTGCAAAGAGGCGTGATAGCATCAGCCATACGACTGTACTTTTTCATTTCTTTGCGTTCTTCCGGAGTAAGCTGACGATTATTGGAGATCTCTTCGAGTGCTTTGTATACGTCCACATAGCGGGCTGTTTCGTAGAGCAGCGCACGACCACCATCAAGTTTGGCTTTCATGCGTGATAGCATATCATAGACAGCAGGGAAAAAGATAATCTTCTTTCCAAACTGTTCGCGCTCTTTTGCATAAGCTACGGCCAAGTTGTAAGCTTCTTGTGCTACACCTACACTCTGGGCACCAATTCCCAGACGTGCACCATTCATTAAGGCCATAACGTATTTGATCAGTCCTAAACGAGTGCTGCCGCAAAGTTCAGCCTTTGCGTTTTTATAGACCAGCTCGCAGGTAGGTGACCCATGAATACCGAGTTTGTTTTCGATGTGACGGACGTCTACACCGCCATTCTGCTTATCATAAATAAACATGGATAACCCACGTCCATCGTGTGTGCCTTCTTCTGAACGGGCCAATACGAGATGAATATCAGAATCACCATTCGTAATAAAGCGCTTTACACCATTCAGACGCCAGCAGTTTTCTTTTTCATCGAATGTAGCTTTCAGCATGACATGCTGCAAGTCCGAACCAGCGTCTGGCTCGGTAAGGTCCATACTCATGGTCTCGCCATTGCAAACTCGTGGAATGTATTTAGCCTTTTGTTCGTCAGAACCAAATTCATAGAGGGTGTCAATACAACTTTGAAGGCTCCAGATATTCTGGAAACCTGCGTCAGCAGCAGCCACGACCTCTGACATCATGGAAAAGATTGACATTGGGAAGTTGAGGCCTCCATATTGACGTGGCATAGTAACACCCCAAAGGCCTGCACGACGAGTAACGTCAAGATCCTCATAAGTCTTACTGGCATATTTCATACGGCCATTTTCAAGGTGAGGACCTTCAAGGTCAATGGATTCAGCATTTGGCTGGATGACATTAGCAGACAGATCGCCAATGATGTCAAGTACCCGTTTGTAATTTTCAAGAGCATCCTCGTAATTGACGGGAGCTTCAGCATATTTATCTTTTTCAACAAAGTTGCGCTCTCTGAGCTCAACGATATGTTTCATCAGAGGGTTGCTTAATTGAAATGCAATCTCTGGATGGTCACTATAATAGTTTGCCATAGTTTACTTGGTATTCTGTTTGTAATGCTTGATAAGTTTAGGTACAACATCCTCGACGGTACCTACGATGACGTAGTCAGCAATCTTGTTGATTGGTGCGTCCGGGTCAGAGTTGACTGAGATGATGATTCCAGCGTCCTGCATACCGACGATATGCTGGATCTGGCCGGATATTCCACAGGCAATATAAACCTTTGGATGAACCGTGGCACCTGTCTGACCAATCTGGCGGCTGGAATCAATCCATCCGGAATCGACGGCAGCACGGGAAGCACCAACTTCAGCGTGAAGTTCATCAGCTAGTTCATAAAGCATATCGAAACCGTCTTTGCTTCCCATACCATAACCTCCGGCTACAATAATAGGAGCACTCTTCAGATTGCAGTTGGCTGCTTTTACTTCACGGTCAAGGACCTTTACAACAAAGTCTGTTTCCGGGACATATTTAGCTACTTCCGGGTAAGAAACCTCACCTTTGGCTTTGCCTTTGTAAAGCACTTTCTGCATTACGCCACTACGAACCGTTGCCATTTGTGGGCGATGGTCAGGGTTGACGATTGTTGCAACAATGTTGCCACCGAAAGCCGGGCGCATCTGATAGAGTAGATTGTCATAATGTTTACCGGTTTTCCGATCATCGTATGATCCGATTTCCAATTGGGTACAGTCTGCTGTCAGACCGGAGGTCAGGGAAGAAGATACCCTGGGACCCAGATCACGTCCGATAACAGTAGCTCCCATAAGGGCAATCTGCGGTTTTTCTTCTTTAAATAGATTGACAAGAATATCTGTATGAGGAGCGGATGTATAAGGGAAAAGTCCTTCTGCATCAAAAACAAACAGATGATCAACGCCGTAAGGTAAGATTTGATCTTCTATCTTACCCTTAATGCCGGTTCCGGCTACAACGGCTTCGAGTTCCACTCCCAGTTGATTAGCCAGTTTGCGGCCTTTGGAGAGTAACTCTTGAGATACCTCGGCAACGGTAGTGCCTTCAACCTCGCAATATACAAAAATGTTATTCATAAATTTCTTGTACTACTGTATTTAACCGATAATTTTCTCTGAAATCAACTCTTTCATCAGATTGTCAACATCTTCGTCGGAAGGAGTTAGGGTCTTGCTTTCCTTTGCATGGAATATAATGTTCTGTACGGCTTTTACTTTCGTAGGAGAGCCACTCAGACCACATTGCTCACAGTCTCCACATACGTCTGCTACACTCCATTGATTCAGGGTCAGGTATGGACGTGTCTTATAAAGTTCTGTCCATGGTTCATCTCCCTTGCGTTCCATAGGACAGGATGCATACTTGTATTTCATAACGAGTTTGGCGTTGCATGGACGGCATGCTGCAGCTGTACCATTGACGGTTACGAGTAATGGCAATGGGGCTTCCACTGTTTCTACACCCCCGTCAATATGACGGCGAATCGTGGCTTTTTTATTTTCTATCTTTATGATCTCTTCGGCATAAGTTACCTGGTTCAGTCCCAGTTTCTGAGCCACCTGAGGGCCTACTTGAGCTGTGTCACCATCAATGGCTTGCCGGCCTCCGATGACAATGTCCACATCTCCTATCTTGCGAATACCCATAGATAATGCATAGGATGTAGCTAATGTGTCAGCACCGGCAAAGAGCCGGTCAGTCAACAACCAACCTGTATCTGTGCCACGGTAAAGGCCCTGTCGAATAATCTCACCGGCACGTGGAGGGCCCATAGTAAGAATACCAACCGTAGAGCCCGGATTCTGATCTTTTATGCGTAGAGCTTGCTCCAGAGCATTCAAATCTTCCGGATTGAAGATGGCAGGCAGGGCTGCACGGTTGACAGTCCCTTCAGCTGTCATAGCGTCCTTTCCCACATTTCTTGTGTCAGGTACTTGCTTGGCAAGTACAACGATTTTCAACTTCATAAATTGTTATGTATAAATAAATTAATTTCGAAATTCGGCGCAAAATTACTAATTTTTTGCTTGTTGGGCAAATAAAATGATTGAAAATTGCACGTTTCCATTTGCAATGTGCACAAAAAGAGCAGTTTGTGCAATAACTGGTTCCTTTAACTTCATTTTGTCTTAAAAAGCATGAACGGACCGGTGAAAAAATAAATCGTTGTCATACAATCTGAAAAAAGTTCGTATATTTGCATAATCATCTTAACAAAGCAGACATGTATGAAAAACGGAATGGACAAGGATTATTTAAAAAAAAGGGTAGATAGAACAGTATGATAGATAGAGCAACGGTTGATAAAATTATGTCGGCTACAAATATTGTAGATGTAGTTTCTGAATTTGTGACACTTAAGAAACGGGGTGTCAATTATGTTGGTCTTTGTCCTTTTCATAATGATACCCATCCGTCTTTTTCTGTTTCTCCGAGTAGGGGAATATGTCATTGTTTTACTTGTGGAAAGGGTGGAAATGCTGTTAATTTCCTGATGGAACTGGAACAGATGACCTATCCTGAAGCTTTGAGATGGCTGGCCAGAAAGTATAATATTGAGATTCATGAGAAGGAATTGACTCTGGAGGAGAAGAAGGAGGAGAGCGAGCGTGAATCCATGTTTATCGTGAATGAATGGGCAGCAAAATATTTTCAGGATATTCTTCATCAGGATGCAGATGGCATAGCTGCCGGAATGACTTATTTCCGTAATCGTGGTTTCAGAGATGATATCATCACAAAATTCCAGTTGGGCTTTGCTCTTTCCCAGCATGATGCGATGTCTTCGGAAGCAATCAAGGCCGGATATCAGTCTGACTTCCTCAAGAAAACGGGTCTTTGCTATGAAACTCATGATGGGCGTTTAGTGGACCGGTTTGCAGGACGTGCTATCTTTCCATGGATCAGTGTCAGTGGAAAAGTCGTTGCTTTTGGTGGCCGTGTCCTCGACAAGCGTACGAAGGGGGTCAATCAGAAATATGTAAATTCCCCGGACAGTCCGATTTATCATAAAGAGAAGGAACTCTATGGTATCTATCAGGCAAAGAAGGCTATAGCCAAGGAGAATCTGGTCTATATGGTGGAAGGCTATACTGATGTGATCAGTATGCATCAGAGCGGTATTGAAAATGTGGTAGCGAATTCCGGAACGGCATTGAGTGTATACCAGATACGTCTCCTTCATCGTTTTACAAATAATATAGTCTTGCTCTATGATGGTGATGCAGCCGGCATTCATGCAGCCCTCCGGGGTACGGATATGCTGCTGAAAGAGGGAATGAACATTAAGGTTCTTCTTCTTCCTGACGGGAATGATCCCGATAGTTTTGCGCGTAACCATACGGTAGCAGACTTCAAGAAGTATGTAGAGGATCATCAAGAAGATTTTATCGAGTTTAAGATCCGTATTCTTCTTAATGGTGTTTCTGATCCTATTAAGCGGTCGGAGGCAATAAACTCAATCGTACAGAGTGTTTCTGTCATTACAGACCAGATTGTCAGGGCTACTTACATCCATCTTTGTTCAGCCCGGCTTGGGCTTAATGAAGCCACACT
The DNA here is from genome assembly GCA_022486815.1 of Prevotella sp. Lineage (GTDB taxonomy): Bacteria > Bacteroidota > Bacteroidia > Bacteroidales > Bacteroidaceae > Prevotella. The sequence continues at coordinate 29,902 of JAKVJW010000022.1, read as the reverse complement.
GATCCGACAAATGAACCAGTTTATCCGCAATGGAAAAAGTGAACAGGAAAAGGCTGACCGGCGTGCGGCAGGTATTGACCAGCATTCTGTAGCGCCAGCGATTCAGCCTTCTATAGCAGAGCCGGTGGCTGTGAGTCAGAAAAATGAAGTGGAAGAATTGCTCATCCAGTTGGTTATCCGGCATGGAAGTGATAAGATTACCGTTCAAGACCATGATGGTAAAGATGTGATGCTGCCAGTAGCACAATATATAGATGCTGATCTCAGTTCTGACCAACTTGCTTTTTCTGATGATCTGTATAATCAGATTCTCCATGAATGCGTGGAGCATTTGAATGTTTCTGGTTTTGAGAGCGAAAGTTATTTTATCAACCATCCGAATCCGAAAATCAGTCAACTGTCAGCAGGAATGTGCACAGACCGTTTTCATCTTTCAAAGAGTTTGAAAATAAAAGACGAACCAGCTAAACTTGCGCATGATGTGCTTACGTTGATTCTCAATTTCCGGCTGGATTATGTAGAGCATCATTTAGATGAATTGAGAACTAAAATTGTTGCAAGTGGTGGTAATGACTTGGAGATGAAAACCATGATCCAGGAATACCAAAGTATGCAGACTGTGCGTAACCAGATGGCGAAGATGCTTGGAAGTAATATCATCGTATAAAAAGGTGTTCCTGGTTAAGCATGGTTATTCTCGATAAGAAGAATGGAAATAAACAGGAGAGCGTATATAGGAATTATTAATTAAAATCAATGAGAGATATCATCATCATAGTAGTTCTTTGGGCGATAGTCTTTATTATTGCTTTTGTCATTATTCCGGCGTTAAGAAATCATCTTGATTCGGGTAGGGCATTGCATGACTATGATTTCGCTTTTAATACGATGCTGGTTAAGATGGTATTGAAAAAATTCAATTGTAAATACAGGATAGAGAATGAGAAGGATCACAATGGAGTTCTTTACCATTATGATTATCAGACCGGGCATTTCTGTATTCGGGTAGAAAAGGGAACACCATATATTCGTTTGACCTTTCCTTTCTTTTTCTCCGTATCTCTTGATCATATTGCTTTGGTAAGAAGCCTTAGTAATCAGTGCTCTTTCAGTTCTGAGACGTGTCGTATAGTCTACACCCTGAATACGGATCAGAATTTCGTGGATATGCATATCGTTTCCGGCTTGCTTCTGACTGTAAAGAATGCGGTTGAGATACTGGAACGAGAGATGCTTGATATGTTCCGTTGGCAAAACACATTTGTCAAGCGTTTCAGAGAGTTGGAAAAGGATAGTCAGGGGGCCGAACAGAAGGACTTTGAAACGAATTCTGCAGAATGGGGAAGAGAATTATTCCTTCTACATGAACAAGAGATGATGCATCAGAAGTCCGGGCCTTCCTGGAGGGGGGAAGTGGATACGAAAATCACTATTGATAAACTCTTGAATACGCTTTTTGGCGTAAAGCAGTTTGAACCTGTCAGTTTGAAATTATCCGTGAACACACAACCTCTGGACGATACGAAGAAAATATATAACTATGATGTCAGTAGTCTGTTGATCGAAAATGGAAAACAGATACGTGAAGAGGCCTCTATGGAATTACAGTACGTTGATCTCAACGGGCCTTTCAACCGCACAATGGAATTTTATTTAAATTCAGAAAAGACGACAGGGCGTACAGTCTATTATCGCATTACGATGACCTTGATACCTCTGTCGGTGAATCATCATATACCAGTAGGAAGTGAACTTACGAAGTCTAAAGTAGTAAGTATCCTGGCTGCTTATGATCTTACTTGTCCTAAAGAACGTCTGGCTGAATTTCATTTGATGTGGGAGGATGCCTTACAAAAACGTAAGAGAGGTCAGGAAAAAGAGATGACGGAAGAACAGAAACTGATGTGTGAAAGTTCTCAGCCGAAGTTGGCCTATTTGCTGTTCCGAGGAAAACGATTATTCTTGAACCATTGTTTTTATGAGGCTTTACAATATCTGCTCGATGCCTTTAATTATGAGCAGTCTGTCTATGAAGAACTGAAACCGGCAGAGAAGAATCTTTTTTATGAAGTATGTTATCTGATAGGTTTCTGCTATTGTGAACTCAATTTGTACCGTCTGGCCTATTATTATCTGGATATTGTGTTTCCACTTCATAGGGTGACCTATACAGAAGAACTGGTGAACAGTCTGGTCAATGGCCATGATTTTCGGGCTATTAGTTTTATCGATGGCCTTTTGGAAAATGTGGAGAACAATATAGCTGTCAATGGACAAGAAGATATAGCTGCCAGTTCGTTTATAAACTTTCTGAAGCGCCGTAAGGCTTATGTCTATATTGACTTGCAGCATTATGATGAGGCGGAGTCTCTGCTGAAGAAAATGCTTGATGATCCTGATAATACAGATTTTGCAATAGGAGAGTTAGCCTATTTACAAAAGATAAAGGAGGGAGAAAAGTAGTACGGAGTACACCGGACTTGACCATTCGGCGTTATTCTTTAAATTTCGTGGAAAGCGAGTATGATATATGTGCATTGGATAGTTCTTGTTGTTTATATCACCGTTATTATTGCAACGATGATAGCGGTGCTTATGGATAACCGGCAACCGGCAAAAACGATGGCTTGGTTACTGGTACTCTTTTTCTTGCCAGTTATCGGAATTGTTTTATATATCTTTTTCGGCCAGAACATAAGGAAGCAACGGCTGATGAGTCAGAGAAGCCTTGATGAATTGTCTAAGCGGTCAATGCTTGAATTTGCTGAACAGGAGAATTTACATATTCCTGAGAGTCAGAGGCCATTGATGAGACTCTTTGCAAAGCAAAATCTGGCTTTGCCGTTTAAAGATAATCTGGTGGAGATCTATACATCTGGCTATGAGTTTTTCCCAGCTCTTTTGCAGGAAATAGGGAAGGCCCAGAAACATATACATATTGATTCCTTTATATTCTGTGATGATGCCTTAGGTTATCTTATCTCTGATGCTTTGATAGATAAATCCCAGAAAGGCGTAGAAGTGCGTATAATTTATGACGATGTGGGTTCCTGGAGTTCACATAACCAGTTTTTTGAACGTATGCGAGATGCTGGTATTGATGTTCATGCTTTTATGCCCGTAAAATTTCCTGCTTTTACGAGTAAGGCCAATTATCGGAATCATCGTAAACTTATTGTCATTGATGGCCGTGTAGGATTTATCGGGGGAATGAATATTGCATTGAGATATGTCAAAGGCTTTGGAAAACAGTCCTGGCGTGATACTCATCTTAGGATAGAAGGGGGAGGTGTATATGCTATTCAACGCGATTTTCTTGTTGATTGGTATTTCGTAGATCGTACTCTGTTGACGGATCGTAAGTATTATCCTCCTATCAATGCTTCTATCTGCAACGACTGCCTCATGCAAGTCGTTTCCAGCAGTCCTACTGATGCATGGTCTGCAATCATGCAAGGTTATGTGCGTATTATCTTGCAGGCTCGACATTATGTTTATATGGAGTCTCCTTATTTTCTTCCTACAGAACCTATTCTGTTTGCTATGCGTACAGCAGCCTTAGCTGGTGTAGATATCAGGTTGATGATTCCTTTTAAGGGGGATTCCCGTCTTGTAGACTGGGCAAGTCGTTCTTATGTTGAAGAAACGGTTGAAGCGGGAGTGAAGGTTTATCTTTATAAAGCAGGGTTCAATCATTCGAAGTTGCTCGTGAGTGATGACTATATTTCAACAGTAGGTAGTACAAATGTAGATTTCCGCAGTTTTGAAGATGATTTTGAAGCAAATGCTTTTTTCTATGATAAAGAGATGTCTTTAAGAATTAAGAAGGTATATATTGATGATGAGAGACAAAGTGTGTTTCTGGAGGATTACTATCATAAGATACTTCATAAACCCTTCATCCATCGTTTATGGGAAAGCTTGCTCCGCTTGTTTTCTCCTTTAATGTAGTTCTGTCTGGATATCATGAAGACAAATAGAACAGGCAGAGAAAGTTTAAGCCTAATATTCTGATTTATTTAAAGATAGAGAAATTGACAGCTCCGTAGTTCCTGTGTTCTTTAAAATGTGGATGTTGGGAAAAGTCTTGCTTTTTCCCATGTTCCATAATAAAAACACCATTTTCCGATAGCATTTTATGATCGAAGATCAAGTCCGGTATGGTTGGCAGTTCTGGCAATGCATAGGGAGGATCAGCAAAGATGAAGTCGAAGGTCTGATGATTGTGTTGAATAAATTTGAATACGTCTCCCCGGATCAGGATATCTTTGTCACAATCAATATTTTCAAAGCATTGTGATATGAACTTTGCGTGATTACGGTTACTTTCCACACTTACTACTTCATCACATCCCCGACTTGCCAGTTCAAGGGATATACTTCCTGTTCCGGAAAACAAATCAAGTGCGATGGTACCTTCTAAATCGAGATATCCACGTATTACATTGAAAATGTTTTCTTTGGCCATATCTGTCGTTGGACGAGCTTTGAATGTCCGAGGAATGTTAAATCTCCGTCCTTTATAGATTCCTGTTATGATTCTCATATACGTTTGTCGATATAGTATGCCAATAAATCGAAAGGAAGTTCTTTGATTTGAGCAATGGGTGCCCGATTATAAATCGCAGATGGATTGAGATAATATACTTTGCACAAGAATCTTTTAAGTTCCTTTGTCAATGCCTCACGATCAGGAATATCACCTAAGATATGAAGTTCATCCCTTTGAGCATCCAGTTCAAGTTGGTTCCATACATAGAGCAGAAAGTAGGCAGCATCTTTGAAGTGTTTAATATGATATGTGTTATAGAACTTAAACCGATTCTTGTCATAGCCTATAATTTCCAGTTTTTTATCATGGAAATAGCCATAGAGCTTTTTGAACATTCCTGTAAAACTTGCTTCATGTAGATGGTCCCATATAGATTGCATGATGGGTTGAAAGCGTATATCACTGAAGTGATCATCTATGACAAGTTTCAAATCTTTATTTATGGAAAAAGCTACAACGCAATTCAAATAGGGTAAGACATTCGTCAGTATAACATCATTTTCGTGTCCTGTAAAGGTGTAATGATAAAGAGCTTCTACCTCATCTTTTTTAAACTCTTCCGTTGGGATAAGGAGGTTGAGCGTATCAATGATTACCATCGCACGGTCATAACCTGTTTGTAAAAAATCATTATCCTTGAAGGCTTCACGTAAGTTAGCTGCTATGGAAATACCATTTTTTACAGGGTAGGATTCGTAATGAAGCTGGCTTTCAAGAGTTGGGTCAGCTACAGACAATGACAGTGAATCGTGACTGATACGAAAAGTCAGTCTCGGTCTACGTACAGTGTTATGAAGTTCTGTTTCCGGCATGTCTTGATTCTAATGTGAGATTCTTATAGAAATTCCTTCGTATTCCGATAGGATTTTGTACATTTGCAATTGCAAAGATAACAAAAAGTTTTCATTTGCAGCTTGTTCTTAAAAATAATCTGTATTTCCCCGGTGATAATGATTCATGATAACAGGTGAACTTAAACATCAAGTTTTACGTCATTTCAATTTCACTCCTACTCCTGAACAGGATCAGGCGTTGACGACATTATCCCGATTTCTGACTGATCGTGACTCGCGTAGTGTTATGATCTTTCGAGGAAGTGCCGGAACAGGAAAGACGACAATCGCCGGAGCGGTGGTGCGTACCTTGCTTGATTTAAAAATGAGAGTGGTACTTTTGGCTCCTACGGGTCGTGCTGCCAAGGTCTTTTCCGTGAATAGTGGCCATGTAGCCTATACGATTCATCGTTGTATCTATCGGGAACAAGCTTATAAGGGTGTTTTGGGGACTTTTAATCTCGGAAATAATCTATATCAGCATACCCTCTTTATGGTTGATGAGGCTTCTATGGTTTATCGTGCCTCAGACCAGACAGGAAATAAATCTTTTGAAGAGGGATTTGGAAGTGGAAGTCTCTTGGATGACTTGATTCATTATATTTATTCCGGCCAGCATGATCGTTTGATTCTCATTGGTGATCAGGCTCAGTTGCCTCCCATCGGTGAAGATGAAGCTCCTGCGCTGTGCACTTCTATTATTCAGTCCTATGGGTTGAAAGTGTTTCAGTGTGACTTGAATGAAGTCCTGCGACAGAAGAGGGGGAGTGGCATTCTTTATAACGCTTCGAACATTCGGAAAGAAATACTTTCTTTTAAAGAGGCTTCTGTTTACGGGGCACTTACAGTTCCGAAAATTCATTTTGATGGATTTGCTGATGTCGTGCGACTTTCCGGTGAAGATCTTATAGAGCAACTGTCAGATAGTTATTCTGAGGTTGGAATGGATGAAACAATAGTCATTACAAGAAGCAATAAACGGGCGAATATTTATAATCAAGGGATTCGGAGTCAGGTCTTGGGAATAGAAGATGAACTATGTGGAGGAGACCAGATTATGATAGTGAGAAATAACTATTATTGGATGGCTCAGAACAAGAAAGAGAATTCGCAGCAGCCAGACCAATCCTGTCATCAAGAGCGGAGTAATCGTTTGAATTTTCTTGCAAATGGTGATCGGGCAGAAGTGGAACGTGCATATCGTTCCCGTGAACTTTATGGATTTCATTTTATTGATGTTAATCTGAGGTTTCCCGATTATGATGATCAGGAGTTATCTGCTACGGTAATTATGGATAGTCTTCAGACAGATTCTCCAGCTTTGAGCCGTGATCAGGTTGGTCAACTTTATGATCGGATTATGGAGGACTATGCGGATATTCCAAGAAAGACTGACAGAATCAATCGATTGCGTGGGGATATTTACTTCAATGCCTTGCAAATCAAATTTGCATACGCGGTGACCTGTCATAAGGCTCAGGGCGGTCAATGGAATCATGTCTATTTAGATCAGGGCTATATAACCGAAGAGATGCTTTCTCCGTCTTACTTTCATTGGTTGTATACTGCCATTACCCGAGCTACAGGAAAACTTTACCTGATTAACTGGCCTAAAACACAAATAGACGGAGAGACAGAAAAAGAGTAGGTAGAAGATATGATGTAACTAAGTTGGAAAAACGGAAAATCTTATACCGGAAAAATATGAATTATTAAACGATAAAGATGATTGTTTCTATAGAATGGATGAAAGATTCTTTTCATATTCTGAATCAGGAATATTTTAATGGACTGTTGCCTGAGCCCTATTTCGGTCTGTCACGAGCTCGTACCCAACTTGGTACGATGAGTTTTAAACGGATCAGGCATCTTCGGAAAATGGTGTTTTCAGATTTCAAGATCCGGCTGACCACCTATTATGATATGACGGAGTGGCAGGCAAAGAACGTACTTCTGCATGAGATGATCCATTATGATATCGGTTATCGTGGATTACTGGATACTTCTTCACATGGAATTCTTTTTCAAACGAAGATGGATGAACTTAATCAAAAGTATGGATGGAAAATTACTGTTAGAACTTCTACAAAAGGATGGAAAGTTGCAGATTGGGTGCAAGCACATACGTCAAGGGAAAATAAATCATCAGTTTATTTGATACTTGTTTTACGACTGACAACCGGACAATATTTTCTCTCCCGTGTAAATCCCAAATTTGTCTGGGTCCTTGAAAGAAAATTGGTCGGGGAACCAACTGTAGCCCAACATGTCTGGTATACCTCAGAGTTGAAAGAGTTTGCTGCCTATCCTCAGGTCCATAGTCTTCGTGGCCGCCGTCTTACCCAAGAAGAATTACAGCGCCTCCTGCTTGGTATGCAAGAATTCCATCTCAATAAAAAATCTGGTGTTTCCTCCTTAGTGATGAGATAGAGACTTTTTATAACCAATAAATATATTTAGAACGATTATTTCTTTTTAAATTGAAGGTGTATACAATTTTTATTGTAAAATCAGAAGAACAGAATAGTTTATAGAAATTTTTATTTATCTTTGTTGAGGATGAATTTTTTACCTCAAACGAATCTTTAAATCGTGGCAGTGGCATAAAGGAATAATCACATTGCTTGTATCGTAATCAGAAAGGCTTCTTTGATGGTTCATATCCAGTTATAATATGTGTAATTTATAAAATATTTTGACATGAAAAACGGAATATTCTATAGGAGTGTAATAAGTGCCACCATTACGGCTATCGGAATTGTCGTATTAGGCTTTTGTATTAAAGGCGGAATTGACGATTTTGCAAACAAGGACAGGAAGGTTACAGTAAAAGGACTTGCTGAGAAGGAAGTATTGGCTGATAAAGTGACTTGGCCTATTCCTTCTAAGGTCTTGGGAAATGATCTTTCGACATTGTATGATCAGATGGCTGCCTCACAGCGTACCATTAAAAACTTTTTGCTTCAGAATGGAATTAAAGCAGATGAAATCAGTATTAATGCTCCGCAGGTCATTGATATGAATGCGAATCAGTACAATGTTAATAAAATGCCTTATCGGTATAATATTACTTCAATAGTTACTGTAACATCCAGAAATGTAAAGTTGGTTCGTAAACTCATCTCCAGACAGGGGGAATTATTCAAACAGGGGGTAGCGATCATCTCAAATAATTATGATAATCCGGTCTCTTATGAATATGTGGCATTTGCAAAATTAAAACCGAAATTGATGGAAGAGGCGATAGCCAATGCTGAGAAGACTGCAACTCAATTTGCCAAAAACAGTCATAGTACATTGAATAAGATCATAAGTGCAGATCAGGGACAGTTTTCGATTGACGATCGTGATTCCAATACTCCTTACATCAAGAAGGTACGTGTAGTGACTACGATAACGTATTCTTTGAAGGATTAATGGTTTTAGGAGACATGTAGAATTCTGTCAGAGTGACTTTTTAGTGAACTTGCTTAGTCTATTTAGAAAAAAACCGAACTTCAATCTAGTGAAGTTCGGTTTTCTTGTATCTGCATGTAGAAGGATTATAGATTAGCCAAATTGATAATCTTGTCAACAGCAGCAGAAAGGCCATTTAAATCCTTGCCACCAGCTTGTGCATAATAGGCCTGTCCACCTCCACCGCCTTTAATGAGTTTGGCAGCTTCACGGATCATCTTTCCTGCATTCAATTTGTGATCGTTGACCATATCATCACTGAAGATTACACTTAGCAAAGGCTTATTTCCTCCCGTACTGCCAATAACGCATACGAGTTTTTCAGGAACTGCTGTCCGGATTTGGAATACTAAATCCTTAGCTTCTTCAGGCTTGAGAGTGACAATAGAATGAATGACGGTAACTCCCTTGATTTCCTGAGCAGACTTGATCAACTCGTCTTTCAGCCGACTTACGGCCTGGGCGTGAAGTTGTTCTATGTCCTTCTTCATCTCATTATGTTCACTGATATGCTTCTTTATGGTGTTTTCAAGATCTTTTGCATTGTTGAACATTGAGCGGATTGCCTTGTAATGATCTTCCATTGCGTAGATGGCTTCTTCGCATGCTTTGCCAGTAAGTGCTTCTATACGTCTTACACCTGCTGCAACACTACTTTCTGAGATAATCTTGAAAAATCCGATATGACCAGTGCTTTTGGCATGGATACCTCCACAGAACTCACAACTTGGACCGAAACGGACTATACGCACCTTGTCTCCATATTTCTCACCGAAAAGAGCAACGGCACCAAGTTTTTTAGCTTCTTCAATAGGTGTGTTGCGATGTTCCTCCAACGGAAGATCCTGCCGAATCATATCATTTACGATATGCTCAACCTTGCGGAGTTCTTCGTCAGAAACCTTTTTAAAGTGTGAGAAATCAAACCGTAGTGTCTTGTCATCTACGAAAGAACCTTTTTGCTCTACATGTTCTCCAAGTACTTGCTTGAGAGCATAATCAAGAAGGTGTGTGGCACTATGGTTTGCTGCAGAACCATTACGCTTCTGCAAGTCAACACATGCTGTAAAGACTGCCCTAGGATTTTTGGGAAGGTCTTTTACAATATGAATACTTTGATTATTTTCACGTTTTGTGTCCAGAATCTGAACTGTTTCATCATCTGAGACCAATGTGCCGGATTCTCCTACCTGACCACCCATTTCTCCATAAAATGGTGTGTAGTCAAGCATCAGTTCATAGAAAGTATTCTTTTTCTGAATTACTTTACGATAACGGATGATATGACATTCATATTCACTATAGTCATAACCGACAAATTGCTGTTGAACTCCTTCGCATAGAACTTCCCAGTCTCCGTTTTCGACGGCAGCAGCATTGCGTGCTCTGGCTTTCTGCTTAGCCATTTCCTCGTTAAAGCCTTTGACATCAACAGTATAGCCATTTTCACGGCAAATCAATTCTGTCAGGTCAAGAGGAAATCCATAGGTGTCGAAGAGACGGAAAGCACTTTCACCATCTAATTCTGTTTCCTCATGAGCTTTCAACTCATCCATATCTCCGTCAAGGAGTTGAATGCCATTGTCTAAGGTGCGGAGAAAAGAATCCTCCTCTTCTTTTATGACACGAGTGATCAATTCCTGTTGTGCAGGAAGTTCCGGATATACTTCACCCATTTCCTGAATAAGAATAGGAACTAACTTGTACATAAAGGCTTCTTTCTGCCCTAGGAAAGTATAGGCGTAACGGACGGCACGGCGAAGAATACGTCGAATGACATATCCGGCCTTGGCATTACCAGGTAACTGTCCATCGGCAATCGAGAAAGCTACCGCACGTACATGATCAGCTATCACACGGAAGGCTATATCCACCTTTTCCTGTTGTGTGGTTCCTTCGCTGTCTTTTCCTGAAGGGGTAGTAAATCCGTATTTCTTGTCAGAAAGACTTTCTATTTCCTTAATAATCGGCTGGAATATGTCTGTATCGTAATTAGAGTGTTTGTCTTGCAGGATACGGACAAGGCGCTCAAACCCCATACCCGTATCAATAACATGCATAGGAAGAGGCTCTAAGCTGCTGTCAGCTTTACGGTTATATTGCATGAATACGATGTTCCAGATCTCTATAACCTGTGGATTATCTTTGTTGACCAAGTCTTTTCCTGGTATTTTCGCCTTTTCTTCAGCAGAGCGTTCATCTATATGAATTTCAGAGCAAGGGCCACATGGTCCTGTGTCTCCCATCTCCCAAAAATTGTCATGCTTATTACCATTGATGATGTGGTCAGCGGACACGTGCTTAGCCCAGTAACCGGCAGCTTCACCATCCCGTTCCAGACCCTCTTTAGAATCTCCTTCAAATACAGTAACATAGAGATTGTCCGGATTCATGTGAAGGATATTTACAAGATATTCCCAGGCGTAATCGATAGCACCTTCTTTGAAATAGTCACCAAAACTCCAGTTGCCAAGCATCTCGAACATGGTGTGATGGTAAGTATCATGACCTACCTCTTCAAGATCGTTGTGCTTGCCACTTACGCGAAGACATTTCTGTGAGTCACAGCGGCGGCGTGGCTCTGGATCCTTTGTACCCAGAATGATATCCTTCCACTGGTTCATCCCCGCATTCGTAAACATCAGAGTTGGGTCATCTTTGATGACCATAGGGGCTGATGGCACGATAACGTGTCCTTTAGATTCGAAGAATTTCTTGAAGGAAGCCCGGATCTCATTTGCTGTCATCATAGTTTTATTTCTATTTTAATTGATTCTTTTTCAAAAACACTTGCAAAGATACAAAGAATTAGCTAAATTTGTCATTAAATTCTGTTTTGTTAATAAAAAAGGCTGTTAATTATGGCATTAAATCCGAATAAAGACGTCAGACTTTACTATTCCATTAAGGAGGTAGCTAAAGAAGTCGGAGTGAATGAATCCACCTTGCGATTTTGGGAAAAGGAGTTCCCTCATCTTCGTCCGAAGGTAACGGGTAATAAAGTACGTCAATATACGGAAAAAGATATCTGCCAGATTAAAATGATTTATAATCTGATTAAGGTGAGAGGACTGAAAATCGCAGCTGCGAGGAAATACCTGAATGAAAATAGAGAGGGTGTAAATAAGCAGAATGAGGTTCTGGAAACACTGACGTCAATAAGAGATCAACTGCAAGCACTTAAGAAGCAGTTGAGCGGAATTGTATAGTTAATCACAGCTATAAAAAATGATGGCTGATAAAGATTAATAAAAGATTTATTCTTTAATTGAAAGAATAAGAAACTATATTAATCAAAATAAACCCAGAAAGTTTTTATCTGACTTTCCGGGTTTATTTCATCTTAGCATGTACTCTTCTTGGAAAATCCCTTGCTGGAATTGTTCTTGCATTATAACGATTACCAGATCAAGATTCATTACCAGAGTTTGTCAATTAATGATCCTGAAGCAAGTACAAGGATTATGTTGTATTTTATTTGCTTCATCTTTGATGGTTATTTAATCATCTTCAATGATTACATTATTTCAATCATCAATATCCCGGATTCTGATCCTTATCAGTGATTCCAGTATTGGAACTGATTTCGTTTTCAGGAATAGGCCTATACCATTTATATTCACCTTCTTTATTAGCCATCTGGTTCGCGCTGCTGATGCTTGTGTTGAATTCTACGTTATATCGAATCAACTGTTTTGTACGACGCAGATCGATCCAGCGTTTCCCTTCAGCATAAAGCTCACGTGCTCTTTCATCCAGGATGACATCCAGAGGTGTTAATTTAAAGGATGAACTTACGGAATAGGAGGGCTGATATGCTTCAAAAGAAGTGAGTGCTGACAGACCTGCACGTTCACGTATTGCATTTACCATAGCAAGAGATTGTGCGGTTTGTCCAGCCATAAAATAAGCTTCTGCTGCAATCAGGTACATATCGCTGACATGGAAGATCACGATATCACGATAATCATTAGACCCTGTCAGTTGCGCAGAATTTGGATCATCAAATTTCTTTACGCAAACTCCATTGTTGACTTGATTGTTATATGTGTTGAAATCTTGATAGATTTTAGAAGCCACGGATCCATCAGCGTTGAAAGTGTAATGCACGATATTTGGCAAAGATAGAATATCTGCTGAAACGGTATTGACGTCTATGCCTTTTCTGAACTTATACTGGCTTTTATGAGTCGCAAATTCTTCTTCAGCTTCCTGTTCTGTAATATAGTAAGGAAAGTAACGATGAGCTATAGGAAGAGTATCGGTTTTGGCCGAATTATAATACCCGAAATAGCCTTGTGTACCCCAGTTGGAAGTTTTTCCATTAGCCATTAGAGTCGCATTATAGAAGGTTGTCATATAAGTACCCTGATAACGTTTGTCACCCGGTGTGAAAAGATACATGCTTTTTTCGGATTGCGCATCCTGACTGCTGCAGGTCTTCATGCCCAAAGTAGAACAGTCGCCATAATACCCGCCAAAGTTATATTGCATATTGTGTCCACCATTGGACACGTTTCCTGGATAATTGGCGCGGTCATATTGGACAGAGAATATTTCTTCGGCATTGCCTTCATTGGCAGGTGACCACTTCTGCCCAAAGTTCATAGTCAGTTGGATTCCATCAATAGCTTTTAAAGCCCATGAAGCAGCCTGAATGAAGGCGTCTTTGTCTTTAACCGTATAAGTGCCTTTTTCTGCATCATTGAGTGTGGTATTAATATCCCATCCTTGTGCCAGATAAGTCTTGGCTAAGAGAGCAGCTACAGCTTGTTTACTGGCATGGCCTATATGGCTTTGCTCCGGTAGTTGAGTGTTGTTATAAAGGTCAGTCAAGTCTTTGATCATGGACAAGTAGATGTTATCTAAAGGCGTCTTGGGATAATCCTTGTTTGAGCCCTTGTCAATATATCTTGTGATATAGGGTACTGAACCGAATTCCTGTGTCAAGAGATAGTAACCAAAATTTCGCAGAAAGCGGGCTTCGCAACCTGTTTCGGAAGTTGGGTCAGTATAAGAGAGAACTCCATTGGCATAATTAATGGTTTTGTAGACATTTGAGTAATAACTCGATACGGTATGATCTTCTGTCGTAAGTGTATATTCATTAAATACTCCTGCATCCTTTCCCCGGGTGTTGATATATAAGTCAGTGCCTTCACAATAAAGGCTTGGATTATATACGATATTTTTCAGGTTGTTGTAAGTTGATACGAGCAGGGAAGAAGCATTTTTATTAAAGTGATCAGAAGCTGTACCTCCGGCGGACTTGTTATCCGCATTCAAAAAGTCGCTGCAACTAGCTAATGTGAAAGTAATTGCCAAAGTTGCAATAGCTGTTATATAGTAATTTTTTTTCATTGTATGGTTCGTTTTCACGTTTAGAATTTAATACTTGCACCGATCTGATAGGTTATTGTACTCGGCCCATCATTTTTCATAGAGGAGTTTGCCCATTCTGGATCAAATCCTTTATATGGGGTTATAATAAATGGATTGGTAACAGTAAGATAGAGTCTGAGATAGCTACAACCGAACTTGTTAATCCAATGTTTGGGGAGTGTATACCCTAAAGTAATATTCTGTACTTTCCAGTAAGAAGCACTAGTTACGCATTTTGCAATATTCCAGTAATTAGACTCTAAACCGATACCTCCGTTTTTTCCTCCATTGTTTGGGAATGGCAATGAGCCATAATGAGTGGAAGTTTGATATACAGGATTGATATAGGTGCCGTCAGCATTAATACCATCACAGTTTAGTATCGTTCCTGCGGGAATATAGAAATTGCCATTAATTTTCATACGTCCACGGTCTTTGAGGTTGAGGTATTCTTTTAAGAAACTAGAGTAAACTGTATAATGTTCTTTTGCATAAATAGAAAAATTAAAATCCCAGTTTTTCCATTTAAGATTTGAGGTCAGACTAGCTGTAAAAGCAGGATCCATGCTCTTTACAACACGGTCATGATTGTCAATTTTGCCATCACCGTTTACATCTACCACATAAGGTTGTCCTTCTGTTAAACCATAAACTTTATAGAAATAATCATATTCTTTCATCATGGTACCCGGTTTGAACCCTGCTTTTTTAGCCGCAGTATTGTTTGGTACAGTCATATTTTCATCAGATACGATGCCGCCGAACTTATAGGCATAAACATTATTTACAGACTTGCCCACAAACAAGCTTCCGGTCGTGGTATTAGAACTGATCGCTTCATTTCCGGTGCCGTTGATTTCCAATACTTTATTTTTGTTATGAGCAAAATTAAGTGTTGTCTCCCAATGCCAGTC
Organism: Prevotella sp.; assembly: GCA_022486815.1. Taxonomy (GTDB): domain Bacteria; phylum Bacteroidota; class Bacteroidia; order Bacteroidales; family Bacteroidaceae; genus Prevotella. Next base: position 14,765 of record JAKVJW010000022.1, on the reverse strand, counting down.
TTTATTAGCAATATTAATAGTTGTAAGAGAAATTTCAATACCTTGGTTACGAACAGATCCAATGTTCGTGACCATTGTGCCTCCACCTGATTCAAGAGGTAAAGCTACAGGGTATAGTAAATCCTTTGAAGTTTTTCGATAAATATCAAGTGTACCATAAATGCGACTATCCAAGAACCCGAAATCAAGTCCAAGATTATATTCTGATGATTTCTCCCATTTCAGGTTCGGATTTACGATTCCTGAGGGATAGAATCCTGTAGAATAAACGCTCCCAAAAGGATAATATATAGGACCTTCCAGAACTTGCTGTGTGGCATAGTCACCAATACCATCATTATTACCTGTCATACCGAAAGCAAAACGGAGTTTTAGATTGTTTAGCCAGTTGACATCTTTCATAAAAGGTTCTTCCGTAATTCTCCATGCAACGGCAGCAGATGGAAAACATCCCCAGCGGTTATCTTTAGCAAATTTAGAAGAACCGTCCCAACGGACCGTTCCGGTAAAAAGATAGCGGTCTTTATAACTGTAGTTTGCACGTAATGCGTATGAAATCATACTGTTTTCGGTATAAGAATTGTATGAATTTTTTGCATTGTATTCGCCAGAATTTAGATTCCACCAGTTTGTGTTTTCCATTACATCAGTTGCATCCCAGTATTCTTTTGTCGTGCTTCCGGACTGCATGGAAAATAATCCCATCAAACTGAGTTTATGAATGTTGCGGAAAGTGGTAGTATAATTAATGATATTATCCCATGTCCATGAGAAGTTATGGTCAGTGAGCAAATTTGCTTCATTATCTACGAGTCCATCCTTGTTCGCATCAGCATAGGTACCGTCATCATAGGCCATGCCTGTGACAGGATTGATATTTCCCCCAAAGAAGCCTTCTCGATAATAGGTGTAATTTGGTGAGAATGTGGTTTTAAAGGTCAGACCTTTCTGTAGATTAAAGTTTAAGTATATATTACCAAGCAAACGCCATGTTTCGCGTTTCTTAGTTGTACTTTTCATTACGTCAAGGGGATTGAGTTGGTCAGTAAATTGGTATGAATCAGTACCTAAAGCTGCGTAGTTACCAGGTTTATGATTAATATTGCCGTTTGTGTCATACGGAACCATGAAAGGATTCATGCGATAAGCGTACTGAATGGCAGCATCATTTGCATATCCATTGTTGATTTTAGCTAGATTAATATTAAAACCTGCACTGAGAACTTTATTGATGCGAGCATCCAGACTTCCCTTAAAGTTGATACGCTCCTCATGGTCTTCTTTATATATTCCATTTTCTTTGTTATATCCGAGGCCGAAATGGTATTGTACGTTATTGCCTCCACCATTCAGGGCAATAAAGTGATTTTGTTGACTTCCATTCCTTGTGACCAGATCAGGCCAGTTGTATGTTTTTCCATTAGCTATCATTTGTTTCATGATATAGTCTCCGGAACCTGTATGTTGGCGAAGTAATCCTCTTTCCAAATCGATGCCTTTCATCTGATAGATTGGATTTGCATGATTCCCACCTTTTTCATAGGATAAGAACTTTGAAAAACGATATTCATAAAATTGATTCCCATCCATGAAATCGGGCATTCTGGTTACATGTGACCAACCATAATAGCCGTCATAACTGATGCTGGGTTTCTGGTTCTTAGCAACGCTTGAGCCACTTTTTGTGGTGACAATGATTACACCCGCAGTAGCTCGTGATCCATAAATGGCAGTAGATGATGCATCTTTTAATACGTCAATGCGCTCAATATCCTGTGGATTTAGAAAGTTGATATCACTGCACATTACTCCATCGACTACATATAGAGGCTTTGTCGATGAGTTGATAGAAGATTTTCCTCTAATTTCAATATTGAAATTATCCCCGGTTCTACTCGAGGTCTGGGTGATGTTTACTCCAGGATTGGCACCTTGAAGATCCCCCAAGACACTGGTAGCACTTCTTGAATTCAATTGGGATGTGTTGACAGATGAAACAGAACCTGTCAGATCCCGTTTCTTCATAGTGCCATACCCGACGACTACGACTTCATTTAATGTCTTGTTGTTAACAGACATTACAATGTTAAGATGAGGATCGTTGCCAATGGTTTCCAAAAAAGTCTTGTAACCAATGTAACTTACTTTTAATTTTGAAGAAGGTTTAGCATTTGGAATAGTAAAATTACCATCAATGTCTGAAATAGCCACAATTTTTCCGTTTAATGCAATGCTGACTCCGATTAGGGGCTCGCCATTTACATCTTTCACGGTACCTGTTACCTTTTGCTGTGCATTTGCAACGTAACAAATCAGGCTTAGACATAGAGCAAATGCGACTCTTTTGATTTGTAAATACATAAATATTTGTTTTAGTTATTACTTATAAGATAACCTATACTCTTATAGGGTAATTGTTTTTCCGGCTTATTTTATAATTTAAGGCTAAAGTACAAAAAAAAATATAGATTAAAGTATAAAAGGAGCCCATATTGTTAATATTAATAAAAATTATATTAATTTTATGAATAGCAATCATGATGAGTCAAATCATTAGTAATATAATGTAGCATAAGTATGCTGCAAATCTAAAATTTGTATACACGTTTTTATATAAAAAATTAGGCTGATGGGTTTCCCACCAACCTAAATAATTGTAATGAATATGATGAATCTGAGAGTCAGTGTATTGTACTGGATAAGTTGACAACTTATCCAGTACAATACGGGTAAACTTTAGTTTTAGAATTATTACTAAAAGATATCCGACTCAAAGTAGAGAATAGGGGATTACATTCCGGCATGTTTCTTTTTACAGGAACAACCTTTAAGGTATTTATCTAAAAACTGTAACGCTTTCAACTGAACATTTTTATGGCAGCTATGAGGAATATCCCATATTTCTGTGTCCAGATTATTGTCAGCTCCCTGACTTTTCCATACTTCATGCATCTTTTCGAATGCTTTTTTCACACCCCGTATAGGAAACAGATGATCTTGGGTTCCATCAATAAAGAGCATCGGTTTAGGTGCAGCTATAGACGCAACATCAGGATAATCAAGATATTGCCGAAGTCCCGGGAGGCAATTTGCAAATCCACCATATTCCCGTTTGTTATCGGCTGTACTCATTTGTACGTCAGTGGTTACCATCCAGCAGACTGACACGCCTACCTTGATCTTGTCACTTAAAGCAGAAAGCATCCAGGCACGATAGGCTCCCATGGAACACCCCATACATCCTATGCGATTCTTGTCGACATAGGGTAAGGTGGCGAGAAAATCTGTAGAAGCAATATCATCATAATGCATGAAACCACAAAGGTCACGACCTAGCATCATCATATTACCTGCAATGACATCATATTTGTTACGGTCAACTCCTTCCTCACGTCCTCTTTCTCCCCATAAAGGAGCATCTATGCAAAAGCATACATAACCATGCTTGGCTAAATAGTCACCTACGAATTGGCCCTCATAGAGCGTATTGGCCCAGTTTTGTGCATCTTCAGCGACTTCCTTGGATACACCGAAAGGACGGATCATCTTTTCTTTTCCGATAAAGAAATGGGCACCGTGATCATGCAATAGGTTAATGGCTGGAAATGGACCTTTGCCGTCAGGAACCAGAATATAAGCCATTATACGGCTATAAGCATTAATGTTGAACATCACCTTGTAGGCTTCGTAACCATCCCGTTTTTCTTTACCGATTATTTCCGGATTGAAACTACTTGCCACTTTGGGAGGAGTCATCATACATTCAAAAACCTTGGCACGAGCCTTTTCCTTCCATAAGTCAAAAGGCATGTTCTGCTGATGTTGCCAGGAGAGGGGATATGTGAGTTCTTGTTTCAGTTGTTCGACATATTTAGGCAGGTCAAAGGTATATTCGAAGGTGTCCCGTTTTTTAATGTTTTCCGATTTGCTTTGTGCGTTTACTGGGATGCCAGATAATGCAAAGAAAATTGCCGTTAGTAAAAAGTTTTTTAATGTCATCATACTTTGTTAAATAAAAAGGTCCTGTTATAATCCGATAGTTCCATTGTAGCTGACAGCCTTTACTGTATATTGGTGCCCTTTAGGTACAACGATGCTAGTAGCAGTAGAAGTTGAGAGCATTTTGTTATCTTGATAGATAATGTATCCGCGAGCCTGATTAACCGGTTTCCAGAAAAGGTGTCCTCTGTCAAGATTACATTTGATAGCCGGGAGCTGTCTGCAGATCATATCTGGTTTCCAATGGTCTATACCACCCATAACGTTTGAGATGGTATATTGGGCTGCTTCTTCAGAGGTAAGATGATTCTTTGCTTTCCCCCAAATCGTATCCCCTTTTTCAGTTATCATATAGTACATACAAATACGATGGCTTAAGTCCAGTGGTTTATTATTAGCATCCATTGTATTATAATCAGCATATATTTTTGGTATTGATGCCATGTGATCATACCATCCCGAGTCAGGTATGGTTACTTTTGACTGAGTGTCTATAAACACAGCCATCGGACTATGCAGCCAAGGACGACCGAGCCAGACTCGTGTATCTTTTGGATTTCCAGGTGCAGTAATAATCGTGTTTTTCAAAACATATCCCCATGTCGTTCCTGGCATGTGTTTGGGTGCTACGATCCAACCTCCGTCTTTTTTGACAATATTTAGAGTACAGTGATCAAAGTACACATTTCCTTGTCCATATATGAAGTCAATACCTCCTTGGATAAAGCAATCTTTTACATAGTTACGTTGATTTATTTCGTTAGCTGTACGGTATGTATCCTGAAATGAGAGCATCTTGCATTTGTTGACAATATTTCTGTCTTCTTTTGTATAAAGAGCTAAAGCTTGTGGTCCTTCATTATGTCGGGTTCCCCAAGAATTTTCGAAAGTTATGCCCTCAAAATATTCATCAGTTCCATTACTTACAACTGTGGCTGCAACGTCAACAGGAGAAGCATTGGGGCCGCCACTAACACGATCGTCACTGATTCGGACCAGTTCTTGCCCTTGACCTATTAGATGAAGCATCGGTTTGTTGGTTGGTATATTGATATGTTCGTGGTAATGACCGGCCTTAATAAAGATAAGATATGGATGCTTGGAATTCTTCGGGGCTTGGTCAATAGCGTCCTGAATGGTAGTATAGTTTCCTGTTCCATCTTGAGCTACGATACAGTCAAAAACATGATTCTTTACCGAAGTTGCATGATTGGGGATAAAAGAAATAGAAATTAGAATTAAAATGATTAATAATTTTCTCATATTGATTAGTGATTTTATTTGATGATACAAAAATAATTATATTTAGTCTTAATCAGGGGTAAAAAATGGTTGAAAAGATAAAAAAATCGTTTTTACTTTATGCTTTGATACCCTTAGGCAAATCTTTGAACTTTTTTTTAACTTTAAAAATCGATTTTTGCCCTTTGATATTAACAATTGTACATACTTTTGTACACATTAGAATATCGAATTTTTGTATATCACATTTTTAATAATCCTAAAACAATAAAATTAAACACACAAATTTATAGCTTATGAAGGAAAAATTTAACTTATGCCTACGCATGTTATGTCTTTTATTAATGATTTTTATCGTACAAGATATTATGGCACAGGGGAAGACGGTTTCTGGTATTGTGACAGATGGTAATGAACCTCTTATTGGTGTCACGGTTCAGGTTAAAGGTAATTCGAAACTGGGAACGGTAACTGATCTTAATGGTCATTATTCTATTAATGTTACATCTGCAGGTACAATCCTTGTATATTCTTATGTGGGTTTTGAAACTACCGAGCGAATGGTAGGGAATGATAGTAAAATTGATATTCAACTCAAAATTAATTCTAAAAATCTTGACGAAGTTGTAGTTGTAGGATATGGTACTATGAAAAAGAGTGATCTTACAGGTTCTGTATCACAATTAAAGTCTGAGGATTTCAAATCTGGTAATGATCTTTCGGCACAACAACTGATGCAAGGGGCTTTCGCGGGTGTAAATATATCACAGAATTCCGGTAAACCAGGTGGTTCCACAACTATTCGTGTCAGAGGTGGTACGTCGGTTAATGCAAGTAATGAACCTTTATATGTTATTGATGGTGTTCCAATAGATGCTGCAGCTGGTAGCAGTCAGTCAAACATCAGTACATATACTAACAACTATTTTGATCAGGAAACCGCTAATCCGCTTTCTCTTCTTAATCCAAATGATATAGAGTCAATTGATGTCTTGAAAGATGCTTCTGCTACTGCTATTTATGGAAGTCGTGGTGCCAATGGCGTTATTATGATTACAACGAAGAAAGGCAAGGCTGGCGTTCAGCAACTTAATTATGGATATAGCGTTGGTTTCAGCACTAGTGCAAAGAAACTTGATATGCTTAGTGCTGATCAGTATCGTCAGGCATGTAAAGATATGAATCTTTCCATCAATGATGGGGGTGAGAGCCATAATTGGCAGGATGAAATACTCAGAACAGCACTTCAGCAAAGTCATTATCTCTCTTTTATGAGTGGGGGTGAATATACGAATTATCGTGCATCTCTTAACTATACTGATCAAAATGGTATCATGCGTGGCTCAGGTCAGAAAAATTATAATGGCCGTGTTAATATTAATCATTCTGCGCTTGACGGTAAACTGAAATTCGTTCTAAACATGAGCTATGGGGAAACTCATGCTGATCAGGCTCCGACATCCAGTACAGTAGGTAGTGAGATGGGATCAAGTATGCTTTATGAAGCTTATGTTTTTAATCCTACATTACCTGTCTATACACCAGATGGTGATTTTAATGATGTCCGTCCTTATCGTGTACAGCCATTATCCTATATAAGTGAACTTACAGATAAAAGGATCAATAAACGTTTTATAGGTAACTTGAAAGCAGATTGGAATTTCTATAAACCATTTACATTTGAAGTTAATCTAGGTTATACCAACAATGATCAAGATCGTAATGCCTATATTTGCAAGAGCAACTTACTAGGTGAAGGTGATGGTGGACGTGTTACTATTCAGCGATTGAAAGACTACTCCAAACTTTTAGATACGATCCTAAAATATGATCAAAAGTTCGGCAAACACAATATTGATGCAATGGCGGGCTATTCTTACCAGTATTTTTGGGATGAAGGTTTCAATACTTCTGCTTATGGTTTCCTTACAGATGATTTCAAATGGTATAATATAGCTGCAGCCAGTACTATAGAAAGTCAGACGAGTTATGCTGAAAGCAACAAACTGATATCTTTTTATGGACGTCTAAACTATAGTTATGCTGATCGTTACCTCTTTACTGCAACTGTTCGTCATGATGGTTCTAGCCGTTTTGGTGCAAATCATAAATGGGGTACATTCCCTTCATTTGCTGCTTCATGGCGTATTACAGAAGAGCCATTCTTTCATGTTAAGGCTATCTCAAATCTAAAATTGCGTGCCAGTTGGGGTATTACCGGTAATCAAGAAATAGGTAACTATAATGCCATATCGACTTTAAGTGCTTATCCATGGGGATATATTTTTGGGGGTGAAAAGAAAACTGTAGTCTTGCCGCAACAATATGCAAATCCTGACTTAAAGTGGGAGTCTACCTCACAGACAGATATTGGTCTTGATTTTGGCTTCTTTAATAATCGTTTACGAGGTACTGTAGATTGGTATTATAAAAAGACAAAAGATCTCTTACTTTCCGTAGCAGTACCTTCACCATCTCTTATTACAACCCAACTTGCGAATGTAGGTTCTGTCCGCAATACAGGTTTAGAGATTGAACTTGGGTATAATATTATTCAGAAGAAGAACTTTATGTGGGATGCCAATGTCAATTTCGCGACAAACAGCAATAAGCTCACAAGTCTTTCTAATAATAAATGGTCTGGTGATAATGTGTTATGGGCTCCCTGTAACGGGCAAGGATTATCAGGCCAGTATTCTCAACTTATTATGGTTGGGCATCCTCTTGGTACATTCTATGGCAAACGATTTACCGGAGTAGATAAAAATGGCATGGAACAATATGCTAATGGTGGTAAGTCTGAAATTATAGGTTGCGCACAGCCTGATTTCACTTATGCTATCGCTACGAGTTTTCACTATAAGAAATGGAGTCTTTCTCTTGATTTCAGAGGTAGTCAGGGTAATGATGTATATAATAATACGGCAAATAATTTTATGTATCTTAATAGTCTTCCTGGTCGTAATGTCCTGGCTTCTGCACTTACGAAAGGAATATCTGTCAATCAGGCCAAAACATATTCATCACAATTTATTGAGGATGGTTCTTTCTTCCGGCTTGATAACATGACTATAGGATATGATTTTGCGGTTCCTGCTTTAAAGATTACTCATGCACACGTTTATGTTACTGGTCAGAATCTCTTTTGTATTTCAGGCTATAGCGGATTAGATCCAGAAGTAAATACGGATACATCCGGAAAGGGAAGTTCTATATTAGGAGTTGATTACTTAAGTTATCCTCGTTCACGTACTTTCCTTTTTGGTATCAATGTTACATTTTAACCAACTAAATCTTACGAATATGAAAATAAATAGAATATTTAGAAATGTGACTATTCTGATTCTAGGAGGTTTAATATTGTCCAGTTGTACAAACCTTGATGAGGAACTTTATGGTCGCTTGACTCCTCAGAACTATTATAAGACGGAAGAGGAGGCATTATCTTCATTAGCAGGGTGTTATGAGTATATGGCTTATATGAGTCGTGCTGGAGGTGATGGTTGGAGAATCGGAGAATATGGCACAGATGAACTTTATTGCCCCGGTCGGGCTAATGGAGGATGGTATGATGAATATGTCAATCAGATAATGGAGCATAAATGCACACCAGACAATGATAGACTTAATACTTGCTGGAATACATATATCTTCCCTGGTATTGGTGCAGATAATGCTGTTCTGGAAGCAATGCAGTCTTCTCCTGTAGCCAATACCTTGAAGGGACCTATTGCGGAAACAAGAGCTTTACGTGCTTATGAATATTATTATGCTATGGATTATTTCGGAAATGTACCTGTATTTACGGATGCTCGTCCTGATGCCGGTAATATGCCTAAAACAACAGCCCGTTCAGATGTCTATAAGTTTATTGTTGATGAATTTCTTGCTGCTGCAAAGGATCTTCCATCAGCCAAAGATGTGACTGCTTCCTATTATCCACGTTTGACAAAGGAAGCTGTCTATACGCTTTTAGCGTCTGTTTATCTGAATGCTGAAGTATATACCGGTACTGCTCATTGGGAAGATGTAATCACAATGTGTGATAAAGTTATAAATAGTGGGGCATATTCTTTGGCAGCCCATGTGGGGGATTGTTTCCGTTCTACAAATGAAGGAAAATGTCCTGAGGTAATTATTGCTTTTTCAGTTGATCCTACTAAAAATGTAGACGGTAATCAATTTATTCTTTATACTCAACATGCAGTTGATAAGAAGAAATATAATCTTCCTTTTGCTCCTGCCTGTGGTTATTGCTTCTCCGATGAAGCTCTTAATTGGTACAATGATCCCTCAGATGACCGTCTGAATCTGTTGGAGTATGGCCCTCAATATTATCTGGATGGCACACCTATTGATAATCCTGATATAGCCGGTGACCAGCAACTCGTTCTTACATCATTGAAATCAAAAACAGCTGCTCAGAACTGGGAAGGTTATCGTGTACTGAAGTATTCTCCGGTAGGAGCAACTTTTTCTGGTTCTAATGCCGATAATGACTATGTTGCAGAGCGATACTCCAATGTTCTCTTGATGAAGGCAGAAGCTTTATTCCGTTTGAGCAAAAATACTGATGAAGCATTAAGACTGGTAAACCAAGTCAGAGAACGTAGTAATTGTCCGGATTGGAAGAGTCTGTCCTTGGATAGGATAGAAAAAGAGCGGGCTCGAGAATTCATCTGGGAGAACCAACGTCGTAGGGATATGATACGCTTTGGTTCGTATTTTACAGAAAAAACATTCTATTCAGATGGCAATACTGAAAAATGGCGCGATATCTATCCAATACCTGCCAAACAGATCAATGCTAACCCTGCTCTTAAGCAGAATCCTAATTATTAGTATTGGGGAATCCACATAGATAGTTTTTAATAATTATAGAAAATTGTGCATTTCGTTGGTCCATAATAACCGGACAAGATGATGTCGTTAAGGTTACTTGGATTGCTTAATGCACAATTTTCTTTTCTTTTTATCAGCAAGGTCCTGATGTGCTTTAATAGCAAGATATTTGGTTTAACCTATTAAAATTGCTCATTATCTTATTTCCTTTTCTTCCAAGCTGTTGGTGTTACGCCGAAATATTGTTTGAAGCATTTACTGAAATAGTGTGCATCTCCGATTCCTACCATCGTTGCGATATCAAAATTACAATACAGACCTTTGTCAATTAGTTCTGCAGCACGTTGCATACGTAATCCTTTCAAAAAATCATTTGGGCCAAGACCAGTCAATGATTTTAATTTCTTGAAATATACAGAACGGCTAATTCCCATCATAGCAGCAACATCATCAACATTAAGTGCATCATTGCTGATATTTTCCTCCAATATCTTTGTCAGTTTATCCATAAATAATTTATCAGCTTCATTTACAGTTGATAATACCTTGTCTTTTTTCTCAATGTATTTTTGCAGAAATGTTCTTTGAAGGTTTTTTCTTCTTTCTATCAGATTATTTATTCTTGCTCTGAGTATGTCAGCACTGAAAGGTTTTTCAATGTATGAATCCGCGCCTGTATCAAATCCTTTTATTTTACTCTCTTCGTCGGTCTTAGCAGATAAGATGATAATAGGTATATGACTCGTCTGCATGTTGGAACGAAGTGTCTTGACCATTTCTATACCATCCATTATTGGCATCATATAATCAGATATTATCAGGTCTGGTTGCTTTTCCAAGGCCATCTTTAATCCTTTCAGCCCATTTTCTGCTTCAAGTATGTTATAATCCTCCTGGAGGATCATACAGATAAACTCTCTCATTTCTATATTATCTTCAACGATAAGTAAAGTGTTATTAGAAGAGTTCGTTCTGTTCTTGGTTTCTGGATGTTTTTCATCGCTCTCAATCTCAAAGGAGTTGGCTGATTCTGCGATTTTGTCAGAAACGACATAGTCCGCATTTGGATTCTTGCTAGGTTCATTTAGGGGTAGATAGACTATAAATGTACTGCCTGATCCTAATTCACTTTTCAGACTAATCTTCCCACCATGTAACTCTACAAGTTCTTTGGTCAAAGCAAGGCCAATGCCACTGTGAGATTGATGTGTCAAACTTCCTTGATCGTCTGAATTGAATATCTCAAAGATTTTCTTTTGATTCTCCCTCGAAATACCTTTGCCATCATCCATGACAGATATAAAAGCACCATTATTGGATTTTTCCAGAGTTACGGCTATATGTTTTCCTGTCGGTGTAAAACGGAATGCATTAGACAGTAAATTAAAAATAATCTTATCTAGTTTCTGGTTATCAGCCCATATCACTATAGGTGATTCTGGCTTTTGTAATGTGAACTCTATTTGACGTTCAGCGGCAAGAATCTTAAAATTATCCATAAGGGTTTTAATGAATAAGCCCAGGTCAACACGTTGAAGTGTCAATTTCATTTTACCACTTTCTATTTTACGTATATCTAACATTTGATTCACCAGATTAAGCAGGCGGTTAGAGTTCTTGTTTACAACCCTTAATCTTTCTTTTAAGTTGTTGTCGGGTAAGCCTTTACGGATAATCTCTTTGATGTTTCCGGATATTAATGTCAATGGAGTCCTTATTTCATGTGAAATATCAGTAAAGAACTTCATCTTAAGATTTGAAATTTCTCGTTCGATGTTGACTTTCTGTCTTAATCGTAGAATCGTAAAAAGGATATAAGTTGATATGATAATGATGGAAAGATAAATTAATATAGCCCATCCAGTCTGCCAGAATGGAGGTTTTACAATAATATGTATCTCACGTAAATTATTCACCCACACTCCATCACTATTGGTTGAACGTACTTGAAGTATATATTTGCCCGGTGGCAGACTGTTATATATCGCATCATGTCTATTGCCTATCATATTCCATCTTCTATCAAGCCCTACTAACTGATATGAATAACTGATATTGTCTGGATCTCTGTAATCGAGAGCAGAGAACTCCACATTAATACTGTTTTTGTTATAAGGGAGTACAATAGATTGAGTATAATTGATGTTTTTTCTCAAGATAGAACCTTTGGCGGATGATGGCAACTGCTCGGTCTGTCCAATATAAAATCGTGTAAAGATAATATGCGGTATATAAGAACTCACTTTTACTTTCAGTGGATCGAAATACATAACTGATCGATTGCGTAAAGGATATAGCAATCTGCCGTTATCGAGACGTATAGCTTGACCTTCATTAATGAATATATTCTTTTCAAAAAATCTCGAAGAGAATATCTCTATTCTTTCTGATTTTGGATAAAACTTAATTAGTCCATCCTCACTTGCAAACCATAAATTATTATCAAGGTCCTCCTGTACCGAATAAATGATGTCACTTCTTAGTCCATTGGATATTGTAAAAGGCTTGAATCTTAAATGGTGTATATCTTTCCAGTCAACACGACAAAATCCTCCCCCGTAGGTACAGACATACATGCCTCCTTGATGAGTGAAAAATACTTCTAGGACATCATTGTAACTTAATGAAGTTGAATCATTTGGATCACGAACATACCTTATGAATTTTATGTGCTTTGGATCTTTAAAATTTTCATTGAAGCAAATCAGACCATGAGTAGTTCCTACCCAGATATGATTTTTGTTATCCGAGGTAATATAACGTGTTCGGTTGAATACCATCGGATAGGTTTTAAGTTCGTTTCCGGCATGAATAAAGCGATGTTTCGGATCATTAAGGGAAAGATAGGATATCCCTCCACCGAAAGTTGCTAGCCATAGTCGGTTATTCCGATCTAAACAAATAGAAAAGATGTCATTACATGGAAGACTATAAGGCTTTCTTTCTGAAAAGAAGTGAGAGATATTATAATTTAATGCACCTTTAGGTGTTAGTTTCAGAAGGCCTTTGTATTTTGTCCCGATCCATATCGTCCCATTTCTGTCTTCTGTAAAACAGTAGGCATGGGCTATATTGTCATTGCTTCCCTTACTGATTCTGCCATTATGGGCGAGATTGCCCAAAAATCTAAAAGAGTGATCAAATACACTGATAACACCATTTTTTGCGCCAATCCATATCCTTCCTTCACGGTCTTGGAATATACCTCTTACATCACGACCACTTTCTGTATTGCTCTTCATATCAAGTGTGTGAAATTGTTGCTGATTTGAGGTTGCTTTTTGCAGGCCTGTGTATTTACCACAGAACCATAAATTATCTTGTTTGTCTACAAACATGTCAACGACATCATTTTCAGCTGTCCATTCCTTTTGTTTATCTTCGTCAAAAAAGGGGATTAGACGATTATTAGTTCTGTCAAACCAAGCAAGCCCGTTTCCTGAAGGAGAAATCCAGGTATTGCCTTTTCTGTCTTCTACGATCTTTACATCGTTTTTCCACATAGAAGGGTCTATACTGAATTCACCTTTCATTTGCAATAATGATAATTTGTTATTTGTGCTATTATACCTCATTACACCAGGCTTTCCTGTACAAAACCAGATGTCATGATGAGTATCACTTTTAAGATTAATAATCTGGTTGGAATTCAGTTGACTATTGGATGTTGTAAAATGTTTTATTACTGTAAACTTGTTTGATACTACGAAGAGGCCGTCACCTTTTGTGGAAATAAGCATATTCCCGTTTGGCAGTTTGACGATAGAGGTTAATGTAGATAAGGTGGGTAATTTGCTGATAAAAGTACCTTTTCGATTGATTATGAGAACTCTGCCATCTGTACCGCAGAAAATGTTATATCTTTGTTGTCTTATTAGATCAAAACAGTCAAATCCTTCTCGGACTAACTTTATGACCTTATGATTATATGACCATATACCTTTAGACGTGAGTATCCATAGTTTTCCTGATGGGTCCTGATAAACTCGATGAATAAGTAATTGATTTGGCTTGAAAAGAACCTTTATCTTGACTTTTCGTGTCATGGAATCGATGGACGCTAAGATAAGCCTGTTATCTGTCGTTTTAATCCAGATACCACCAGAAAGGGAGGGTTGCATATCCTGGGCCACATAATTCTCGAATGGCAGGTTATCTATTGTGAGTAATATTTTATTAAAAAGAGAAATATTACCATTATATCCTCTCATCCAAATGCAATATTTATCATTACAGATGTTCTCAAGTCTGTTACTTTCCAAACGTATGCCATCTCCTGGGCGGGCCTTATAATCATAAAACTGGAATCCATCGTATCTGTATAGGCCGTCCCATGTTGCAAACCACATTTGTCCTGATTGGTCTTGTATTATTTTCATAACATCCTTTTGCGCAAACCCTTTCTCAGAATTGTATGTAGTAAAATTATACAGTATCTGGGCCTTTGATACAGAAGGTATTAAGAAGATAAGTGTCATTAAGATATTAGCTGCTATAGCTTTCTGTAGATTACTATACATGTTCATCGATTAGATATTTTGGGTTAAGACTTGATAATAAAGTTACTATGTTTGCAAAGGCTAACGCATTGAAACAAGAAAAACATCGCTCTTCGGAGGCTTCGCGCCTCCGGCCGCTGGGCAAGCCACCGCGGTGTTTTTCATAGTTTCGGAAGGAAAAAG
>JAKVJW010000021.1 GCA_022486815.1 Prevotella sp. | reverse complement strand
TCGCCGGTCGACGACTGCGTCAGGCAAGCCTGACGCCCGTTTCCCCTCGACTTGCATGTGTTAAGCCTGTAGCTAGCGTTCATCCTGAGCCAGGATCAAACTCTCCAATGTATAATGGTTCCTTCCGTGGGATTGCTCCCGCGGACGTTTGTTCTGTCAGGGTGCTTCTCCGTCTTTCTCGTTTCCGAAAATTGCCGGTTCCTTTTCTCTTCTCTCGACGGTAGATACTGTATGGTTTTCACCACCCAGCACTCCCGCTTCTCGTTACTGCCTGTCTGTTTTATGATAATCTTTTCAAAGAACTCTTTCTTTGCTCCCGGGCTCTTCGTCCGAAAGCGGTTGCAAAGATATGACTTTTGTTCCTAACCGCCAAATCTTTTGAGGAAAAAATTGAAATTAAAGGCCATTATTTCGCCTTTCTTGACAAAACAGAAAGCGGGAAAATAAGATGTTCTACCCATATAAAAGCTTTAATATACTACATATCAAAGTCTTATAAAAAAAGAAGACTAAAACAGGAAAAAAGTCTTTTTTTGTTGTAAAAAACAAACGGAAAAAGTCATTCATGGATTATTTCTTAAGGATGTACCTAAGAAAGCAACTATTATAAAAACATATTCAACCCAAACCGAATAAAATTCGAATTGGGTTGAAGAGAAAGAATCTCATAAAAACAAACAGAATGATAAGATTCTTCAGAAATAAAATTCCACTAGAAAGATAAGCGAAGCACACAAAGGATAATCCCAGTATGCTATATATTAAGGTCAGGAGCCTTTTCTGCTCCCGGAGCTGCCTCAAATTTCACCATCTTATCAAATCCAAACGTACCAGATACCAGAACATTTGGCATACGGCGAATAGTAACATTATAATCCTGTACCGCCTCATTATACTTCTGACGCGCTTCATTAATCCGATTTTCTGTTCCTTCAAGTTGAATTTGTAAGTCTTTAAAATTTTCACTTGCTTTCAGATCCGGATAACGTTCACTTACCATCATCAATTTCCCCAAAGCAGCACTCAATTCTCCCTGAGCAGCCTCAAATCGTTTCAATTTTTCAGGATTCAAGGATCCAGCGTCCAACGTAATCTGAGAAGCTTTAGACCGAGCCTCAGCAACTTCCTTAAAAGTAGAATTCTCATGCTTGGCATAAGCCTTAACTACCTTAGTTAAATTAGGCAACAAATCAGCTCTCCGCTGATACGTAGACTGCACATCAGCCAATGCTGTAGTAGCTGCCTCCTGCTTATTGACCATCCCATTATAAGCGCCAAAAGCCCACAAGGCAATAATCAACACAATGCCTACAATGATCCAAACACTTTTCTTTTTCATTATTTTCATTCCTTAATTAATTCATAAATATCTATAGTTACCAACCGCCACCAGAGCCTCCTCCGCCGAAACTGCCTCCACCGAAACTACCTCCGGAAGAACCTCCTCCATCAAAGAAGTTGCCACCTCCTCCAAAGAAGAAGAAAGGTGGACCGTCATTATGGTCATGATGCTTTTTACGATGACGCAGAAAACGATTATTCGGAGATATCAGACCATATTGTTCCAAAAACCACATTACCAGCAAAAAACCCGGATAGCCAAAGAAAAGAAGAATCAGAAAGACCATAAGAAAAATATCCTTCCAGGAAGAGACCTCACCTTCATCCACCCTATCAATCCCCGTCTTGCCAGTTTTAAATTTATTATACATTGCCCTGCTAGTAGCTACGACAGCAGAATCAGGTCTACCCTGTTTCATATTCTGTACAATACAAGCACGACCGATATCATTACATTCTACATCCGTAAGATCACCTTCAAGTCCTTTTCCAGGAGCAATAAAATATTGATGATCTTGAACAGCAATAACAACTACCAATCCTCTGCGGTTTTTTTTATCTCCGACGCCATAGCGATTCCCCACATCCTGAGCCAGACGAAAAGCATCTCCATCCTTCACCCGATTAGCAATAATGAACACGGTCTGAATACCACATTGATGCTGTAGATCATACAGAATCCGATCCGCTTCAGTTTTCACCTCAGGATTCAAAATCCCATCTGGATCACACACATATTGCATTCGATCCTGCAGATGTACCATTGGAATCTGGTCTGCCGTCCAAACTCTACCCCATATATAATAAGGTAGAACTAACAAGAACAGAATCAAGAACAAACGTGATACCTTACCATTCATATATTAAAGTTTTCTATTCATAAACCTCATCAATACCCAGCCCACTACTCTGATTATCTTCATTCAAACAAGGATTATATTTTGCAGGAAGGTCAAACTTTGCCTTCTGACTATATGGGAGAGTCGGATCTGCATACACCTTCTTCATAAATATAGCCCAAATAGGGAGAGCCATCGTAGCACCTTGTCCCATCCTCATCAAATCAAAATGAATATCCCTATCTTCGCCTCCTACCCAGCAGCCACTTACCAACTGAGGGGTAAAACCCATAAACCAACCGTCAGAATTATTATTTGTGGTACCTGTCTTGGCACCTATCTGACCTGTAAAATGGAAATTATAACGTAATCTTCCGGCTGTACCACCATCAACGACTCCCTGTAAGAGTACAAGCATCTTATCAGCGCAATCAGCATTCAGGACCTCATTCATACGAGGTTGGAAACGCGCAATCACGTTCCCTTCATTATCTTCAATCCGAGATACAAACATCGGCGCGCAACGGATACCATGGTTGGCAAAAGTAGAATAAGCGCTGACCATTTCAGCTACAGAAACTTCACAAGGTCCTAGGCAAAGTGCCATAGAAGGATAGATATCCGGATTATTAATTCCATAATCATGTAGAAGGGAGACAAACTGATGGGGATTCAACTTACTCATTAAATAAGCAGAGATCCAGTTATTTGATTGAGCTAAACCCCATTTCAACGTAACCATTTGTCCATATCTTGCATGACTTGAATTACGGGGAGTCCACCAACTATCTCCTACTCGATAAGACTGTTGGCGATTAGGTGCCTTATCACATGGGGAGAATCCATTTTGCATCGCCAAAGAATAGAGAAAAGGCTTAATAGTCGATCCGACCTGCCGGCGGCCACCTGTTACCATATCATACATGAAATGAGTATAATCGATACCACCCACATAAGCTTTTACAGCTCCCGTTTTAGGATCCATACTCATGAACCCAGCCCGAAGAAACTTCTTATAATAACGAATAGAATCAATAGGAGTCATCGTTGTATCCAGATCACCATGATAAGAAAACACCGTCATATCAGTCGGTGTACGGAAAGAACGCCTGATTTCCTGAGGTGAAGCTCCTTCTTTTTTCAATACACGATAACGGTCACTTTGGACAACAGATCTATTCATGATAGACTTGATCTGCGCATAGGTCAACTGATTAGAGAAAGGCGAACTTGGCTTATGTTGATTTTCCTTATTAAAAGCAGGCTGTAAGAAATTTGCGATATGCTCATAGACAGCCTCTTCTGCATATCTCTGCATACGAGAATCAATCGTTGTAAATACCTTCAGTCCATCAGTATACACATTATAAGGTGTCCCATCCTTTTTAAAATTCTTGTTACACCATCCATACAAAGGATCACTTGCCCATGCAATAGAGTCAAGCACATACTGATTATGATTCCATGCCGGATAATCATCCAACTGCGGGCGCTTAGCCATCATATACTGGCGTAAGAATTCACGGAAATAAACAGCAGTGCCATCCTTGTGGTCAATGCGATGAAAGTCCAACACCAGAGGCTGTGTACTTTCTTCCTCATAATCTGAAGAAGAAAGATAGCCAGCCTTAACCATCTGTTGAAGAACCACATTTCGCCTCTGCCTGCATCGTTCAGGATACCTGACAGGATTAAAATAAGAAGGATTCTTACATAGTCCAATCAGAGTTGCAGATTCATCAAGAGTCAAATCTTTTGGCTCTTTATTAAAATACACATTAGCGGCCGACTTTATACCGACAGCATTATGTAAAAAGTCAAAATAATTTAAATAAAGGGCTATGATTTCCTCTTTGGTATAATAACGCTCCAACTTGATTGCAATAACCCATTCTATTGGCTTCTGGAATAAACGCTGGGTGGTACTTTGGGCCGTCTGAGAATACAACTGTTTAGCCAACTGTTGGGTAATTGTGGAACCACCACCAGCATTTTGTTCTCCCAATATTCCTCTCTTGACGATTGCTCTTCCAAGAGCTTTGAAATCAATACCTGAGTGCTGATAGAAACGTATATCCTCTGTTGCGACCAAAGCATGAACCAGATGGATAGACATCTTGGAATAAGGAATGACGATTCTGTTTTCCTTATTCAGATTCCAAGTTCCCATCACTTTCCCATCAGCAGAATATACTTGCGTAGCATAACGGTTAATCGGATTTTGAAGATCTTCCAGATTCGGCATATATCCTATCCAGCCAAACCAGATTGCAATAAAGCCGAAAGCAGAAAAAGCCACTATAGCAACTAATGCGATCCAAAGAAAATGTATAAATTTCTTTCTCATTATGAATGATTCTCTGTTGATGTTCACCGTGCAAAAATACAATTATTTTCTGAATAATCCATAAACAGTCAAAAATAATAGTATGTAAAAAGACGAATCAAGCTATATGATTCAAAGAAATTATCAATTCTGTTTTTTTCTCATATATTTCAATAAACATTCTGTTTTCTAGGAAATATTTTCTATCTTTGCAAAGAAAGGATTCAGTCTATTATTCAGACCACCTTGTATCCTTTTTAAATATTATGTCAGATAAGATGCCAATAGCAATCCGAAAGTAATGATTCAAAATCAATATACGAATAAACGATTGTTAAACTTGTCCATAATCAATCTCAGGAATGATTTCATTGACAAGAGACATAATGAACTTTCTCTTTTTAAATACACCACTTCTAAAATCATCTTCTTAAAAAGAGAGCATTCCGAACACAAAGAATTTTTATATTTATATCCTAAAATATTTTTGATATAATGGAGAAACATAATTTTGTAACCATTGCAGACCTTTCAAAAGAGAAGATATTATACCTTCTCCAAATGGCACATGAATTTGAGAAACACCCTAACAGAGAAATTCTCAAAGGTAAAGTCATTGCAACATTGTTCTTTGAACCTTCAACGCGTACACAATTGAGCTTCCAAACCGCTGCTAATCGGCTGGGGGCACGTGTCATAGGCTTCTCTGATGCTAAAACATCAAGTACAACAAAAGGAGAAACCCTAAAAGACACTATTTTGATGGTTAGCAACTATGCTGATGCTATTGCTATGAGGCATCACATTGAAGGAGCAGCACAATATGCCAGTGAGATAGCTCCAGTTCCCATCATCAATGCAGGTGATGGAGCACACATGCATCCTTCTCAATGCCTTCTGGACCTTTATTCCATTTATAAGACCCAAGGGACATTGAAAAATCTGAACATTTATCTTGTCGGAGACCTGAGATACGGTCGTACCGTCCATTCTCTGATCATGGCAATGAGACATTTCAATCCGACATTTCACTTTATAGCTCCCAAGGAACTCGCTATGCCTGACGAATATAAATTGTATTGTAAGAAACATAACATTCTTTTTCAGGAACATACCGCCTTTAACGAAAAAGTCATATCAGATGCCGACATACTTTATATGACAAGGGTTCAGAAAGAACGATTCAGTGATTTGATGGAATATGAAAAGGTCAAGAATGTATATCGGTTGACTAATGAAATGCTCAAAACAGCGAAACCAAACATGAAAGTGATGCACCCGCTGCCGCGAATCAATGAAATTGCCTACGATGTAGACTCCAATCCACATGCCTACTATATCCAACAAGCCAAGAATGGACTCTACGCCCGTGAAGCCATATTCTGCTATTGCCTGGGTATATCCCTTGACGATGTCAAAAATGACCATACTGTCATAGAAAGCAAATATTAATATTCAACGCTAAATTCAAAATGTCATGGCAAAAAAGGAAATGTTAGTAGCCGCAATTAAAAACGGTACGGTAATCGATCATATTCCAGCAGATAAAACATTTCAGATCGTCAATCTGCTGAAACTCCAAAACTTCCGATCTCCTGTGACGATCGGATATAACCTTCCTTCCAAGAAATTAGGAAAGAAAGGGATCATAAAAGTCTCAGGAAAATTTCTCTCAGATGACGAGATCAACCGTCTGGCTGTACTGACTCCAAATGCTGTTGTAAACACCATCAAAAACTATGAAGTCGTAGAAAAAAGGAAAGTAGAATTACCAAATACATTACGTGGAATCATCAAATGCAATAATCCAAAATGTATTACAAACAACGAGCCTATGGAAACGGTATTCAACGTTGTAGATAAAGATAGAGGTGTCGTAAAATGTCACTATTGCGACAAAGAACAGGAAATAGAGAAAGTTAAACTCCTATAAAAAAGTTTGTTTTTGATTGCAGAATGCTTCAAAAAAACACCTTAAAGTTTGGATAAGTAAGAATGAATGCCTAAATTTGCAAATCACTTTTTAGGCAAAAGGTTTTTAATTTTAAAATAACACTGTACACAATGGAAAGGGATCAAGAGATTTTTGACCTAATTGAAAAAGAGCACCAGCGTCAGCTCAAAGGGATGGAGTTGATTGCATCAGAAAACTTTGTTAGTAACGAAGTGATGAGTGCCATGGGCTCCTATTTAACCAACAAGTATGCCGAAGGTCTGCCAAGCCACCGGTACTATGGTGGATGCCAAGTCGTAGATCAGGTAGAAGACTTGGCACGTGAACGTGTAAAGAAGGTCTTCGGTGCAGAATTCGCCAATGTCCAACCACATTCCGGCTCACAAGCAAATGCTGCCGTCCTTCTTGCATGTCTGAAGCCGGGTGATACTTTTATGGGGCTTAATCTCGCTCAAGGCGGCCACTTATCCCACGGAAGCGAAGTAAACACCTCTGGAATACTCTATCACCATATCGGGTACAACTTAAATCGAGAAACCGGTCAGGTAGATTATGATGAGATGGAGAAACTGGCATTAAAGTATAAGCCAAAATTGATTATTGGCGGAGGATCAGCATACAGTCGTGAGTGGGACTATGCTCGTATGCGGAAAATCTGTGATGAGGTTGGTGCCCTTTTTATGGTTGATATGGCTCACCCTGCCGGACTCATTGCTGCAGGCCTATTGAAAAACCCGGTCAAATATGCAGATATTGTTACTACCACTACACACAAGACACTCCGTGGTCCTCGTGGCGGCGTTATCTTAATGGGCAAGGATTTTGATAATCCCTGGGGGCTAACTACCAAAAAGGGAGTTATTAAGAAGATGTCATCCCTTATTAATTCAGCAGTATTCCCAGGTATACAAGGTGGTCCTCTGGAACATGTGATTGCAGCTAAAGCTGTAGGATTCCATGAGAATCTCCAACCTTCATGGAAGGAATATGCGACACAGGTCAAGACAAATGCTTCTGTATTGGCAGATGATATGATTCAACACGGTTTCGATGTTGTAAGCGGTGGCACTGACAACCATTCTATGCTCATTGATTTCCGTTCAAAATATCCAGATCTCACCGGAAAAGTAGCAGAGAATGCTCTTGTTGCAGCAGACATTACAGTCAACAAGAATATGGTTCCTTTCGACACACGGAGTCCTTTCCAGACTTCAGGTATCCGTCTGGGTACAGCTGCTATGACAACCCGTGGTGCCAAAGAAGACATGATGCATCTTATTGCTGACTTAATTGACGAAGTCTTGAAAGACCCGGAAAATGATCAAGTAGTTGCCCGAGTTCGCGAGAAAGTCAATCTCACAATGAAAAAATATCCTTTATTTGCTTATTAATTCTGACAATGAATAGGAGATAGAAATCAACCTATCCGTTGCAATTTATAAAAGCCTCTGAATTCCAAAATTCAGAGGCTTTATTTTTCGCCATTATCCCTTCATCTCACTGTAATATGAAAACAGCCCTGGTTGATCTCATACTTGATAAAACAGCGGTTATGCTTATGCATATCATTAAGGACCTCACTAAGCACCCATTTTAAAGTATCGTTTCTCACTTTCCGGCGATTCTCACCCGGAGCCTCGACCGTACGATAACGGTTATAACTCACATCAAAAGTAGTACCATACATGTGACAGGAATGCTGAGTGGCATTCCCATTATGACTTCGCAAGTTAAGAACATCTTCCTTACTTCTCATCACACTTGTTACAATAATCTGATGTAAAGGAATATTCTTTAGTTGCAAACTATCATAATAGCTCTGCCCTATATCCTGTAACAGGACTGCGGCTCGTGGGACAAGATAAGGAATACTGGAATGAAGAGGCTCTATGTAAAAATAAGGATTACTTCCCACATAGACCAGTCTCCCCTTTTCCCTAGCTGCATCTTTTCGGTTCTCTACGGGCTTTACACCTAATCTGCCAGCAGCAACAAGTTGAACATCATTCTCATCAGAAAAAGTGTTCTGAAAATCGGGTACACTGATTATACGATGTTTTGCCAAAGAACCGTCCGCATTGAAAAACACTGTAAACGCAGCTAAATCGTCAGGTAAATATGAGGCACTATTTACCTGATCCTGATCTGAAGGATGATGATCAGCACTATCTTGAAGAACAAAAGGTTGAATATTTTCTTTTATGGAATCTCCACCCTCTTTTTTATTCTGTCCTGAGCGTGCAACTCCAGGAAATATTAATCTTACCAAGAACAAAAGTAATACGACAGTCATAAAAACTTTCGTATATTCCCTTTTTGAAACTTTCATCTTAACCCTACGAATATTTTGTTACAAAAGTACAAAAAAGATGAAATATTAAGGAGTAGTTTCACTATTTTTTTGTAACTTTGCAGTGTTATCATAAGGTAAAAACAGTTAAATAACAACATTGATAGAAAAGCATATCGTTTTAGAGGATGTTGATCCTGTTATATTCTACGGTATCAATAATTGTCATCTTCAGATGTTTAAATCGCTCTTCCCAAAATTACATATTACGGCAAGAGATAATGTTATTTGTATCCTCGGTGACGAGGAAGATTTAGCAAAAGCTGAAGAAGACTTGAGTAGCATGCAAAAGCATGTATTAAAATACAATACCATTGAAGACGAAGATATTCTGGATATAGTAAGAGGCAACAAGACCAGAGAGGAAAGTGCCAAGGGTGTACTAATCTATAACATCTCCGGCAAGCCTATCAAGAGCAGGAGTGAGAACCAGCAAAAGTTGATAGACTCCTTTGAAAAAGATGACATGGTGTTTGCAGTAGGACCTGCCGGCACGGGGAAGACTTATCTCAGTGTGGCTTTAGCTGTAAAAGCACTAAAAGAAAAAACCGCCAAGCGAATTATCCTCAGTCGTCCAGCTGTTGAAGCAGGAGAAAAATTAGGTTTCCTTCCTGGAGATATGAAGGATAAGATTGATCCCTATCTTCAACCCCTTTATGATGCATTGCAAGATATGCTCCCTGCTGCAAAATTGCAGGATATGCTAGAAAAGCATATCATACAGATTGCCCCCTTAGCCTTCATGAGAGGAAGAACACTCAGCGATGCAGTAGTAATTTTAGATGAAGCTCAGAATACGACACCTCAGCAAATCCGGATGTTCCTTACGAGAATGGGATGGGACACTAAAATGATTATTACAGGTGATCTGACCCAGATAGATCTTCCGAGAGAACAAAGAAGCGGTCTGAAAGAAGCTCTGAAAATATTAAACGGAATTAAAGGTATTTCCGTAGTCTGCTTAGAACAAAAAGACATTGTAAGACATAAACTGGTCACACGGATTGTCAATGCTTATGCAGCCTATGACCAAAAAGTAGAAGAAATGAAAGCTGTACGAAAAAGAGAATGTCGCATTCCTTACTTCGACTCAGATATCAAGACAAAAAACTGAATAAGAATTTTCGGTAGAGACTGAATTTCTGATCAATGAGAGCAAAGACTTTTATGCGGTTGTTAGTTTAAACTTATATATAATGAAAGCTTTAACCAGAACTGATTTCCATTTTAATGGACAGAAGAGTGTTTATCACGGAAAAGTACGTGACGTGTACAACATTAATGATGATCTGATCGTAATGGTCGCTACAGACAGAATCTCAGCTTTTGACGTTGTACTACCGAAAGGTATTCCTTTTAAAGGGCAAGTACTGAATCAAATAGCTGCACGATTCTTAGATCTCACCAAAGACATCTGCCCAAACTGGAAACTTGCTACTCCTGACCCAATGGTAACAGTAGGTCTGAACTGCAAGGGATTCCCTGTAGAAATGATTATCCGCAGTATTCTTACCGGTAGTGCATGGCGTGCCTATAAAGAAGGATGCCGAGAACTATGTGGTGTCAAGCTCCCAGATGGCATGAAGGAAAACCAGCGTTTCCCCGAACCTATTATCACCCCGACAACAAAAGCAGCCACAGGCCATGATATGAATATCTCCAAAGAGGAGATCATTAAGCAAGGCATCGTCTCTGAAAAAGATTATGCAATCATTGAAGACTGGACCAGAAAACTTTTCAACCGAGGCCAGGAGATTGCCGCGAAACGAGGTTTGATCCTTGTAGATACTAAATATGAGTTTGGCAAGCACGGTGATGAGTGCTATCTTATTGATGAAATTCATACACCTGACTCCAGCCGTTATTTTTATGCTGACGGCTATCAGGAGAAATTCGAAAAAGGTGAACCGCAAAAACAACTTTCTAAAGAGTTCGTACGCCAATGGCTTATAGAACATGACTTTATGAACGAGCCTGGACAAAAGATGCCTGAATTAACAGACGAATTTGCAGAAAAAGTCAGCGAACGATACATAGAGCTTTATGAACATATCATCGGTGAAAAATTCGATAAAGCTGCTGAAGAAGGTAATATTGCAACTCGTATAGAAAAAAATGTGAAGTCTTATCTGGCTTCTCATAAATAATAATGATTAGATACCCGGAGTGCTTTATTCTTGCGCCCCGGGTTTTATAATCTCTTAAACGAACCATGTATCAGCAAGAAAAAATCAAGCCCTATGGGAGAAAAGGAGAAAAGGGGCAACTCGTAGAGGAGATGTTTGATCATATCGCTCCTACCTACGACACCCTTAATCATCGACTGTCCTGGGAAATCGATAAAGGCTGGAGAAAGAAAGCTATCCAGAAACTTGTGCCCTACTGCCCAGAAAAAATACTGGACATAGCAACTGGTACAGGAGATTTTGCTATCCTTGCAGCTAAGATGCTTCATCCTCAAATCCTTATCGGAGCTGACATTTCAGAAGGTATGATGCAGGTCGGGCAAAAAAAGGTATCTAAAGAGCATCTGAAAGACATCATTTCCTTCAAGAAAGAAGATTGCATGAATCTTTCCTTCGAAGATAATACTTTCGACGCGGTTACAGCTGCTTTCGGAATCCGAAATTTCCAGAACCTGGATCAAGGATTAAAAGAAATGTGCCGGGTCCTTAAAAAAGGTGGACATCTGAGCATCGTAGAACTCACCGAACCGGTGTCTTTCCCGATGCATCAACTCTTCAGAATCTATTCCCATACCGTCCTACCCGTCTATGGAAAACTCATTTCAAGAGATTCTTCAGCCTATCACTACCTTACGAAGACAATAGAGGCTTTTCCACAAGGAGAATCTATGATGAAAATATTAAAGAAAGCAGGATTTTCAGAAACTGGATTTCAGCGACTTACGTTCGGTATCTGCACCCTCTATTTTGCAAAAAAATAATGACAGACGAAGCATCAATTCAAGATATGTAATAAAAAGGACAGGTATAATGGATAAATATGGACTAATAGGCTACCCTTTGGGGCACTCTTTTTCAAAGAATTATTTCAATGAAAAGTTTCACAATGAATGTATTGATGCACAATACATCAATTTTGAGATTCCAGACATCGGGGACCTGCCGGAAATTATTGATTCCAATCCGGAATTAAAAGGTTTTAACGTTACGATTCCCTACAAGGAAAAAGTAATCAGTTATTTAGATTATATTAGTCCTGAAGCACGCGCCATCGGTGCCGTTAATGTCGTAAAGATTGAACATAAAAACAATGATGTCATTCTGAAAGGTTACAATAGTGATGTGATTGGCTTTACAAAAAGTATTGAACCACTTTTAGAAAAATTTCACAAGAAAGCACTGATCCTTGGAACCGGAGGAGCTTCCAAAGCCATCAATTATGGATTGAAATCCTTAGGACTGGAAAGTCTTTTTGTCTCACGTTATCAGCGTCCAGGCATGATACAGTACGAACAAATTACTCCTGAGATGATTCAAGAATATAATGTGATTGTCAATTGTACCCCAGTCGGTATGTATCCTCAGGTGGATACCTGTCCCCAACTCCCCTACAAAGCTATGAGCACCCATAACCTGCTATATGATTTGATCTATAATCCAGATGAGACCTTGTTTATGAAAAGGGGAAAGGAAAAGGGCGCAAGCGTCAAAAACGGTCTGGAAATGCTACTCTTACAGGCCTTTGCTAGTTGGGAATTCTGGAATGGTAAAGAATGATGATTCCGATTCTGCCCTCCTTTATCCCAAAAGCTTGTAATATACCTATAACGAAAAGGAGAGCAGTTGCTCAAACCCAAAAAGAAGAATAAGAAACAAATATTCAACAATATAATAAAAGAATTACTGAAAATAATGAAAAACCGTTATATGATGCGTGGTGTCTCTGCTGCAAAAGAGGATGTACACAATGCCATTAAAAATATTGATAAGGGTGTCTTCCCCAATGCCTTTTGCAAGATCATACCAGATATTCTAGGTGGCGATCCTGACTATTGCAATATCATGCATGCAGACGGAGCAGGGACAAAATCATCTCTAGCTTATCTTTATTGGAAAGAAACAGGCGATTTAAATGTCTGGAAAGGAATTGCCCAAGATGCCATAGTCATGAACACGGATGACTTGCTCTGTGTGGGAGCCGTCGATAACATTCTGGTATCCAGCACTATCGGAAGAAACAAGATGCTCATTCCTGGCGAAGTAATCTCCACGATCATCAATGGAACAGATGAGATACTGGCAGAAATGAGAAAGATGGGAATCGACATCTGGCCCACAGGAGGAGAAACAGCCGACGTGGGTGATCTGGTACGAACCATTATCGTAGACTCTACCGTGACCTGCCGTATGAGACGAAAGGATGTCATAGACAATGCCCATATCCGTCCAGGTGATGTCATTGTAGGACTGAGTTCCACCGGAAAAGCTACCTATGAAAAAGAATATAATGGTGGAATGGGCAGTAACGGACTGACCAGTGCACGTCATGACGTATTCGCGAAATATCTTGCTGATAAATATCCGGAGAGTTTTGACCACGCCGTTCCTCAAGAACTGGTATATAGTGGCAAATACAGATTAACGGATTCCGTTGAGGGAGTTCCAGTAAATACAGGAAAATTGGTTCTTTCCCCTACCCGAACCTACGCTCCTATCATCAAAAAACTCCTTACAGAACTTCGCCCGGAAATTCATGGTATGGTACACTGCACGGGAGGCGCACAGACTAAAGTACTCCATTTTGTTGGTGAAGACTGTAAAGTCGTGAAAGATAATCTATTCCCTGTACCTCCCTTGTTTAAAATCATTCAGGAATGTAGTGGTACAGATTGGAAAGAAATGTACCAAGTATTCAATATGGGTCACCGTATGGAGATTTATGTACGTCCGGAAGTAGCAGAAAAAGTCATCGCTATCAGTAAGTCTTTCGATGTCGATGCTCAAGTCATCGGTCATATAGAGAAAGGAACACGTAGTCTGACCATTCAATCTGAATTTGGAAAATTCGATTATTAAGTCAAATTGATTCATAAGGCTGATTCAAAAAGAATCCATTATTTTCACTCTATAAATTAAGTTTAAGAAGATAAGAAGCATAATGGCTGAAACAAACAGTATATTAGAAAAACTTGAAGGACTGGGAAACCGATTCAAAGAAATCAGCACACTCATTACTGACCCTTCTGTCATCGCTGACCAAGCCCGCTATGTCAAGTTGTCCAAAGAATATAAGGAACTGGAAGAGATCATGCAAGCACGCAAGAAATACGTTGCCTGTCTGAATGCGATCCAAGAAGCTAAGGATATTCTCTCTAATGAAGATGATCCTGAGATGAAAGAAATGGCCCGGCAAGAATTACAGGCTAATGAAGAACTCCAGCCCAAACTTGAAGAAGAAATAAAATTGGACCTTGTTCCGAAAGATCCGGAAGACGGCAAAAACGTACAGATGGAAATTCGTGCAGGTACAGGTGGTGATGAAGCCGCTCTGTTCGCGGGAGACCTTTTTAATATGTACAAGAAGTACTGTGACAAAAAAGGATGGAAAGTCAGCATCATGAGTTTTTCGACAGGATCTGTCGGAGGATACAAGGAAATTGTCTTTTCGGTCAGTGGCAACAATGTCTATGGTACTCTGAAATATGAAAGTGGTGTCCATCGGGTGCAGCGAGTACCGGCTACAGAAACCCAAGGGCGTATGCATACTTCAGCTGCTACAGTCGCCGTTTTACCGGAAGCAGATAAATTCGAAGTACATATCAACGAAGGAAATATCAAATGGGATACCTTCCGTTCAAGTGGTGCCGGAGGGCAAAATGTAAATAAGGTTGAATCAGGCGTACGACTTCGCTATCCGTGGAAAAATCCAAATACGGGCGAAGTTGAAGAAATTTTAATTGAAAGTACAGAAACCCGGGACCAACCGAAGAACAAGGAACGGGCATTGGCACGACTACGCACATTTATTTATGACCGCGAACATTCGAAATACGTCAATGACATTGCCAGCAGACGCAAATCACTGGTTTCTACAGGAGATCGCAGTGCCAAGATCCGAACCTATAATTTTCCACAGGGACGTGTGACGGATCATCGTATCGGATATACGACACATGATCTTCAAGGATTTATGAATGGAAATATTCAGGAGATGATCGATCATCTGATCGTAGCAGAAAATGCAGAGAAACTAAAAGAAAGTGAGTTATAATTCCCATCATTAAGATAAACCACATACATGGACAGACAACAACTTGTAGAACAAATCAGGGAAAAGCAGAGTTTTCTCTGCGTAGGACTGGATACCGATATTAAGAAAATTCCGGAGTGCCTCAAAGGGGAAAAAGATCCGATCTTCACATTTAATCAAACTATCATAGATGCTACGGCTCCCTACTGTATAGCCTACAAACCCAATCTGGCCTTCTATGAAAGTATGGGGTTATCAGGAATGAAAGCTTTTCAGGAAACGATAGATTACCTGAAAGAGAATTATCCCCATCATTTTATTATTGCAGATGCAAAACGAGGGGATATCGGAAATACCTCTGCAATGTACGCACGTACGTTCTTCGAGAATTATAATGTAGATGCTCTGACTGTAGCTCCCTATATGGGTGAAGACAGTGTAAAGCCGTTTTTGTCTTATCCTGACAAATGGGTGATTCTGCTGGCGTTGACAAGTAACCCTGGAAGTCATGACTTTCAGTTAACTAAAGATGAAAAAGGTGAACGACTCTTCGAAAAAGTCATCCGTAGAAGTCAGGATTGGGGTAATATCGATAATATGATGTATGTTGTCGGTGCCACGCAAGGTGAATTATTTAACGCTATCCGGAAATGTGCGCCAAAGAGTTTTCTACTTGTTCCCGGTGTCGGCGCTCAAGGAGGAAGTCTGCAGGAGGTGTGCCAGCATGCGATTATTTCTGACTGTGGGCTTATTGTCAACTCATCACGTGGGATCATTTATGCCAGCCATGAGAAAGATTTTGGCCAAGCTGCAACTAAAAAAGCTCTCGCATTACAACAACAAATGTCTATAGAACTGCAAAAGATAGGCCTCAAGTAAAAAGTAGCATAACACCATTTCATTGATCTATTAATGCCCTAAATCTATAAATTTATTATAAGCAATATTTGAGCCAATGCGAAAATAGAACTGCCAGAACTAACCTATTACAACTAAAAAATCGAAGAAAAAAGATTCCTTAACATTCCTATAATATAAATGGTGTCGTTCAACATTAATTCTATGTTGGACGACACCTGTCTTATAATTGGCAATCAAGTTTCAACTCTCTAAAACAAGGGAACTTACAGAGACGAAAAAGGAATATATGATTTGTCAGATATCCTTTTGTTATCCAAAAAAAATCGCAAATATTACTTATGTTATCAACATTTGTGAATTAATTTTTCTACCTTTGCAACAATAAATCAATCTCATTGCCAAAATGGAATTTACCGCAAAACAAATTGCCGCTTTTATTCAAGGCCGTATCGTAGGTGACGAAAAAGCCACTGTAAATACATTCGCCAAAATTGAAGAAGGGGTTCCAAAAGCCATTTCTTTTCTGGCTAATCCAAAATATATTAATTATATATATCAGACCAAATCTACTATAATCCTTGTAGATGACCAAATTAAATTAGGGAAAGAAGTTCCCAAGGATTTAACGATTATATGGGTAAATAATGTTCGTGACTGTGTAGCCAAATTACTGCAACTCTATCAGTCTTCAATCCCAGAAAAGGAAGGGATTGATTCCCTGGCATTCATTTCACCAAAAGCACAGATCGGGAAGGATGTGTATATCGGAGCATTTGCATTTATTGGAGACAACGCAATCATCGGCAACGGATCCAAGATTTACCCTCATGCCTACATCGGAGATAATGTACAAGTAGGACAAGATTGTAAAATCTATCCGAATGTCACCATTTACCATAGTTGCAAACTCGGTAACCGTGTCATTCTCCACTCCGGCTCTGTCATAGGTGCAGATGGCTTTGGCTTTGCACCTAACCCACAGACAAACAGCTATGATAAGATTCCACAGATAGGTATTGTAACTATAGAAGACGATGTCGAAGTTGGTGCTAACACCTGTATCGACCGTTCAACAATGGGAAGCACGTATATTCGAAAAGGTGTAAAATTAGACAATTTGATTCAGATTGCCCATAATGATGATATCGGTGAAAATACGGTAATGTCAGCTCAAGTGGGGATCGCCGGATCAACGAAGGTCGGTAAATGGTGCATGTTCGGAGGGCAATGCGGTATCTCAGGACATATCAAGATAGGTAACAATGTAAAATTAGGTGCAAAAAGTGGTGTCCCCAGTAATATAAAAGACAATCAGACATTGATTGGTACATTCCCCATGCAGCCTTTTCCCTATTTTAAATCTCAGGCTATTTTTCAAAAACTGCCGGAGTTATATCGACAAATTATTGAACTTCAAAAAGAAGTGGATACACTCAAGAAAGCAAAGGACAAATAAAAATCCTTTCGCCTGTTGAGTAAAACAAAAAAGAGGTAAAATAGAATTAGTATGTCCAAACAAAAAACTCTAAAAGGAAGTTTTTCCCTTTTTGGGAAAGGTCTTCATACAGGAGCAGATCTCACAGTAACCTTTAATCCCGCTCCCGAAAATAGCGGTTATAAAATCCAACGCATTGATCTGGAAGATCATCCAATCCTTGATGCAATTGCCGATAATGTAGTTGAGACCCAAAGAGGCACTGTTTTAGGTGAAGGCAACATTCGCATAGGTACCATAGAACATGGCATGGCAGCACTTTATGCTTTAGGCATAGACAACTGCCTGATTCAGGTCAACGGATCAGAATTTCCTATCCTTGATGGATCTGCAGCCATGTATGTTGAAAAGATTCATGAAGTAGGTATCTTAGAACAAAATGCGGAGAAAGATTATTATATCATACGAAAAAAGATTGAAGTAAAAGATGAACAGAACGGTTCTGTGATAACTATTCTTCCGGATGATCAGTTCAGCATTACTGCAATGTGCTCATTCCAAAGCAAATTCATCAATAGTCAGTTTGCTACTTTGGATAACACTCAAGATTTTCCTAAAGAAATAGCTCCTGCACGTACCTTTGTATTCGTTCGTGATATTGTACCCTTGTTGAAAGCTAACTTGATAAAGGGGGGGGATCTTGATAATGCTATCGTGATTTATGAGAAACTGGAATCACAGGAGCAACTTGATAAATTGGCAGACATACTGAAAGTTCCGCATATTGATGCAACTAAGATTGGATATATCCAGCATAAACCGTTACTATGGGAAAATGAATGCACTCGACATAAGTTGCTTGATATTATCGGAGATATGGCCTTAATCGGAAAGCCGATCAAGGGACGTATCATTGCAACACGTCCCGGACACACGATCAACAACAAGTTCGCCCGACAGATGCGGAAGGAAATTCATAAACATGAAATCCAGGCTCCCATCTACAACCCTAACGAGCCGCCAGTAATGGATAATGTCCGTATACGCCAGTTGCTCCCACACCGCTACCCTATGCAATTAGTAGATAAAATCATTGATATGGGGCCAACTAGTATTGTCGGAATAAAGAACGTAACGGCAAATGAACCTTTTTTTCAAGGCCATTTTCCTAAGGAACCTGTTATGCCAGGTGTCCTTCAGATAGAAGCGATGGCTCAATGTGGCGGATTGTTAGTACTAAACCAACTTAAGGATCCGGAACGGTGGTCTACCTATTTTGTTAAAATCGATGATGTAAAATTTCGTCAGAAAGTAGTGCCGGGAGATACTCTTCTTTTCCGCGTAGAACTTCTTTATCCTGTCCGCCATGGCATCAGTTCCATGAAAGGATATATGTTTGTCGGTGACCGTGTTGTCTCAGAAGCAACATTCACAGCACAAATTATTAAGAATAAATAAATAATAGATAATGTCTAATAAAATTAGCCCATTAGCTTATGTTGATCCAAGAGCAAAGATAGGTGAAGATAATATTATCGGCCCTTTCTGCTACATTGATCAAGATACAGTTATCGGAGACGGAAATATCCTGCAGAATAGTGTTACTATTAACTATGGAGCACGTATTGGCAATGGTAATGAATTTTTCCCCGGTACAAGTATCTCAACCAAGCCACAGGACTTAAAATTCAAGGGAGAATCTACCCTTTGCTACTTAGGTGACAACAATAGCGTAAGAGAAAACGTAACGATCTCAAGAGGAACTGTCTCAAAAGGCATGACCAAAGTTGGCAACAATAATCTACTGATGGAAAACATGCATATCGCACATGATTGTTTTTTCGGGAGCAATCTGATTATTGGAAACTCCACGAAATTTGGTGGAGAAGTACATTGTGATGATAATGCTATCATCAGTGCTGAAGTTCTCTGCCATCAGTTCTGTCACATTGGTTCATACGTCATGATTCAGGGAGGCAGTCGTTTTTCACAGGACATTCCTCCGTATATTATTGCAGGAAAGGAACCTATCCGATATGCAGGTATTAACTTAATTGGACTCCGTCGTCATGGGTTCAGCAATGAACTTATCGAATTGATTCATAATGCTTATCGCTATATCTATCTGGCACCAACTCGCAAAGAAGGTATTCAGAAGATCAGAGAAAATCTTCAAATCACACCAGAGATACAGTATATCATTGATTTCGTAGAAAATTCAAAACGCGGAATTATAAAATAAGGTTCTTTGAATACATTAGAAAATGAGGATGGAGTCTGAAACATTAGTGTTCCCGGAATCATCCTCATTTTCTTATATATTACTATTCCAAAATAATTTTATATAGAAAAACTCAAAGATACTGGTTATGAAAATAATGGCTCTATGAACCATTATGATCCTCAAAAAACCAGTCAACAATATGCCTTAAAATCATCATCCGCTGCTAATATGGCAAAATCTTTAATTGTAATCTTAGGACCAACAGGAGTTGGAAAGACAGCATTATGCCTTGAATTAGCCGAACATTTGCATATACCTATCATCAATGCAGACAGCAGACAAATTTTCAAGGAACTTCCTATAGGAACAGCTGCGCCTACTCAGGAACAGCAAAATCGCATAAAACATTATTTTGTAGGAAATCATCATATCGAAGATTACTATTCAGCATCAATGTATGAACAAGATGTGATGAATCTTCTATACTCCCTTTTTCAAAAAAATGACGTAGCTCTTCTCGCAGGTGGGTCGATGCTCTATCTTGATGCAGTTTGTAAAGGGATCGATGATATACCTACGGTAGACAGCATCACCCGGACAAAGATGATGCAGCGGTTAGCTAAAGAAGGTCTGCCTGCTTTAGTGGAAGAACTGCATCATCTGGATCCGGAGCATTGGGAAGTTGTAGATAAAAAAAATCCTCGTCGCGTCATTCATGCTTTGGAAATCTGTGAAATGACAGGTCGGACCTATACCTCTTTTCGCCATCATACAGTAAAAAAACGTCCCTTTAATATTCTTAAAATAGGATTAAATCGTGATCGTGGAATACTCTATGAACGAATCAATGACCGTGTACTGGAAATGATAAATAAAGGATTGGAACAAGAGGCCAGAGATGTCTATCCAAAAAGAGGACTAAATGCACTGAAGACAGTAGGTTATAAAGAATTTTTCGACTATTTTGACGGCATAATCGATTTAGAAGAGGCGATACGGAGAATCCAGTCTAATACACGGCAATATATGCGGAAGCAACTCACATGGTTTAAACATGATCAGGAAATTCACTGGATGAATCCCGATAACATTAAAGAAATCATAAATTATATAGATGAGAGCATTGCTTTAGCAAATAAATAGGTACATTTGCAAACACAAAACAGGCAAAAAATAATGAAAAAAATAAGAAGACTGATAAGTTGGACATGGCAGAAATTACGTACATTCTGGCCATGGTACAAAGGACTCTACAGGGGAAGACGATGGTACACAAAAGTTTGCATAGCTGCCGTATCGTGCATCGTAGCTTTCTTTCTTTATTTAGGAGCTGTAGACATCAACTTTTTTTGGCTTTTTGGTAAATCACCAGGTTATTTGACCGGTATTATGAACCCTCCTGTCAACGAGGCTTCTGAAATCTATAGTGCAGATGGTGTACTCATTGGAAAATACTTTAATGAAAACCGTACTCCTGTAAAATACAATGAGATTAATCCTGCTTTCTTCAAAGGGTTGATCGATACGGAAGACGTACGCTTCTATCATCACTTTGGCGTTGACCCTATCGGAGTTTTCTCGGCTATGAAAGACGCACTACTCCATCATGACGGACGTGGTGCTTCCACTATTACTCAGCAACTGGCAAAGAACATGTTCCGGGTCCGTTCCCAATATTCTACAGGACTTGTAGGACTCATCCCAGGTCTTAGGATTCTCGTAGTCAAAAGTAAGGAGTGGATTATTGCTACTAAACTGGAAACCGTTTACAGCAAAAAAGAGATCCTTACTATGTATGCAAACACCGTTGACTTCGGATCGAATGCATACGGCATCAAGACAGCAGCCAAAACTTATTTCAATACTACTCCAAAGGACTTGACAACAGAACAGGCTACTCTACTTGTAGGAATGTTAAAAGCTACTTCATACTATAATCCGCGCACAAATCCTAAGAACAGCATTGAACGGCGCAATACCGTTCTTGCTAATATGGTTGAATACGGAGACCTGAGCAAGAGTGCCTTTGATTCTATTTCCAAAATTCCTATCAAACTGAACTTTAAAGTAGAAGAGAACTATGACGGACAGGCAAAATATTTCCGTGAGGCAGTAGCTCAATACCTGAAGAATTGGTGTGATGAAAATGGATACGATTTGTATACAAGCGGATTAAAAATCTATACAACCATTGATACTCACATGCAGAAATATGCTGAAGAGGCTGCTGAAAAGCAAATGAAAATCATTCAGCAGAATTTTAAGAGCCAATGGGGAAATAATGATCCGTGGGTTGATGAGAACGGGCATGTTATTCCGGGATTCATCGAAGGTATAGCAGAGAAACAACCAGTTTACAAATACCTTTGTCAGAAATATCACAATAATGTTGATTCAGTGGCTTATTATTTGAATAAGCCACATCCGGTAAAACTTTTCGACTATAAGAAGGGAACCATAGAGAAAAATATTTCTACCATGGACTCCATCAAATACATGGTTCATTTCATGCATTGCGCAATGGTAGCCATGGAGCCACAGACAGGGTATGTAAAGGCTTGGGTTGGTGACATCGACTTTAACCATTGGAAATATGACAAGGTCACAGCTGAACGTCAACCGGGTTCCACATTCAAACTTTTTGTTTATACAGAAGCCATGAATCAGGGATTAACTCCATGCGATAAACGCCGTGACGAGTTTATCTCCATGCAGGTCTATGACAAGAAAAAACACATGGAAGTAACATGGCAGCCAACCAATGCGAATGGAACTTTTTCAGGCGACTCAATCCCTCTGAAAAGTGCATTTGCACAAAGTATCAACTCTATCGCTGTCAGGGTCGGCCAGGAAATGGGTATCAAGAGGATTATCGCTACAGCGCAAGCTATGGGAATCAAGAGCCCTTTGGATGATGAGCCTTCGCTGGCATTAGGAGCCAGCGATGTCAATCTGCTAGAATTGACAAATGCTTATTGTGTAATCCCTAACCAAGGCAAGCACCATGATCCGGTACTTGTAACTCATATTCTCGATCACAATGGTAAAGAAGTATATGTAGGACCATCAGACGATAATCAGGTCATTCCATATAAAAGTGCTTACCTGATGCAACAAATGTTAATGAGCGGACTGATCGACCCAGGAGGAACATCTGCCAGATTACGGGCTTATATTGACCGGTTCCGTGATACGGACTTCGGTGGCAAGACTGGAACGACCAACAATCATTCGGATGCATGGTATGAGGCTGTCACGCCCAATCTTGTTGTAGGGGCATGGGTAGGAGGAGAATACAGGTGTATTCATTTCCGGTCAGGAGCATTGGGACAAGGAGCCCGAACGGCTCTGCCTATGTGCGGAAGTTTTCTGAAATCTATACTAAGTGACTCTCACTTTAAAAAATATCACGCAAAATTCCCTAAATCGGAAGAAGAGGATATTACAAAAAGTATGTACACCTGTGCAAGCTATTATAAAACTCCAGCTGTAAAGAAAACAACAACAAAGTCTGACAGCATCAAAGCCTTAACAAACGAAGAAATTCAATTTGATGAAAATGGGAATCCGATTACAGCACCTACAAACGGAAATACCTCGGGAGAAAACGGAACAAACAACTCTTCAAATAACAATAATAAAGGAACTAAGCGCCACCAGAATGAAGAGCCCGTCAATCTGAATAATCTCTAACTCTCTATGGCGGACAAAAAGAAAGAGATTAAAATCAAAGATACCTACATAAAGGGGAAATCTATCGAAGAAAACATTGATCTCAATAATCCGGAGTTGCAGCAAGCTCTACAGATTATTCAGTTTACCCATCGCTCGCTTTTTCTTACAGGAAAAGCGGGGACGGGCAAATCTACGTTTTTACGCTATATTGCTGCCAAGACAAAAAAGAAGCATATTATCCTGGCTCCTACTGGTATAGCTGCAATTAATGCCGGCGGATCTACTCTTCATAGTTTCTTCAAACTCCCTTTTTATCCCTTACTTCCGAATGATTGCAGATATTCAACAAGGAATATCCGTGAAACCTTAAAATATAATTCAGAAAAAGTCAAACTCCTGAAAAGTCTGGAACTCATCATCATTGATGAAATCAGTATGGTTCGTGCAGACATCATCGATTTTATTGACAAGATATTACGCATATACTGCCATAATATGCGTGAACCATTCGGAGGAAAACAACTGCTCCTTGTCGGGGATATCTATCAATTAGAGCCTGTCGTAAAGGAAGATGACCGTAAATTATTAAATCCTTTCTACCCTTCAAGCTACTTTTTTGATGCCAAAATATTTCAACAGTTCCAATTAGTGAGCATCGAACTGAAGAAGGTATACCGGCAAAAAGATCCGGCTTTCATTCATATCCTTGATCATATCCGTACTTCTCAGGTAAATGAAAATGACTTAAATGCTCTCAACCAACGCGTAGGTTCAATATTGGATACAGAACATAGCCAACTGTCCATAAC
Organism: Prevotella sp.; assembly: GCA_022486815.1. GTDB lineage: Bacteria > Bacteroidota > Bacteroidia > Bacteroidales > Bacteroidaceae > Prevotella. The sequence goes on along the minus strand of JAKVJW010000021.1, from coordinate 25,051 downwards.
TCTATCCACTCATAGAGATACAGTAGACAAGATCAACCAGAAACACCTGGAGCAACTTCCGGATGATCCTGTCCTCTTCCGGGGAACTGTAGAAGGTGAATTTCCGGATAGCAGCCTTCCTACACCTGTAGAACTCTTTTTAAAACCAGGCGCACAGATTATCTTTATCAAGAATGATATGGATCATCAATGGGTCAACGGAACATTAGGCATAATTACAGGATTTGATAACGACAATTCTCAGAATGCCTTGATTTATATAACCACTGAAGATGGTACAGAGGTCACGGTTGAGCAGTCAGCCTGGCGTAATATCCGTTATCACTTCAATGAAACAGAAAAGAAGATTGAAGAAGAGGAAATTGGAAGATATGTACAATACCCTATCCGCTTAGCATGGGCTATTACCGTACATAAAAGTCAGGGACTGACTTTCAATCAGGTCAAGATAGATTTCAGCGGAGGTGTATTTGCCAGTGGACAGACGTATGTAGCTCTCTCTCGCTGTACCTCACTTCAGGGAATCAGTCTTAAGGAACCAATTAGAAAGGATGAAATCTTTGTACATAACGAGGTTAAACAATTCGCGAAGCATTACAATGACAGGAATATCATCCAAAAAGCTCTTACACAAAGCCAGGCAGACAAGGAATATGCCGAAAGTGTTCAGGCTTTTCAACAAGGTGACATGCAATCTGTCCTCGATCATTTCTTTATAGCTATCCATAGCCGTTATGATATAGAAAAACCGGCATCCAAGCGTTTGATTCGGCGAAAACTGAACCTGATCAATCGCCTCCGTGAAGAAAATCTTGAACTGAAAAAAGAATGGAAAAAGAAAGAAACTTATCTGAAGAAATTATCTACAGAATATGTCCTTCTTGGAAAGGAATGTGAAACAGAAAAGATGTATGATGCAGCATCACGAAATTATGAAAAGGCACTAAACCTTTACCCCGATCATCCAATTGCAAAACGTCAGTTAAGGAATCTTATGAAGACCGGGCATATAAAGGCCACAAAAACAAAATAACAACTAGAGTTATTGAAGGATACAGACTATTTCTAACCCCTCATATCTTAGGCTGTTCCGATACAATCGCATAATAGACCAAATCATGATCGGTCTTGTTTTCTATATAATGAGAATGACCTAACGGACAATAATGCACCTGTCCTTCACGAGCTACTTCTACCTTTCCATCATAGTGAAAGGTTGCTATTCCGCTAATTACAAAAATAATCTCACAATTACCTTCATGAGTATGAAGACCTGTAGAAGCACCCGGACGAAGTGTTGAATACATTATCTTTACCTTCCTATCTACGTAATTGCGCGTATCCAACTCGCCTTCACCACCCTTGAAGTTCTGAATATGGGCTTCCTTGATTTGATCAAAATCTATAATCATAGCTATTAGTAATTAATCCTTTACGACAACAAAGGTAATAAAAAAATTGGAATATCCCTTAATGGAATATCCCAATTTAAACTATATTGATATCTGCCCAACAAACTGATTGGAAACAGCTATTTTATTTAGAATGTTACACGAAGTCCGACCTGCATGTGCCAGCGACTTGAATAATCACTTATCACAGGAGTTTCACCCTTGAAAACATAAGATGGGGTTGCGATCTTCGCATTCTTATCAAACTTTACATCTTGCACTTGGAGAATGTTAGCATTCCAGAGACCGGAATAGAATTTGCCCCAGTGCTTATTAATCATATTGCTGACATTCAGAATATCGAATACCAAAGACACTTTACTTCCACGTTCTTTCAAATAGAAGAAATCCTGTGTGAAATGGAAATCAAAATGATTTTCAAAAGGAGCCATATTTGAATTACGCTTAGCATATTGGCCACGATGGTCTTTCGCATATTTATCGTTCTCTATCCAATCTTCAAAATCCTGACGGTTTTGATCAGCAGTTACTGTAGTTACCTTATTATTGTTCTGTGTATCTACGAAATTCATTTGAGCTAGTTCTTCTTTAGTCGGGATATAAAGCAATGAGTTGCCTGAACGATAATCGCCGTTGAAAGAAGCGCCCCCATTATTCGTCTTATACGTATTATCTGACATCGTAAGGCTGTAGCGTTGACCACTGAAACCATTGTAAGTTAATGTAAAATGGGACTGGAAATGGCCATTTCCATAACGAGGTGTATTGTATGTAGCCTCAACCAATATCTTATGTGGCATGTCAAACATTGAATAAGCTACCGCCTCACGGTTAGGATCGGTACAGTAATAGTAACCCCAGTTAGAATTGGCAACAGAGGAAGTTCCATCGTTTACAGAATAGGAATGACCAAATGTATAACTTGCCATCAAATCAAGACCAAAAGCAAAATTCTTTTCGAATTTAGCACTGAAACTGTAACTATGTCCCTGATTTATATTCTTCATGTTAATGACAGTATTTATACTGTATTTTCCACTTCCATCAGCAAGTTCGCTGGAACGGTTACTGGAATAGTAAACAGTCGCTGAATTTTTCACACCAGGAATGGCATAAACGGTTCCATTAGGTTGAAGTGCAAGATTCTGAAAGAACACAGCATTCAAAGAACGAGAATACAAAGCCTCCAATGTCATCTTAATGCCGAAAGGCAGCTCCTGTTCCCAAGCTAAATTAGTACGAAAAGCCTGTGGGAAACGGAATTTATGATCAACGGTAACAATATCCGGTGTAGCAGCGCTGGCTTTATCAGAATTCAATGCTTGCATAGGATCCTTGTTACCAAATTCAGAAAATTTCGGTGCTTTGGTTCCAGCTTTATCATTTGTGTACAGCGTACCACCCTTCATTTCCATACCCGTATTAGCCCAGGCATTCTCTATCCAGACGAAAGGAGCCCGTCCATTGAAGATACCGACACCGCCACGGAGCAAACTGGTATGACTGTCATTGAGATACCAATGGAAACCGATACGTGGAGAAGCTGCGATCATGGTAGCCGGACGACGTCCTACGCGGACTCCGTAAGTTCCTGCCCAGTCCTCTGTCTGGTTAAATGCCGTGTTCCATGTAGGATGATTGAAATAAAACGGTGCATCAAAACGCAAACCGTATGTCAACTGGAACCGATTAGAAAAATCGACCTTATCCTGTGCATAAATACCAAAGATACCTGCTTTGAAAGGAGTCTTCCACTGTCTGGTACCAGTGAGATCCTGATCAGAATATTTATAGACGAAACTATCTGGATTCTGATCACTTAAGAATTGATCTACTGAAGAATAAACATATTCTCCGAATGCAGCCTGAATAAAACCATTTTTCATGTCATAATACTCATCATGGGTACCCAACGTAAAAGTATGATTCTTGTAATAGATAGAGAGGTTGTCCTCCAATGTCCAGTTATTCTGATTCAACATATTCACCCCCGATGAATACTCTGTACCCATGTTGACTTTAGGAGAAGTGCTGACATAAATAGTAGGACCTTTATAACCGGTTTCACGATGATCTCGTACAAAAGTTGAGCCGAAGCGAAGTTCGTTATAAAGATTATCATTAATATGAGAATTCAATTCTGCAACAAGGGAATGTGTTGTATTCTTCATCCGATAACCTGAACCATTGAATACAAAGGAACTGCCCCCAATGCCAAAATTATCATCGTAAGAGAAATTGCCTTGATAGCGGAATGATAAAGTATTCTTACTGTTGATATTCCAGTCTAAGCGGCCCAAGACAGATGTCCCTTCCTGATTAATATTCCGTTTGTTATAAGATTCTTGGATACCTGTCACCTTTTCATATTGATCAGCCATCTCCTTTGCAACTTCTGTTGTCATGAAATAGCCGGGAGCTCCAGCATAAAACTGTGACGGATAAGAATGTTTCCGATATTCCAAAGAAGTAAAGAAGAACAACTTATTCTTAATGATCGGACCACCAAGGGTAAAACCATGAGTCTGAGTAGTCTCATCTGTCAACTTTTGAGTCATATCGTAATAGGGACTCCAGTGGCTATACATATTCTCATTTGTAAAATAGCTGAATGCAGTACCCGTCAGTTTATTGGTACCTGATTTTGTGATAGCATTGATTGCACCACCGGTAAATCCACTCTGACGAATATCAAAAGGAGAAGCCACGACCTGAATCTGCTCTATGGCATCCATTGAGATTGGGTTAGCACTGGTCTGCCCGCCATTCGTACCAGTAGAAGAAAGGCCAAACACATCATTGGCTACCATACCATCAATCTGGAAGGAGTTGTAACGATTGTTTGTTCCGGCAATTGAAATACCACCATTTTTATTAACATTAACCAATGGAGAAAGTTTGGCAATATCGTAAATATTACGATCAATAGTCGGTGCATTTTCGATTTGCTGCTGTGAGAAATTAGAAGAAGCACCATAGCTACCCTTGCCCATCTGTCCTAAAACAGTAACCTCGCCAAGGGTCTGAGAATCTTCCTTTAAGTCTACATCGAGAACTTCCGGCTCACCAAGAGACAGATTAATGTTCTTCCTGGTCTCTTTTTTGTAACCAATGTAGTTAATTGTTACAGTGTAAGGACCACCTACACGCATACCCTGAATGGTGTACCGGCCATCGGCATTGGTCACTGCATTATAACGCGTTCCGGAAGGTTCGTGGATAGCAGTCACAACAGCACCAACGACATTTTCACCATTTGAAACAACCTTCCCGTCTAAACTTGAAGTTGTTACCTGAGCCATTACTGTTGCACTGAAAAACAACAGAAGAGCTACGAGAAAATGCAATCTTTTTTGCATAATTTTAACTAAAAATGATTAATAATATTTAGGGAAATCTCCCTTCATCTAAATACACTGCAAATCTAATTAAAAAAAATCATAACTTTGTTACAAAACGATGAAAAAGTAAAAAAAAAGACAATAAAAAGTCGAAATAATAATATTGACAAGATTCTCATTGCAAGCACTGACATTACTTTTGTAAAAAAGAGAAGGGTCTACTTAAAAGTCATTTTGACAAACTGCTTTATAAATAGATATTATTTAGCAAAAAGCAATTTATTTATTATTTCAATGGCCGTATTTATCAAGAAAGTAACATTTTGATTTAATCTTTCAAAATAGTATATTCAGAACAAATCTGATATTGAATCTCAAGGCAAAAGAATGAATGCAATCCCTACTTTTAAAAAAATAAATGTATAAATACACATTGTTATTTGTATAAATACCATCAACTGATTGATCGAATCTTCCCAGTAATCTTATCTGTTTTTCCGACTAAAAAAGTCTCTCAAACAGTAATTTGAGAGACTTTTCAAAACGCGGAAAATCAAATTCTTAACCTCACTCTAAAATACAAATATTACCGATAAGACACATTTTGACAAACCTAACGTTCTAATCTTTTCTATTCCAGATGCTCATGACCTTTCTGCGGATAGCGATAATATTAAGAATAGAAACCAGAGCAAACAGACACAGACCTACAATAATTGCAGGTACCATATTACCATCATTCAACTCCGGAAAAAGAGTCTCTAAAATATTCATATAATAATTTCGAATAAAGAAGATTGCAACCCAGGCAAGAAATAGCACGCCTATGTTCAGGCCAATCGTCAGAATCTGGTAAGGCTTTGCGACATTGTTCGGACTATACCCAATCAAGAGTAAATTCTCCAATTTTGAAGAATTCTTCTGCACCAGTAAATAGATACTCAACATCAGAATATAGAAACTCAAAACAGAGATGACCAGTCCCACTATCATGACCATAGAAACCATCATCCTCAGGAAATAAGTAGTCTTCTCCTCATTAAGTTTGTCATCTTCAATCTCATAACCTTTATGATTCAAATACTTTCCGATACTCTCATCAGAAGGATTTCCTACTTTCATGATCAAACGAGTCGGTTCACTGTGATTATACGGAGCAAATCTAGGATTGCTCCAATCCATAAAACTCTGAGGAACCAATATCGTATTTAATCTACTCGAAAAACCGATAACCTTGCCCTGAAACTGGCCATTATGTCCATTCCCCTGAATGAACATCTTGAAATCTATCATTCCGGCAAGTCCATCACTGATCTTCGGCAAGGCATGACTCTGAGCAAAACCAAAATTATACATCGTAATATAAGCACGAGGGATGATAACCGGTACAACCTTAGACCCGGGATGATACTGCCAGTCTTTCATAGACACATCTACGAAACTGTCTGGGACAGATTCTATAGGAATCTCTGAATTCAGCACATTAGTGCCATTCACACCCATAGAAGCATTCACCTTATAACCCGTCGGAGTAAATTTACCCACTTTCCTGGCAAATTTCTGAGCTGAAATATCATCAATATCACTCTGGCTGAAAGTATTGGAACTCCCACTAATCGTATTCGCCGTACTGATCTTCTTGTTGACGATCATAAAGTCAGCACTCATAAAACTATCCTGAGAAGTAAAGACTGGGATTACATCATGATAAAACTGAAAACCTAATAGTACGATGAGCATACCAAATAAATTGGCAAAGAAAAATCCCACAAACTGGGATACACTAATATGCTGTTTCAGTAATTTCCAAACTAAATTCATTGTCCTAACGATTTAAATATCGAATTAAAAAATCATAGACAGAAAGTCTTCTCGTATGGCAAATCCATGTGCTTGCCGATACTCGTCACAATAACCCCTGCTCCCTGCTTCTTTGCTTCTTTCATCATGATCTCACCCATAATACTGGAATTGTGATCATCCAGGTGAGATATAGGTTCGTCAGCCAGAATAAAATCAAAAGGTTGAACCAGAGCACGGATCATAGCCACACGCTGTTGCTGACCAAAGGACATCCTCCCTACCTTGGCATCCAGTTTGTCCCCAATACCTAACACCTCAAACCATTCCACAATCTCCTCTCGTGACTTGAAACCCGTGAGACTGTTCTTGATCATCACATTTTCCAGAGCTGTAAGTTCTGGGAAAAGGCGCAATTCCTGGAAAAGATGGGAGATATGAGCCGTTCTTATCTTCACCCAGTCCTGAACTTTATAGGAAAGGGTATTGGCACCATCAAACAGGACACTTCCGGAATAGTCATGACGATAGCCGATGATATAACTACAAAAGGTACTCTTGCCCTTACCACTATCAGCTTCTACAAGATAAAGGTGTCCCTTCTCAAATGATACATCTGTATTCCATATATCGGAATGCAACTGACTTGTCTGAAAAGAAAAAACCTGAGGAATGACCGAACTTAATTGAATCTTATTCATTATATTAATGTATAAACAACCCTCTGTTTTTTACTATAAAAAATGACACTTCTTACCTTAAAATATAAACAATGGAACCGACCTGTCCGAACAATGGACTCAAGAAACCAGTGAACAGAGAAAGGGCATTTTGCTTTTTATCTCTTTTAGTATTTTCAAGATTAATGATCATCACCATCTTTTTTCCAATCATCAATTTTTGCAATGAAGAAGGAATCGCATCTTTGCTTTTCAAAATTGAATTTCTGGCCAGTATCGCACTGCTTCCACTATAAAATTGCAAATCATCGGACGCACCGAAATAGAATGTTGTTTTCTTGTCGGTATAATAATAAGCATTTTTACCACTGTCCAATATTTTTCCACCTTTCGGTACACTCTGTTTCCAATAGTCCACATCCCCTAACCAATTGCAATTAGCAAGTTTGGCACCCCACATCATCTCTAAACTGTTATCGTCCATGGTAGGAAGGATGATATTCATATCTCCATTCACGCTATTCATGATACTGTTCACATCAATAGCTTCATTAATGCCAGCCAGTAAGGCTGTCAATCCACGATTATTTTGCATCAAAGGCAAGAATTTCCGACCATCCACATTCATGAATATACCTACTACAGCATCAGAAGGCATAGTCGAAGCATACCGGCCAGTTATAGGTCTGTATACTTTCACTGCCCTTTTCAAAGCAGCATCGACATCATGGTTAAAAGAGAAAGTCTTACCATGGAAAAGCAGAGCTTTTCCGTCCTTCTTAATATCTGCCGCTATAAGCACTTGCGAAGCATCCGCACCACGAGGGATTCCTATGGTAAATGGAGCAACCAACTTTTGAGGTAATGCCTGAGCCTGAGCAACCATCGCCATAGGAGAACTAATGGTATCTAAAGCGTCAAAGAGAGGACTACTCTTGATTCCGTCATCCTCATCTTCCTTCAGATAAGTTGCCATCTGCTGTATCATTTCTGCCTGTGCGCTCACTGTCACAGGTCCCATGATGAGCATTGCATGATGAGAGAAACCTAATACCCACGCATTCTTCAAGACAGTAAACTGTAATCCTCGATGCTCACTGAGCTCCTGACAAGTCCCTTTCTGAGAAAGTTGATGAAGCCAGTTTTGCAGATCATCATGGTCTTTCACCTTAGCGCAAAGTCCGAGATTACCATCCTGGGATTCAAAAAAATACATCTTATGATCCACATCAATGCCACAGTCTGAAATATCCTTCACATGAAGAATAGACTTCAATACTGTATCCTCGTTTCTTACAGGAGAGCCCTTTTCCATCTTCTGCATATCTATAGAAATAAGAGCAGTACTCTCACCAGGTATGGCATTCAGATAACTATTATCAGAACAGGAAGTGAAAAACAGGACAATACCTGAAAAGAACAGACATGAATGCAATGCTAAACTCTTGAACGTACGCATTTTTCTTATAATTAGATAACTCAAGTAAACATTTAATTACCTTTTTGCATCAACCCTAATAATACAGTATTTAAAATTGGAATACTAAGGGTCTGATATCTTTTTATGAAATCCTATTGACATCTGCAGACCAGATTAGATATCATCACAGCATATAATCCTGCTGTTTCAGTCCTTAGACGACTTGATCCTAAGGTCACGGACTCATAGCCATTTTTCAAAGCAAATTCCACCTCATCTATGGAGAAATCACCCTCAGGTCCTATCATTACAGTAATATCTGTATTTTCTGTATCACAAACAGAACGCTGAAGTTCTGTATAAAAATCTTTCTGGGGAATTTCCGGATAACAATGGCAAATAAACTTACGTCCATTCCTTGGAGTAGAAACAAAATCCTGAAAACTAATGATCTGGTTCAGAACAGGCTTCCATGGTTTTCTACTCTGTTTCATAGCAGAAATGATAATTTTATCCAACCGTACCGTACGCATTACCTTCCTGTCAGAAAATCTACAATTCAGAAACGAAAGTTCATCAAATCCTACTTCCGTGGCTTTTTCTGCCATCCATTCAATACGGTCCATCACTTTTGTGGGAGCAATTGCAAGATGTATATGTCCTTTCCAAGAATGTCTTTGGGGCAGTTTTTCTTTTACTTCATAAAGACAACGCCTGGTTGCTGCTAATGTGATTTGTGCTCGATAAAAATTCCCGACACCATCCATCAAAAACATCTCGTCACCACTTTTCAGACGCAACACACGCATGGCATGCATAGCTTCGTCAAAAGGTAACTCCCGCAGAGAACCGGCATTCGGAACATAAAAAAAACGTTCTTCCTTCATGACTTCTGTTCCTTCATAGGATGTTGCCTATTCCCCCGACGTTTCATCTCATCACGTAACAAAGACGCCAGTTCATAATTTTCATCCTTTATTGCTTTGTCAAATGCAGTCTGCAACATCTGATCACTGATAATATTGACAGGTAAGGACATTCCTGAAGACTGGGGATGATAAGCCACCCCTTGTCGTCTCATCAACTCTGCATCAGCATAAACAGGTAACGTCCCTATTATAGACAACAAGATCGCATCACTGGCACGCATGGGAATCTCTTCAAGTGTGTCCTGGTTCATTAACACTGCACTATACTCACCGCTGACAATATCATTAATATCTATTTCAAAATGCATCCCTTCCTGATTTCGAATGACTTCGTAAAGCACTTCCGGAAGCAACCGGTCAACACCTGCTACTGGCTGAGTACGCAAAGCAAACTGATACATCATCTGCTTGTCACAGGTTACAACCAGTTCACGCGTTTCATCCTCATTCAGTAAATTCAACAGTCCGATATCACTGGATCCTACAATTTCCGAAACTCCTCCGAAATGAACCTGAACCTTATTGTTCATGCCGCTATATCCTCCTTCTTAGGACGGAATATCAAAGCAAAAGATACTGCGACGACTAAAGCATAGCCGGCAAATATAAACCAGCAGGACCTCCAGTCAGTAACAGCCGTCCCACTTGTCATTACTGTATGAGCGTTCACAATGGCCTGAGCAGATAACGTCCCTACTGTAGCCCCGATACCATTGGTCATCAACATAAACAGACCTTGTGCACTTGAACGAAGTTCCGGATTTGTAGTCTGATCAACAAACAGCGAACCGGAAATATTAAAGAAATCAAAAGCCACACCATATACAATCATTGAAAGGACAAACATCCATACGCCTGTACCTGGATTACCGAAGCCAAACAAGCCAAAACGGAATACCCATGCTAACATGGCAATCAGCATCACTTTCTTAATACCATAACGTTTCATGAAGAAAGGGATGAGAAGGATACAACAGGTCTCACTGATCTGAGAGAGAGAGATCAAGATGTTTGCATGGTTAACGCCAAAGGTATTCGCATATTCAGGAACATCCTTGAAACTGGTAATAAAAGGATTTGCAAAACCGTTCGTGATTTGCAGACTTACACCAAGAAGCATGGAGAAAATGAAAAATATGGCCATTCTTTTCTTACGGAACAATGCAAATGCACGCAATCCGAAAATATCCATTACTGACTTTTTCTCACCATCATCATGAGTATCACATTTCGGTAAAGTAAAGGTATAAAAAAACAAGATGATGCTGCAAATGCCGGAGACAATAAACTGATTTTGATTCGGTTGAAAACCCATAATGTCGACAATCCACATCATACATATAAATCCTATCGTGCCAAAAACACGTATAGGTGGAAAATCCTTTACGGTATCCATACCGGCTTTCGTCAAAGCATTATAAGCAACAGAATTGCTTAATGCTAACGTAGGCATATAAAAAGCAACACTAATCGTGTATAAGGTGAATAAGATTCCAAACTGAATATGTGCCTGTTGGGTCAAAGCATAATAAGCAGCTACGAACATGAATAGTCCGGAAAAAAGATGACAAAAACCTAATAAACGCTGTGCTTGTATCCAACGATCTGCTATGATTCCCATAAGTGCCGGCATAAAAATGGAAACGATTCCCTGTACTGCATAAAACCAGCCGATTTCAGAGCCTAAACCGATATTCATTAAGTAGGTACCCATTGAAGTTAAATATGCTCCCCAGGCAGCAAACTCCAGGAAATTCATCGCGGCTAAGCGTATCTTTAAATTCATTTCGACGTAGAATTAATAATTATTGCAAAGATAAAGACTTTTATCGAAAACAGACAAAATCATAAAAGATTTTTTTTTAAAAGAAAAAACCTCTTTTACTGTAAATCCAGACAATTACGGAATATTTTTATATTGGTATAAAGACAAAAAAAAATTGATTGTCTCACGACAACCAATCTTTTATTAACCTTAATAATCTAATACCATGAAAAACACAGTGCAAAAGTACAACAAATTCTATGATGTCCAAATATTTGGTATAAAAAATGCTATACTTTAATATTACTTAAAACTTCCATTCTCCCAATTAAGTTTCTTTTGCATAAATATTGCATTTATGTCTTTTTTATCCGCCGATCCTACAAGAGGAGCAGCCAGACTCAGGACTATGGAATTATCACTCTGGGAAAGTTTTGCAGAAATCAAATAAGGTTCGATCATCGCCTTTAAATCATCAAATCGTTCGATTGACATCGTATTAGGACGAGAGATAAAATCTGCAGGTGTCACTGTCGGCAATTGGCCTTGAGAAGGAAGAAGATGCCAAAACATATCATAAAACCGAACTTCGCTTTCTTTTGAAGGCCCATAAAGTGTTTTTACAAAACAAAGAATAGTATCTCCTTTTTGTTGAGGAAGTAATTTCATTTCCAAAGTCGCCGATCGATTCAACGTCACATGAAGATAGTCATTCGTCAACGTATCCATTCTATTATTGCCGTTAAGAAGGTTCTTTACATCAGCTTTCACTTTCATATCAGAAAAATCAACAAACTCCTGACGCGAACTTGCATTCAGGTAAGGCATAATGGAATCAGGCATCGTCAGCCACATTCTTCTCAAAGACTGAGCTGAAGCATTCAGTGAAAGCAACACTGTGAACAGAATTAAAAGTATTTTTTTCATTTTCACAACCTGTTTTTATTCAAAATATTCATCTCTATTGATCAGATGCGAACCGGATTTAAGTAATAAAATTCCCGATATTATTCCAATACACCGGCATCTCCATAGTGAAAAGCGCCATACCGAAGTTGACAAGTCCATCGTCCTTTCCTGGGAGCCACGAATACAGTAAACAAATCATCGAGCCCCACTGGAGCACATCCTCCTTTATAAAAAGGTGTACCTCCATCTTCCTCGTCATAACTTACCGGATAAATCTTACTCAACCGGCCAGCCAGTATCTTCATCTGTCGGACTGCCTGAACCTTACTTGAGCATATCCTGTAAAAACGGGCCTGGTTGAAATAGCTCGTACTATCAACATATTGAAAGTCCAGTTCAATTCTATCGAATTTCATCCCCTGAAAAATCTTATTTGCATATAAGATTGAGGCAGAATCCTTAGCCTCCGGACTCCCCCATAGCTGTTGGAAGTCGTGAAGCACTGTATGATACGATATTCCAAATCTGACATTGTCTACATACGCTTTATTCTGTGGCACAGAATCTTTTACCTGTGCCTGAACAGACGTTCTAAAGAAGACAAGAGCAAAGAGCAGTAATGCACTTTTATATTTCAAAAAATTCCGATACATGTCGTGCAAAGGTAGAAAATAAAAAGTATGCTACCAAAAAAGTGACACCTTATTTTACCTCCATATTTAAATTCCGATTTGCTCATTTGCAGTTTATTTCTTACCTTTGCATCAAAATTCTTTCAAATATGACAAAGAAGAAGGTATTGCCTCTTTTACAAGGGGTTACCATTGAAAAGGTTGCAGCAGAAGGGAAATGCTTGTTCCATTATAATGAGAAGGTGGTTTTTGTTCCATTCTGCGTTCCGGGCGATATTGCTGATGTTCAAATTACAAGAAAGAAACACAGTTTTTGTGAAGGAAGGATTATCAGATTTACACACTATAGCGCCATACGCGAAAAGCCGTTTTGCAAGCACTTCGGAATCTGTGGAGGATGTAAATGGCAGAACCTCCCGTATACAGAACAACTAAAGGTTAAGCAACAGCAAGTTTTTGACCAACTCTCAAAGATAGGAAAGATCAAACTCCCCGAGTTCCGGACCATACTTGGTTCTGAGAAGATAAAGGAATATCGTAACAAACTGGAATTCGGCTGTGCCGACAGACGCTGGTATACGAAAGAAGAACTGGAACAACTTCCGAAAGAAGATGACAACGATGGTAATTCACCACTTGCCATCAAGCGTTCCAAGAATCAGGACAATTGTATCGGATTTCATATTACAGGGGCTTTTGATAAAATTTATCCTATCGAAAGATGCTGGCTGATGGATAATCTGCACAACGTGATTCGTAATGAAATACGAGACTATGCCTTTGCCTCCGGAATGACATTCTTTGACGTACGAACCCAACATGGGCTGTTAAGGAATATCATGTTCCGTAATTCCAATACCGATGAATGGATGGTATTGATACAATTCCACTATGATCAACCTGACGATGAATCAAAAGCAAAGGCTCTCCTGCAGCATATTGCTGATCAGTTTCCTCAAATCACCTCTCTCCTTTACGTCAACAATCAGAAATGCAATGACACGATAGGTGACCTCGACATCCAGGTGTTCAAAGGTAAAGATCATATCTTCGAAAAGATGGAAGGTCTCAAATTCAAGGTCGGTCCGAAGAGCTTTTACCAGACGAATACGGAACAAGCCTATCATCTTTATAGCGTGGCTAGGGAATTTGCCGGTCTGACAGGAAAGGAAACCGTCTATGATCTCTATACAGGAACCGGAACCATTGCCAACTTTATAGCTGGAAAAGCCCGTCAGGTAATCGGTATCGAATATGTTCCAGAGGCAATAGAAGATGCTAAGGTAAACAGCCATCTCAATGATATTACCAATACCACCTTTTTTGCAGGAGACATGAAAGATATCCTTACTGACCAGTTTGTTCAGGAACAAGGTCATCCGGACGTCATCATCACAGATCCACCCAGGGCTGGTATGCATTCGGATGTCATCAAAGTTATTCTCAATGCAAAACCGGAAAGAATCGTCTATGTCAGTTGTAATCCGGCTACCCAGGCCCGTGACCTGTCCGTTCTTGACTCCGCCTATGAAGTCATGCAGGTTCAGCCGGTAGACATGTTTCCACATACTCCTCACGTGGAAAACGTAGTCCTGCTTCAAAAAAGAAAAGATTGATCATTGTCTTCAAATCTAACAATAACCATTTATACATTTATGACAAACTTAAAAAGAGGACTATTCCTTACTTTTACTGCTGCCATCGTTTGTACTGCTAACGCACAGACGAAATTACCCGGCTGGATTAACAGTATCAAACTATCCGGATATGGAATGACACAGTATCAGTATAGCGGAAAAGACGGAGCAAAAGCAAATTCGTTTAACCTCAGATTAGGACGAATCATGCTTGACGGCCGAATCAAAAATGATTTCTTCTGGAGAATCCAACTTCAGGTCAATGGCAACACCTCTACGTTGGGAAGTTCACCAAGACTAGTTGACCTCTATACCGAATGGCAGAAATACGATTTCCTTCGTGTTAAAATAGGCCAATTCAAGAGACCATTTACTTTTGAAAATCCGATGAATCCTATAGACCAGGGATTTATGAGTTATGGACAGGCCGTCGAGAAACTGGCAGGATTCTCTGACCGGAACGGAGAGCACAGTTCCAACGGACGAGATATCGGACTGCAGATGCAAGGTGACTTCCTTAAAAACGCTAAAGGCAGGAATCTATTACATTACCAGGTCGGTGTATTCAACGGTCAAGGCATAAATGTAAAAGATGTTGACCAACAAAAAGATCTTATCGGCGGTATCTGGGTAATGCCTGTTCCAGGCATGCGTCTGGGAACTTTCGGCTGGACAGGCAGCTATGCCCGCAAAGGCACCTGGACCATAGACGGTGTTAGCCACAACGGTGTAAGAAGTCTGCAACAGCACAGATACGCCTTCTCTGCCGAATATCTCTTTAGCGACTGGACTTTACGTTCTGAATTTGTCCATTCCACCGGCCAGGCCTTTGCAAAAGCTTTAAGTAACACCAATGACAACACTTCCAATGACTGCACGATCTCTGATAACGGAAGTCAGGCCCAAGGTGTCTATGCACTGGTCATCGCCCCGATTATCCAGAAACGCCTTCACGCTAAGGCCCGTTACGACATGTATCAGCCGACAGGTGACACATCTAAGATGAGAACCCAATATGAAGTAGGATTAGACTATGAGTTTGATCACAATTTTGAAATTAACGGCGAATATGCTTTCGTCAATGACCGAAGTCTGAAGAAGAACAATTACTCCATCGTAGATGTAGAAGTTGATTTCCGATTCTGACGAATAATCAATCCACAAATAATATTAAGGACAACGATTAAAAAAGGGTATATTTTTATCAATAAAAATATACCCTTTTCTATTTGTCAGCCATAACCTGTCTCTGGAAAAACCGGCAGATTTTCAGGCACAACACCAAGCCGACCTTAGAATAAGATTTATTATTCTTTTACATGCTATAAGAAAAACCAACACTCATATATTCCTTAAACTGCCAATATCCATGAATGCCACGGCTCACACCATCATCAAACCGAGGGAAGACAAAAAGATTACAAGATATCAGTTTGCTCAGTTGGAAAACAAAGGTATTTTCCCATTCCAGCTCTGTCCGCTTATATGAAGTATATCCATATAGCCGGGTAGTCCATTTTATCAAATCTGACATTTTCCAGTTTAAATCCAAAGTAAACTCAGAACCATAGTCAATCAAGGTACGTCTTCCTTCGCGAATACCGTATCTGGTAGCCAGAGACCTGAGTTTAACATACGTCCAGTTCAGTGCCAAAGGAGCCATATGCACTGTTCCAGTAAGTCGCTTCTTAAACCAATTGACATTATAGTCCATACCTATTGAGAAGTTCATATCAAAAGGAGACATGAATGCGGCATAAACAGTAGGGTCATTGCTCTTATAGGTATTCGTAAACTGAGTTGTTGCAATCGTCTGAAAAGTATAATACCATTTTTTAGTAGCTTGCAATCCCACTTTATCCGTATATCTGATCATATTTTCTGTCGCGGACAAACTATGGATACTGTCAGCACGGGAATTCTGAAAGCCCAACTTCAGTTCTAACTTATGTTTCCATACAAATCGTCGATGATTATCATAATTAGCCTGAAATACGATATTCCCCAGCATGGAATAATTGCTTTGCCCTCCCTTATACCAGTTGGATGAAACAAAGTTCTGCATAAACTGCAGATAATAATCGCCCTGAAAATTCCAAAAATTAGGCTTTTTAACTAGAATATCCATCGGAACAGCATCAGGTTCCTGCGCCTTAGGAGATACGATATCCACAAAATCAGGATGAATCTGTTGAGCCGAAGGTTCCAAACGATCAAGATGAGAAGAGTTGGCAATCAACACATTCACACTTTGTTGAACAAGTTGAGGATAATTGAGATAAACGTTCATCAATGTCCGATCCAGAAATCGGTTCACGACATGATCCGAATCTTCACCAGAATACAACCCTAAAAGATGAATGGCTGGAAAGTGATAAAAAGTAAGCGGTGAAAGGAGACAGAAACTCTTGTTCTGAATCATCAGATGATTACGGGCCGCCATGGTATCCTTGGCCAGGACACCAGCCATAGAAGTAGTATCCAGCCACCCCTCATACGTGTTCAGGGAATCCAGATAGTTTCTAACCCATACAGGTTCACTTGTATTATTTTCCCCCGATCTTTCACCGGTTCTCTGTGCCTTTACCACCAGAACTGAGCTCAGAAACAAGATGATCAAAAGACGATATTTCATTTTTTTCTTATCTTTCAGTTGGCGACAAAGGTAGGAAATAAAAATGAAAAAACGAAAGAACAATTGTAGGAAATCGCACAAAACGGTTGGCACTTTCATTATTTTATACTACCTTTGCAGATTAGTTATAACTAAGGTAATTTAAATATTTTTATCGTGGCTGAAACAAAATATATATTCGTCACAGGTGGAGTAGTTTCTTCTATTGGGAAAGGAATTATCTCTGCGTCAATAGGTAAACTCCTTCAGGCAAGGGGTTATGATATCACCATTCAAAAGTTTGATCCGTACATTAACATTGATCCAGGTACCCTGAATCCCTACGAGCATGGAGAATGTTATGTAACTGTAGATGGGATGGAAACAGACCTCGACCTCGGTCATTATGAACGATTTACAAGTATTCATACGACCAAGGCTAATTCTATGACCACCGGCCGTATATACAAGTCAGTTATTGATAAAGAACGGCGGGGCGATTATTTGGGCAAGACGATCCAGGTAGTTCCGCATATTACTAACGAAATCAAGCGTGATGTCAAATTACTTGGACAGAAAAACCATTATGATTTCGTCATTACGGAAATCGGTGGAACAATAGGTGATATCGAGAGTGCACCTTATATGGAAGCTATACGTCAACTAAAGCGTGAATTGGGTAAGAATGCGGTCAACATACATCTTACCTATATACCCTACCTTAAGGCAGCACATGAATTAAAGACCAAACCTACTCAGAATTCTGTCAAAGAACTACAAAGCGTAGGTATCCAACCGGATATTCTTGTTCTTCGTACAGAAAAGCATTTGAATGATGACATCAGAAAGAAAGTTTCCAATTTCTGTAATGTAGATTTGGACTGTGTCATTCAAAGCGAAGACCTGCCTAGTATCTATGAAGTTCCCGTGAACATGCAGAACCAAGGTCTGGATGCAGCTATTCTCAAAAAAATGGGGATTCCAGTAGGACCCACACCAGATATGAAACCATGGAAAGCCTTTCTGCAGCGCATGAAAAGTGCCAAGAATACCGTTAATATCGGTTTGGTCGGGAAATACGACTTACAAGACGCCTACAAAAGTATTCGGGAAAGTCTCTACATTGCAGGAACCTACAACGATTATAAAGTCCATATCAATTTTATCAATTCTCAGTATATTACCGAAGAGAATATTGCTGAAAAAATCAACGGACAGGATGGTATCATTATTTGTCCGGGATTTGGACAGCGTGGTACAGATGGAAAGATCATTGCTGCCAAATATGCACGCACGAATGATATACCTACCCTAGGTATCTGTTATGGCATGCAGATGATGGTGATAGAATTTGCGCGTGATGTCTTGGGATACGTAGATGCCAACAGTCGCGAGATGGACGAGAAGACTCCTCACAATGTCATTGACATCATGGAGGAACAGAAGGACATCACGAATATGGGTGGCACCATGCGTCTCGGTGCTTACGAATGTGACTTGAAAAAAGGTTCACGGGCATACGGTATCTATGGTCAGGATCATATCAGCGAGCGTCACCGTCACCGTTATGAATTCAATAATGACTATGAATCAGAATTTGAAAAGAACGGCATGATGTGCGTGGGCCGGAATCCAGAAAGCGATTTGGTGGAAATCATTGAAATTCCAAAGTTGAGATGGTATATAGGAACGCAATTCCACCCTGAGTACCAGTCTACTGTCCTCAAACCTCATCCTTTATTTCTGGATTTCATCAAGTACGCAATAGCTTTTCAGGAAGAGAAAAAGACAAACCAGAAATAATAAATCAGATGAGTGTATTTTCATCTTTCAATATCGAACAATAAATGGATAAAAATAACATTATCGGCTTTGTTCTCATAGCCGTAGTTCTGATAGGCTTCAGCTGGTGGGCAAAACCTTCGGAAGAAGAGCAGAGAGCCGCTTTCGTAAAAGATTCTATTGCTAATGCTCAACAGGCTAAAGCCGTCAAGACTGCACAATTTACTGCTGCTCAAAAGCAAGCAGAAACACGAAAGAAGATTGAAGCTGATACGACAGCCCTCTTTCATTCAGCACTGGCAGGAAAAGATCAAAGAATCGTTCTCCAAAACAAAAAAGTAGCCCTTACATTTAACACAAAAGGTGGTGTAGTCGAGAAAGCTATCATTAAAGGATATATTGGCCATAACCTAAAGGTTAAGGACGGTTCAAAGGATTCTAAAAATGTAACCCTTTTCGAAGCAAAGGACCAGAGCCTGAAATTTATGCTGGCTGCCAAGGACGCCAACATTGTGACCAGCGACCTCTACTTCACGCCCTCCAATGTTACGGACTCTACCGTTACTATGACTGCCAAGGCCGGAACAGGTAAATATATCACATTGACCTACCTTCTGGGAAGAGACTATCTGCTCCACATGAAATTGCAAGTGACCGGAATGGCGAATCTATTCTCTCCGGATGCAAACCTCATGGACATAGACTGGTCGGACCACTGTCGTCAACAGGAACGTGGTTTTACTTTTGAAAACCGATATGCCAGTCTTACCTATCACAAGGCTGACGGAGGTACAGATTATATTAACCAAGGTAAAGAGAAAATTGATCAGGTTATCAAGGAACCTATTGACTGGGTTGCTTTCAAGAACCAATTCTTCAGTGCTGTAATCATTTCCAAAAGCAATTTCAAGGAAAATTCCCTCATGACCAGTATCCCTCAGGAAAAAGGATCCGGCTATCTGAAGCAATACGGTGCGAAGATGAAAACATACTTCGACCCTACAGGGAAAAAGCCATCTGAATTTGAATTCTATTTTGGTTCAAACGATTTCCGGCTTCTGCAACATGTAGAGAAGGAAAGTACATTCGGTCATAAACTCCAGTTGCAACGACTAATCTACTTAGGCTGGCCTCTGTTCCGTATCATCAACCGTTGGTTCACCATATATATATTTGACTGGTTGAGTAAGATATTCCCAATGGGCATTGTACTGATTCTGATTACCATGCTCCTGAAGGTAATCACCTACCCTATGGTCAAGAAAAGTTATATGAGTTCGGCTAAAATGCGCGTACTACGGCCGAAACTGGACGAGGCTACCAAGCAATATAACAAACCGGAAGATCAGATGATGAAACAACAGGCCATGATGGGAGAATATGCCAAATACGGTGTCAGTCCACTATCAGGATGTTTGCCGGTACTTATTCAGGCCCCTATCTGGATTGCCATGTTCAACTTTGTCCCGAATGCTATCCAGCTACGTGGGCAGAGTTTCCTGTGGATGCACGATCTGAGTACTTTCGATCCGATTATAGAATGGAACAAGAACGTATGGCTCATTGGCGATCATCTTTCACTGACCTGTATCCTGTTTTGCATCGCACAGATTGTTTACAGTTGGTTCACGATGCAGTTGCAGAAAGATCAAATGGTAGGTCAGCAGGCTGATCAGATGAAGATGATGAAATGGATGATGTACCTGATGCCACTGTTCTTCTTCTTTATCTTCAATGATTACTCATCAGGACTTAATTTCTATTACTTCATCAGTCTGGCTTTCAGTGCCATCATCATGTATGTACTAAGGAAGACTACGAACGATGAGAAACTGCTCAGCATTCTTGAAGCACATTACAACAAGAACGCTGTAAATCCAAAGAAATCCACCGGCGGTATCGCCTCACGTTTACAGGCTATACAGCAGATGCAAATGCAGCAACAACAGGAAACGCAACGGAAACGTAACGAACTGGAACAAAAGAAGAAACGACTTTAATATCTAAAATTGGAGGCGGAGTGAATAGTTGTTCACTCCGTCTGTAATTAAAATCATATTCTATGAATAAAATAATCTCACTGACTGCTGCTATACTGATGGCTTGTAGTGGTCTGAATGCACAAACTATGATTGGAAAAAACAATATCCAACTCTCCAATGATTTAATGACTCCGGAGGCTCTATGGGCCATGGGACGTATCGGAACAACTCAGGCATCTCCTGATGGAAAGATGATCGTTTACCAAGTAGGCTACTATAGCGTGAAAGAGAACAAAGGCCATCAAATGCTATTTGTCATGGACGCCGACGGTCAGCACAAAAAACAGTTAACTGAAGATGCAGCCAGCGAGAGTGATGCCGCATGGATCAACAACCGGACGATCGCGTTTATACGCAACGGACAGATATGGAGCACTGATGCTGACGGCTCTAATCGCAGACAACTCACAAATTCAAAGATAGACATCGACGGATTCCTGTTTTCTCCTAATGGCAAACAGGTGATTCTTATCAAAAGCATCCCCTATCATGGAAGTATTCAGAAGAAGCCGTCCGATTTACCAAAAGCTACAGGAAGAGTTATCACAGACTTGAATTACAGGCACTGGGATCACTATGTAGAGACAATGGCTCATCCGTTTCTGGCAAATGTCAGTGCTTCAGGAATTGATGAAGGAATAGATATTCTCAATGGTGAACCCTACGAATGTCCGATGGCTCCGTGGGGTGGTATAGAGGAATTGGCATGGAGTCCTGACAGCAAGGATATTGCCTATACTTGCCGGAAGAAAACTGGTGTAGAATATGCAACATCCACAGATGCTGATATCTATCTTTACCATATTGCTACGGGACAGACCCGGAATCTATGCAAACCGGCCGGCTATAAAGAACCGACAATCGACCCGACAAAGAGCATGCGTAACCAGGCTGTCAACCACCAACCCGGAGATATGAATGTAGGTTATGATGAAAATCCACAATTCTCTCCTGACGGAAAATACATTGCTTGGCAAAGCATGAAACGTGACGGTTATGAAAGTGACCGTAACCGACTCTGTGTTTATAATCTGGCTACAGGTGCAAAAAAATACGTAACTGAGAGCTTTGATACCAACGTGGATGCATTTACATGGGGAAAGGACTCGAAGACTCTCTATTTCATGGCCTGCTGGCATGCGTGTGTTAACCTGTACCAGACCAACCTTCAGGGGAAGGTCAGCCAACTTACTGATGGATGGAATGACTATGGATCTCTGCAGATGCTGGGAAATACCGGAAAACTTCTGACTACAAGACACAGCATATCTCATCCGGATGATATCTTTATCGTCACACCGACGAAGAAAGCAAAGAAAGCAAAAGTCAGTCAGATTACAGACGAGAACAAAGAGATCCTTGACCAACTCACCATGGGAAAAGTTCAGGAACGCTGGGTAAAGACTACTGATGGAAAAGAAGAACAAGAATGGATCATCCTGCCACCTCACTTTGATCCCGCGAAGAAATACCCCACCCTTCTCTATTGTGAAGGTGGACCGCAGAGTCCTGTATCCCAATTTTGGAGCTACAGATGGAATTTTCAGATTATGGCTGCTCACGGCTATGTCATTGTGGCCCCAAATCGTCGTGGACTTCCCGGTTACGGATCTGCCTGGAACGAAGAAGTCAGCGGTGACTGGACAGGGCAATGCATGAAAGACTATCTTTCTGCCATTGACGACGCGAGTGCTAACTTGCCTTATGTAGACAAAGATCGCCTGGGATGTGTAGGAGCCAGTTTTGGTGGCTTCTCTGTTTACTATCTCGCTGGACACCACAACAAACGCTTCAAATGTTTCATCGCCCATGACGGGGCCTTCAACCTCGAAAGTATGTATACTGATACCGAAGAGGACTGGTTCTCCAACTGGGAATATGACGATGCTTACTGGAATAAGGACCGCACGGCTAATGCAACAAAGACCTATGAGAACAGTCCACACCTTGCTGTAGCCAACTGGGATACTCCTATCCTGTGCATTCATGGAGAGAAAGATTACCGTATCCCATATACTCAGGGAATGGGTGCATTCAATGCTGCACGCATGAGAGGTATTCCGGCTGAACTGCTACTCTTCCCTGATGAAAATCACTGGGTATTAAAACCCCAGAATGGTATTCTGTGGCAAAGGACTTTCTTCAACTGGCTTGACCGTTGGCTGAAAAAATAAGCTCGATTGAAAGAAAAAACATTTCTGAAATCAGAGTTGAGATTAGAGAATAACTCAACAAATAAATAAAAGAATAAAATATGGTAGAACTAATTCAAAAGAAACTCAGTGACTCTGCCGGTGCAAGGTGGGCAGCAGTACTTATAGTGTCCTTCACCATGATGATGGGATATTTCCTCACCGATGTGATGTCACCTCTGCAAGATATGCTCGAAACACCTGTCGCCAGCGGCGGCTTCGGCTTAGGTTGGTCAAGTTCCGAATATGGCTTTTTCGCCGGTTCATACGGACTGATCAATGTCTTCCTCTTAATGCTCTTCTTCAGTGGCATCATACTGGATAAAATGGGTGTACGCTTCACAGGCGTACTGGCATGTTCACTGATGGTGATTGGCGCTTTCATCAAATTCTACTCTTTGCAATTCATCACACCAGATCATACTCTGAGCATTCTGGGTGTAGACTATAAACTCCAGGTATGGATTACTTCCCTGGGATTTGCTATCTTCGGCGTAGGTTGTGAAATGTGTGGAATCACAGTCTCGAAAATTATCGCAAAGTGGTTTAACGGCTACAGTATGGCATTAGCCATGGGCATTCAGGTCGGCATGGCTCGTCTGGGTACAGCAGGAGCATTAGGACTGAGTCCTATCATCGCCCACCACTATAGAAATGTAGCCTCACCGGTTCTTTTCGGAGCCATACTTCTATTAATAGGCCTCCTTGCATTCCTCGTATACGTGGTCATGGATACCAAGTTGAACAAGTCTATTGCAGCAACGAAATCGGGAGATGAAGAGGAAGAAGAAGGATTCAAATTCAGTGATCTGAAAGCAATATTCACCAATCCCGGTTTTTGGCTGATTGCACTTCTCTGCCTGCTTTTCTACAGTGCTGTATTCCCATTTTTGAAATTTGCAACCAAGTTGATGATTGCCAAATATAATGTCAATCCTTCCTTTGCAGGAATGATCCCAGCTATTCTCCCCTTCGGTACAATCTTCCTGACTCCAATCTTCGGTTCCATCTATGACCGAATTGGAAAAGGTGCAACACTGATGATTATCGGATCTGTACTTCTAACCGCTGTTCACATCTGTTTCGCATTGCCTATCTTCAATACAGGGGCATTCGCCATCATCCTCATGATATTGTTGGGTATTGCCTTCGCTTTGGTGCCCAGTGCGATGTGGCCTTCCATGCCAAAGATTATACCGATGAAGCAACTGGGTTCAGCCTATGCGATCACATTCTATATTCAGAATATTGGACTGACTCTCGTTCCTATGCTGATTGGCAATGTCCTACAGGCAAACACGAAGAATGGTAATGCCAACTTTACCAGTACGATGTGGATTTTTGCCAGTTTCGGTATTGTTTCTATTGTCCTCGCTGTTATCCTCCGTATACTCGACGGAAAGAAACACTACGGACTGGAACAAGCCAACATTAAGAAATAAGTAGAAACTCAGAAAGAAGAGAAATCTTCAATAACATACCCCCCGAAAGTTTTTTATTTAACTTTCGGGGGGTATTTTTTTCATCAATAAAGCTCACTCTGACTGACTTATGATGCTATAGGTAGGCTCAATCTTATCACACGTGCGCTTGTCAATAAAATCAGTATGGCTTCTCCATTGCGCCTACTGATTCTGCATGGATAAAAAGAAAGCGTCTACTGGTCTCGCTTATAAAGAGAAAAGTGTCAACTGAATTAGCACTTCTGTGATTGAGTTGAAAAAGGACTACTGACTTAAGTCATAATCTAAACACTTAATTCTCTGGATTGACTTAGTACAGAAAAGGTTTACACTGTTTTAACAATTAAATAGTGTAATAAAAATGAAGAAGAAAGAATTTCGTCGTTATGATACCAGGTTCAAATTGTCAGTTTTGCGTGACAAGTATGAGAAC
>JAKVJW010000020.1 GCA_022486815.1 Prevotella sp. | reverse complement strand
ACAATATTTAAAACCTTTTTCATAGTGTAATCTCTTAATAACTAAAATTTAATATTAACGCCTACAAGATAGGTACGTGGTTGAGGATAGTTACCCACATCTACGCCCGTAACCCATGGCTCTGCACTATTTAGAGCCATACCGTTCTCGGGATCCATCCCTTTATACCCGGTAATCGTAAACAGGTTCTGGGCAGCAACATACAGACGAAGCTGTCCAAACGGACAAGTCTTCCAGAGTTTTTTAAAGTCATATCCCAATGTCATATTCTGCAGGCGAAGATAACTCGCGTTCTCGATATAAATATCGGAAACAGACTGCCAATTAACTCCTGTATTACCAGGAGCAATCAAAGGATATTTGTTGGAGGTTCCCTCACCATTCCAATATTGATAAACTTCTGTAGTATAATTTTCGTATTGACCATCTGTAAATTTACGCCAGGAGCGGGCTACCTGTTGTCCAAGTGCAGCATAGGCTGTAACGGAAAAATCAAAACCTTTATAACCACAGTTCAAGCCAAAGCCCATCGTGACATCCGGCAGCGGATTGCCCAGGTCAGTCTTATCACCTATAGAGATCTTACCATCATGGTTGGTATCAACAAACTTCAAGTCTCCAGATTTCAAACTGGAACCTTGCAAAGAGTTGGCTGCTTTTCCACCACAATTCTCATTGACATAGTTCTGGAGGTCAGCAGCATTCTGAATCACTCCGGCGGTCTTGTAACCATAGAAATAACCGATCGGGTGCCCAACCTGCATACGAGCCATAAATCCTGTATTCTGAGCAAGATTATCATTACCGCCTTCAATATAATCAAGGGAAGAGTTGATCTTCGTTACCTTATTCTTGTTATAGGCAATATTCCAGTTTGCTCCGTAAGTAAAATCAGAGCTTATCTTATCATGCCAGTCCAAAGCGATTTCAACACCTGTGTTCTGCACGGTTCCGGCATTCTTCCACTGAGTAGAAAAACCAGTTGTAGCAACTACAGGGACCTGAATCAGCAAGTCCTTAGTAATTTTTTTGTACCAGTCAAAAGTAACCCCTAATCTACTGTTCAGGAACCGTGCGTCAAGACCGATATCAGTTTGGTCTGAAGTCTCCCATGTCACCTTTTCATTCGGCAGACGAGCCGGACTTGCACCCTGTGTATAGCCATCCTTGTTATCTCCAAATGAATAATTGGAAAAATTGTCAAAAGCAAACGTAGCCTGATAAGCAAAGGCATCGACGATATTGCGATTACCGTTCTCTCCCCAGCCTGCACGAAGTTTCAGGAAATCCAACCACTTTGCTGTAGACTTCATAAAGTTTTCATTGGTAATGACCCAGCCGCCACTCACAGACGGGAAGTAACCCCAGCGATGCCCAGGAGCAAACACTGATGAACCATCAGCACGAAGGATTGCGGAAAGCATATAAGTCTCATTGTAATCATAGTTGATACGACCGAAATAAGACATATTTCGTGTATCACCGTATGGAGTACCAGTCACGGTAGCCTCCTGATTTTTATCCTTGGTCAGTGACAGATAAGCATGCTCAAAATCACCATAAATACTGTTTGTAGAAATCCCTTCTACAACATCACCATAACTTGGGCAAGACTTACTGTATTCTGTACCAAGCAGAGCGTCAAAATGATGGTCCTTAGCAATATTGAATTTATAATTCAATGTATTGGTTGTACTCCATCCCCAACCAGTACCAACTTGCTCCGTCACCTGATCCAAAGTACGGTTCGCTCCGGAATCATTGATATAATATTTAGGAAGAAATGATCTCCAGGTAAAAGAACTCTGATTATAATTAAACTGTCCTCTATATACTAAGTTCTTGATCGGTTGAATTTCTATATAGCCAATTGCCGTCAAATTGAAATTCTTCGCCTTATTGTTCCCACTCTGACTGTTCTCCATAACTGCAATTGGATTGGAAGTATAGGAATTGTAGTTGAACCAACCTCCACGAGTAGGATCTGTAAGACCTGTACCGGAATTACGTAAATAATCACGCATAGTGAGTTTTCCGTCCTTATCATAAATAGGTATACAAGGATTGGCACGCAACATGTCTGAAAGCGCATTACCATATTGATTTCCAATCTGGATACCCTGATTTTGCTTATGCTGGAAATAAACGTTCTCGCCTACTTTTATAACATCCAGGCCTTTCGAATCACGGTAGATGACACGTTCAGAATTCAAGCGGAAAGTGAAACGCCGAAAGTCAGATTTGACCACTTTACCGAAGATACCGTCCTGATACTGATAACCGATACCTGCGGAATATTTGCTCATGTCCGAGCCACCGGTAATATTGATAGCATGATTAGTTGTCAGGGCATTCTTATTACGGATGGCATCCAGCCAGTCCGTCCCTTTATTGGACCCATCCTGATATGCCTTCAGCAGATCCGCATCAATATACTTGGACCAGTCGTATGCCGATCCCCCATTATTAAAACTTACAAGGTCCTGGATTTGCATATATTGTTTGGCGTTCAACAAGCGCGGCATCTTATATACATTTGACCAGCCCACATTTCCATCATACGAAACCTGGACAGTTCTTGCCCCCCCAGTCTGTGCTCCACCTTGTTTTGTAGTAATCAGAATCACGCCGTTGGCACCATTGGCACCATAGATGGCGCAGGATGCGGCATCCTTCAGGACATCAATACGCTCAATGTCTGCCGGATTGAGATTGTTGATATCTCCTCCTGCTACTCCATCGATGACATAGATAGGTTTTGTGTTGCTGTTTGTTCCGGCACCACGTATGGCAACCTTAAAGCCGTCACCCGGCTGACCGGATATCGCGGTGATGCTGACACCCGGACTTTGACTTTGCAGGGCACCCAGAACCTGAGTAGTGTTCAACTTCTCAATATCACTACCCTTGATCTCATCAGTAGCTCCGGTGACCAGTTTCTTTTTCTGAACCCCATATCCCATAACAACAACTTCTTCCAAAGTCTTGTTGTCTGGAACTATAACAATATCGATCCGGGATCTGTTGCCCACAGAAACTGACTGAGTTTTATAACCGATATAAGAAATGACGAGCACAGGATTACTGCTCCTTGTAACAAGTGTAAAATTACCATCCAGGTCAGTCACAGTGCCATTGGAAGGATTACCCTTCTCAACGATACTGGCACCAACCACAGGTCCTTCCGAGTCAGCAACGTGTCCGGTAACCTTTTTCCCCTGTTGCACTGCATTTACTGCAGGCTTTGGAGAAGCTGCCAGGACCTGAGGCGAATAAGCCAGCCCAAAGGCCGTACATGCGCTCATGAGCAGCATAGTTTTCATAAAATTTTGATTCATACTTCTGATAGGTTAAAATTGTAAATTTCTTTAGTTTTGTTGTTCGTGGTAAATTGAACTAACTGATTTTCTATTTTTATTAACTGAATATATATTATTTTTCATGATGTAATCACTCTTTCAAAATCATTATATTTCATATTAAATTCCCAAAAGTACCACTAAGAGTCTAGAAAGACCCTCATTAATGATTAAGCATAAAATCCCAAAAATGATTAAAAAAAATTTAGGACATGGTATTTATCATATTAACAACAGCAAAGATATATCTAAAATATGAATTAATATGATATTATTTTATCCATCTTTTACACTATTTTGCTTATATACTTATTCCTTTAAAAAATTATAATATATAAACATCAGTACTACTGATAAGTATTAATATGAGTGGATAATAACCAGAAACTCATAAATAAATATCATTAACTTCAATAAAAAAATCAGTTTCATCAGTAACAAACTGATTTATGATATAATAACACAGAAATGGATTATATCGAAAGACACTAATACTATCGTCCAAAACCACACCCAATCAGCATACATCAAAAAAATATTATCTATTCCAATTATTTTGCAATAAAATCAAAGAAGAAAGCAATTACTTTAAAATATTATCTCTTCATCGATTGATTTCTCGAAATTTCTCAATTTCTTCCCTTATAATCTTTAACGTTGATATATCTGTAAGAAACACAGAATTCAACCCCTGTGATTCCTGGGCGGGATCACCAGTATAGTCATCACCAGGGATCCATTGTTCATGGACTGGTCTGGCAAAACCGCCCCACCCCCAAAAATTACAACCCGAAAAAAGGCCATTACACAGTACATTCTTTTCGATTATATGAAATACATATTGGTAATAGGTATCCCGTATTTTCGTACTGCTTTCCGGAGAAAAAGAAAAGTCGTCACGCGGATAACCAAATTCTTCCATGACCAGGGGTTTGTGAAGATGCTCGCAGATAGCAAGATGGCGGCTAAGGTATCTTTTGGTATTTCTACAGGCCAAAAACAGGTCATCTGACAGATGGTCTTTCTGAATCCATTCCCAGTTATAAGGCCAGATATGTACTGTACAATAGTCAATATTCCGATCTGCAGAAATTGATGAATAAACATTTTCATTATTCTCACATCCCCAGGACCCTTCACTACCTATAGAAATAAGATGGTTTCTGTCAACGGATCGGATAAGAGCAGAGGCCTTTTTCAGCCATTTCATAAAACCCGGAATTGCCTCCTTGCTGAATGCTCGGGGTTCATTACCTATTTGCCAACTCATAATAGTAGGATCATCACTATATTTCTTCCCTGTATATCGATTAGTCCTAGAGATAATAAATTCCACATAGTCATAGAAGAGTTGATGGGCTTTCTCGTTGTCAGCAAATTGACTCACAAAATGCATATAAGCCGGGTATCCGGCTTCTTCAGGACGCGGGGTTTTTCCTGCTCCGGCATATTCCAGATAGAAACCATATCCACCACTCCACTCCCAACTGTTATTCAGATAGAGCACAGCTACCATCTTCCGCTTGCTCATCTCCATCAACAGATAATCCAATCCGTCAAGGATATTATCATTATATACACCAGGTTCAACTTGAAGAGTCGGTTCCACTTTGGTTTTCACACCATGATATCCATCAGAACCAACAAGAATACGGAGATTATCAATTCCAACAAACTTCATCGCATCCAGTTCCCGACAAAGTCGAAGACGATCTCCGCCTTGTCCGGTAGAACCTAAGATCGCACCATACCAGAAATTTGCACCTATATAATAATAGACTTTGCCATTACGGACAAAATGACCGTTACAGACCTGTATAAAATCCGACTTTGCATGAAGAGAGACAACCATATCCTATATCATTAAGAAGAAATAATTTCTTCATATCTATAAATTCGAAAATCCTAAGACGATATGACAAGACCTGACGATGTCCTGAACTTTGCCGTCTCATGCAAAGATAAAACTTAATACGCAAAAACAGCAATACTATAATGTTTAATTCTTACACTATCGGGCTTTATAATACCAGACGCCGGTTATCGTACTAAGAAGCAGACCCCTTAATGAGAAATTTATCTATATTATAAATCAAGAGATATGAAAAATACTTAAAGAAAATTTGGATGGATAAACGATTTTAATTAATTTTGAAACATAAAAGATACCATAATGAAAACAAGAATTCTTTTTTTAAGTTTAATATTATCCTTATTCCTTACATCGGCCAACGCCATGAGTTCCCCAAATGATAGTCTTGTCTTCCGGCAATGGGCGCTTACTCCTCCCATGGGCTGGGACAGTTGGGACTGTTATGGCCCTACTGTAACAGAAAAGGAAGTCAAGGCCAATGCAGACTTCATGGCAAATCATCTCAAATCTTATGGATGGAAATATGTCATTGTAGATATCCGCTGGTATGTGGCAAACACCAAATCCGGAGGGTATAATCAAAAGGATCCTATCTATGTAATAGATAATTATGGAAGATACCAACCGGCCGAAAACAAATTTCCATCAGCTGCGGAAGGAAAAGGATTCAAGCCGTTGGCAGACTACATCCACTCAAAAGGATTAAAATTTGGTATCCACATCATGCGAGGCATCCCAAAGATAGCCATTATACGAAAGTTACCCATTATGGGAGGCCACGGTATCACTGCCGATCAGATTTATTCCCCGGAAGGACAATGCGGATGGCTTGCCGACAATTACACCCTAAAATATGGAGAAGGTGCCCAGGATTATTACAATTCTCTCCTTGATTTATATGCGAGTTGGGGAGTAGACTATATAAAGGTAGACGACTTGTCTAGTCCGTATCATCAAGATGAGATTGAAATGATACGCAAAGCGATAGATCAATGCGGTCGTCCGATCGTATTCAGTACTTCACCGGGAGAAACGCCAATCAGCAAGGCTGATCACGTCCGGAGCCATGCTAATCTATGGCGCATGGTAAACGATGTATGGGATAAATGGAGCGATCTGACTCATCTGATGAAAATAGCTCGGCAATGGTATCCGTATATTGCTCCGGGAACATGGCCAGACTGTGACATGATACCTTTGGGGCATCTGGCTATTAGAGGAGAAAGGGGTGCAGACAGAATGACACGTCTAACAAAAGATGAACAATACTCACTAATGACTTTCTTTACCATATTCCAATCACCTCTGATCTTTGGAGGTGACCTTCCTACAATTGACCCCTTTACGCTCTCATTGCTCACGAATAAGGAAGTGCTGCGCATGCACGAGAAAAGTCAGAACGTACGCCTATTGCTTCAAAATCAGAAAGAAGCCATTATTACCTCTTCAAATCATCAAAAAGACATTTATGTGGCAATCTTCAACCTGTCAGACGACGGCATACACAGCATTAAGGTCAGTCTGAAAGACATCGGAATATCAGGAAGTCGGAAAGTAATAGACCTGTGGTCAAACAAACAATTAGGAAAGGTTCACAGCCACTATACTGTAAAATTACGTCCCCATGCTTCTATCCTTTTAGAATTTAAAAAATAAGCTTCAGGATATAAGATATTAGATCACAAAACAAATAGTATAGTACGACTCATCCGGATAATCCCTTTTACAATAGTCACCAATGGCTATTGTAAAAATCAAATGGGCTATTCCTAACCATAGAAAATTTCATAAGGGCAATTCCTATTACGAAAAGGGGTATTCCTATCAATTAATAGGGATATAAATCTTATACATTAAATACTAATCCGTAAATTTGCACTAGAAACCAAAGGATATTGATTCTAATTCATTTCCGAAGGTACTACAACGGTTTGTTTAATTTTTAACACTTACGACTATGAAACGGAATATATTCTTACTTGCAGCCCTACTGATTATGTCCCTATCTGCAAAAGCAATAAGTTATGACAGAGCCACATTTGAAGCCAAATATTTGACCGATAAAATGGCCTATGAAATGGGATTTTCGTCACATGAATATAATAAGGTGTACCGCATCAACCTCGACTATTTCCTAAGCATCAATCACCCGGATAACCTCTATGCTTCCAGATGGCATGCACGCAGCTCCGCTTTCAGGATTTTCTTCAGTGACAGACAGTGGAATTTATTTATCAGAACAAATTATTTCTACCGTCCTGTCTCCTGGCATAACGGAACTTACGTATACAATGTATATACAAGATATCCCCGTCATGACAATGGCTTACACCGAGGATATTATAAAAACCGGAACCGTATCCATAGACAAGACAGGTGGAGAACTCACGATGATGTTTATGTATTTGGCAACCAATCTTCTCGCAAAGACCAAAAAAGGTTTGAGAAGCAAATGAGAAGAGAACACAAACATCATAACTGGTAAAACAACCATCCAAAGGCCATTGAGAAGAATTGCTTCTTCTCTATACTATATATCAATAGACTCTTGGACCGAAGATTGCCGTACCGACACGGACCAGCGTGGATCCATGCTCCACGGCAATAGGATAATCATGGCTCATGCCCCACGAACGTTCCCGGAAATCAGGATCATCTGCAAAATACTTAGACTTGACTTCATCAAAGAACGTGGCGGCTGTATCAAACTCCTGGGCAATCTGCTGCTGATCATCGATATTAGAAGCCATCATCATCAAGCCGCAGATTTTAATATGCTTCATCTCTTTCCAGACTCCGGAGTCAAGCAGTTCCCTGCAAGCATCCTGTGTCAAGCCATATTTTGTAGCTTCCTCAGCAATATGAAGTTCCAACAGTACCTTAATCACCCGATTGCATTTCGCAGCCTGCTTCTCTATCTCTTTCATCAACTTCAGACTGTCACAGGATTCCACCATAGAAATATAAGGAGCTATATATTTCACCTTATTTGTCTGAAGATGGCCGATAAAATGCCATTCAATATCCTTAGGCAGTTCTTTCACTTTCTCTTCGAGTTCCTGTTCATGACTTTCACCAAAAACACGTTGCCCCTCAGCATAAGCAACTTCTACATATTCCTTAGGATGAAACTTGCTGATGGCAACCAATCTTACTCCATCGGGCAGGCTGTCCAGCACTTTGTGTAAATTCTTTGCAACATCAACCATTTTACTATCAATTAAAAAACCGCATTTCAAGACCACTATATCGGTTGCTATCCTACAGATACGACAGCCGGTTGGAAACTCTTATCAGACTATTTCCAACCCTTTCAAACAATAAACGTTTATTATAAAAACGATCAGTTCTCCGGTTCAGGTACTTGGTCTGATGGTTGGGATGCAGGTTGTTCTTCATATTCAGGGACATCATTTCTCTCCTCTTTCTTCTTAGGAGCATTGGGAGCATGATGTTCAAAGACATCCATGACCTGAGTCTCGACAATGGAAGCAATCACATAATCAATCATTGTGCTTCCCATCACTTCATCGACATGCTTTACAGCTCCAGGGAGAGAAGCAGCCTGGACAAGGTAATACACATTTGAACGTTTTTCCTTTTCTGATTTCTCATCAATGGTGATAAACTGGAGTTTGGCTTTGTACCACTTATCATCAGAATCAATATCACTGAAAAAGACCTCACCATATGATGCCGGTTTGATATCCGTGATCTTCATTTCACCACTAATATAAGAAGACATCTCTTCAATGATCGCACTTTCAGCCTCAGTAAAACTTAAAGCATCCACTACATATTGTTCGGTGACCTTTTTCTGCATGCCATCGTCCATCATCTTCTCATATCTGATCTTGGTTTCAAACCAAGTACTTGTTCTAGATCTCATAATTGACTTAATTTCTATTTATGAAAGTTCGTTTATTCTTAATTTTTTCCAATCATCATGCAAAGATAATAAAAATTTCCTTATCTTTGCAATTCGATAATTAATTATTCATACAATGCCAGAAATATCGGTACGTGGATTAAATATGCCTGAGTCACCAATCCGAAAACTAGCACCTTTGGCGGCGGAGGCTAAAAATCGTGGCATCAAGGTTTACCACTTGAATATTGGTCAACCGGATTTGCCTTCTCCACAATGCGGACTGGATGCGCTCAAAAAAATCAACCGCAAAGTTCTGGAATATGCTCCCAGCCAAGGCTTCTTAAGTTTCCGGACGAAGCTGGTTGACTACTATAAAAAATACAACATCCTTATATCCCCCGATGATATTATCATCACTGCCGGAGGAAGCGAAGCTGTGATGTTCGCCTTCATGAGTTGTCTGAATCCTGGCGATGAAATTATCATGCCAGAACCGGGTTATGCCAATTATATGGCTTTTGCAGTTTCTGTAGGTGCAAAAATCCGAACCATCACTACGACCATAGAAGAAGGATTTTCTCTTCCAAAAGTTGAGAAATTTGAAGAACTGATCAACAAGCACACGCGTGCCATCATGATCTGTAATCCAAATAATCCAACAGGTTACCTTTATACCCGTAGGGAGATGTATCAGATCCGGGACCTGTGCAAGAAATATGACCTGTTTCTATTTTCAGATGAAGTTTATCGCGAATATATCTATACCGGTTCGCCATACGTCAGTGCCATGCACCTGAAAGGCATCGAACAAAATACGATCCTTATTGATTCTGTTTCCAAGCGTTACTCAGAATGCGGAATCCGTATAGGTGCTCTGATTACGAAAAATGAACAGGTAAGAAAAGCAGTCATGAAGTTTTGTCAATGCCGGCTAAGTCCTCCACTCATCGGACAGATTGTAGCTGAAGCTTCTCTTGACGCACCTAAAGAATACTATAGTGATGTATATGATGAATACGAACTTCGCCGCAAGTGTTTCATTGACGGTTTGAACCGCATACCAGGAGTTTATTCACCTATTCCTATGGGAGCCTTCTATACCGTAGCAAAACTGCCAGTAGATGATGCCGAAAAATTTTGCAGATGGCTGCTGACAGACTTCAATTACGAAGGAGAAACCGTCATGTTAGCTCCTGCGGCAGGATTTTATACAACACCAGGAGCAGGTATTGATCAGGTCCGCGTAGCTTATGTTCTAAAAAAAGCAGACCTGGAAAGAGCTCTTTTCATATTGCGCAAGGCTTTGGAAGCCTATCCCGGCAGAAAAAGGGTTAACGAAATCTGATCTATGAATTTTCCTTTATACATAGCGAAAAAGATCCATTCTGATACAGGTAGCAAACGAAAGGTTTCACAGCCAGCTATCCGTATTGCAACAGCCGGTGTAGCCATCGGACTTGCGGTCATGATCATTTCCGT
Source organism: Prevotella sp. (assembly GCA_022486815.1). Classification (GTDB taxonomy): domain Bacteria; phylum Bacteroidota; class Bacteroidia; order Bacteroidales; family Bacteroidaceae; genus Prevotella. The sequence goes on along the minus strand of JAKVJW010000020.1, from coordinate 39,496 downwards.
ATGTATCATATTAGGATTCAAGCATACTATCCGTGACAAGGTCATCGGCTTCGGCGGACAAATAGAAGTTGCTGATTTTCTTACCTTGCAGTCCAGTGGCAATTACCCTGTAGTCATCAATGATTCGATGATGAATGTGTTTAAGAAAATCCCCGGTGTAAAACATGTGGAACGCTTCGCCATCAAACAGGGAATCTTAAAAACAGATTCTGATTTTCTTGGAGTAGCCTTTAAGGGTGTAGGACCGGAATGGGATTCCACCTTTATTCATCAGAATATGATAGCAGGAAGTATCCCCAAGTTTTGTGACCGGTCCAGCAGAAACCAGATTTTGGTTTCTAAACTCATGGCAGATAAACTCCATCTGAATGTCGGGCAACGTATCTTTGCCTATTTCATAGATAATCAGGGGGTTAGAATACGTCGGTTTACGATTCAAGGGATTTATGAGACCAATCTTAAAAAATATGATGAGGTCACCTGCTATACAGATCTCCACACTGCCGTAAAGCTCAATGGATGGGATAATGACCAGGCTAGTGGAGCAGAAATAACCGTAAATGACTTCAACAAAGTCAATGAGACCGAAGCCTATTTTACCAATCGGGTAAACCGGACGGTGGACCATAACGGGGAAACCTATTCCAGCGCTACGATTCAGGAAATCAACCCACAGATCTTTGCATGGCTTGATCTGCTGAATCTGAATGTATGGGTCATACTCGGACTCATGATGGCTGTAGCCATAGTCACCATGATTTCAGGACTGCTTATCATCATCCTTGAAAGGACAAATATGATCGGTGTCCTTAAAGCTTTAGGGGCAAGAAACAAAACTATAAGACATACTTTCCTATGGTTTGCAGCCTTTATCGTAGGCAGAGGACTCTTGTTAGGTGATATCATAGGAATAGGTCTTCTCTCATTACAGAAATACACAGGGCTGATCAAACTTGATCCCCAAACCTATTATGTGAATACGGTCCCCATAGAATTTAACTGGTGGTTCATTCTGGTGTTGAATATTGCGACCATGATTATCTGTATGGTCATGCTGGTAACCCCAAGTTACCTCATCTCCCACATTCACCCTGCCCGAAGTATACGATACGAATAGTTTGATGGCTTCGAATATCATATAAAAAGAAGTTTTATTGTCCTCTTTTCCCATTAAAAACAAAATTCTTACAGAATTAATAAAAATACTGCACAGAAAGTTTTGGGATGTGCAGGAAACTGGTTACCTTTGCACAAAATTTTTGTTTTTGTGCAATGGATACGATACTAAGCTTTAACTCGTATATTGAGAAAAGCATTGTAGATAATTGGGATAAAGATTCACTTACTGATTATAAAGGAACAACACTCCAATATCACGATGTGGCACGCAAGATTGAAAAATACCATATCTTGTTCGAAAGTTGCGATATACATAAAGGTGATAAAATTGCTATTTGCGGACGTAACAGTGCCAACTGGGCAGTTGCATTCCTTTCAATAGTGACTTACGGTGCTGTTGCAGTCCCTATCTTACATGAATTTACAGCAGAACAAATACATAATATCGTCAATCACTCAGAGTCGAAAATCCTTTTTGCAGGTGACATCATAACGACACAGATCAATCCAGATAAGATGCCTAATCTTGAAGGCATCATCTATCTCCCCTATCGCAGTCCCATACTATCCCGCAACGAACGGTTCTCATACGCCATAGAGCATATTAACGAGATATTCGGCAAGAAATATCCCAAATATTTCGGTAAAGAACATATCCACTACTATCAAGATCAGCCTGACGAACTCGCAATGATCAATTACACCAGTGGAACAACAGGTTTTTCAAAAGGTGTAATGCTCTCTTATGAAGCTCTCTGGAGCAATCTGGACTTTATCCTGAATGCCTTAGGGCCACACTTGAAGAAAGGAAGTCCTGTACTGAACATTCTCCCAATGGCTCACATGTATGGACTGATGGTTGAATTTCTTTTCGAGTTCTGTTTTGGAAACCATATCTATTTCCTGACAAGACTTCCCAGTCCTTCTATCATTGCTCAGGCCTTTCATGACATAAAACCGGCAATCATCATTGCGGTACCTCTTATCATAGAAAAGATCATACGCAGAAAAGTTCTCCCTGTTTTCCAGACAAATAAGATCAAATTACTTTTAAATATGCCTATCGTCAACAAGAAAGTCAAAGAAAGTATTTGTGAGAAAGTCAGAGATTTGTTTGGTGGCAATCTATACGAGATCATCGTAGGCGGATCTGGCCTTAATAAGGAAGTTGAGGACTTTCTTACCAGTATCAACTTTCCTATCACCATCGGCTATGGCACTACGGAAACGGCTCCCCTGATCACCTTTACAAATTGGGAGGATTTCGTGGCCGGTTCATGTGGGAAACCTGTCAAGAACATGGAAGTAAAGATATTAAGTCCTGATCCGGAAAATATCCCCGGAGAGATTATCACACACGGACTGAATGTCATGAAGGGATACTATAAGAACAAAACTGCTACCCAACAAGCTCTCATAGACAATTGGTTTCATACAGGTGATCTGGGTACTATGGACAAAGAAGGCAATCTCTTTATCAAAGGAAGAATAAAAAATATGCTTTTAGGAGCAGACGGACAGAATATCTATCCCGAAGAGATCGAAGATAAATTGAATTCCATGGCTATGGTCAACGAGAGTCTTGTCATTCAGAAAGGAAACAAACTCGTAGGTTTAGTCAATCCTAACATGGAAGAGGCTCAGTCCTTAGGATTCTCAGAAGAAGATCTTCAGAATATCATGGAACAGTATCGGAAACAATTAAACTCAGTCCTACCCTCTTTCTGTAAGATTTCAAGAATACAGCTTCATGATGAGGAATTTGAGAAAACGCCTAAGAGAAGTATTAAGCGTTATCTTTATAAAGATGTACTATGACCTTTTGGCTGACCCAAAAAGCGTTTGAACATTTAACATAGAATAGAATCAAATGACTGAAAATATTGCTAGCATAAATTCACTAATAGAAAAAAGTATTGTTGATCATTGGGATTTTGATGCTTTAACAGATTATAAGGGGAAGACTCTCCAATACAATGATGTAGCCCGGAAAATAGAAAAACTACATATTTTATTCGAATATTCCGGTGTAAAAGAAGGTGACAAGATTGCCCTGTGCGGACGTAACAGTGCGTGCTGGGCAGTAGCATTTCTGGCTACTCTGACGTACGGATGTGTCGCTGTACCGATTCTCCATGAATTTACAGCAGATCAAATCCAGAATATCGTCAACCATTCTGATGCCAAACTCCTGTTTATTGGAGATATCGTGGCAACTCAGATCGATACGACTAAAATGCCCAATCTTGAAGGCATTATCTATATTCCGGACTACTCCTTGGTACTCAGCAGAACGGATAAACTGACCTATGCCAGAGAGCACCTCAATGAGATATTCGGCCATAAATTTCCTAAATATTTCAGGAAACAACACATACACTACTATCGCGAAAAAAGTCCTGATGAGATGGCTCTCATCAACTATACAAGCGGAACTACGGGTTTTTCCAAAGGAGTTATGATTCCTTATCGCGCACTCTGGAGCAATTTCGACTTTGCCATGCAAGTTTTAGGTGACAAAATCAAACTGGGATGCAAGACCATTTGTATTCTTCCAATGGCTCACATGTACGGCATGGCTTTCGAGTTCCTATTCGAATTCCTGCAAGGTGTTCATGTCTATTTCCTGACCCGTTTACCAAGTCCTTCCATTATAGCCAGGGCCTTTACCGAAATTCAACCTTCTCTGATATTATCAGTTCCACTGATTATAGAAAAAATTATACGCAGGCAGATCTTCCCGAAAATTCAAAACAACAAAATCCATCTGCTACTGAATATGCCAGTAGTAGGCAAGAGAATCCGAGAAAGAATCAAGGATCAGGTCTGCAAATCCTTCGGAGGGAATTTCTATGAAGTCATTATCGGAGGAGCCGCTTTCAATCAAGAGGTAGAATCCTTCCTGCGCCTGATAGAATTTCCTTATACCGTAGGGTATGGAGCTACCGAGACAGCACCTATCATGTGCTATGCTGATTGGCACACCTTTGCAAAGGGTTCTTGCGGCAGGCCCGTCGCACACATGCAGCTACGCATTGACAGTCCTGATCCGGAGAATATTCCAGGAGAGATTCTGGCAAAGGGATTAAACGTGATGTTAGGATACTACAAAGATCCGTCCGCAACAGAAAAGACCATTGATAAAGACGGCTGGTATCATACGGGGGATTTAGGAACGATGGATGCAGAAAACAACTTATTCATCAAAGGCCGCTCCAAGACCATGCTGCTTGGTGCCAGTGGTCAGAATATTTATCCGGAAGAGATCGAGGATAAACTGAGTTCTCTTGCACTTGTAAACGAATGTCTGGTTATCCAGGATAACCAAAAACTGATAGGTCTCGTCCATCCGGATTACGATGCAGCAAAGTCTCTTGGATTATCTAATGATGATTTAAAAAATATCATGGAACAAAACAGGCAAGAATTGAATGTCCAGATGCCTGTATATAGCAAAGTCGCAGAGATTCAAATTCAAAAGGAAGAATTCCAGAAAACTCCCAAAAAGAGTATCAAGCGGTATCTCTACGAAAAGTAACATGCCTTACATCAACATATCCTCTCGTATTTAAACTCCTACCAGATAAACTATCTGCAAAGTTTAAAATCAGAAGATATGTTTAATCCTCACTAAGGGCTGCTGTTCGGACACGACTCAAGGTCTCAGGAGTCATTTGCAGATAGTTGGCTATATAGTTTAAAGGGGCTCTCAATACAACCTGAGGATTTAGTTGACAGATTTTCTTGTAACGGGCTTGAGCAGTTTCAAAACGGACCAGATCAGCATGCACTTGAGAAATAATCAGGCTCTCCTCAAGGATTTTACGATATAGCATCTGGATGTTAACATTGTGAATAGCCTCCTCTTCAAGCCGCTTCTTTGGCAAAGCATAAATGACAGAAGACTCCAAGGCCTCCACCTGAAGTTTAGAAGGCTCTTCCCTGAAAAGACTCTCAATACACATAAAGATTGATCGGTCCACTCCCAGATGCTCTGTTACCTCCTTGTCATTCTTAAAATAGAACTGACGGATCAGACCATGCCAGATATAGTAAATATCTTTGCAAACCTCACCTTTATGAATGATCATCTCCCCCTTTGCAAATTTCATAGGAACCAAGATACCCTCAAGAGTAGTTAACTCATCATGGGTCATGGTACTGTACTTTCGAGCAAGCTCTCGAGCTATATCACGTGTTGTAACAGTTAATTCTTTCATACTCTTCCTCCTTATCAAAAATTACACTTATTGCCTTTTTCTTCACATGAATACAGAATCACAAACCTTTAAGAAACCTCTTCAAAATCAGTCATCCAGTTTTAAAACTGCCAAGAAAGCTTTTTGAGGTACCTTGACATTGCCAATCTGCTTCATTCTTTTCTTGCCCTTTTTCTGTTTCTCAAGCAATTTTCGCTTACGGCTGATATCTCCACCATAGCATTTTGCAGTTACATCTTTACGGACCTGCTTTACAGTTTCACGGGCAATAATCTTACCTCCAATAGCAGCCTGGATAGCAATATCAAATTGCTGGCGAGGAATCAACTCCTTTAACCTTTCGCACATTTTGCGACCAAACGATACTGCATTGCTTTCGTGAGTCAACGTAGACAAAGCATCTACAGGTTCACTATTAAGGAGAACATCCAACTTGACCAGACGTGAAGGCCGATAGGAATCGAGATGATAGTCAAAAGAAGCATAACCTTTAGATATGCTCTTCAACTTATCATAGAAGTCTATGACAATCTCTCCCAAAGGCATCAGGAAACGAAGCTCTACACGGTCACCGCTCACATATTCCTGATTGACCAGTTCCCCACGTTTATCCAGGCATAGCTTCATGATCGGACCAATAAATTTTGTCGATGTAATGATACTTGCCCGAATATAAGGTTCCTCAACATGTTCGATTGACGTCGGATCAGGAAATCCAGCAGGATTATGAACCTCCGCCATATCTCCCTGTTTGTCGAAAACTTTATAACTTACATTAGGAACGGTAGTGATGACATCCATATTGAATTCACGATCCAGTCTCTCTTGGACAATCTCCATGTGCAACAGACCCAGAAAGCCACAGCGGAATCCAAATCCTAAGGCAATAGAGCTCTCCGGGGAAAAAGTAAGAGAAGCATCATTCAACTGGAGTTTTTCCAAAGAAGTACGCAGATTCTCATAATCATTCGGATCAATGGGATAAACACCTGCGAAAACCATCGGCTTTACCTCCTGAAAACCTTCTATAGCTTTGCTGCAAGGACGGTCAGTAGCAGTGACTGTATCTCCTACTTTCACTTCCGTAGGATCCTTGATTCCAGTGATGATATATCCCACCTCACCTGTTGACAATATGTTTTTCGGGACCAGATCCATCTTCAGGACGCCCACTTCCTCCGCAACATATTGCATCCCAGTATTGAAAAGTTTGACTTTCTCACCTTTCTTTATAAAACCATTATCTACTTTACAGAGAATGATGATCCCACGAAAGGGATTGTAGATAGAATCAAAAATCAAAGCCTGCGTAACAGATTCATAATCTCCCTGGGGATGAGGAATACGACTGACAATAGCTTCAAGGATTTCATCAACTCCTTCACCCGTCTTAGCCGATGTTCGTAAGATATCCTTACGGTCACAACCGATCAAGTCAACTATCTCGTCTTCCACCTCATCCGGCATTGCATTCGGCATGTCAATCTTATTGATGACCGGTATGATCTCAAGATTATGATCCACCGCCATATATAAATTGGAAATAGTCTGAGCCTGTACGCCCTGTGTAGCATCTACCACCAGCAAAGCACCTTCACAGGCTGCAATACTACGCGATACCTCATAAGAGAAATCCACATGTCCGGGAGTATCAATCAGATTAAGGATATAACTGTTGTGATCCTGTGCCGTATATTCCATTTGGATAGCATGGCTTTTGATGGTAATACCACGTTCACGCTCCAAGTCCATATCATCCAGCATCTGCCCTTCTGTAATCTTGATGGTATGCGTCTTTTCCAAAAGCCGGTCGGCTAATGTAGACTTACCATGGTCAATATGAGCGATGATACAAAAGTTTCTGATTTTACTGATATTATCCATGCTTCTTATCACTTTTTAGAACACAAAGATACAAAGTTTTTTATTATTTCTTTGTATATTTGCAAAAATAAAACTTAAAGTCAACAATGAAAATAATTACATTTCACACCCATTGCATCCATCTCCCCTTATGGAAGATGCAGGCTCTTGGAATATCCCTCTTGCTTTGTTTTACTTTATCTGCTTGTCACGAGAGTCTTTCGGACCGCGCTGCACGTGAAAGTAAAGAATATACAGAGAAATTCTGTCCTACCCCTGTCATCAATGATGAGCGGACAGACAGTATGTCCTTTGATAAAACGACACGTACCATGAACTATTATCGTACCCTTTCAGGTAAAGCTGATAACCCACAAGTCATCAAATTCAATGCTAAGAAATTGAGAAGCGTTCTGTTGAAAGCCTTAATTGACGATCCTAGTTCCCAAGCATACAAGAATGCCGGTTTTAATTTCCATTTTCTGTATCGCTCGGCCAAGCATAAAGGAAAGATCTTGTTTGAAGCCATATATACTCCGAAAAATTATCAGACAGACCAGAAATCGGCAAAGAAATTGTAGAGGAAACAAAAAACTGCTTTATTCTCAGAATTATAATTCATTACATAAAAAGGGACGGAAGAAAAATCATTTTATTTCTTCCGTCCCTTTCTCTCTGAATATCTATAAAACAGTTGGGTGAAAGGCTTACCCTTTCTTATCTTTTTTGATACTGTACCAAATGAAATGTCTGATTAGTAGCCCATTTCCTCCAAAGCATGAGCCAACTGATCCGGGCAACTTGTTGCTTTATTGCCACAGAGAATCCCTTTCAGGCGGTTTTTAACCTCTGTAGCCTTCATCCCTTTAATGAGGACGCAAATCCCCTTCGTGTTTCCATTGCAACCACCTGTAAACTGCACATCTCCGACATTCCCCATATTATCTACATCTATATCAATCCAGACACTACAGGTACCATGTGTTTTATATCGTAAATGTGCCATCAAGCGTCCTCTTCAGGTTCTTCATCCGGCCGCATATTAGTATACACATTCTGCACGTCCTCAAACTCCTCAAGTTTATCCTCCATTTCATTGATTGTCTGGCGTTGCTCAGGAGTAACATCTTTCAGATCATTCGGAATACGGGTAAACTCGGCAGCTGTAATCTCATAGTCATGATCTTCCAAATATTTCTGGATATCTCCAAAACTTTTCGGATCACCATAAATAGTGATTTCCTCATTCTCTTCATCGTCATCATAGTCATCGTCTACCCCATAATCTATCAGGTCAAGGATAAATTCGTCCATGTCCATATCCTTTTTCTTCTTGAAAGAGAATACACTCTTATGATCAAAGAGATAACTGAGGGATCCCTGTGTACCCAGATTACCATTAAACTTGTTGAATATAGAACGTACATCAGCTACAGTACGAGTAGTATTATCTGTCAGTGTATCCACGAATACAGCGACTCCATGAGGACCATATCCTTCGTATGATACATTCTTATATTCACTCTGATCTTTTCCCTGGGCATTTTTGATTGCACGTGCCACATTATCCTTCGGCATATTCTCACGCTTGCAAGTAGCGATAATTGCACGAAGGTTAGGATTATTCTCCGGATCAGGACCACCTTCCTTGACAGCGATAGTAATTTGTTTACCTAATTTCGTAAATGTACGGGCCATGTGCCCCCATCTTTTCAGCTTTGTAGCTTTACGATATTCAAATGCTCTTCCCATTGGAGTAATATTAATATATTGTCTTAAAAATCTTTATTAAAAATATATAGATGAATTATCTCAATTCAGCATTCAGCTGAGTAGTCAGTTGATGGATCAGTTTCTTCATCACAGCATCTATCGACTTATCCGTCAATGTTTTGGAATCATCCTGAAGGATAAAGTTAACCGCATAACTCTTCTTTCCTGCTGGAAGATTTTTGCCTTCATAAACATCAAAAAGCTCTACTTTCTTCAAAAGTTTCTTTTCTGTCTTACGTGCGATCTGCTCAATCTGACTGAATTCAACGTTCTTGTCTATCAATAGTGCCAGGTCACGACTTACTGCCGGATATTTACTGACTTCTTTAAACTCAAATTTGATTTTTCTAATCGTACGTGCCAGATCAGTCACATTGATATCTGCAAAAAAGACATCTTGATCCAAACCGAAAGTCTTCTTAATCTTCGGGTCCACGATTCCCATCTCAGCCAGCAGAGCCCCCTGATGGGTCTCATAAGATAAGCCATCTGAGAAAATGTTATTATCACTTTTCTTAACGACAACTGTGTTGGATTTCAATCCACAGACCCGCAAGATATTCTCTACATATGCCTTTAACTCGAAGAAACTGCTGTTCTCGTCAGGATGAGTCCAAGAACCTTCTACGCGTTTGCCTGTTACCCAAAGACCCAGATGATGTGACTGGTTATAGGCCTTAATCGGATGTTCAGGGGTTTTCTTCTCTGCATGAAACTGGTAACAGTTACCGACCTCGAAGAATTTCAGGTTCAGATTTTTCCGATGGACATTGCGCACAATACTTTCCAGTCCGCCAAACAGTAAAGTCTGTCTCATCACCCCCAGATCAGAACTCAGCGGATTCATTACCTTTATAGTAGTATCCCAAGAATACTTATTGAGTTGGCTGTCCTGGTAATAAGTCATCTTCGTCAGAGAGTTGTTCATAATCTCGAAGAAGCCACAACCGACCAGCAATTCAGCGACATGATTTTCCAGGTCAGCCTTTTGATCCTCTTCACCCTGAATATTCAAGGAGCTTTTCAAGGTCAAAGGTATTTCCACATTATTGTAACCGTAAATGCGAAGAATATCCTCTACGACATCACAAGACCGCTGGACATCCACACGATAAGCCGGTACAGTCAGGTCAAGACCTTCTGCATCTTCTGCCTTGATTTTCATTTCAAGGCTTGTTACAATATTCTTGATTGTCGTCCGCTCAAGTTGCTTGCCGATCAATCGATCACAATATTCATAATCCAGACGCACATCAAAATCCTTGATCGGTTCAGGATAGACATCCTTGATTGACATACTCACCTTTCCGCCAGCAAGTTGCTGACAAAGGATGGCAGCCTGTTTCAGAGCATAGATGACCCCATTAGGATCAATCCCTCGCTCAAACCGATAACTGGCATCCGTACTCAGTCCATGACGACGTGCGCTCTTCCTGATCCAGGTCGGATGGAAATAAGCACTCTCCAGAACCACATTACGAGTCGTATCATAAGTTCCGGAGCCCTTGCCTCCGAAGATCCCGGCGATACACATCGATTCATCCGCATTACAAATGCTCAAGTCATGCGTACCTAATGTATGTTCCACACCATCAAGGGTGACAAATTTAGTTCCTTCTGGTTGAGTACGAACAACGATCTTATGACCTTTCACCATGTCTGCATCAAAGCAGTGCATCGGCTGACCATAGGCCATCATTATATAATTGGTAATATCTACGATATTGTTAATCGGACGCAATCCAATCACGCGGAGCTTATCCTGCAACCATTTCGGACTTTCCTTCACATCACAGTCAGTAATGCTTATACAGGCATAGCGCTTGCATGCTTCAGTATTCTGGATTTCCACATCAATAGGCATATCCTGATTGTCCACATGAAAAGCATCACAATCCGGACGATGCAGACTTGTCTGAAGGCCCTTCTGCTTCAACCATGCATAGAGATCGCGTGCTACGCCATAATGACTGAGCGCATCCCCACGGTTAGCGGTGACATCGATTTCTATGATCCAGTCACTTTCAAGATGGTAATATTCGGCCGCAGGAGTTCCTACTTTCACATCATCAGGGAGAATGATAATGCCCGAATGATCTGTACCAACGCCTATTTCATCTTCAGCACAAATCATACCGCAACTCTCTACCCCTCGAAGCTTTGCTTTCTTGATTGTCACTTCTTGATCACCATCATAAAGTACACAACCCAGATCTGCAACGATGACCTTCTCGCCTGCCGCCACATTAGGTGCTCCACAGACAATATGACTCGGTTCACCTTTACCCAGATCCACAGTCGTAATGTGCATGTGGTCAGAATTAGGATGTGGCTCACAAGTCAGGACCTTACCCACATATAATCCTTTCAGTCCTCCCTTCACAGACTGGACCTCTGTAAGTGCATCAACCTCAAGTCCTGTAGAAGTCAGCGCGTCCGCTGTTTCTTGAGGAGTCAGGTCAAAATCGACGTATTCTTTAAGCCATTTATACGAAATGTTCATTATAATGATTTTATATATTCTCTGAAACTCTGCAAAAATACGAAAAAAACAGTAGACAAGCAAATTTTTCAAAGACTTGATTAGAATTTCTTAAACCTGTAATAGACTGATAGTCCCCTTCTTGTCCAACCTTCACGTCACTTCCATTCGGACAGAAGTGATCACCAACTGGATGACCCTTTTTCAGAACATTGCCAAGAACCGGAAGGATTATTATAGTTCCCTCCGTCCTGGATAGAAATAACGAATAAAAGGTTCACCCCAATTGAAAAACAATTGGCTTTACAATGCTTTCATATAAGCAGCACAACTGTCAGCACAACGTTCACCATCAATTCCTGCACTGACTATTCCTCCTGCATAACCAGCCCCTTCACCACAAGGGAAAAGTCCTTTCACACGGATATGCTGCAACGTTTCACGATCACGGATGATCCTGACAGGAGCAGAAGTTCTCGTTTCTACAGCAATCAGAACTGCCTCATTCGTCAAGAAACCATGAGCATGCTTGCCGAAGGATTTAAAACCTTCCTGCAGACGCTCACCGATGAAAGGAGGCAACCAGAAATGCAATGGACTGGAAATCAACCCAGGAGAATAACTCGACTTGGGCAGATCATACGAGAGATGGCCATTGACAAAATCAGCCATCCGCTGAGCAGGAGCCGTCTGTTTCCGATTCCCTTGTTGCCAACACATTCTCTCTAACTGTTCCTGGAAAAGCATCACTTTCAGTGCCTCTGAATCGTGGTCATCATTCGTTCCGGTTTGCGGGACCAAAGGCAGATCTTTCGTTCCGACATCCTCCGGAGAGATTTCTACGACCATACCTGAGTTTGACCAGGCAGTGCCACGATTGGACGGACTCATCCCATTGACGACGATTTGTTCCGGTCCAGTAGCAGCAGGAATAACAAAACCACCGGGGCACATACAGAAACTATATACACCACGGCCTTTTACTTGGGTAACAAAAGAATATTCTGCGGCCGGCAGATATTTTCCCCTACCGGCTTTATTATGATACTGGATCTGATCTATCAATTGTGAAGGATGTTCCAATCGTACACCAGCGGCTATTCCTTTAGCTTCAATTTCAACACCTGCCCTGTCCAAATAACGATAGACATCACGCGCAGAATGCCCTGTAGCCAGAATCACAGGCCCACGGTAAACCTCTTCAACATTTGTCTGCAGATTAACAGCCTCAATACCCACTATCAGGTTTTGCTCAAGTTGGAATCCTGTCATTTTCGTTTGGAAATGGACCTCTCCGCCGCTCTTCAGAATCGTATTACGCATATTTTCAATCACACGAGGCAATTTATCTGTCCCGATATGAGGATGCGCATCAGCAAGAATTGACAGAGGTGCTCCATGCTGGCAGAAGACATTCAGAATCTTTTCCACCGACCCCCGCTTTTTGCTACGCGTATAAAGTTTCCCATCAGAATAGGCTCCCGCTCCACCTTCCCCGAAACTATAATTACTTTCCGAATTTACCTCTTGCGTGCGGGAGATCTGGGCCATATCTACTTTTCTGGAATGAACGTCCTTTCCACGCTCAAGGATTACAGGCTTGAAACCCAACTCTATTAGCCTTAAGGCAGCAAACAGTCCGCCAGGACCTTCCCCGACAACGATAACCGGAGTCTTTTCACTTACATCAGGATAATCTGTATGGGTAAATTCATCATCCTGAGGCATCTCATTGATATAAGCCCGGACTTTCAAATTCACATAGATTGTCCGCTGACGGGCATCAATACTCTGACGCAAGACACGAACATGAGTAAGACTCTGTGTCTCAAGGCCCTTCTCTTCAATAAGATATTGCGCGATATTTGCCTCCGAGTAAGCAACTTGAGGCAATACCCTGATTTGGTATTCTTCTATCATATCTGCAAAATTAAGAAGTTTTCTGCAATCTCACAAAATAATTCAATGAAGTTTCCCTGACAGGGATTATCGTCTACATTGTCTTCAGGTATCCGACAGACCAGAATATCGGTTTTTCTGATTATTCTCTTATCTCTTCAATCATTCAGATCTCTTTAAATCTGTTTCTATCGGGAAAGAAAAAAGGGAACTGAGTCAAGATGCAATTCCTGATGGAATTTTTGTATACGAGTTGATTATTTCCTATATTTGCAAAATCAAAATCACTAACATAAGTAAACCGACTCGCAAAATCTGCGATACTTAAAACCAGTACTCAATATGATTAAAGATCTGATGAATGTAATCAGCCTTCTTATGGTTGCCTATATAGGATTTCAGGAGAGATATTCTTATACCCACTATCATGGTCAGTCATGGTTTAAAATCATGATTATCCTCGTGCCGTTAATTTTCATGACTACAATGATCTGCCTGATCAGAAAAAGCGATATGAGCAAGAATAGGAAAAAATGGACTTTGATTGTACTAGGTCTTTGTGTAGTAGTACTCTTGATAATGAATATTACAGAATTCCTTTGGTAGCCCAGACCTTTACGTCACACATTTCAAAACACAATGAGAAGGCAAATTTATCATACTATTTTTTTGGCAATCTAATATTTCTTCGTATTTTTGTAATCAAGTTCTGCCATGGCCTCACTGGTTTCGAGGATGACAGAACATTACATTAAATAATTCAAGCCAATGAAAGTTCTGAAATTCGGCGGAACATCTGTAGGTTCCGTGAAAAGTATTCTGAGTCTGAAAAAGATCGTAGAGAGGGAAGCAAAACACCAGCCTGTCATCGTCGTTGTCAGTGCGCTTGGTGGTATTACCGACAAATTACTCTCTACGGCGCAATTAGCTTTAAAGCATGACGATCGATGGAGGGAAGAATATAGTGTAATGGTAGACCGGCACCATACTCTGATTGACACGATTATCACCGATACCAAAAACCGAGAAGATTTATTTAATACCGTAGATACACTCTTCGAGCAACTGAAGAGCATCTATTTTGGTGTCTATCTTATTCATGATTTAAGTGAAAAGAGCCAAAATGCCATTGTCTCCTACGGTGAACGGCTTTCAAGCCAGATTGTGGCCACACTGATCCGGGGAGCAAGGTGGTTTGATTCCCGCAAATTTATTAAAACCATCCGGAAGAATGGCAAGAACATGATTGACCCGAAGTTAACAGTCAAACTGGTCTCAGATACCTTCAAAGAATTACCTCGTATTTCTCTTGTACCTGGATTTATCAGTAAAGACCGTGATACGGACGAAACGACAAACCTGGGAAGAGGTGGAAGTGATTATACAGCTGCTATTCTTGCAGGTACCCTTAATGCTGAAGTATTGGAGATATGGACGGATGTCAACGGTTTCATGACAGCTGACCCGAAAGTCATCAGGACAGCTTATACAATCAACGAGTTGAATTATGTGGAGGCTATGGAGCTCTGCAACTTCGGTGCCAAGGTTATTTATCCTCCAACCATCTATCCGGTTTGCATCAAGAATATACCCATCAAGGTAAAGAACACATTCAACCCCAGCAATCCCGGAACGATCATCAAAAGTGAAATTGAAGATGACAGAAAACCCATCAAGGGCATTTCCTCTATCAATGGTACAGCACTGATCACGGTAAGTGGACTGAGTATGGTGGGTGTGATCGGTGTCAACCGACGGATTTTCACCGCATTGGCAAACAAGGGTATATCTGTATTCATGGTCAGTCAGGCGTCTTCAGAAAACTCCACCTCCATCGGTGTACGTGAAGCGGATGCACCGGAAGCGGTAAGAGTTCTCAACGAAGAATTCTCTTCTGAAATTTCTGATGGTGAGATGTTTCCAATGCACGCCGAATGCGGACTGGCAACAATCGCTATCGTCGGAGAGAACATGAAGCATACGCCCGGTATCGCCGGAAAACTCTTCGGGACTTTAGGACGTTCTGGTATTTCAGTCATAGCATGTGCACAGGGAGCATCAGAAACAAATATTTCTTTTGTCGTAAAAGGTGAATCACTGAGAAAAAGTTTGAATGTACTCCATGATTCTTTCTTCCTCTCTGAATATAAGGAACTTAATCTCTTCATTTGCGGAATAGGTACGGTAGGAGGCAAACTGATTGAGCAAATCAGGAATCAATATAATGCATTAAAGGATCGCAACAGACTCAAACTGACAGTCGTCGGTATTGCCAGTTCTCATAATGCCATTTATAATCGGGACGGGCTGAATCTGGAAAATGTCCGCAAACAATTGGAGTCATCCAGGCCAAGCAATCCGGAAAAGTTACGCGATAATATCATCGGTATGAATATCTTCAATGCCGTATTCGTAGACTGTACCGCCAGTAAAGATATTGCTGATTTATACCAGACCTTTCTGGAAAATAACATATCCGTCGTCGCTGCTAACAAGATCGCTGCTTCTGACCAATACGACAAATATGTCAAACTCAAGCAGACAGCTCTTTCCAAAGGCGTCAAATTCCGCTTTGAGACCAATGTGGGCGCCGGACTTCCTATCATAGGAACAATCAATGATCTGCGTAATTCAGGAGATAAGATTCTTAAAATTGAAGCTGTACTCAGCGGTACACTCAACTTTATTTTCAACGAGATCTCTGCTGATATACCTTTCTCTCAAACCGTGCACAGGGCAAAACAGGAAGGGTATTCAGAACCGGATCCGCGAATTGACCTAAGCGGTGTTGACGTCATCCGGAAATTAGTCATCCTGACCCGTGAAGCTGGTTATCGGATAGAACAGTCTGATGTGGAAAAACATCTCTTTATTCCTCAATCCTATTTTGAAGGAAGTCTGGAGGATTTCTGGAAAAACTTGCCAAATCTGGATACAAGTTTCGAGAAGGAACGCAAGCAACTGGAAAAGGATGGTAAACGGTGGCGTTTTGTTGCTTCCATGGAAGGGGGGAAGGCTAGCGTAGAACTAAAATCCATCAGCAAGGACCACCCTTTCTATAATCTGGAGGGAAGTAACAATATCGTTCTCCTTACGACAGAACGCTATAAGGAATATCCAATGCTCATTCAAGGTTACGGTGCCGGGGCAAGTGTGACAGCCGCAGGCGTATTCGCAAATGTGATGAGTATAGCCAATATTTAATAGTAAAGCAATTTTTCAGATGAAACACATTATTATATTAGGTGACGGAATGGCCGACCATCCTGTAAAAAGACTGGGCGGAAAAACTTTATTGCAGTATGCTCAAACTCCTTATATGGACCTGTTGGCACGACAGGGTAAAACAGGAAGACTGATTACTGTCCCTGATGGATTCTATCCAGGATCAGAAGTAGCTAATACAGCAATATTAGGGTATGACTTGAATCAGGTATATGAAGGACGAGGCCCACTTGAAGCAGCCAGCATCGGCTATCACATGGCCCCTGAAGATATGGCTATGCGTTGCAACTTCATCTATATTGACAATGGAAAGATTATCACACATAACGGAGGGAATCTTCAGACTAAAGATGGTGATACGCTGATCAAATATCTGAATGACAAACTCGGCAATGATCAAATCAAGTTTATCACGGGTATCCAATACCGCCACCTTCTGGTCATCAAATATGGAAGCAAACATCTTGTATGCGCCCCTCCTCATGATCATCCGAATGAAGAATGGAAACCCCTCCTGATTCAACCGGAAAAAGGATGGGAAGATGTACATGAACCTATCGATGGTTCAGATAAAACCAGGATGACAGCTCGTGAAACAGCCAACCTGTTGAATGGTCTCATCCAGAAAAGTCAGAAACTTCTGACAGAGCATCCTTACAACAGGGAACGTGCAACAAAGAAGGAACGTCAGGCCAACTCTATCTGGCCATGGGGTGGAGGCTATCATCCGAAGATGAAAAAACTCATGCAACTCTATCCGGAAATAAAAACCGGAAGCGTTATATCGGCCGTAGATCTCATACGTGGAATCGGCTATTATGCCGGACTGGATATCATTAAAGTTCCGGGAGCTACAGGGCTGGCTGACACCAATTATGAAGGCAAGGCCAAGGCTGCCATTGAAGCTTTAAAAAAGCAGGACTTTGTCTATCTCCATCTTGAAGCAACAGACGAAGCGGGACATGACGGAGATATTGATTTGAAAATCAAAGCCATCCAATATCTGGACCATCGTATTGTAGAACCTATCTACAAGGAAGTCTCAACATGGGCAGAACCCGTATGTATTGCGGTATTGCCTGATCATCCGACACCGGTGGAAATACGCACACACGTCAAGGAAGCTGTACCCTTCCTCATCTGGTATCCGGGAATTGAACCCGATAGCGTACAGCAGTACGATGAAGTGAGTTGTGTCAGCGGAGAATACGGATTGCTCCGACTTAATGAATTTATGAAAAACTTCATGTCACTCAAATAGCATTCCAACAATCAACAAGTCACTGATGAGCCGGAAATTTAAATAAGAAACAAATAAAAGCGCATACACATGAAATATTACAGTACAAACAAGAAGGCTCCTTCTGTCTCCCTTCGCGAGGCGATTATTAAAGGTTTGGCTCCGGATGGAGGACTTTATATGCCTGAAAAAATCAAACTTCTGGTAGATGACTTCTTTGAGAACATGGACAAGATGTTCTTACCCGAAATTGTCCTGACAGTAGCAAACGCTTTCTTCGGGGAAGATGTCAATGCGGAATCTCTGGAAAAAATCATCTATGACACGCTATCCTTTAAGATTCCTACCGTAAAGGTTGAGAACCATATCTATTCACTGGAGCTTTTTCATGGACCCACTCTGGCTTTCAAGGATGTAGGTGCTCGCTTCATGGCGCGTCTGCTGGAATATTTTATCCACCAGGAGAGTGATAAAGATATCAATGTTCTCGTTGCTACTTCCGGAGATACGGGCTCAGCAGTGGCTAACGGTTTTCTTGGAGTCAAAGGTGTCCATGTCTATGTTCTGTATCCAAAAGGGAAAGTCAGTAAAATCCAGGAAAGCCAGTTTACAACCCTCGGACAAAACATAACGGCTATGGAGATTAACGGCACTTTTGATGACTGTCAGGCTTTGGTCAAATCTGCTTTCATGGATCAGGAACTGAATGAACACATGCAACTGACTTCAGCCAACAGTATCAATGTTGCACGCTTCCTGCCACAGGCATTTTATTATTTCCTCGGATACGCACGACTCAAGAAGAAAGGCCTGATCCAATTGAACAAACAGGACGGCAAACTCACATCCAACCTGGTCGTATGTGTACCTTCTGGTAATTTCGGGAATATTACTGCAGGATTAATCAGTAAGCGCATGGGACTGCCTATAAAACGTTTCATTGCTGCAAACAACGCCAATGACGTCTTTTACAAATACCTGAAAACCGGTAAATATACACCCAAGCCGTCAAAACAGACATTAGCCAACGCCATGGATGTGGGTGACCCAAGCAATTTTGCCCGTATCATAGACCTCTACGAGCATTCTCATGAAGCTATCATACAAGATGTCAGTGGAGCCTCATATACGGATGGCCAGATCCGTGAAACCATCAAAGATTGTTATCAGCGGAATGGATATCTTCTCGACCCTCACGGAAGTTGTGGCTACCGGGCTTTGAAAGAAGGACTAAAACCGGGAGAGACAGGACTGTTTCTGGAAACAGCTGCACCAGCCAAGTTCAAAGAGAAGATGGATGCCATCATTGGTGAAGACACCGATATTCCAGAAAGACTGGCAAAATTTATTCAAGGGAAGAAACAAAGTATTCCTATGGAAAAAGATTTCCAAGTCTTCAAGGACTTCCTGATGAAAAGATAGTATCTATCCTGAAAGATTGCTATACAACTGATGATCACCGGCAACTCTCCATTGGAACAGAGAGTTGCCGGTGATTTTTTCCAATCAGACTATTTGACAAAAGCAAAATAAAGAAATACCAAAAGGGCAATCAAAGCCACCATTACGATGGACTTGATCAGACAACTGGCTACCTTCTTTAAGGTCAAAAAGGCAACGATAATAGCAATAAGAACAAAAATGTAATAAACAAACTGGTGCATAATTGATGTACTAAAATTATTTCTGATTTATGAGATGAAGAATCTGACGGAAAGACCAAGAATCGTGAAAACATTCATTCACTTTGAGCATTTCCATCTGTCTTGAACAATCGGCGGAAACTGTAAGGAATAGGGGTCTCAAATTCCATACGCTCACCGGTGAAAGGATGATAGAAACACAGGATATAAGCATGAAGGCTAAGCCGGTGGCAAGGATCATCCCCATTGCCATATTTTGGATCACCACATACAGGATGTCCCATATCTGCTGCATGAACTCGTATCTGGTTTTTCCGCCCTGTTTCTAAACGGAACTCAACCAGTGAATGGTTGTCAGCTCTGTCCAAAACCTGATAATGGGTCACTGCATATTTCCCACCATTATCTACATCCGAAGAGACGGTCGTATAAGCAGCATCTTCGGTTAGCCAACTAGTAATCTGCCCACTGTTCTTTTCCATTATACCACTCAACACAGCCACATATCGGCGATTATAAACCGTATGGTGCCAGTCTTTCTCCAGCTGCATGGCAATCTGAATATCCTTAGCATAAATCATCAATCCGCTCGTATCCCTGTCCAGACGATGGACAACATGAGCATGACAATACTGTTTGGTATCATGAAAATATTTGTCCAGGACGGTCTTTACATTCAACGAAGAATGTCCGGCCGCTACTGAAAGTATTCCGATATTCTTTTCAATAACAATCAAATACTGATCTTCATAGACTATTTTGACAAACGGATTCTGCGGAGTTCGGGAACGTTTTGATTTAGACACTCCGATCTTCATGCCCGGCCGAAGCGGATAGTCAAATTGAGTCACCGTTTGTCCATCTACAGTAATACCACGCCCTTTCAGAGTTTCCTTGATTTTTGTTTTGCTTTGACCTGTAATATTATCCAAAAGCCAAGCCAGCAATTGAGAAGGTTTTCGTACCTGGTAAGTCTTATAATGATTCTTGTCTCGAAAATTTTTGTTTATCATCCTTTTTCTGTATTCAAAAGTTCAGGAATCTGCCCGAAATCATCTACTATCATATCCGCACCGGCCAGTTCCAGTTCATCTTTATATCCATTGCCATAAGTCACGCCGCAGGTCTTTGTTCCTGCGCGCTTCCCCATAAGAATATCAAATTTTGTATCCCCCACTACCAAAGCATCCTTAGGATCAACAGAAAAAGTCCGGAGTATCTTCTGCACAGGATATGGATCAGGCTTAGCCCTTTTCACATCTTCCGCACCGAGAATATAAGAGATATAAGATTCCAGATGCATCTCATTGACAAACGCCTGAAGAGAAGCATGTCCACGACTACTGGCTAGTGTAATGACAACACCCTTATCGTAGAATAAGTGAATACTCTCCAGAACATGCGGAAATACAGGAACAATCCCCGGCCGATTATTTGCAGAGAAGATATTACGATAAACTGTTGCACAACGGGTTATCACAGATGAATCAGAAGAATGTAAAACCTCCTTAAAACCTTGTTCCAAAGGCAAACCAATGGTACGGGAACATTCCTCCGTTGAACATACCGGTAATTGCAGTTCCCTTAAAGTCTTCTGCATCGTACTGGTAATCAACTGGTTAGTGTCACCTATTGTTCCATCAAAATCTAAAATTAAAAGTTTCATTATGCTTTATTTATTAACCGGACACACTGACCATACATAATTCTCTCCCGAATCCTCAGACACGGTGACATTGAAATTTTTCCATTTTTTATTCTCCTTTACTCATCAGAAATCGCCAGATGCCGCATATTTTCTACAAAAGTACAAAAGAAATCCTAAACATACGGACTTCTCGATTCTTTTTTATACCTTTGTACACAAATTATTATACAACAAGGTATTAGAAAAAATGATTATAGTAACAAATCTTGCCATCCAGTTTGGAAAAAGAGTGCTCTACAAGGACGTTAACCTTAAATTTACTCATGGCAACATCTATGGTATTATCGGTGCAAACGGTGCCGGTAAATCAACACTTCTCCGTGCTATCAGCGGAGACCTTGAGCCAAATAAAGGAACTATCGAGATGGGGCCTGATGAGCGACTATCTATTCTGGAACAGGACCACTACAAATATGATGATTATCGGGTTCTCGACACCGTGCTGATGGGACATCAACCACTGTGGAAGAATATGAAAGAACGTGAAGCCCTTTATGCAAAATCAGAAATGACAGAAGCAGAAGGTAACCGTGCAGGTGAACTTGAAGAGAAATTTGCAGAAATGAACGGTTGGTCTGCAGAATCAGATGCAGCCCAATTACTGCAGGATCTTGGTATACCGGAGAAATTTCACAATGAAAACATGAAAGAACTTTCCAACAATCAGAAAGTACGGGTCATGCTGGCAAAAGCTCTTTTCGGAAAACCGGAGAATCTACTGCTTGATGAGCCTACCAATGACTTGGATCTGGATACAGTAGAATGGCTCGAAGATTATCTGGGCGAAGTGGAACAAACGGTTTTGGTCGTAAGTCATGACCGTCACTTTCTGGACGCTGTCTCAACACAAACAGTAGATATCGACTTTGGTAAGGTTACTATGTTCTCCGGCAACTACTCTTTCTGGTACGAAAGTTCACAATTGGCTTTAAGGCAGGCACAGAACCAGAAGATGAAAGCCGAAGAGAAGAAGAAACAGTTGGAAGAGTTTATCCGCCGGTTCTCTGCTAATGCTGCAAAAAGCAAACAGACAACCTCACGGAAAAAAATGCTGGCGAAAATCAATGTTGAAGAAATTCGGCCTTCAAGTCGCAAGTATCCAGGAATCATCTTCGAGATGACTCGTGAACCCGGAACCCAGATTCTAGAAGTAGAAGGCTTGAAGTCTGTGGATGAAGACGGAACTGTACTTTTCGATAATATCAATTTCACTATTGAGAAAGGACAGAAAGTTGTATTCCTTTCCCATAATCCCAGGGCAATGACCACATTCTTTGATATTATCAGTGGAAACAGGAAACCGGATGCCGGTACATTCAAGTTTGGAGTGACCATAACAACAGCATATCTGCCGTTGGATAACACAGAATTCTTCAAAAGCGATAAAAACCTCGTAGAATGGTTAAGTCAATATGGACCGGGAAATGAGGTACAGATGAAAGCTTACTTAGGAAGAATGCTTTTTTCCGGTGAAGAAATTCTAAAGCATGTCAATGTCCTTTCCGGAGGAGAAAAGATGCGCTGCATGATTGCAAGGATGCAACTCCAGCAGGCCAACTGCCTTATACTGGATACACCTACCAATCACCTCGATCTGGAAAGCATTCAGGCGTTTAACAATAATCTGGTCACTTTCAAGGGAAATATTCTTTTCTCAAGTCACGACCATGAGTTTATTGAAACTATAGCTAACCGAATCATCGAACTTACTCCTAAAGGTACTATTGACAAACAGATGCCTTACAATGAGTATATTCATGATGATTCAATCAAAGTTTTAAAAGGAAAAATGTATTCTTGATTTGGCATAGATTTTGCTTGACAATTGAAAGAGAAAGCAAAAAAGAGTTGACGTTCTCCCCCCTCAAAAGCTCATCTTAACAAAAAAAACTATGGCAGAAAAGGAAAAAGAAGAAAAGAAGGTAAATCTTCAAGATAGTGACTCAGAAAAGGACGAGGCACAAAAGGCAGAAACTGACAAAAAGGAACAGGGAGATTCCCTGAAAGACGAAAAGTCAGAAGCAACTGACGAAAAGTCAGAAGACTCTCAGACCAAAGAGAAGGAATCTAAAGAAGAAAAGAAAGACCCTTTGAAAGAAGCCCAGGAACAGATTGCACAATTGAAGGATAAGTATCTTCGTTCTGTGGCTGAATTCGATAACTACCGGAAGCGTACTCTCAAAGAGAAAGCAGACTTGATTCTGAATGGTGGTGAAAAGACCATAATGGCCATCCTTCCTGTAATGGATGATTTCGAGCGTGCCCTGTCTAACACGAGTGAGGAGCCAAAGGCCATTAAAGACGGAATGAATCTGATATTCAAAAAATTCCAGAAAACATTATCTGGCCTGGGGGTAAAGAAAATCGACACAAAAGATAAAGACTTTGATACGGCTTACATGGAAGCTGTAGCTATGGTTCCGGGAATGGGCGACAAGAAAAAGGGAAAAGTAATAGATTGCGTGCAGGCAGGTTACACTCTGAATGAGAAAGTGATCCGACATGCTAAAGTGGCTGTAGGCCAGTAAAGACGGATAACACTGACTTACACTCCAGCCTTTCACATAAAGGCTTCAATGCAATTGCAAAATAATTTGACTACATCATGGCAGAAAAAAGAGATTACTACGAAGTACTCGGTGTCGACAAGAATGCTTCGGAGGATGAAATCAAAAAAGCATACAGAAAACTAGCTATAAAATATCACCCGGATCGTAATCCGGGAAGCAAGGAGGCTGAAGAAAAATTCAAGGAAGCAGCCGAAGCATATAGCGTCCTGCACGACGAGAACAAGCGCCATCAGTATGATCAGTTCGGGTTCAATGGCCCGCAAGGAGACTTCGGTGGCTTCAGTGGAGGTATGAACATGGATGATATCTTCTCCATGTTCGGTGACATCTTCGGTGGTCATGGTTTCGGAGGTTTCGGATCTGGTGGCTTTGGTGGTGGAGGAAGCAGACAGCAACCGCAGTTCAGAGGTTCAGACCTCCGCCTGACGGTTCACCTCACACTTCAGGAAATTGCTACAGGCGTTACGAAGAAATTCAAGGTGAGAAAATACGTAACCTGTCCGAGTTGTCATGGCTCAGGCAGTGAAGGAGGTTCAAAGCCGGAGACCTGCCCCACCTGTCATGGAACCGGCTATGCCATAAAAACCGTACACTCTATCTTCGGACTGATGCAGACACAGACTACCTGTCCTACATGCCATGGAGAAGGAACAGTCATCAAGAACAAATGTAAGAAATGCAATGGTGAAGGTGTCGTCAGCGGTGAAGAAGTTGTCGAAATCAATATTCCTGCCGGTGTAGCCGACGGAATGGTGGTCAATGTCCCTGGTAAAGGAAACGCAGGACGCCATAACGGCGTCAATGGTAACATTCAGGTCATCATCAAAGAAGAACAGGACAGCACTTTTGTCCGTAACGGCCAGGATCTTTACTACAATCTGCTTTTGGATCTTCCTACAGCTATATTGGGAGGCAATGTAGACATCCCGACTATCAACGGTGCCAAGATATCACTAAAGATTGATCCCGGCACACAACCCGGAAAACAGGTAAGGCTGCGCGGCAAAGGACTGCCTGCAGTCCAAGGCTATGGTCATGGTCTGGGGGACATTATTGTCAACACGAGTGTCTATATCCCTAAGACTCTTGCCAAAGAAGAAAAAGAGGCCGTAGAAGTATTCAGGAATAGTGACAACTTCAAATCTTCCAACGTGGATAAAAAGTCTGTTTTCGAACATATCAAAAATTTATTTAGTTAATACGATCAAGAAAAGACGTGGCTTCCAGACAGGACAGTCACGCTTTTTATTACATGAACAGCAGATAACCTGTTCTTATTTGTGCTATGAACTATAAGGAAACCGTACAGTATCTTTTCAACAGCACCCCTGTTTTTGAAAAAGTGGGTGCACCGGCTTACAAAGCCGGATTGTATAATTCTCTAGCTTTAGATCAGCACCTCGATCATCCCCATACCCGGTTTTTGACTATTCATATAGCCGGGACTAATGGAAAAGGGTCATGCTCTCATACCTTAGCTGCCATTCTTCAGGCGGATGGATATAAAGTAGGACTTTATACCTCTCCCCACCTCGTAGACTTCCGGGAGAGAATCCGGATCAACGGCAAACCGGTCAGTGAGAAATATGTCGTGGATTTTGTAGAACAGAACCGCAGTTTCTTTGAACCCCTCCATCCTTCATTTTTCGAACTTACGACAGCAATGGCCTTCAAATATTTTGCCGATCAGAAGGTTGATATTGCAGTCATAGAAGTTGGACTGGGAGGACGTCTGGACTGTACGAATATCATTACCCCTATCCTTTCAGTCATTACCAATATCAGTTTCGATCACACCCAATTTCTAGGTAACACTTTAACTGAAATTGCAGGAGAAAAAGCGGGAATCATCAAAAACGGTATTCCTGTA
Organism: Prevotella sp.; assembly: GCA_022486815.1. Lineage (GTDB taxonomy): Bacteria > Bacteroidota > Bacteroidia > Bacteroidales > Bacteroidaceae > Prevotella. The sequence goes on along the minus strand of JAKVJW010000020.1, from coordinate 13,884 downwards.
GTTATCGGAGAAACTGTACCAGAAACACGAATTGTCTTTGAGTCCAAAGCTCAGGAAATGCAAACTCAAGATGTTTATGCGGAAGACATACCAGCCGTATTATCTTCAAAAGCATGTCCGGACGGAGGCAGAATTTACGAAACACGATACTTCGGGGAAATCAAAAGTGAACTTGGTGGAATCTATCAAGATCGAAATGCAAACACCATTCTGGCTGCTGCTATCCAACTCATCAACAGAAATATCATCCGCAATCCGGACAGCGTGGTAAAAGGTTTTGCCAGTGTCTGCGAAATGACAGGTCTCAGAGGCCGCTGGGAGATATTGAAGAAATCTCCACTCGTTATCTGTGATACCGGCCACAATGTAGGCGGATGGCAATATCTCAGCAAGCAGATTAAAACACAGGACTGCAAACATCGCCGTATCGTCTTCGGTATGGTCAATGATAAGGATATCAGTACCGTTATGGGAATGCTTCCCAAAGATGGAATCTACTATTGGACACAACCCAGTTGCAAGCGAGCTTTTCCAGTAGAAAAAGTTGTTGAAACAGCAAAGAAATACCAACTTCAAGGCAGGGTTTTCCCTACGGTAGCAGAAGCTTACAGAAAAGCTATGGAAGAAGCTGGTAAAGAAGATTTTATCTTCATAGGCGGCTCAAGTTATGTGGTCGCTGACCTCCTGAAAGAGTTCCCATCGGATAAAGCATGATCGGAACATCATAACATCAAGAAACAAAATGGTGAAAAAGCTTTTCCAAGGCGTTGCTTCAATCTCATGCAACACCTTGGTTTTTTAATGAAGCAGATAAACAAGGATTAATACGCCGCTTTCCGCTCACAATTAGAACCTAAAAACTATAATAGCCTTTACTACATTTAAGTAAAAAATTCCACTAGAGAACATCGTTAAAGACTTTTAACGCTGATTCTTGGGATTTTCCATCAATATAATTTGTCATTTACGCGATTTTTTAGTTACTTTGCATATACAATTGTAACTAAAAACTTAACGATATTATGAGCACAACAGAAACGAAAAATATCTGTGGCTTGAAAAAAGAGAATTTCCAGGCCACGGTCCAAGGGAAGAAGACAGACCTCTTTATTTTGCGAAATAAGCAAGGTAACGAGGTTGCTTTCACGAATTACGGAGGTGCTCTGGTGGCAATCATGGTACCAGATAAGAATGGCAAACCTGGAAATGTCATTCAAGGCCATGACAATATAGAAGATGTGATCCACTCTCCGGAACCTTTTTTAAGTACCCTCATCGGCCGCTATGGTAACCGTATATGCAAAGGTAAGTTTACCCTGCATGGCAAAGAATACCAGTTGGCTGTCAATAATGGTCAAAACTCTTTACATGGCGGCCCTACTGGTTTTCACGCAAGGGTATGGGACGTACAGCGAATCAATCAACAGGCAGCAGTATTGAAATATAACAGTTCCTATGGCGAAGAGGGCTTTAGAGGTGAAGTAGATATTTGGGTAGCTTATACTTTTACGGATGACAATGAACTAATCATTAAATACTTAGCTAAAACAAACAAAAAAACGATTATCAATCTTACCCATCACGGTTTTTATTCACTTGCAGGAATCGCAAATCCTACACCAACTGTTGACAACATTATCTGTCAGATCAATGCAGATTATTACATCCCTATTGACAAGACATCCATTCCTACAGGAGAGATCAGATTTGTAAAAGACACTCCATTTGATTTCCGCACTCCCAAGACCATCGGGCAAGACATCAACGCTGACAACGAACAGATCATAAACGGCGCAGGATATGACCATTGCTATGTACTGAACAAGAAGGAAGAAGGCGAGTTGAGTTTCGCGGCCAAAGTCATAGAGCCGGTAAGCGGCAGGACCATGGAAGTTTACACGACGGAACCCGGCATGCAGTTTTATACAGACAACTGGGCAGATGGCTATAAAGGTCAGAACGGAGCAACGTTTCCACGTCGTTCAGCCATCAGTTTTGAAGCCCAGCATTTCCCTGATACACCTAATCATCCATACTTTCCATCTGTAGAATTGAATCCAGGTGAGGAATATAGACAGAAGACTATCTATAAGTTCGATATTGAAAAATAATCAAGGAAAATCAACTTTCATATTTATAAAAGAAAGATTATCAACAAAATTATAAATGGAAAATACTAATAAACAACAAGGCAGCATCATCGCTATTATCACGATGATGTTTCTTTATGCCATGATTTCGTTTGTAACGAATCTGGCTGCACCTATCGGAGTCATTTGGAAAAATGTATTTGAAGGTAGCAACATGATTGGTATGCTCGGAAACGCAATGAACTTCCTGGCTTATCTGTTTATGGGTATTCCTGCCGGCGCCATGCTTACTAAAATCGGTTACAAGAAAACCGCTCTCGTAGGTATTGCTCTTGGTTTCGTAGGAGTACTCATCCAATTTCTCAGTGGAGAATTCAATCCGGGAGTTACCGGATTCGGAGTTTACCTGTTAGGTGCTTTCATTTCCGGTTTCAGTGTCTGCATGCTGAATACGGTGGTCAACCCTATGCTGAACCTGCTGGGTGGTGGCGGTAACCGCGGCAACCAGTTGAATATGATTGGCGGAACACTGAACTCTTTGTCGGGAACATTAACCCCTATGCTGGTAGGTTCACTGATCGGAACTGTCACGGCAAACACGAAAATGGTTGATGTCAATATGGTCATGTATATTGCGATGACCGTCTTTTTAGCCGCTTTCATCATTCTGGTATTCATCCCTATTCAGGATCCGGAAATGGGTAAGACGAATGCCCATACTGTTTTTGAACACACCCCCTGGAGTTTCCGTCACTTTGACTTAGGTGTTCTGGGAATCTTTGTTTATGTAGGAGTTGAAGTCGGTATTCCCGGTACATTAAACTTCTATATCAGTGACACTTCTATGAAAGGTGGAGGATACGGACTTCTCAATGCTGCTGCCATCGGTGGTTTCATAGCCGGTACTTACTGGTTCTTGATGCTGGTAGGTCGATTCCTGGCAAGTTTCATAGCCAACAAGGTATCCAGCCGGCAACTTCTGTCTATCACAACCATCTTAGGAATGATTTTCATCTGTCTGGCAATAGTTATGGGTAAATCCTCAACAGTAAGCATGCCTGTATTCACAGGTTCATCATTCCAGATGGTTACCGTACCTATCTGTGCTCTGTTTCTGGTTCTCTGTGGTCTATGTACATCTGTCATGTGGCCAAGCGTATTCAATCTGTCCACTGAAGGATTGGGCAAATACACTGCAAAAGCATCCGGAATATTCATGATGATGGTTGTCGGTGGCGGCGTTCTGCCTCTGATTCAGAATTTCATTGCTGATCATGTCAACTACATGATTTCCTATATTGTTCCTTTCATAGCACTTGCCTATCTCTGCTTCTATGCACTTATCGGTTCCAAGAATGTGAACAAAGATATCCCTGTAGATTAAGGTATAAATCTTAAGGCGTAGATTCAAAAGTCTACGCCTTTCTATTTATAAATTATAAACATCTTATCATCATTAACACAATTATTATGGATATAGAAAAAGTAAAAACTCGCTTCCTCAAGCATTTTGACAATAAGACAGGAAATGTCTATATGGCCCCCGGACGTATCAACCTCATCGGTGAACATACTGATTATAACGGAGGATTTGTCATGCCCGGTGCAGTAGATAAGGGGATTATGGCTGAAGTTCGCCCCAATGGCCTACAAACTGTTATTCTCTATTCCATAGATTTAAAAGACCGTGTAGAATTTAATATTGATGATCCTAAAGGACCACACGCTACATGGGCAAGGTACATCTACGGCATCGTACGTGAGATGAAGGCTTTGGGTGTTCCGGTAAAAGGCTTCAATGCTGCTTTCTATGGTGATGTTCCTTTGGGAGCAGGCATGTCTTCCTCCGCTGCACTGGAAAGTTGTTTTGCATGTGCATTGAATGACCTCTTCGGAGACAACAAAGTTTCCAAGTGGGATATGGCTCTTGCCGGTCAGGCTACTGAACATAAATATATCGGTGTCAACTGTGGCATCATGGATCAGTTTGCTTCTGTCTTCGGAAAGAAAGGACAACTGATGCGGCTCGACTGCCGTAGCAGGGAATTTACTTATTTGCCTTTCGACCCTAAAGGTTACAAATTGGTTCTCTTGAACTCAAAAGTCAAGCATGAACTGAAAGGCTCTCCTTATAATGATCGCCGGAACAGTTGTGAGAATGTAGTCAAGCACATTGCTGCAAAACATGCAGATCAAAAGATTGAAACTCTCCGCGACTGTACATGGGATGAACTCGAGGAAGTACGCCAGGAAGTTGGGGAAGAAGATTACAAACGCGCTCATTTTGTTCTGGGTGAGAAAGACCGGGTACTGGCTGTCAGTGAAGCTCTCAATAAGGGAGATTACGAAACAGTGGGACAAAAGATGTTCGAAACTCACGCTGGTTTGAGCAAGGAATATGAAGTATCTTGTGAAGAACTCGATTTCCTCAATGACATCGCAAAGGAAGATGGTGTCACAGGTAGTCGTATCATGGGTGGCGGATTCGGTGGCTGTACCATCAATCTAGTCAAGGATGATATCTACGACAAATTTATCGCTGATGCCAAAGAAAAGTTCAACGAAAAATACGGGCATGAACCGGAAGTTATCCCTGTCGTGATCAGTGATGGTGCTCATAAGGTATGCTAAGATAACTCTAAATTATTCTGGGAAGAATACTCAGAAGTAAAGGAAAAGGCGGACTAATTTATAGTTCGCCTTTTTCTTTGTCGAAATAATCAGAAACTTTCACCCACTCTACCAATTAGTTAGATAGTCATATTATATAAACCTACTATATTAAATTTTGAAAAAGTGAGTATCCATACACTGAAGATGGTATGGACTTTTCTAATATCTGATTACCTATTATTTTAATTTTTAAAGTTAAAGAAATTCTTAATAGAAATATTCTCACCTATATATAACATTTTGTTTCTATAAACCTTTCCAGCAAAAATCATCAAAGATATTGTAGTAACTATTAATACCAAGATCGAGAACAAACACTCAATACTACTAACTCCAGACATAAACCTACAAAGTGTTACTAGTGGAGAGGTAAATGGAATTATCGATAAAATTTCCGAATATAAGCCATCAGGATTATTTATAACATAGACAAGCGATACCAAAGCTATCATTAAAGGTGCTGTAACAAGAAATGAAAGTTGTTGTAATAACTCTGAATTAGTTATTGTGCCAATTACAGCAAATAATGTAGCATATAAAAGATAACCTAATGAAAAAAGGACTATAAAAAGAATCATTATATGCCCAATGTTTAGTGAATTAAAATACGTAATTATGTCATTAAACGAAGTACCTGAAAAGGAATAAGTATTTAAGTTAATAGATGTGCTATTTATAATACATCTAAAAAGAACAGAAATAATGCTTGATAAAACGATCCAAACTGATATTTGTGTTAGACCAAGTAGGGCAATACCTAAAATTTTTCCAATAATGATTTTAAGAGGTGAAATAGAAGTTATCAGTATTTCAACCAATTTGTTACTCTTTTCTTCCTGAACGGATCTCATTATTTGGCTTGAATGCATTTCTATCAATGCAAAGATTATAATACCAAATAAAAGACATATAGAGAAATGAAGAGGCCCCTGTTCATTCTTTATATTTTTTGACTGAATTTTTTGTGATATTATTAACGTATTACTTACTAGCATCTTCTTATATCGTTCTTTATCTTGACCTGTCTTAATTATATTTGATAGATTCTTATATCTTACGAATATTCTTATCGCATTTAGAATAGACTTTTCAGGTCGATTGTGACTATATAGAATAACAATCTGTTGTTTTTTATTTTCCGCGAACTTATCAAATAGAACATATTTGATTTTTCCAGAAGCAAGCTTTAAATTTAATCTATTCTTACTAATGGTATCTGCATAAACAATCTTGTATTTTTCTGTACTTAGACCTTCTTTCATATAGTTTAAGTCTTTACTTATTGCAATAACGTCTTCATTAGATTCTGCTAGATGGCCCATAAACAAAGGAATCAATGCCAATATAAATATAAAAATTGGCAGACATAATGTGGTAATAATAAAGTTCTTTTCTCTTATTCGTGATAAGAATTCTCTCAAAATAACATATATGGTCTCTTTCATATCTATTCTTTCACTAAATTGATGAATATATCATTCATTGTCGGTAATACTTCATTATATTTAAACATATCTATGGATATAATATGATGAGCAATATAGTTATCAAGATCTTTTTTATTATCCATTTTTAACCTTAAAAGTGTTGCATCATCTTCGTCTTTTATTTCTAATATCGTCCCTAATTCTGACAAACCATCAATAAATTTTTGCGATTTCTTTCTTATCCCAATTTCATAGACATTCTCATTATAATGTTCTTTAATTTGGTGTATTGGACCATTCGCTACAATATGTCCCTTTTTTAATAACACAATGTTATCACAATATTTTTCTACAGACGACATATTATGAGAAGAATAAATTATTGTGCAACCCTTTTCTTTCAATTCCAATATAAGATTACCTATTTCTTGAGATGACACTGGATCTAATCCTGTAAAAGGTTCATCTAAAATTAGCAGATTTGGCCTATGTATGATTGTTCCAAGAAATTGTATTTTTTGTTGCATTCCCTTTGAAAGAGTCTCTGTCCTCAAATTATACCAGTCAAGAATGTTAAACTTCATCAAAAGCTCAATTACGGCATTCTTCGAATTTCTATATGACATACCTCTAATTAAACCTAGATAAAGAAGTTGCTCACCAACTCTCATATTCTTATACAGTCCTCTTTCTTCAGGCAGATATCCTATATCATGCTTGTTTCGCTTAATCCATTCAACGTTATCTTTTAGGATCTTCCCAGAATCACAGGTGATGATCCCAGCTAAAATTCTCATTAGAGTAGTTTTTCCTGCACCATTTGGCCCTATAAGTCCTAATATTTCACCGTCAAAAATAGTAAAATCTATATCTGTTAAAGCATGTTTATCTTTATAGAATTTATTAAGTTGCTTAAGTTGTATCATATCTGACTTTTTAGATGTTTAACAATAGAGTTTATGTGATTTCTAGCCAATATCAAGAAGCTAATAAGAGATTTTCTAAAGAATAGTAACAAAGAAAATATATCTCACTCTATGGCTGATCTGCAATATTGAATATTGCATTAAAAAGACAAGAAGTAGCCCCTCCTATAAATAGAAATTAATATGATTCAATTGGAATAAACTTATTTAAACCATACATTGCCCACTTTTTTCGTAAACCCTAATGTTATATCTTAATAATTAAGTTATTGTCTTTCGACATTTCAAAGATACAAATTCTATCAAGAATCCAATCTGTAATTTCAACTCTTTTTTCACAAAAACATCACATTTTTACTCTTTTGGGTAGTATTTTAGCAAAAAATATTATCAAGTTGCTCTTTGAGACCCTATTATATATACCACATTCGTAACTGATAAGGTTAAGCGATAGAGATCTAGATATCTAAAGCACTTATTGATACTAATTTACAATTATTATCCTATTTATTAAAATATAAATATAGTAAGACGACAAAAATTATGTACTTTTGCAAAAACAAAATTTAATTAAGAAGAGATGAAACGAATTAATTTACTTTTTCTTGCCATCCTGTTCTCCATGACCATGATGGCACAGAAAACCATAGTAACAGGTGTACTCAAGGATTCTATTCACAATACAACTGAACCCCATGCTACGGTCCGGGTTTATAAGGAAAATAAACTTGGTAAGCCAGTAGCCATGTCGGTGACGGGTGTCAATGGTGAGATTCGACAGGCCGTATCTGGTAAAGGCAAGTATGTCATCACCTTCAATTCTATCGGAAAGAAGGAAATACGCCGTGAGTTTACCCTGAATGGTGAGTCCAATATCAACCTGGGGACAGTCTTCACTGTCGATGACTCTAAGTTACTGAAAGGAGTTGAAGTGGTCGCACAGAAGCCTCTTGTAAAGATGGAAACCGATAAGATGACCTATAACGTCCAGGAAGACGTAGACTCGAAATCCCAGACAGTCCTTGATATGCTCAGGAAGGTCCCGATGGTGACCGTCGATGGACAAGATAATATCTCTGTCAATGGTGGTTCGAGCTACAAGATCTATGTAGACGGTAAACCGAATCCGATGTTCAACTCCAATGCTTCTCAGATATTCAAGGCAATGCCGGCTTCTATGGTCAAGAACATTGAGGTCATTACCAATCCAGGCGCCAAATATGATGCTGAAGGGACTTCCTGTATTCTGAATATCAATATCAATCATAATGGGGGCAGCACAGCTGCAAACATGAATGGATACAACGGAAGTGTAAGTGCTACGGCAGGCACACGAGGTTATCGTGGATCAGCATCTGTCAGTGGACAGCAAGGCAAATTCAGTTATAATGCCATGGGCCTGTACAAATACGGCAAGCAAAATGGGACTGAAGTTCAGTTTGACAGATCACAGTCTGACGGCTCTAACATGCATTACTATCAAAAAGGCAAGAACCATACGCCCATTACGTTAGGGAACATCGGACTAGGCCTGGAACTTGATTCCATGAGCAGCATGCATGCATCTTTAAATCTCATGAAATACCGTATTCATAATGAAGGGCATCCTACCACTACTCTCTCAGGCGGTTCTTATGGCAATGGATTTTCTTATAGTAATCTGAATATTCTGAATATGGACAATTTCTCTCTGAATGCCAGTGCAGACTATTCCCGCTTCCTCAACAAGGACCGGACCAGCAGTATATCCTTAACCTATCAGTTCTCTACAGAGCCTCACCGACAGAGAAACTACAGCTATTATGACAAGAATTATTCCAATATTCCATACTTCAATATCAGTGACCGTTTCACCGATGACCATCCCCACAGCACGGAGCATACCGTCCAACTGGATTATGTGACTCCTTTAGCCAAAGGGCAAACACTAAGCATGGGCACAAAATATATTCATCATCTTAATCGTTCAAACTCAAAATTTTATGATATCCTGAACGGTGTTGAAACCTATAATGCAGACAACAGCCTGATCTATCAGGACAAACAGTCTATTGGTGCAGCTTATGCAGAATATAACGGTACCTTCGGCAAGTTCAGTACCCGCGATGGTTTACGTTACGAACATACATGGGAAAGCATCAGTTATGAACTGGGCAAAGGATCGGATTATAAGAAGAATTATGGCAATCTGGTTCCATCGGCAAGTTTTACCTACAACATAAATCCGGCAGTTAATTTCGGAATCAACTATGCCATGCACATTCTCCGCCCGGGTATCACATATCTGAATCCATACATTGACAAGTCCAACCCTACTGCCCTTACTTATGGTAATCCGAACCTGGAAGTAGAAAAATCACACAACATCGGACTTGTAGCCAACTTATATACTCCAAAATTCCTTTTCAATTTGACCGCAAGTGAGAATTTCTGTAATAACCAGATTGGGGAATACACCTTCCTTGACAGTAAGAATTTACTGAATACGACCTACAGTAATGACATCCGGAATCGTTGGACAAATATCAGCACATTCATGCGTTGGGTACCGAAACGAAATACCACATTGATGTTCAGTGGTGGCATGGACTATGGAGATATCCGTTCCAAGAAACTCAATCAGAAGAATAATGGCTGGCAGTTTAACGGCTATTTAGGGCTGGAGCAGACTTTACCCTGGAGTTTACAGTGGAGTATAGGGACATTCGGACAGAGCCGGCAGTATAACCTTCAGGGTTACAATGGCGGAATTACCTTCTTTACAACAGCTTTCACCAAGAAACTTCTGGACGACAAGTTGAATATCAGCCTGCGCTATAATGTACCGTTCACTGGCAAATTCAAGATTACTCAGTATACTCACTCCAATGCTTACGAGCAAAAGATGAAAATCACTGTTCCTATCCAGGACATCAATCTGACTGTCACCTGGAACTTTGGCAATACGAAGAAGCACTTCCAGCAACATCAGAGTCGGGTCAACAATGAGTATGGCGAACAGAAGTCTGTGAACCAGCAACTTGGTACTGGCACGGGAACGGGAACGGGAACGGGAACAGGAACAGGCATAGGAATGTAATACAAAGGAACAAAAGCCCTTGTATCTTCACCGGAAATGGTCTAAAGAACCATTCCGAACGGCTAGTTCTTTCAAAAACCATTATGGTGCATATCGCTTTACGATATGCACCATAATGCGTATCGTTATGCACCATCCAGCAGAGCTGTATGCACCATCCAGGTGATTAATGACTATATCCAGAATATCCTAATAAGATCCTTACCAATATAATTTCCATAAAACACAGAATTAACTACCCTATACTTCAAAAGATTAGCAGAAGACACAACCATTTACATATTATTATCCGTTTCTGCATAAATTGAACTTCAGCAACAAGTCATCAATAAATATATTCATCTGCCATTATTTAGTATTAGAAAATGGCAAGAATATAAAAAAGTAATGTTTTTCTTTATATTTTGATAAAAAAGTAATACTTTTGCAACGTATTAGGACATAATATAATACAATCGTATATTTTCAGACAAACAAGTTCATTTGTTAATAACCATTTTAAACTTCTTTCAGGAAGTTATCTTCAATAGTATACAGTACGCCAATACAGACATTTTCCAACGAACGAAGTACTCTAATCAATAAGACGCTATCGTATAAAATAAAAAAGAAATGACCGAACTCCTCGATGAAAACATATTGCAGATTGTACTTCGCTGGGATGAACAGTCTTTCCGCATTTTGTATAAGGAATACTACAAGATTCTGGTGACTTATGGAGTTCAGATTACAGGCAATAGAGTAGCAGCAGAAGACCATGTACAAGAACTTTTCTCCACCCTTTATGAACAGACCCCTCATTTTCTAAATGTATACACTCTTCGCTCATATCTGTATAACACTATCCGCAACAAGTCACTCATGTATCTTCGCCATAAACAAGTTGAGAACGGTTATTTCCAAAACATACTCCAGTGTAATCCTAAATACGAGATTGAGAACAACGGGGAAGAAGGTTTCTTCAAAGAGGAATTCTATCGACACCTGTCTAAAGCTGTCAATCAACTTCCACCACGTCAGCGAGAACTCTTTCTTCTCTATATGGAAGGTAAGAAAAATCGGGAAATTGCTAAAATTATGAATATTTCTTTGGAAACAGTCAAGACACAAAAGAAACGAGCTTTAGCTACAGTACGCACTATCATGAAGAAATATTCTATAAGGTTCATACTTTTCTTTATCCATTTTCTATAGAACAAAGCAGCATTACGGAACATTTTTATTCGATATTCATTCATTAATTTACATGAATGGATATTTTTTTATCTTTTTATTACATTCTTTGTCCCCTTTTTTTCTTTTTGAAGCATAGTATCTAATAAAAGATAAAATAATGCCCGATTTTAACATTAACCAACTATTGGCTAAGCACCTTACTGGCAAACTTACCAGTGAAGAATCAGAAGCACTCCAGCAATGGCTTGCTGACCCCAGGCACAAACGCCAATATGAAAAACTCATGAATGCGACCGATGCGACTAAATATCTGCAAACCATGGAGGTTGTAGATGACAGGGAAGCGTGGAAAAATTTCCGCCGCTCTTATTTCGTTCACCGGCCTTATAAATACTACATTCTAACAGCAGCAGCTGTAGCCACCATCTTATTTATCGTCGTATTCTCTATGAAGATTTTCAATCCTGTCTCCCCTACGGCAGATGTGATAGTACCACATCTGAGTAAGATAGAGAAGAAAATGATACAGCAATCAGTTCATTCTGGTCGCAATGGTGCCATCTTCATCAAGAACCATCAAGCCACCGTACTCACCCCACAGATGCAGAAGCAAATAGCTTCAGGCCAGCCTCTGCCAGAATCTTTCTTTCAGGGTGAAGCCATCGTAAAGACGCTGCATAGCAAGGAGTACTGGCTCGTATTAGAAGATGGTACACGTGTGCACATGAACTATAGCACCACATTGAAATATCCGGGACATTTTGCCGATGACAATCGCACTGTCTATCTTGATGGAGAGGCCTACTTTGAAGTCAATCATGAAAGCGGCCGACCGTTCTATGTGATTACGGACAATGGTACAATAAAGGAATATGGTACCACTTTCAATATCAATACCAATGCCGGAGAAGGTATCACCCAAGTAGCATTGGTAGACGGAAGCATCAGCATCAAGATGAAGGATTCTTCAGAACGGCAGATGAGCAGAGGCCAACTGGCTACTCTTGACAGCAAGAAAGGTAGTTTAACTATCAACACAGTAGACATATCACCTTACATCTCTTGGAATACCGGTCAGTTTATCTTCGATGGTTGTACCATGGATAAACTTATGCAAGTGATTGGCAACTGGTATGACAAGGATGTAGAATTTGACAATCCACAAGCGCGCAACATCCTGTTTAGTGGTAACATTGACAGATATAAAGACTTACAAACTACATTATCGGCCATTGAGTTCGTGACAAACTGTAGTATTACCCTCACTAAAACAACCATTAGAATCAGATAACACCAACTTCTAAAATAAATATAATGAGAGATTTAAAACAAACCAGAAGCATCTGCATCATGTTTCTCCTGGTGCTATGGATTATCGTACCCGGTCAAGGGGGCGCATGGGCACAGACCACAACAAAAAAAGTATCCATGAATCTGAAAAACGCTCCCATCAACAGTTTTTTCGAGATTATCCAACACCAGACAGGTTACAACTTTATCATGACCACTGAAGAGCAGCGAAATGCTCCACACGTGACAGTTAATGTCCAGAACGAACCTGTCAAGACAGTGCTGGAGAAAGTATTGGATAACCTAGGCTACGAATATCGTATCAATAATGGCATAGTATCCATCAGAAACCGAATGAATCAAGACAACACACGTAAGATGACCGGTACGATAACCGACGAAGACGGTGAACCGCTACCTGGTGCACAAGTGCAAATACATGGTACTAAAATCTTCACAGTGGCCAATAAGGACGGTAATTTTGCCATCAATATCCCTAATCAGAGTTGTGAGATTGAATACTCTTTCGTAAGCATGCACAAGCATCACGATTTCATCAAGGCTGGTAATGCCGATTTATTCAAGAACATTGTCATGAAGCCAGCCACTGACATCAATGAAGTCGTAGTCACGGGCTATCAAGATTTCAATAAAAGCCGCGTGGCAGGCAGTGTGGCACAAATATCTGCAAAAGATCTGGATATCACCGGGTTCAATTCATTAGAACAAGCCCTGCAAGGCAGACTTGCCGGTTTAAGTATTACCAATCGAAGCGGTATGGTAGGCGTAAGCCAGAAGACACGTGTACGTGGAACTTCAACCCTGATGGGATCACAAGAACCAATTTGGGTTGTCGATGGGGTCATTCAGGAAACTCCAATACCTTTCTCGACATCTGAACTTGACGCCCAGGGTGGCGTTACTTCCGATAACTTCGAATATATCCGCAACTTCGTTGGTAACTCCATCTCTTGGTTGAACCCTATGGACATCGATAGAATCACAATACTGAAAGATGCTTCTGCAACCGCCATCTACGGCGTGCGTGCCGCTAACGGCGTCATCGTCATCAACACTAAACGAGGTAAAGTAGGCAGTCTGTCTGTCAGCTATAGTGGTGGCCTCAACGTCGGTCAACGCGTATCCTACAATTCTCTTGAAATGATGAACTCGAAAGAACGCGTGGCTGTCAGCAAGGAAATCTTTAGCCGGGGTCTGTCTGC
>JAKVJW010000019.1 GCA_022486815.1 Prevotella sp. | reverse complement strand
AAACTGACAATTTGAATCTGGACTCATAACGACGGAATTCTTTCTTCTTCATTTTTATTACACTATTTAATTGTTAAAACAGTGTAAACCTTTTCTGTACTAAGTCATTGCTTTTTATGAAGACTACTATGTACAATTCCTTAATGTGTTTTCTTCTTCATGTCTGATTTCACCAACGGGTTAATTCCTGCCTATTTCGCTCTCTAAAAAAAACACTCTGTAAACAAGATAATGATTCTGCTTACAGAGTGTTTTTCTATTTTCAGGGAAGACTCTTCCCCTCCTGACAGGAATCACATGATTCCGTCTTCGCGCAATTTCTTCTGCCATTTCCAGGCGCTGGCCATAACATCCTCCAACGAAGTTTCAGCCTTCCATCCCAAGACCGTATTGGCTTTCGCGCAATCGCCCCAGATCTTCTCGATATCACCTTCACGGCGAGGACCAAACTTCCAGTTCAGTTTGACACCTGTTGCCTTTTCAAAGGCCTTTATGATTTCCAATGTAGAAACACCCTTGCCTGTTCCAATATTAAAATATTCCACCGGAACAGTCTCTTTATCCAAAACACGAGCCATAGCAGCCACATGAGCCTTGGCCAGGTCTACTACATAGATATAGTCACGAATACATGTACCATCAGGTGTATCATAATCATTGCCGAAAATGGTCAACTCTTTCCGGATTCCCATCGCAGTCTGTGTCACGTATGGAATCAAGTTAGCCGGTACACCATTGGGGAGTTCTCCGATCAGGGCAGAAGGATGTGCACCTATCGGGTTAAAATAGCGCAAGATGATGCTTTTGATTGGTGCACCGCTATGAATATAATCAGAAATGATCTGCTCATTGATTTCTTTCGTGTTCCCATAAGGAGAAGTTGCCTTCTGATGAGGAGCATTTTCAGTAACCGGAAGATTCTCAGGCTTAGGCTGACCATAAACGGTACAACTGGAAGAGAAAATAATACCCTTGACCTGATATTTGGGCATGAGCTCCAGGATATTGACAAGCGAAACGATGTTGTTACGATAGTACAACAACGGTTTCTGAACACTCTCTCCTACCGCTTTCGAAGCAGCAAAGTGGATAACACCTGAAATATCAGGATATTTCTTGAAAACACCTTCTGTAGCGGCCTTGTCACGAAGGTCTACTTTCTCAAAAGCAGGACGGATGCCCGTAATTTTCTCGATTCCATCGAGTACTTCCAACTTGGAGTTGGAAAGGTCGTCGACAATGACCACCTGATAACCAGCTTCCTGCAATTCCACGGTAGTATGGGATCCGATAAAGCCCGTTCCACCTGTTACTAAAATCGTCTGTTTCATCTCTTTGATCACATTAATTTAAATAGCAAAGATACACAATTTATCTGATTTCCAATGTGCTTCTGCCCAAAAACCATAAAAAATCAGTTAAGTCCGAACAAGGAACGTAATCCCCCTTCAAGACCACTGAATCCCATAAAAGACAAAGCCAGTAATCCTGCAGTAACCAAGACAATACTCATGCCTCTCATCCCTTTGGGTATTTTCACCAGTGACAATTGTTCCCGAATACCGGCAAAGACAACCAAAGCCAAAGCAAAGCCCAATGCCGTAGAAAAAGCATAAACGACACTCTCCAGAAGACTATAATCTTTCTGCATCACCAAGATAGCTACACCAAGAACACAACAGTTGGTTGTAATCAAAGGCAGATAGATACCCAAAGCCTGATAGAGAGACGGACTGACCTTCTTCAGCATGATCTCCACCATCTGTACCAATGCCGCAATAACCAGGATAAAGGCCAGTGTCTGAAGATACTGGAGTCCCATCGGATTCAGAATATAAGTCTGGAGCAGCCACGTAATGATCGTACTCAGTGTCAGCACAAAGGCAAGGGCGGCGCCCATGCCGATTGCCGTATCTATTTTCTGGGAAACGCCCAGAAAAGGGCAGATACCCAGAAACTGTGACAGAACGATATTGTTGACGAATATCGCTGAAATAAATATCAATAAATACTCCATGATCGTTTATTTTTAGTCTCAGTCCTTGTTTGACTTCACTTTATTAATAATTGCCACCAGATAACCCAACGAAAGAAAGGCTCCCGGAGGTAAAACAAAAAGAATAATGTTCATCACATCAGGCAGAAGGTGAACGCCAAACAGCGAACCCGCTCCAAGCAGTTCACGGATGCATCCCAATATAGTCAAGGCAATGGTAAAACCCAGTCCGATACCCAGACCGTCAAGGATACTGGCTACCGGAGTATGCTTACAAGCAAAACTTTCTGCACGTCCCAGAATGATGCAGTTGACTACGATCAAAGGGATATAGATACCAAGAGCCTTGTTGATTGAATCCGGCGCGTATGCAGACATAAACATCTGAAGTATGGATACAAAAGCTGCAATGACCACAATGAATACTGGGATGTGCACCTTGTCTGGAGTAATGTTCTTGATACAGGATATCACAAAATTAGTACAGACCAGGACTGCCATTGTGCAAAGTCCCATAGAAAGACCATTGATAGCACTCGTGGTAGTAGCCAAAGTCGGACACATTCCCAGAAAAAGGACAAAGGTCGGATTTTCCTTGATCAGTCCGTTCAGAAATATTTTCCCATTGCTCATATTACTTTTCCTTTTTTATATGTTCAGTTGCCCCCGTTGCCGAATCAACTTCTTTAGACTTTACTTCCTCATTTTTGGGAGAAGCGCCGGTATGTGCATCACACTTTTTGCTCATATAGGCACCGTATGCTTCATTGACCGCTTTCAGGAAAGCCCGGCTGGTAATGGTAGAAGCTGTAATAGCATCGACAGTGCCTCCATCCTTACTGACAGACAGACCGTTATTTCCGGGAACCTTACCGATGATATCTCCCTTTTGACCTTTCTGGAACCATTGAGCAGCCTTAGCCCCAAGTCCCGGAGTATCTGAAGTTTTCAGAATCGTATAACCGAGGATCGTTCCACTCTCGTCAAATCCAACTAACATCTCCAATGGGCCGCCAAAACTGTTAGAGGATGTTTCCACTGCAGCTCCGTATGGTTTTCCATTACGGGTAGTATTATGAATGACAAAAACATGTTCCTTACCGTCGATATTCTGTTTGACCGTATCCGTAGAAGCCATCTGGCAATTTCCATTCATAACCATGGTGATACCGGACTCAAGAAGTTTCCGTGATTTCTGGGCTATCGGACCTTTCGTGACCTGATTGGCGAGAGCTAGCAGGCAACCGATCACAAGGCAAATGCCAACCAGAACCAGCACCATGTTCTTTAATGATGAATCTATTTTTTTCATAGTTTTTCTTTCCTTTAACTGTTCAACTGCTCTCCATAACGTCTGGGTTTGACATAGTGATTGATAAGCGGAGTAAAGGCATTCATAATCAGGATTGCAAAAGACATTCCCTCCGGATAACTTCCCCAGTCACGGATAACGACTGTGAGAAAACCGATAGCAACCCCATAGATAATCTGTCCTTTGTAAGTCATCGGAGAAGTAACATAATCGGTCGCCATGAAAATGGCTCCAAGCATCAATCCGCCACTTAAAATCACTGACAACGGATCGGCATAGACAGGATTAGCCAGATGAAGCAAACCTGAAAATACAAAAACAGTAGCAATAATCGTTATAGGGATATGCCAAGTGATGATTTTCTTCCATAACATATATATCAATCCGAGGATCAGCGCCGCAGCGCAAACCTCACCTATTGAACCTAGTCCCAGGTTCGGATTGGTACCCAGTAGCATCTGAGTGGCAGAAGGCAACTGATGGAGAATCGATGGATCACCGGCCTTGATGGCATGCTTCATAAGAGCAAGAGGCGTCGCGCCCGTCTGTGCGTCAAGATAAGAAGTCAATTGTCCGGCTACCGGCCATACGGTCATCTGAACCGGAAAACTCACCAAGAGGAAACAGCGACCTACCAAAGCGGGGTTAAATGGATTGTTCCCCAATCCTCCAAAGGTCATTTTCCCTATGCCAATGGCTACCAACGCTCCGATCAGGATGATCCATACCGGAAGATTACTTGGCAGGTTCATGGCCAGAAGAAGTCCGGTCACGATAGCAGAACCGTCAGAAAGAGAAGGGTTTACCTTCAGGATATATTTTGAGATCGCCCACTCAAAGAACACGCATGATGCTACACTCGTCGATAAAACAACAGCAGAGCCTACCCCAAAATAGACCAAAGACACGATAATCGCTGGTATCAGTGCGATAATAACCCCATACATATTCTTCTCTACGCTATCACTGCCGTGAGCATGAGGTGAAAGTGATATTATTAATTTTCCCATTTATATAAAAAACTAAGAAATAACAGATGACGGACCGGTTGTTTTAGTCGCTGGCTTTTTTGCCTTGGAACGAGCTTTGATCTTTCCCATGACAACCGACTTGCCTTGCAGGATATTATCAAGTATAGGGCGATGTGCAGGACAAGTATATTGACAGGAACCACAAGAAATACAACTGGTCACTTCTTCTGCTTCCAGACGGTCATACTGCTTGAATGCGGAAAGGGTGGCCAAAAGATAAGGCTCCAGTCCCATCGGACAAGCGGAGACACATTTGCCACACCGGATACAAGGCTGAGGCGTTTTCCTACGGGCATCCGATCCACTAAGGACCGTGACAGCATTAGTACCCTTACAGACAGGAACATCCAAAGATACGACGGCTTTACCCATCATTGGACCACCGGCAAGGACTTTATTATCTCCGTCAGGCAATCCCCCACATGCTTTAATCAACTGACGGAATGGGGTTCCCAATCTGACTTGAAAATTACCCGGATGAGTTATCCTTTTTCCACTGACGGTCACCAGTCGTTCGATGAGGGGTTTATTTTTCATCACTGCCTGATAGACCGCCACAGCGGTACCGACATTCTGGACAATAGCTCCGACATGTACAGGAAGTGCAGGGGGAGCAGGTATCTGCCGGTTGATCACAGCATCTACCAATTGCTTCTCACCACCTTGAGGATATTTCATGGCGAGCGGAATAATCTCCACACGGGGATCACCAGCCGTCTTCTCCGTTAACAGTCGAATTGCTTCCGGTTTGTTTTCTTCTATACCAATATATCCCTTCTCAACTTTTGCAGCCTTCATCAATAAATCAAGACCGACAAGAAGTTCATCCGGATGTTCCATCATCAGACGATAGTCTGAAGTGATGTACGGTTCACATTCCACTCCATTAAGAATGATACATTCAGCCTTTGTCCCGGGAGGAGGACTCAATTTGACCGTTGTCGGGAAACTTGCGCCTCCCATGCCTGTCACACCGGCCATACGAATACGACTGGCGATCACCTCTGCAGTATATTCAGGATGGTCAGAAAGTTTTTCCAACTGTTCACTACGGTCAATACCCGGATCCCATTCATCACCTTCTACCTGAACGATAATGGAAGGTTGTAAATAACCGGTAGCATCAATGGACTTACCGATTTCAACAACAGTCCCTGAAACGGAACTGTAAATAGGAGCACTGACAAAACCACCGGCCTCAGCAAGTAAACTGCCGACCTTGACCTGATCACCTTTCTTGACAACAGGTTTGGCCAAGGCACCGATATGTTGGTTCAATGGGAATATGGCTTTTTCAGGCAACTCGGCCTTTTGTACAGGACTTTCGGCAGTGATCTTATATTCCAGGGGATGAACACCGCCAATTTTAAATGTATGTAATTTCATGCTTTTACTTCTTCTTGCTCTTCAGGTTGCTTAGAAACTTCAACTTTTTTGACTTTTAAATGCTGATGAAGAATCGGAAAATTGATTTTTATGATAGCTCCCGTAGGGCATTCGTCAACACATTTAGTGCATAACCGGCACTTGTCAGGATCGATATAACTCAGATGATCAATGATGGTAATCGCATCAAACTGACAGACTTTCTGACATTTGCCACAACCGATACAAGCTGCAGAACACACTGCCCGAGCCAGTCTGCCTGGATTTTTATTGACACATTGTACATAAATGCGACGGCCTTTAGGACCTTTCTTACGAAGTTCGATAATATTTCTTGGACAAGCCTTTACGCATGCTCCACAACTCGTACAGCGTTCTTCATCCACTTCAGGAAGACCGGTTTCAGGATTGATATGAATCGCATCAAACTGACACGCTGCGACACAATCGCCACAGCCTAAACAACCATAACTGCATCCCGTTTCACCTCGTCCACAGCTATTCATGGCCGCACAAGTGTGCAAACCGTCATATACAGCCAGCCGAGGCCTGTGTTCGCAAGTTCCGTTACAGCGAACGACAGCTACCTTCGGATCCTTTTCTGATACAGCCATCCCCAGAAAATCCGCTATTTGAGACATCACCTGATCACCTCCTACGGGACAGTACATTCCACCAATTGAGCCCTGATCAGCACCCTCAACAAGTGCTTTTGCCATCGCCGAACAACCGGTATGGCCACAGCCACCGCAATTGGCTCCCGGCAATAAGTCAGTAACTTTTTCTGTTCGTGGATCTTCCTTAACCGCAAATTTTCTGGAAACGAAATACAAGACCACAGACGCGATCAAGGCTATAGCCCCCAAGACCAGAACGGCACTTAAAATCATGTTCATAATATCATCAATTATCTTTTTACACTTCTCAGGAATCCGTTTCAAGCTGAAATTTTACTTCTGAAGAAATCTTTTTTCTCAAAAGAAAAACAATAAAATAATAAGGAATCAGAATACCTATTCCCGATAATGCGGCCATGCCCTCATTATGAGAAAATCTAAGAACCAGGACCAAAGTAAGGACCATCAGAACCAATGGGATTACATAGGCAATCACCGTGGCCCGTCTGGCAGTATGTCCATCAGTGCTAATCACAACGGATTCTCCCACATGATGCTTACTGGCATAAGGAGCCTTCACATCAATATATTTTTCACGAGTATCAGAAGCATTACAATGACTAGCTATACGACATGCTCCGCAAGCTGAAGCCTGAAGAATACGTACGTGTATACAATCCCCGTCTATGGAATCTATAATTCCTGTATGAGTGACTTTGTCAGCCATTTTATTTATTGATCGCCTTAAGTAATTTTCAAGTAATAGTTTGTCATGCAAAGATAACATTAATTCTATGAAAAAGCAAGAAAAAGATTTTTTTTTACATAAAATATCTCCAAAACATTGCCTTTCTCACGAAAATCATCTATCTTTGTACGAATTTATCAAGGTCAAATAATATGAAATCAACGGAACAAACAATTCTGCAGGTCGAACGTTTTATCAACAAAATAGTTCAAAAATTTCCGGCCGAGAATGAGGCTTCTCTTTTAACAGACATTCACGTAAGGGTTGATCAAGAAAGCGGAGAACTCCGAGCTTTTGATGATGATGAAAATGAAATCACGCGTTGTGTAGTCGAACAGTGGATAGACAACAATGATGAAAATTTCTACGATGAAGTTACAGAGTTACTCCGCGTAAAACTCAAGAAGCATGCTTGTGTCATAGACCATCTAAGCATCATGAAGCCCTATAGTTTCGTACTTGAAAATGAAGACAAAGAAACGATTGCCGAGCTCTATGTCGCAGATGATGATACCGTAATCATAGGAGGTGACATCATGCCGGGACTGGACAAGGATCTGGACAACTTTCTCAAACACTTGATGAAGGAATAAACTTACTCTAAAATAAAAACAAAAAACGGAGGATAAAATCATTTGATTTATTATCCTCCGTTTTTTATCTAAAATTCCAGGGTATTCATAGTTTTAACTTTTTCTTGGCACCTTTGCTCTCATTACCTACACGGTCCAGGGCAGTCACGACATAAGTCACTTTATTTTTCCCCATCACATAGGGCAATGGATAATTCGTGCCATACGTAATCATCTTGATTTTTGAAGGATCATCAAGGTTGATCTTCTCACCTTTGTCAAATTGATACACGACATAGCGATTAACGACATCACCCCATTTCTTCGCTTTCGGACTTCTCCAGGTAAGGAAGGGTCCCTTGGCAGTCCACGTCATCTTCACTCTCTTGGGATGCTTCGGATCTTTATCATCCAGGAAAGGCATCTTCGGAGGCAAAGCCGGATATTTCCAATAATACTGACGAAGAGCATGTCCATAATTTCCCACATTATCTACTACAGCCTTGGCATACCAAAGCACTGTTCCCTTCACATTTTTGTTCTGCGCATGTAAACGGAATTTAGCTGGCATCTGGTTAGATCTGGGGTTTTCAGGATCAGCATACCGGGTTGTTCTGATCACATCTTCACCTATATATAAAGGACGGTTTCCTGCATTCTGATTCCACCATTTAATCAAAACGGAATAGTCTGCTGCAGGATGACCAATCTGCCAGTAGAGTTGAGGAGCACAGTAATCGACCCACCCGTTATTGACCCATAAGAGGACATCGGCATAAAGGTCATCATAATCCTGAAGACCATTTGTAGCCGAACCTGCCGGACTGCTCTTCTTGTTCCGATAAATACCAAATGGACTAACACCAAACTTTACCCATGGCTTACGATAATGAATCGTAGCAGACAACTGTTTGATAAACAGATTGACATTGTCTCTTCTCCAATCGCCGATAGTCGTAAATCCACGGGGATCCTTCCTATACTGCTCCTCGTCGGGAATAGTCTGGCTGGCTACCGGATAAGGATAGAAATAATCATCTATATGAATGCCATCAACATCATAACGACTGACAATATCATCAATAACCTTGCAGATATAATCTCTTACCTCCGGTATACCGGGATTCAAGATAAACTGGCCCCCATAACTGAAGACCAGATCGGGACGCCTGATGACGATATGACGGTTAGACAGTTCGTTGGTTGTTGCCGTCTTGGCTCTGAAAGGATTGAGCCAGGCATGAAGTTCCATACCTCTTTTATGACACTGCTCTATCATCCATTGCAATGGATCCCAATATGGTGACGGAGCCTGCCCCTGTTTCCCTGTAAGAAAACGACTCCAGGGCTCCAACTTTGAATCATAAAGTGCATCACATTCAGGGCGTACCTGAAAGAATATGGCATTAACGCCATCCTTCTGTAAGGAATC
This sequence comes from Prevotella sp., assembly GCA_022486815.1. Taxonomy (GTDB): domain Bacteria; phylum Bacteroidota; class Bacteroidia; order Bacteroidales; family Bacteroidaceae; genus Prevotella. The sequence continues at coordinate 43,859 of JAKVJW010000019.1, read as the reverse complement.
CAATTGAGACGAAAGCATTCTTTGGATTTGCTCCGTAGACATGCCAATGAACTGGCCATTGACGCATTGGATCCAGGCACCTCGGAATTCTCTCTTATTTTGAGAAAAAAGAGACAGACTGGTTAAACACAATAAAACGAAGAGAGCTATTTTTTTCATGATCAATATTTTGTTGGGGGCAAAGGTAAATAAAAATTTTCAGTTCAGCAAGTTGATTTCATCGGTATCTGCAAAACAAATATCCAGCAATCAAGAACCTATCATGGAGATTATATCTTAGGATATCCTATCCTCATCACCACAAAAAACCCGATGCAGACTTCAATGTCAACATCGGGAATATCGTTTTATTATTCAGATTACAAGAAACTTTGACTTTAGATTTTATCCATTCCTTGCTCTATTAATCAATCCTATCAAAATCTATAACCAATAGTAAGGGCCAGTTGATTACGTTTCAGGCTTACCTTGGAAGCATCTACCACATTACTATGAGCAGCATCACTTTCATAAACACTCATGAACGGGAAGAAATCACCATTGGTCTGACTGTACTGATAAGCAAAATCAATAGAAAACTGGTTCAACTGATAACCTACGCCACAAGTGAAGCGATTCGTACTTTTCCAGTTTGTATAGTCTGTAGACATAGCCGTAGCTACACCCGGAGATTCAAGAGAACCATCCCGGAAGCCATTCTTATTAAACATCGGAGACAAATAGTTGTATCCGATGCGGAAGGCAACCTCCTGAATAGGTTTATACTCAATACCGAGTTTGACCGTGCTGACTCCCTTCAATACATTTTCTGTATTATCGTTCATCCTGCCGTCACTATGGGAATTATCATAAGTATTTCCGTACCAATCTTCATAACTGCCATCATTGATACGATTATCTATACTTCCATAATCAGCATATTCGTAAGTAGCACCTAATGCAAGATAATTGCCTATGGTGTGTCCAAGGGATACGCCGAATTTCCATGGAGAATAGATCTTGAAATCATAATCGGCATAAGCCGGATCAGTCGGGCTTCGGCTAACTACTTTTCCTGTCCCATCAGGGCCAGTCATCGTCATATCATTCCATCCATTCATCGTCAAGTCATAATATGTCGGAGTACTGATATAGACACCGATACGAAACGGAGAATTTTCTATAGGACAGAAGATGGCACCCAACTTTGCGTCATAGCCGGTTCCGGTAATCCGAAGGTGCTCCCACACATTAGAAATAGCACCCTTGTCCAAATTCTCAGTATAATAGCTCTGACTATTAAAATGAACATCATGAATACCAAAAGTCAATCCCAGGAAGACTCGGTTATGAAGATTCCCGCTGACGTTGAAGTCATACTCACCGATATAGCCATGAGCATACTGTCCGAAAGCGAAAGCCGAACCATCCAGATACTCCAAATAAGAATTTTTATTGGCATCCGGATCGGTCTTGCCCATGACCTGGCTATAATTATGGTCTACCCCATTCCATGCCCATTCTGCATTTGAGGGAAGCGTACGATCCTTTATAGCAGAAAGTTTGTTCTGTGAAGCATAAGTCATCGTATTTGTGGCACTCAGGATCTGATCAAAATTACGACTTTTATGATAATTAAAGGCTAAGTTCAAATAGGAATTCCGTCCTGTCCGTGAAGACCAGACAAAACCACCCTGATCAAAACTTGGGAGATTGGAATGACCTGTGAAATGAAAATTGATACCATTCGCATTGAGACTGGTCTTAGCATCGGTCTGCATAACCATTCCACCGGTAACATTTATAACACTTTTACGGAAAAGACCGATACCGGCAGGGTTGGAAGTAATCGTAGAAAGATCAGCTCCTAATGCCTCCATGGCACCACCCATTCCTATATAGCGGGCTGTTCCATTCAGATCAGTTTCCATCAGTTTAGCATCCTGATAAGTCTCCTGAGCTGCGGCTGGCATCGCTCCCAGCGCCAAAGCCGCTAAAATATATTTTGTCTTCATCATATATAATTTACGAAAATATCAATTTATCTTCTACCATTACCAAAGTGACCGCCACTGAAACCACCACCGGAATGACCTCCTCCGAAGCCGCCTCCGCTAAAACTGCCTCCAGAGCGACCGCCACCAAAACTGCCACTGCCAAAAGAGTTGGATGGCATACTCCGACTAGAGTCATAAGAACGTCCGGAAATGTTGTTATCATAATTTCTGCCTCCGAAAGAATGAGAACGCCCGGAAGTATAAGTCTGATAGTTTGTCCGATAGTTCGAATAATTACTACCTGACCGGTCATAGTTGCTATACCCTCTTCGGTCATCAGCACGGCTCCAGTTTCGTCCACCGGTTAAACCACCCATGTGACCATAGTCTCTGTTATCATACACATAAGTCGGTCCGCCCCCGTAGCCATACCAGGGATTGCCCCAGTAACTGTAATACCAAGGGTTATACCAGCCTCCCCAGCCATAACCGTAATACCCGGGATTGTACCAGCCACCCCAATAACTTCCATAATACCAAGGATCACCCCAGTAATAATCACCGAACCAAGGATCATTCCAAGCCCAGTAAGGAGCGCGCCAATAATAAGGTCCCCAACCGTATTCATTATACAGCCACGGATCATAATATCCGTCCCAACGACTCATATCCCTGGTATATCTGTAATCCCTTTCATCCGGTCCATATTCATCAGAAAACATGGTATCCGTATACGTTGTATCCGGACGCATACCCCGATCAAACATCACGATATCATTGCCAAGGGAATCCTTGCCAATATTCTGATAACTGCTTTTAAAATGCCCTGCTCGATTATATTCATCCAGATTTCTCCTGGACCCCACCCAATAGTTATTAGCTGTAGGATCAGTATTCTGTGGACGAATGGCTTTCTCTTCCTTTTTCTCTTGCGAAGGAGAAAAATAAAGGTCGTCCTGAGCCATCATGGACATCGGTATTAAACCTGTTAGAAAAGCTATAAACACTATCCTTTTCATATTTGCTCCTATTTTGATGAATAATTCTTACTTTATTTCATTACAAACATAAAACTTTCTTTGCTACAAAAGTACAGAAAAACCCTAAACGAAAGTAGGTTTTTCCCTATTTTTTATATATTTGCAATAAGAATTAAACATTGATATGAAATATTTAGTTACTCACTTTAATATACAAAGTCCGGAAGACCTTTTCCAAACTGCCAGAGACCTTCTTGCTGCCAGTGTGGCACCGTCAGGTTTCGAGTCTTTTGTCAACACCCCTGAGGGTATTGACGGTTATATACAGGAGCAGCAATATGATGAAACGGAAATGATCCATCATATCAATGCCCTGCCTATAAAAAATATCAAGATCACTTACCGGACCTATCCTGTAGAAGATAAGGACTGGAATAAAGAGTGGGAAGACCAGGGCTTTAAACCGATAGCCATCGACGATACTGTGCTCATCTATGATGCCAGACATACCAAGAATCCGCATCCCGGCATTTCATCCGATCATATAGAAATCGGCATTGATGCCGTACAGGCATTCGGAACAGGAACTCACACCACCACACGCATGATGATCTCAAACTTACTGCAAATGGATTTAAACGGGAAACGGGTTTTGGATTGTGGCTGTGGAACAGGTATTCTGGGAATCGCTGCATCCAAAATGGGTGCAAAAGAAACCGTTGGTTATGATATCGATGACTGGAGTGTAAGGAATGCAAAACACAATGCGGAAATCAACGGCATCAAGAATCTGAATATTTTACACGGCGATGCCGGAGTACTTCAGGAAATCAAAGGAAAATTTGATCTTGTACTCGCAAATATCCATCGTAACATTATCCTCCAGGATATGCCTGCCTTTAAATCAGTCATGAAGCAAGGAGGATTGCTGGCTATCAGTGGATTCTATCTCAGCGATATTCCGGCACTTCTGGAGAAAGCAGAAACACTGGGATTTAAAAAGAAACGGCAACAGAATGATGAAGAATGGGCCTGCCTGACCCTTCAACTCTCTTAATTTATAATTGCTTATTGATCAATTGTCCTCATCGAAAACATCCTGTTGAGAACCGATCGTCAATTTTCGAAGATCGTAATAAGAACCATTATAGATATTAAAGTCAATGTATCCTCTGATACCGGAAAGTTTTCCGGCATCGGTATGCTGCCAGAATTTCCATCCCCCCTTATACTCAACTTTCTTAACATAATAATGAGCTATCCAATACGGATAATCATCAAAGACAGGAGCACTCAGGTAACGATCCTTAAATTTATAATAGGTATAGATAATCGGCTTAACATGGTAACGGTCCTCTACAATATGCAGCCATGTCAACACATCTCTCTGAAAGTCTTCTGTAGACTGGTGCGGAGGTTTATGCTCCACATCCAATACCGGAGGCAGATCGCCATCCGTAAGACGAACTTTTTCAAGGAAATAATAAGCCTGTTGACGGGCACTGCTCTTATTGCTCCAGTAATGATAAGCGCCCCGGATAAAACCATATTCACGGGCATTACGGAAATTGGAATAAAATTTACTGTCTATTTGTGAAGCTCCTTCAGTGGATTTGACGATAATGAAACGTACAGGACATCCGTTAATCATCGCATTACGAAGTTCTTCCCAGTCAATATCCCCCTGATAATGTGAAATATCGATACCTTCTATTTCATACCCTTGGGGATAATCAGCATCACTGTAAAGGGCTCTCCAGCGAAATCCTGTAGGACCCACGAAGAAATGATAGAAAACCCACACGTAAAGGGCTATAATTCCCGCTGCTCCGATAAGCCATGCATACTTGTTCTTTCTTATAGAAGGGAAATGCAGAAAGTTGTAGGGAGAAAACAACAACGGATGATGGATATGACGAGTATATCTACGACGAGTAGTCGTAGTTGGCTTCTTCCTCTTACTGCTATTCTTCTTAGCAGCAGGACGGGCAGAAACCGTTTTAGTATGATGTGTTATTCGTTTCGTCATTATCGTATCAAATAAAAGCCACAGAAAAAACGGGCAAAATGAAGGATCATCTAAGCAATTCTCCACCTTTCGCTTCCTACAGACGCGAAAGCCGTTTACTCTGTGGCTCCTGAAAGATGAAGTCTTATTTTTGTTCGAGCTTCAGCGTCTTGGTCGTACGGTCACATACATCAGACGGTCCCCAGTACTGGATAGGTCCTGGATAGATATATTCCGTTTCCTTTGCCCACTCGTCGCGACAAGCGGCAAAAGTCTTGAACGGTTTATCATCAAGATCAACCAAAGCCTTGCGGATTACCGGTTTCATTTCACCATTACGCTTCTCCATATTCATCATCATGGTAATAGGCACACCACCAGCTTTCCAATTGTCAGTACCGGCTGTCAGATTCTTTACGATGGCCATATAACCGGTCTTCCCGTAAACAACCAACTGAACGGCACTTGTACCGAGCGAATAACAATAATCTGCATCAAAGTTAGAAGGAGCTGCGCAACGGCCTTCATATCCGAAGAAATGATGCTGAGCAGCAAACTTACCATTATATTTTCCTACCTTTTTCCACTTCGCGAGCAGATCTCCGACCATCTCGGAAAGCAACTTCTCAGTCTCAATCAGAGACACCTGGACATTTCCATGAGGATCACGGTCCAGAGACAACTGACGTGCAACACCTTCCGGCAATGTAGCAAATGTCTCGGCATTTTCCTTAGAAAGATGAGCCATAATGTATTGCCGCTGAACCTCTTTTTCCATATCCTTATAGTCAGCACCATGGGCTGCCAACAGATCATTCAATTCGGCAATCAGACGGCCAATGGCAGGAACGAACTCGATCAAGCCTTCCGGAACCAGGACGACACCGAAGTTATGTCCCTGTTCGGCACGGTAAGCGACTACCTTGGCAATATACTCTACGATCTGATTCAGCGTCATATCCTTTTTCTGAATCTCCTCAGAAATCAGACAAACATTAGGCTGAGTCTGCAAGGCACATTCCAAAGCAATATGAGAAGCAGAACGTCCCATCAATTTAATGAAATGCCAGTATTTACGGGCTGAGTTGCAATCACGCTCTATATTACCGATCAGTTCACTATACGTCTTCGTAGCCGTATCAAAACCGAAAGAGGTCTCAATCTGATCGTTTTTCAAGTCTCCGTCAATGGTCTTAGGGCATCCGATCACCTGTACGCCATACTGCTTGGCCTTGTAGTACTCCGCAAGGACGGCAGCATTTGTATTCGAATCATCTCCACCGATAATCACAACGGCTTTAATGTTCAATTTTCGAATAATCTGAAGTCCCTTTTCAAATTGATCCACCTCCTCTAGTTTGGTACGACCGGAACCGATCATATCGAAGCCGCCGGTATTCCGATAATCTTTCAGAAAGTCTTCAGTGATCTCAATATATTTATGATCCACCAAGCCACCAGGCCCCATCAAGAAACCGTAGAGGCGATTTGAAGGGTCGAGTTTTTTAAGTTCGTCAAAGATTCCGCAAATCACATTATGACCACCAGGAGCCTGGCCTCCGGAGAGGATGACACCTACATTCAATTTTTTGGATGCACCTGTCTCTTTTCCCGGTACAAACTCTACTAGAGGCATGCCATAAGTATTCGGAAACAGTTTCTTGATCTCTTCCCGATCGGCTACACTCTGAGTTGGAGCTCCTTCCTTAGCTGTTACACCCCCTTGAAGGGCCTTAGGCAGTTTAGGCTGATAAGCAGCTCTCTCTAACTGTAAAACACTTTTTTCCATCGTTTATTAATTTTATAATCGTTGAACTATAAATTCTTATGCAAATTTAAGACTTTTCTCTGATAATACGAAAGAATGATTATTAAATTCCAACTTTTATAAGTTTTTTCTCGAAGAAGTTTTTGTGTTTACCGAAATTTGTCTATCTTTGACCTGACAAACAAAAAAAATAAATCATTTAATATTAATAATGAAATGAAGAATAAACGTTCTTTAAAGCGCAGGATTAACTATATCTGTAGTGATCTTTTTGCAGAATGTATTGCAGCAGATCTCTATGGAGGAAGGAAAACCGAAAAAGAAGATGTACAAGCCTTGCTTACATCCATATTGACAGTACATTCCAATTTTGTCAGCCGGATATCTCATCCGGAACCGGGAATGAAACCCCAGAAATATTTCGGGGATTTAATTGAAGATTTCAACAAACAGATTTCTGAAATCACAGACCAGATTTCCAACTTAGGAAATTAAACATCTCATTCATGCTACAAAAAATCTGTAAATGGCTTCTATACCAGAAGATGGGCTGGAAGAAAGATATCACACAGTCTCATCCGGAAAAATACATTCTCTGCTTAGCTCCACATACAAGTAACTGGGATATGCTTATCGGGCAGTTGTATGCCCACGCAGAAGGTATCAAAGCCAATTTTCTGATGAAAAAAGAATGGTTCTTCTGGCCTTTGGGATCACTATTCCATCAATTGGGAGGCATACCTGTCCATCGCGAAAAGCATAGCCGTATGACAGATACCCTGGCACAAATGGCCTTGAAGGAGCATCATTTTATTCTCTGCATCACACCGGAAGGGACGAGAAGTCTGAACTCTGACTGGAAAAAAGGATTTTACTATATCGCACTCAATGCACACCTGCCTATTCTGCTATACGGTTGTGACTATGAGCGCAAACTCATCCAGTGTACAGAAACGGTATATCCATGTGGTGATATTGATGCAGACATGAAACGTATCAAACTGTATTTTAAGGACTTTAAGGGTAAAAAGCCGGAAAAATTTTCAATTGGCTAACTATAAATAAACTATTCGGATAAACAACATCTGAAAGAAACAAGTTTTTTCTATTGAGGCATAGGGTGAAGCATATATCAATTCTGAAGAAAATCATGATGCTATTCTGTCTGTCGGCAGTAGCCCAGACAGTCTTTGCACAATATCAAGACGGAAATACACGTGCGTGGGGGAATATCAGTTATAATGATGATCCATGGGTTTTCAACGTCTCACGTCCCAATCTGATTACCAAAGGATTGCTCGACAGGCATATTTCCCTCTGGGCTTCACATGGCAGATATTATGATAACAACAGGAACAAATGGACATGGCAGCGCCCGAACCTCTTCTGCACAACCGAGGATCTGTTTACTCAGACCATTGTAATTCCTTTTCTCATCCCTATGCTCGAAAATGCAGGGGCAACAGTATTCACTCCACGAGAACGGGACTGGCAGACTCATGAGGTTATCGTAGATAATGATGACTCCATTACCCTTCCCTATTATCGGGAAATCAATAACGGAAAAAACTGGAAAAGATGTGACTCAGTAGGTTTTGCCTATCACGGAACGATTCTCCATGACGGTGATAATCCATTCCGGATGGGAACACTACGACAGATCAAAACGACCAAGCGGAAACACTTCAGTGAAGTGGACTACCAGCCCAATATTCCTGAATCGGGTAGATATGCTGTCTATATCAGTTATCAGACCCTACCCAAGAGCATAAAAGATGCACATTACATCGTTTACCATAAAGGACAAGCTACCGAATTCACGGTAAACCAGAAGATGGGAGGAGGAACATGGGTCTATCTGGGTACATTCAACTTTAATCAGGGCTGTTCTCCACAAAACCGGGTAGTCCTAACAAACCAGTCTTCCAAGAAAGGTATCGTCACCGCTGATGCCGTACGCTTCGGAGGGGGTATGGGAAATATCGCACGGGGCGGAATGGTATCCGGTCTCCCTCGTTGTCTTGAAGGAGCACGCTACTCTGCACAGTGGAGTGGCGCACCCTATTCGGTCTATAGTACACGAAAAGGAACAGATGACTACGCGGATGATATCAATGTGAGATCACTCATGACCAACTGGTTAGGTGGCGGCAGCGTCTACATGCCGACACTGGAAGGTAAGAACGTACCTATCGAATTATCCCTTGCCGTACACAGTGATGCAGGATTTGCACCTAATGGGAAGGATCTGGAAGGCAGTCTGGCTGTGTGCACGACTGACTTCAATGACGGGATGCTGAGTTCGGGCCTTTCCAGACAGACCTCTAAAGATTTTGCCAAGGCACTTCTGAATAATGTTACGACAGATATAACCGCAAAATACCACCAGTGGAACAAACGATATTTATGGGACCGCAACTATTCTGAAACACGGATCCCGGAAGTTCCGTCAGCTATCCTGGAAACTCTTTCACATCAGAATTTCCCGGATGTAAAACTCGCACAGGATCCGATGTTTAAATTTACATTGGCCCGTTCTATCTATAAGACCATTCTCCGTTTCATCGATACCAACCACAGTCAGGACTATGTCGTTGAACCTTTGAACCCCGTGAATTTCTCGGTTACTTTGGACAAAAAGGGCAAAGCTCAACTTTCTTGGAGCGCACAGCCTGATCCGCAAGAACCCACTGCTACCCCGACTTTTTATAATGTTTATATTGCCAAAGGCCAGGGAGGATTCGATAACGGAACGGTCATTCGGACCAAATCTTGTGAAATCCAGTTGCAGCCGGGTATTCCCTACCGGTTCAAGATTACAGCATGCAACGCAGGCGGAGAAAGTTTCCCTTCTGAAATCCTGTCAGCCTTATACCAGCCTCGTGCAGAGTATACCATACTTATTGTCAATGGCTTTCACCGGTTAGCTTCACCACAAGTAATCGACAATGATACCCTTCAAGGATTCGATATGACCGTCGACCCCGGAGTAAGTTATGGACTTACTGCCGGATGGAACGGAATACAGGAATGCTTCAACCGTTCACGGATGGGCAAAGAAGGCCCTGGAGGACTTGGCTATGGCGGGGATGAGATGGCCGGCCATTTCGTTGCCGGAAACGATTTCGATTATCCCTTCTGCCACACAGAAGCCATCGCAGGAAGTAACAAATATCAGGTAGTCAGTTGCTCGGAAGAAGCTATTCAGAATGGAAAGATAAAACTAGAGGATTATCCTGTCACAGACCTGATTCTCGGTCTGGAAAAATATGACGGTTATACCCCGGAATTTTACAAGTCATTGCCCTATTCCATACGGACACTCCTGCATGGTTATCTCTCACAGGGAGGCAGTCTTTTAGTCAGTGGTTCCTACATCGGATCAGACATGACAGGAACAGATGAGAAAACATGGTTACGTGATAACCTGAAATTAGTTTATCAACCGGACAGTGCAGCCGATATTCAGGAAACCGCCACCGGATTGGGAATAAATTTCAGTTTCTGGCACCAACTGAATGAGAAGCATTATGCTGCTACCCATCCGGATATTCTCTCTCCTCTTGGAAATGCGATCTGCGCAATGCAATACAGTGACAAGAACCCCGCTGCCGTTGCTTATCAGGGAAATGACTACAAATGCTTTACCATTGGATTTCCATTTGAATGTATCAAGAACACCAATGACCGCAAGCAGATCATGCAAGGTATCCTGAACTATCTGAAACCATTAAAACGATAGAATAATATCAATAATTATTAAAATAAATATCATGTATAAAATTCAAGCTAATCCAACAGGGACTCGCAACATTGAAGTTAGCGATGCCCATTTGAATACAATAGAAAAATATCAACTTTTACGGGATCTTGTAGACAGTAACGGTATCGTCAATGAAGACGTTCTGGACAAATTGAGGTATAATGTCCGTTCACTGCTCGAATCAGAAGCCGGCAAGGATAAGAATCTGCTCGACCTCTGTCTTGATGTTATCTACAACAGCAACATGAAGGCTTTCGGACTCCAGAAATTGGCTGACCTGTATAAAAACTGGAAAGTAAAGCAGCCGGCTACTTGTGAGGATCCATTGGACGTAACTGATTAAAAAGGATAAAAAGACAAATTGGCATATCAATTGACCGATTTCCTTCCGACGACAAAGAAGGAATGTGAATTAAGAGGATGGGATCAACTCGATGTGATCATCTTCTCAGGGGATGCTTACGTCGATCATCCGTCATTCGGACAGGCTGTCATCGGCCGTAGTCTCGAAGCCGCCGGCTATAAAGTAGCGATAGTTCCCCAACCAGACTGGCATGGAGACTATCGTGACTTCAAGAAACTGGGACGTCCAAGGTTGTGTTTCGCCATATCACCGGGCGTTATGGACTCTATGGTCAACAAGTATACAGCCGGTAAACGATTACGCTCGCAGGATGAATATAGTCCTGACGGCCGTCATGATTGCAGGCCTGAATATCCTACTATCGTCTATACCCGAATCCTCAAGCAACTGTTCCCGGATGTCCCGGTAGTACTCGGAGGAGTCGAAGCGAGTATGCGAAGGCTCACCCATTACGACTACTGGCAGGACCGGCTTCGGAAATGTATCCTCTGTGATTCCGGTGCTGACCTCATCTTGTATGGTATGGGAGCGAAGTCTATTATCGAACTCTGTCATCAACTTGAAGAGGGGCTTCCCATAAAGGCCATTCATAATATTCCACAGACGGTTTACCTGGCAGAGAAAGAAAATATTGATGGAGGAATCACAGACAATGACATCGTGCTTCACTCTCATGAAGAGTGTCTGCAATCCAAAAAGAAAGAGGCAGAGAATTACAAGTATATAGAAGAAGCAGCTAACATGAAGCATGCACACAGATTGCTTCAGGGAGTTGACGGAACCTATGCTGTTGTCAATCCACCTTATCCGACATTGACGACACCTGAACTTGATGCCAGCTTCGACCTCCCTTATACCCGGCAACCGCATCCGAAATATCGAGGCAAGGTCATTCCTGCATACGAAATGATCAAGTTTTCCATCAATATCCATCAAGGTTGCTTCGGAGGATGTGCTTTCTGCACTATATCCGCTCATCAAGGAAAATTTGTGACTTGCAGAAGCAAAAAGAGTATTCTAAAAGAGGCTGAGCAGGTCGTACACATGCCAGGATTCAAAGGCTATATCTCCGATCTGGGAGGTCCTTCTGCTAATATGTACGGCATGCATGGCCGGAATGAAAAAGCATGTGAAGTGTGCAAACGTCCATCCTGTATCAATCCCCAGGTCTGCCCGAACCTGATTACAGATCATTCAAAACTCCTGGAGATCTACCATGCTGTCGATGCCCTGCCGGAAGTCAAAAAGAGTTTTGTCAGCAGTGGTATTCGATATGATCTGCTGCTCCATCAGAGCAAGGATGAAGAGATCAACAAGTCTACCAGACAGTATACGCGGGAACTGATTGCCAAGCATGTCAGCGGACGACTGAAAATAGCTCCGGAACATACTTCTCCTCAAGTCCTGAAACTCATGCGGAAACCCGATTTCAGTGAGTTCTATGACTTCAAGCGGATTTTTGACCAGATCAATAAGGAAGAAGGACTCAAGGAACAACTGATCCCTTACTTCATCAGTTCTCATCCCGGATGCCATGAAGCAGATATGGCAGAACTGGCCGTGATTACGAAAGACCTGAACTTTCATCTGGAACAGGTGCAGGACTTTACGCCGACACCTATGACGATCTCTACGGAAATGTGGTACACCGGATACAATCCTTACACCCTTGAACCCGTATATTCTGCAAAAACGCCAAATGAAAAGAAAGCCCAGCGCCAGTTCTTCTTCTGGTATTTGCCGGAAGAACGCCGGAATATCGAACATGAGTTGCGCCGTATCGGCCGTTCAGACCTCATCGAACGTCTCTATTCAAAAGGAGAACATCTGCAACAGAACCAATCTCAGCAAAACCGACATGTCCACTTTGATGACCGCCCTGTAGGAGGAGGATTCGAATGGAAGAAAGCGTCTTCAAAAACAGGACGTGATCATTCTCGTCCCAGCCACTTTTCCCAACAAACGGCAAAGTCAGAGGATCGACGAAGAACGGAGAAATCCGACAGCCGGCACAACGGTTATTCTTTCAGAGATAACAACTACCTGCCGGAAAACGAGTCTAATCACACAAGAGGCCAGAAGAGCAGGAATCAGACTAAAGGTAAAGGTAATCATGAATATTCTGGAAAGCAAGATAATAGGAAAAAGAACTCAGGAGACCTGCGAGGACGGAATCGTTATCACAGATAACTTCATCGCTGTCGTTGACGGAAGTACAAGCAAAACCTGTACGCAGATTTCTGAAAACGAAAAGAACGGCCGCTACTGTATGCTTCTTACTGCCGATTATCTCCGTCATCTCTCCTGTAAGACCACATGGGAAGAATTCTGTGACGGAGTGACCCGGGAAATATACCGGCATTACCCGGAAGATATTCTGGACACACTCTCCTCTCATCCTGAAAACAGGATGACTGCCAGCGCTATCGTCTACAGCCATTACCGAAATGAAATATGGATGATCGGAGACTGTCAGGGACTAATCAATGGAAAACTTCTGGAGAACGGAAAACCTGATGAGAAAAGGATAGCAAAAAAACGTATAAATCTAATTCGACAGGGACTTTCGCCAGATCAGGCCAGAAGTGCTATTGTACCTGATTTGATCCAAGCAATGAAAGAAGGCCAGAACAAGACTTATGCGGTCATAGATGGCTTTCCCATTTATAAAGAAGGAATCATTCTGATTCCGTGTCCACAATCAGCAGATACAGAAATCGTCCTGGCCAGTGACGGTTATCCCTTTCTCCGGCCTACCCTGCAAGAAAGCGAACAACGGTTGGCTGTTCAACTGGAAGATGACCCGCAGAATATAAAAACTTTTTTTGCCACGAAAGGATTGAAACAAGGTAATCAGAGTTTTGATGACCGTGCTTACATCCGTTTCCGTCCTTGAACCTGCAGGCATAAGGACCTCTATGGTGCATACAGCTTTGCAGGATGGTGCATACAGCACTGCTCTATGGTGCATATCGCAGAGCGCTATGCACCATAGAGCGAATTAATGTTATCGCAAGAAGAAAAGAAGAATCACTTTTCTTATCAGAATCTATCGGACAAGTTCAGATACATGGAATATACCGGTCAGAAATAAGTTCCGGTAATTTAACGGAATCTATTTTTGTGCCGGGATCGACGAGGAATGCTGTTATTAAAACTCCCGGAGTTGAATCCTCCTCCATGAGCAACACTACGGTATTCTGCCCAACGGTTGCGTATCCGGTTCACATAATCTACCGTTTCAGCACCTCTCATATATCCATGTTTGACAACCGGATCATTATAGAATTGAGGAACACTCAAATTCAGGACAAATTCAGCTACATCACCCCACTGATATCGATTACGCCCGAATTTGGATGCCAAAGCCATAGCATCACGTACATGCTGATACCCGCCATTATAACTAGCCAGCACATAATACCAGCGCTGAGCAGGATCAGGAATATCATTGAAACGCCCACCCAGATCAGCCATATATTTTGCAGCGGCAGCCACATTAGCTTCCGGATCATGTAACATACCCATATCCAAACCCAGATAAGAAGCTGTAGAAGGCATGATCTGCATCAAACCTTCTGCCCCAGCCCATGAATGAGCATTCGGGTCAAAGCAACTCTCCTGATAGCATTGTGCAGCCATCAGCCGCCAGTCCATCCGGGCCATCGGAGCAAACATCTGGAAGAGATGATCATATCGTGAGATAATTCCCGCAGAGCGGTTAAGCATCGGTGAATAAACATGACGGACAATACTCCGGGTACTGAGCAGGAAATTCTCCTCACGTCTCGTCTCTTCAATCATCTCCGGCCTGAACCAACGGTTCAAGGAATCAGCAAGTTCCTTATTATTCTTGTTGACAACCCATTGTGCTTTAGAAGAGTTCATACTGACCCCACAATAAAGAAGGTTTTTCTTTATCTTCTCAGGTAAATTCTCAGGCAACGGAAAAGCGATGATATCCCCATCACCCTTATTCAGTTGACGAATCATGTCCAAGGTATCCTTACAGACCTCAACACGGAGCGAAACACCGATATTCTGTGCGAATTTATCACACAGCAGATACTGAAGTCCCATGCCATGACCATGATAATCATAATAAGATTCGGGGCCGGAAAGAGTAAGCATGATCATTTCACCATTGTTCATAATATCATCCAAAGAGAACCTTCTCTGTGAAGAAGCTGAATCAGTCTTGTCACCTCCCACGACAGTTCCCCATGGAGTTGTTTCCGGAGCTTGTCTGGAAGAGCAAGCAGCCAAAAGCAATAGTGAAAATATAATCAATAAAAATTCTTTCATACCTCTAATTCGATACAAAAGTACAAATATTGTTGCAAATATGAACAAAAAAAGGTACTTTTGCATAAATTATATCAGGAAATTAGACATGTTACGAATAGCTGTTCAGTCAAAAGGTCGTCTGTATGACGACACCATGAATCTGCTCAAAGAAGCAGATATCAGGATTACCGCATCAAAGCGGATTCTCCTTGTCCAGGCAAACAATTTTCCATTAGAAGTACTTTATCTACGAGATGATGATATTCCGGAAAGTGTAGCTGACGGAGTGGCTGACATTGGTATAGTTGGAGAAAATGAATTTGTAGAACGCAAAGAAGGCGCTCAGATCATATCCCGTTTGGGATTCAGCAAATGCCGACTGAGCCTGGCTATCCCTAAGGAAGTTCATTACACAGGACTTCAATGGTTTAACGGTCGTAAGATCGCTACATCCTATCCGAATATTCTTCGTTCTTTCTTAAAGAAGAACAATATCAGTGCCGAGATCCACGTGATTACGGGTTCTGTAGAAATCAGTCCGGGTATCGGTCTGACAGACGGTATCTTTGATATTGTCAGTTCCGGCTCTACCCTGATGAGCAACAACCTCAGGGAGGTAGAAACGGTAATGAAAAGTGAAGCAATCCTGATTGGCAACCGGAATATGGATGAAGATAAACACAAGATTCTGGATGAAATGCTATTCCGCTTCGCAGCCGTCAGGTCTGCCCAAGGGAAAAAATACGTAATGATGAACTGTCCGAAAGACAAAGTTGCAGCTGTCACGAAAGTTCTACCCGGCATCAAGAGTCCTACGATCATTCCACTTGCAGATGAAGGCTGGTGCTCTATACACACTGTCCTTGATGAAGAAAGATTCTGGGAAATCATCGG
Source organism: Prevotella sp. (assembly GCA_022486815.1). Taxonomy (GTDB): domain Bacteria; phylum Bacteroidota; class Bacteroidia; order Bacteroidales; family Bacteroidaceae; genus Prevotella. The sequence continues at coordinate 27,819 of JAKVJW010000019.1, read as the reverse complement.
CAAATTAAAAGAACTGGGAGCTCAGGGCATATTGGTTACCCCGATTGAAAAGATGATACTTTAAGCACAATGAACATTATAAAATATCCTGTCCGGGATTCATGGGAAGAGATTGTCAAACGCCCCCATTTGGATGTTTCACAACTGAATACAACAGTCTGTGAGGTACTGAAAGATGTAAAAGAAAACGGTGATGAAGCCGTAATACGCTATGAGCAGAAATTCGACCATGTCCATCTTGACCAACTTACGGTTACTGACGTGGAAAAGGAAGAAGCCATAAGATGCTGTTCAAAAGAATTAATCGATTCCTTAAAACTCGCGCATCGCAACATTGCCAGATTCCATGAAGTCCAGCAGTTCAGCGGCAAGAAAATAGAAACCGCCAAAGGGGTTACCTGTTGGCAGAAAAGTGTACCTATCGAGAAAGTAGGTCTCTATATCCCCGGAGGGACGGCTCCCCTTTTCTCTACCGTACTCATGCTTGCTACACCAGCTGTCATCGCCGGTTGTAAAGAGATTATATTGTGCACTCCGCCGAATCATGAGGGAAAGGTAAATCCAGCTATTCTTGCAGCTGCCCAGATTGCAGGTGTAAGCCATATCTATAAAGCCGGTGGCGTTCAGGCTATCGGAGCTATGGCGTACGGAACGGACAGTATTCCGAAAGTCTACAAGATCTTCGGTCCGGGTAACCAATATGTAATGGCAGCCAAGCAACAAGTAAGTTTACACGATGTAGCTATCGACATGCCTGCCGGACCAAGTGAGGTATGTGTCATTGCCGACAAGGACAGTGATCCAGTCTTCGTGGCTGCTGACCTCTTGTCACAGGCAGAACACGGCATTGACTCACAGGTCATGCTCATAACAGATTCGGAGACTATTCTAGGGGAAATTCAACAACAGGTATCTGTCCAACTCGCTCGCCTGCCTAGAAAAGAGATCGCTTCACAGGCTCTCGACAATTCCCATTTTATCCTTGTCCATGACCTTGATGAGGCTATAGACTTAAGTAACTGTTACGCTCCGGAGCATCTCATTCTGGCAGTCAATGATTATACCCGACTCGCTCAGAAAGTAGTCAATGCCGGTTCGGTCTTCCTCGGGAAGTATGCCTGCGAGAGTGCTGGTGATTATGCCAGTGGAACCAACCACACTCTGCCTACCCACCGTTACGCACTGGCCTATAATGGCGTTAATCTGGATAGTTATAATCGAAAAATTACCTTTCAGCACCTTGACGAGCAGGGCATAGAAAGTATCGGAAATGCTGTGGTGTGTATGGCTGAGAATGAACAACTTGAGGCGCATGCCAACGCCATGAGGCTGAGAATCCGCTCGATAAAAGAAAGATAAAGAAATAACGATGAAGAATCTGAAAGAACTTTGCCGGGAGAATATCTGGAATCTTGCACCTTACTCCAGTGCACGAAACGAGTATGCAGGACATGAAGCTCATGTCTTTCTGGATGCAAATGAAAACCCATATAATGCGCCATTCAATCGCTATCCGGATCCTCTTCAACGAAACGTAAAGGAAGCACTGAGCAAGGTTAAGGGGATACCACCGGAGAATATTTTCCTCGGAAATGGAAGTGATGAGGCGATTGACTTGCCTTACCGCATCTTCTGCCGGCCGGGTAAAGACAATGTTGTGGCTATCGAACCTACATACGGGATGTATAAGGTCTGTGCAGATATCAATGATATCGAATACCGCCCTGTCCTGCTTGACAAAGAATTCCAGATCACAGCCGACAAACTCCTGGCTGCCTGTGATGAAAACACAAAGTTGATATGGATCTGTTCTCCAAACAATCCCAGTGGGAATCTGATCCGCCGGGATACCATAGAAGAAGTATTGAAGAAATTTCAGGGCATCGTGATCATAGACGAAGCCTATAGTGATTTTTCCGGGGAAAGTCCTATGCGCAAAGAACTTGGACAGCATCCTAATCTCATAGTCCTTAATACCATGAGCAAGGCATGGGGATGTGCAGCCATACGACTCGGAATGGCCTTTGCTTCACAAGATATTATAGGACTTTTCAATAAGGTAAAATATCCGTATAATGTCAACCAACTGACTCAGGAACAAGCATTGGAGGCTTTAAAAGAACCTTTCAGGGTTGAAAAATGGATCAAGATTATCCTTTTGGAACGAGGAAAGATGATAGTAGCAATCAAAGAACTTCCTATTTGTGAACGGGTCTATCCGACAGATGCTAACTTCTTTCTCGCCCGCATGACGGATGCACAGTCAGTCTATGATTATCTGGTCTGCCAGGGAATCATCGTCCGAAACCGTACAAGAGTACGCCTCTGTGGCAACTGCCTGAGGATAACTATCGGGACAAAAACTGAAAATCAGGAACTTCTGGCTGCACTCCGGAAATATGCAGAAATACACAAACGCCCTTCCTGCTGATCCCGAATATCATTTTCCACCATACTGCCAGTAATACCAGTACGTATTCCCATACGTATCCCGAATGGCAGCCTGCCGCTGACGAGGATTAGGATTCTGATGTTCCAATGTCTGATAATCCTGAAAGTCGGCATCCATCACACTAGAATGATAAACGATCTTAGGATTTGAACGATGATGTGTGTAAAGAATCAAAGCCTCACGATAATGTTTCGGCATCACACTATCCAGACGATAAAACTTTTCTATCGTCGCTGCAAAAGCATCCAGATTCTTATCCATCAGATAGGAAGTCAACAGATAATCACCAGCTGCCTTTTTAGCTGTATGATTCCTAAAAGAAAAATGCAGATAGTGCAACGGTAACATGTACTGGATATAACGTCTTCCAAGCCATAAATAGATGGAATCCTTGGGATACATCATGCATCTCACACTCTTGCCATTAGGCAACATCGACACACTTCCACCCGTCACAGGAACCTCAAACATCTTCTCACCCAATTTTCCTTCATGAGAAAGAGCAATGGCACGAAGAAAGGTCAGACTGCTATCAGCTTTATCCAAGCCATCCGTGGCTTTTACGGCCCCATTCCAATCCCCTTTGATCAAACAAGACTCCGCATGTGCCCGACGATGAAAGACTTCATTATTATTACTAAATAAACCGGTACAAAGTATCATGGCTACCATCTCCAGTATATTAGTCCAAGTCAACTGTGAAAAAATCCCCGTAGAATTCATATCAGGTTCTATCGTCTGGAATCCACGGGCAAACATCACACAGAGTATATAAAGGATCAATACCAGAGGGAATACCCATAACCAGGCTCCAAAAGAAAATCCTTCATCAATATGAGGACTGACGGCAGTTATGAATATCAACAGAAGAAATGACGGCAGATAGGTCAATGCATGAGTACGTTTCTTCAATCCAGTGACCGCAAAAACGCCCACCTGGATAATATATAAGATAGCAGTAATGAGAACCGCTCCCAATATACGATTATAATGTGTTTTCCCACAAGAAAGCACATGCTGTTCAACTGCCAGAATATCACTCTGGTAAAAATACAGATAGCAGAAAGTAAAAACCAGAAAGACAATAGTACAGATTACACGCATTGTAACTGTGCTATTTTTAGCTCTTCTCATTATCTAAAATTTTATTACTATAGATTACATTTCTTAAGTACCATCGCAGAACGGGAAGGAGTATACAACTTCAGCCATTCCTTATTCTGACTGGCATAGAGCGAATCATAATTGGTCTGATGTACCATAGAATCATCATTAAGTCCATTTCCACCAAAGGCAGGATTATCGGAATCAAGTACTATTTTATAGGAACCTTTCGGAACCAGAAAGCCATAGTCAACAAAGGAACGGGTTGGAGAAAAGTTAAAGACAAAGAATAGATCCCCTCTCATAAAGGCCAGGATCTGATCCTCATCCTGATGCCAGATCTCGATTACCGGTGTATGGATAAAACCAGGTTCGCTCTTTACTACCTCAAGCATCTTCCGGTCAAAGTCTCCCAAATAATGATAGCATAAACTCTGATCATCAACAAGATGCCACTGCCTGCGAGCATATTTATAGCTCCATCCATTCCCTTCTCTAGGGAAATCAATCCACTCCGGATGTCCGAATTCATTACCCATAAAATTCAGATAACCTCCATTCATGGCAGAAAGGGTCACCAGACGAATCATCTTGTGAAGTGCAATGCCCCGATGCACGGTATCATTCTCATCCCCAATCCGGAAATGCCAATACATATCTGCATCTATCAGACGAAAGATAATCGTCTTATCTCCGACAAGAGCCTGATCATGAGATTCACAATATGAGATAGTCTGTTCATCAGAACGACGATTCTTCATCTCCCAGAATATACTGCTGGGTTTCCATTCTTCATCTCTTTTTTCTTTGATTATCTTAATCCAGAAGTCAGGGATATTCATGGCCAAACGATAATCAAAGCCATAGCCTCCGTTTTCAAATTTTGCAGCCAGTCCCGGCATTCCACTGACTTCTTCAGCAATCGTAATGGCATGAGGATTAGTCTCATGAATGAGTTGATTGGCCATCATCAGATAGCAGATAGCATTATCATCTTCATGGCCGTTAAAATAGTCGCTATAATTAGTAAAGGCTTCTTCAAGTCCATGACTGTAATACAACATGGAAGTAACTCCATCAAAACGGAAACCGTCAAAATGGAATTCCTTCAACCAGTATTTACAGTTACTCAGCAAGAAATGAATGACATCATCCTTTCCATAATCGAAGCACAGGCTACCCCATGCCGGGTGTTCATGCCGCTCACCCGGATAAAAATACTGATTCGGATCACCTGCAAGATTACCTAAACCCTCCACCTCATTCTTAACGGCATGAGAGTGTATAATATCCATGATTACGGCAACTCCTGACTGATGAGCCGCATCAATAAGGGCTTTCAATTCTTCCGGAGTGCCAAAACGGGAACTTGGAGCAAAGAAACTACTCACATGATAGCCGAAACTGCCATAATAGGGATGTTCCTGAACAGCCATAAGCTGAAGACAATTATAACCGTCCTTGACAATTCTCGGAAGAACATTATCTTTAAATTCAGTATAGGTACCTACTTTCTCAGCATCCTGAGACATCCCGACATGGCACTCGTAAATCAGCAAAGGTGAAGTCGTCGGTACAAATGTCTTTTGCTTCCACACATAGTCGCGCGGATGCCATACCTGAGCAGAAAATATTTTCGTCTGGTCATCCTGAACCACACGTTGTGCCCACGCCGGGATCCGTTCTCCTTCTCCACCGTTCCAATGCACATGCATCTTGTACAACTGGCCGTGCTTTATGGCCTCTGTCGGAAGTTGAAGTTCCCAGCTTCCGGTTCCTTCGAGACGCCTGCAACGGTAATTATCCATCTCCTTCCAATCGTTAAAATCACCGATCAGATAAATATCAGTAGCATTTGGCGCCCACTCCCGAAACACCCAACCGTCTTTCACCTTATGAAGCCCATAATAGTCATACCCGTCAGCAAAGTCGCTGAGCGTCATTTTCCCATTCTGAGTCAACTGATTCATTTTCCATACTGCATGGTCATGTCGTCCACAGATTGCATCGGCATAAGGTTCAAGATATGGGTCATTCCTCACAATTCCGATTGCAGATTTCACCATTTTATTTGTCATGATTACTGATTAATTAAGATATTATTTTCCCCGATGCCCATAACGATAAGTTCCCTGGGCTGTTATCTGTCCATTACGATCTTTTTCCACGAATTTACCATCTCGCTGGTCATTGACATAACTACCTTCAAAACGAATACCGTCTTTAGACACCTCAATGGCAGGTCCGTTACGACGTCCGTCATGATAGACACCTTTGAAAGTATTGCCATTAGCGTAATGGATACTGACATCACCATCTACCTTACCATTACGAAACTGTCCTTCAAAGACATCACCATTCTTCTTGGTAAGTTGGCCTGTACCGTTCTGTAAATCATTCTTCCACTGACCGGTGTACGTATCACCATTATCCCATTCCATCGTACCCTGGCCATCTTTCATTCCTTCCTTGAACTCACCCGAATATTTATCACCGTTGGCGTATGTAAAGACACCCTGACCGGTCCGTTCTCCCTGAACATAGTCACCCTCATAGCGATCACCGTTCTGAAATTTATAGATGCCTTTACCGTTCTGGATGTCATTTTTCCAATCACCTACATAAAAGTCCCCGCCTGAATATTTATAGGTTCCTTTTCCATTGCGCATATTGTCAGCCCACATTCCATTATAAGTCGAGCCATCACTCCAACTGAAAAAGCCTTTTCCTTCTTTTTCGTCATTCTTCCATTGACCACGGTAATAGGCACCATTTGAGAAAGTGTAGGTTCCCCTTCCCTGACGTTTGTTCTGGTACCAGTTACCATCATAACGGTCACCATTGTAATAGTACATTACTCCATGATCCTGACGGTAATTCCGATACCAGAGACCGACATACTTATTATTATTTGCAAAATAAAAAGTTCCTTTCCCGTGTTGCTGATCCTGATACCATTGCCCAGCATACTTCTCACCATTGCTAAAAGTATAGATGCCATATCCCTGGCGTCTGCCCCTCACATATTCGCCATCATAGGAATCGCCGTTTTTATAAAGTGTATTCCCTTTACCATAAGGCCTTCCGCCAGACATTTCACCTTTATACATTCCCCCATCACGAGTGGTGCAAGAACCTAAGATGATCTTCTGAGCAGTGCTAGCCAAAGGAGATAAGACTAATAATAATGTCAGTATCTGAGTTTTAAAGTTCATGGGAAATGCTTTGATTACATCTACAAAGATAGCGAATTCCCATCTAACCACCAAATTATTTAAAGAATTTAAGGAACGGAGTTTCCATCAAATCAAGGAAAATCTATCTGAATTTAAAATCGGAAAAACCGTTCCCTTTTCCATAAGGAAATCCGACTTTATCAGATTTTATTTCATCTTTCGTAAAATTTTATCCTTTTCATCGGATATCTTCTGCAGAATCAGGATTCAACACCCTCAGTACTAAAGCTTTCTCCGTATGGGAATCTATCCGAAAACGATTATCCGTACGTTTCCCGACCACCCAGAGTATCTTTTCTGTTGCATCAGTCAGTACCAACTGCTGCTGCTTCTCAAAAAGATTACACTTCAAATCTGTCAGGAAATCACTGACCAGCCGACTACCCCTCATTCCAAAAGGAACAAAGCGATCACCTTCCTGACTATAACGAAGAGTCAACGGAAATTTCACTTTCCCGGCATCCAGTGTGGCTGTATCATTCTCCTTAGAGACAACAGGCTGTCCATAATTTATCAGTAACTTCAAATTCTTACTGAACACATAATTTCCCTCCTCAGGGATACGCATGTTATTCGAAACATGATCAGGTAAAGGTTGTATAAATATTTTTCCTCTATCAACAAGGAGTTGATGGGTTTTAGAATGCCACACCTTTCCTGATTTATTCATTGAAGCATAGATTTCCTCTGCCTGGAAACCACTGAAGCCATACAGATTAATCATCGTGTAAAGCAGCAATTCAGGAGAAGGAAAGGCCATGATGCTCTGTACAGTTATCGTAGCAGAAGCATCCGAGATCGTTGTATCACCCGCTTCCTGCGGCAAATATAGTTCGATACCGGATTTCAAGGAAATATAATTATTTACGTAATGTTCCAACGCATGTACAGCCATTCCAACGTATTCAGTAGTACGTGCTACATTCTTCCGAAACGCAGGATTTATTTTTTCCAGAAGAGGTATGACATCAAGACGTATCCGGTTACGTGTCACATCATCGATAAGATTAGTACTGTCAATGACAAAATCCTGATGGATTGAATGAAGATATTGTTCAATATCAGAACGGTTTATACAAAGAAGTGGACGGATAATATAGCCTTGCAACGGAAGGATACCTTCCAGCCCCTTCAGTCCCGTCCCCCTCAGAAGATTCATCAGAACTGTCTCCACGGAATCATCCTGATGATGAGCGACACAGATTCCGGCTGCCCCGATTGAGCATCTCAATTTTTCAAAATACTGATAACGGAGTTCACGAGCGGCCATCTCAATGCTCACCTGATGTAATTCAGCATAAGTACGGGTATCAAAATGAACCAAATGCAGTTGAACGTTAAGTCCCTGACAAAGTTGGCTGCAAAACCTTTCATCTCTATCAGACTCTTCGCCGCGAAGATGAAAGTTACAGTGTACTGCTTCAATCTGATAACCCAGATCAAGCAATATACGCAATAAGGAAACGCTATCAGGTCCACCCGACAAAGCCACGAGATAACGTTGCCCTTGATTCATCAACTTATGACCCTCGATGAAATGGGCGATAACATTTTCAATTTTCTTGCAATTCTGCATGAATCTTTCCTTTACAGCTTCTTCAAGAACTCTTCAGCTCGCTTCAGATCTTCAACGGTATCAATGCCAACAGTTTCAACATCTGTAAAACCGACTTTAATGCGGTATCCATTTTCCAGCCATCGGAGTTGTTCCAGGCTTTCAGCTTTTTCCAACTGTCCCTGTGAAAGCCGTGTGATTTCCTTCAACACCTGCCTGCGATAGGCATAAATACCCAGATGTTTCAAGAAAGGGTAATCTTTCAGCCATTCACTCTTCTCTTCACCTCTGACAAAAGGAATGATACTACGCGAAAAATATAAGGCAAAACCTCTATGGTCAAGAACGATTTTCGGTGAATTCGGATTTTCTACCGCTTCCATCGAAGTAAAACGCTTCCCCAATGTAGCTATCTCCGTATCCGGATCATCAAAGCAACGGCAAAGTGTTTGAATCTGACTTGGCTGAATAAAAGGTTCATCTCCCTGAATATTCACAACTACATCCCAGTCACCACCGATTTTTTCCATCGCCTCCTCCACACGGTCCGTGCCATTTTTATGGTCAGCCCGTGTCATAACGGCCTTACCTCCAAAAGAACTGACAGTCTCATAAATGCGGACGTCATCTGTGGCAACATAGACACAGGACAAAGTCTCAGAAGCCTGTTCATACACTCGTTGAATAACAGGTTTACCACCCAACATGGCAAGAGGCTTACCAGGGAAACGAGTGGAAGCATATCGTGCAGGAATAATTCCTATAAAATTTTTCATCAAATCAACTGTTTACGATTTCTATTTATACTTGGAATCCTCCATGAAAGCGGTCATCAACATACATGACAATTATTCAACATAGAGGACAAGTCCTTTCAGATATTCGCCTTCAGGGTGATAGATATTAATCGGATGATCGGCAGGCTGGTGCAACTGGTGCAGAATCCGGACCCGGCGATGTGCCTGTGCAGCTGCTGTAAACACAGCAGCCCTGAACTGATCCTTGTTCACTGCCTGTGAGCAACTGAAGGTGAACAGGATTCCTCCCGGCTGAATACGCTGAAGCCCTTTGAGATTCAATCTGATATAACCTTTCAAAGCATTATGTAACGCGGAACGATGCTTGGCAAAAGCCGGTGGGTCAAGGACGATCAAATCGTACTTTTCATCATGCTCGTCCAGAAACTTAAAGGCATCCTCATCAAAAGCCTCATGGCGTTTATCTCTGGGAAAATTCATCTCCACATTAGACCTCGCTAATTCAATAGCCTTTGCAGAACTGTCTACAGAATGAACCAACTTTGCTCCGCCACGCATCGCATAAACAGAGAATCCACCGGTATAGCAAAACATATTCAGGACAGACCGTCCACTCGCATATTTTTCCAATAAGGATCGGTTTTCTCTCTGATCAATGAAAAATCCGGTTTTCTGACCTTTAAGCCAGTCAATATGAAACTTCAAGCCATTTTCAACAGCGACATCATCGGCATTACCACCATACATGAATCCATTCTCTTCTCCCAGATCATCATACAGCGGCAAGGTAGTCTCACTCTTGTAAAAGATATTTTCGATACGGGAGCCCATTACTTCGAGTAAAATCCTGCTGATTATTTTCCGGCAACGATGCATACCTACTGAATGAGCCTGCATCACTGCGGTCTTCCCATAACAATCAATGATCAGTCCGGGTAAATTGTCCCCTTCACCATGAACAAGCCGGTAGATATTGCCGTTAATTCCATCTGCTATGCCAATAGCTATTCGCATACGCAAAGCAGATTCAAGTCTTGATCTCCAGAAATCATCATCTATCGGACGATCTTCAAAACTGAGAACACGGACGGCTATACTGCCTGTCTGATAATGCCCAAGAGCTATAAAGGAGCCGTCTTTTGTGATCACCCGTACCAGATCTCCCTCTTCAACACCAGAATCTATATGACTCAGGGCTCCTGAGAATATCCACGGATGAAAACGCTTCAGACTTTCTTCCTTACCTTTTTTTAAATATACTTGCTTAAACTTTTCCATATCAAATTTCTTTAACTATCTGTCCTGTACCGGCGGTTTCATCGGGTATTGATGTATCAGAACTGTCAATATCCGATACTGAAGAAGCAGGGACAACTACCGGATCAGGTACCTTAATCAACTGGTAATCATGTGTTTTCAGCAGCCTCTGAATCTCTTCATAAAGATTGATACAGGTCCAGGCATCGGTAGCTGCATACATTTTCTGAGCTTCTTTCAACTGATCAGCAGCCCAGTTTGTGAGTCGTTGTGATTTACTGATTTTCTCATGGAAGACATTTGCATAAAGTTTTTGAAGACTTTTGTCCTCAATGCCCAATTTTGGTGCAATAGTCTGCAAATCAATGAAATACCCGGGTTTAAACTTTTCACGACGCTGCAAACCAAGAAGATCATCGTGCCACGAAAGGCCTATCTTCGGAACTTTAGTATCTTCCAGGAATCTGATAATAGCAGGAGTTATACCTGTCAAATTCAAGCGAAAAAGGAAGCAGATATCATGAGTTGAAACTTGCAAAAGAGAGACCTTATAGTTTTGCCCACGCTTAAATATCGGTCTGGTTTCTGTATCAACGCCCAGGATATCACTGGCTAACAGATAATCGACAGCCGTTTCTACATCATCTTTTGTAAAAACAGTAATAATCCGTCCCGGAAAACAGACTCTCGGCAAAGTTCCTATGGCATGTTTGTCAAATTTGCTATATATGATTTTCTTCATCTTCGAATCTTACAATCTGCAAATTTAGAAAAAAGTTATGAATTTGTAACTGCCTTTAAAGGATTTTCTTTATTTTTGCAACTAAATAGAGAAGCATTTTAAAATGGCACAAAAAAAGGCTGAACCAAAATCCGGAAGAACGGGTAGAAAGGTCAGGAAACAAAATAAATACACGGATCACTATAAAGTAGACTTTTTCTTAGGCCTCATCCTCTTTTGCTTTGCAGTATATGTCATTATCGCAATGGTATCATACCTCATTACGGGAGCTGAAGATCAGAGCGTCTTGGAAAATATGCAGTCTGGTGAATGGTTGAACCCCAATCATGAATTTGTCAATTATTGCGGTTCCATCGGAGCTATACTCTCCTATTTTCTGATTACCCAGAATTTCGGATTTCCGGCTTTTCTCATTCCCTTATTCCTGATATTAGGAGGATTCCAGTTGATCAAGGCTTATCATCTACGTCTCTGGCAATGGTTCTTTGGGATGACTTTTGTCATGATTTGGTGTTCTATTGCCTTCTCAAAGTTTCTCACTCCTATTTTGGGGAATCTTTTTTTCAATCCCGGGGGAGAACACGGCCTATATTGTGTTCAGAAACTGGAAGGAATAGTTGGTCCTCCAGGACTTACCGTAATCTTAATCGTTACAGCCATAGCCTTTCTTACTTATCTGACAACAGAGACCATTACCGTGGTCATAAAAATACTTCATCCTTCCAAGTATCTGAAGGTTCCTTTTTCCATCACCAATAGTACAAAAGACAACCAGGCCGATGAAGAAGTACTCTCTGATCAGAATCTTTATGGCAAAAATGCAGAAGAGGAAAAAGAAACTGCATCACCGGAACAAACAGAAGGGACAACGTTGAAAAACGGAGTGATCGACCTGAACGAAAAAGATCGAGAAGAAGAATCTATGACAGAGCAATCCACTCCTCCTGTTGCATCCACGAATGAAGACATAACGAGTGCCGGCTCCTCCACACCAGAAAACACGCCCTCTTTCCTTGCTTCCCAGCGGGCAGCACGCTTGAAAACAGAAGAAGAACTAAGCAAGAATGTAGGGATGGAAATAGAGATTGCAAAAGAAGGTGACCGAGCCACAAAGAGAACGGTCAACAATGAAAATATACTCAAGACCCCTATAAATCCCCGAGAGCCTTTCACAAATTATAAATTTCCGACTCTTGACTTACTCAAGAAATATGACAATGAGGAAAAGCCCTATATTGACGAACAAGAGCAGATAGCCAACAAAAACCGGATTTCAGAAGTACTCCATAACTTTGGTGTAGAAATCCGATCCATACGTGCCACAGTCGGTCCAACGATTACCCTTTACGAAATCCAACCTGCTGAAGGGGTACGAATTTCCAAGATCAAGAATCTGGAAGATGATATTGCATTGAGTCTTTCGGCTCTGGGCATCCGTATCATTGCGCCAATTCCGGGTAAGGGAACTATTGGTATAGAAGTTCCTAATGCCAACCCGAATATTGTCTCAATGGAAAGTATTCTGAATTCCAGAAAGTTTCAAGAAACAAAGATGGAGCTTCCTCTGGCTCTAGGGAAGACAATTACGAATGATGTGTTTATGGTCGACCTGACGAAGATCCCACATCTTCTTGTAGCCGGTGCAACAGGACAAGGAAAGTCTGTCGGTCTGAATGCTATGATCACTTCCTTGCTTTATAAGAAACACCCGAACGAACTGAAATTCGTCCTCGTAGACCCTAAGAAAGTGGAATTCTCTGTCTATTCCAAGATTGCCAAACATTTCATGGCTGTTGTCGATGAAGATGATGAACCGATCATCACTGATGTCACGAAAGTAGTCCGGACATTAAATTCACTATGCAAATTGATGGATCATCGTTATGACATGCTCAAAATCGCCGGAGCGCGGAATATCAAGGAATACAATGCAAAGTTTGTCAACCATAGACTGGACATGACAAAGGGCCATGAATATATGCCTTATATTGTAGTCATCATTGATGAGTTCGGAGACCTGATTATGACAGCAGGTAAAGAAATAGAACTTCCTATTGCCCGAATTGCACAGTTGGCCAGAGCCGTTGGAATACACATGATTATCGCAACCCAAAGACCAACCACGAATATCATTACCGGTAATATCAAAGCCAACTTCCCGGGAAGAATCGCTTTCAAAGTTGCTGCAGCAGTTGATTCTAAAACGATCCTGGACCGCAGCGGAGCCAACCAGTTGATTGGCCGTGGAGATATGCTGTATGTCAATGGCAATGAACCCGTACGTGTACAGTGTGCATTTGTGGATACTCCTGAAATAGAGCAAATCAACAATTATATCACTGCTCAACCAGGGCCTGTTGAACCCATGGAACTGCCAGAACCGGACGACAAAGAAGAAACGGATAGCAGTAGTCTAAAGACGCGCTCACTGGATCCCTATTTCGAAGAAGCAGCACATACCATTGTCCTTTCCCAGACAGGAAGTACAAGTATGATTCAACGACGGTTTTCGATTGGCTACAATCGTGCAGGGCGCCTTATGGATCAACTGGAGGCTGCCGGGATTGTAGGTACAGCACAAGGCAGCAAGCCACGTGAAGTACTGGTACAAGATGAAAATCAACTAAATACAATTCTCGCTCAAATCAGAGGATAAGTTGTATATACAAGAATATAAATCAATTTACAGATAACTCCGACAGGTATTTTAAAGAAATCAAATTATTTTATGAATATGAAAAAGTTTGCTTTTTTGTTTTTATCCTTATTGTTAAGTTGTACTATGCAGGCTCAGACAGCCAACCAGGTACTGGATAGATGTGCTTCCGTCATCGGTCATAAAAGTGGAGCCAGTGCTTCCTTCAGAATATCTTCTGAGAAATATGGTTCGACAAATGGTACCATTGCCATAAAAGGCAATAAGTTCCGTGCTACTACCCCACAAGTCATCGTATGGTATAATGGGAAAACGCAATGGAGTTACATGAAGAAAACGCGTGAGGTAAGCATCAGTAATCCAACTGAAGCACAGCAAATGTCTATGAATCCGTATACTTTCATTCATATCTACAAAACCGGATACCAGGCATCACTTAAAAAATCAGGTGCTGATTATATTGTCCATCTCATCGCCGTCAACCAGAAAAGAACCGTTCAGGAACTCTATCTGGACATTAACAGAAACAGTTATATACCACGGCAAGTACGTATGAGACAAGGAAAGACCTGGAGTACGATTACAGTAAACAACTTCAGGAGCAAGAATATACCCAATTCTTTATTTTCTTTTAATTCAAAGGACTATCCACAAGCAGAAGTGATCGATTTACGGTGAAATCATAGGTCTGGAAAGTGTTATGGAAAGACTTTTCCAAGAGTACCTCAACAGACCTCTTTTCCATATCAGTCAAATATACGAATGGCTTAAATTCTGAATGCTAAAGACCACTCTTTATAGAAGATTTTCGATCTATGCGGAACTTTTCCACCATCGCAGACTGGCGGAAAGGCGAAGTCTGTTTCATGGGAAAAACCAGACAGCAAAAATCATACTCAGTATAACCGGAATATTTATTCTGATATATCTTTTAATACTTGCCATCTCATTAGCCTTGCTGGTATCAAAAGACCAGAGTGTTTCTCCTACAGGAGTACTGTTTAGCCTTACGCCATTTCTTTTTACCATCGATTTTCTCCTACGCTTTATAGCCCAACAGACACCGGCACAAATGATCAAGCCTTACAGTCTGCTTCCTTTGCCTCGACATGCGTGTATAGAAAGTTTTCTAATTTCAAACCTCCTCTGCATAGGCAATTTTATCTGGCAAGTCATGATAATACCCTATTCCCTTATGGCCATCCTGCCACGGGAAGGTCTAATCATGGCTTTAGGTTCCATTATCGCCTTTCAATTTGTCATCTGGCTGTCCAGTCTTTTTTATCTTCTGGTCAGGACACGAATAACCGATTCCGTTTTTTGGATAGTTCTCCCTCTGATATGGTTCGCTATCCTGGCACTCCCTTTATATGGAGGTAAGAATGCCGGATGGGACCAGTATTTTAATTTTTATTCAACGATAGGCAAGCATATTGCAAGAATAAATGTAATCTACTGGCTGGGACTGATCGGGATAATAACGATTTTCTTTTTCATCAATCGAAAGGAGCAAGAAAGTCATGTCATCAAAGAGTTATCAAAACAGAGTACCACTAATCTTCAGCATATCAGCGAATACAGGCTTTTTAACCGTTTCGGAATGATCGGAGAATACATCAAAATGGAGTTCAAATTGGTTTTCCGAAACAAAAATCCAAGAAAGACCTTATTACTCATCATCTTCTATATCTTCTTCAATTTCCTTCTATACCTGTTTACTGATATAAAAGGAAGCGAAGAACTTTTCAGTTGGAAGGCAGATTTCTGGTGCTTTATATGCTTTATTATACCAGGAGGCATACTTTCATCACGTTTGATGAGTTATGAAGGGAATTATATGGACTTTTATATGATCCATAAGAACAACCTATATCAATTGCTGCTCACGAAATACTATTGCTACCTCTGTCTGTTATCCTTATCCATTTTTGTTTCTGTCATAGCACTGGTCCTAGGCAAATGGAGCCTTCTGATGATTATAGCCTATACACTGTATACTGCCGGACCAAATGATATAATGGTTCTACATGCAGCCATCATCAATGACCAGACCACTCCTCTGGACACCAAACTGATCAGTCGGACAAACAACAGTTACAATTATGTAACCATGCTGATTCAATTCGGAGCTATTCTCTTACCCGTAATAATCATTGCTATTTTTAGAGCCATTTTCAATTCTACTATTGCCTATTGGGCTCTTATCCTGTTCAGTATTCCATTTATACTAAGTCATAAATGGTGGATTCAACAGATTTACAGGAAGATGATGACACGAAAATATGAACATCTGGAGAATTTCAGAGCCTCAAAATAAAGATAGTAAGCAAATGGATCTTACCATAATTCAAGGATACGAAAAATTACTCATCCTGAAACTTTAGAAGTTCTTCATAAATACTCTGCACAGGTAGTCCCATGACATTATAATAACTACCTTTCAATCCCGTACAACCGATATATCCTATCCATTCCTGAATGCCATAAGCCCCCGCTTTGTCATAAGGATGATACTGAGCAATATAATAAGTAATTTCTTCATCCGTCAAAGCCTTAAAAGAAACTTCCGTTGTCACAGAATAATGTCGCTGTCTGCTTTGCGTTGTCAGGCAGACACCTGTTACGACAAGATGTTTTTTACCACTTAACCGATGCAACATCATCCGTGCCTCTTCCTCGTTTTTCGGTTTCCCCAAAACTGTCCCGTCACAGATTACGACAGTATCAGCGGTAAGGACCAAGTCCTGTCCTTCCATTATTTTCCGGTAAGCAGCCGCCTTCTCCACGGCGATATATTCCGGAACGTCAACAGCTGACAGATCGCTCGGATAAATCTCTTTTACGCCAGGAATAACCCGCACTTCAAAAGGAATATCCAAACCTTCAAGAAGTTCCTTTCTCCGAGGAGAACCACTTGCTAAAATAAGATGATATTTAAATGATTGCATGAATAATAGGATTAATTCAATTTTCAAAGGGAAGATAGAGGGTATATTACCAACCGAAAGCTTTCTTATCAGCAAGCCACTTTCCCTGAGCACGCAGCACTTGTTCCAGCACTTCTCTACCACACCCGTCTCCACCATTTCGGGAACAAATATAGTTCGAGATCTCTTTTATTTCCGTTGCCGCATCATGAGGACAACAAGCACAGCCACAATGCTTCATCACCTCAAAGTCAGGAATATCATCACCCATATAAAGGACATTCTCATCTTTAAGATGGTACTTCATTAATAAATCTTTATAGATTTCAATCTTTACGGCAGCATTCATAATCACATCCTGAACGCCAAGATGCTCATACCGAATCCGTACAGCTTCAGTATTTCCACCTGTAAGTATAGCTTCACGCAAGCCCATTTTAACCGCGAGTTGGATAGCATAGCCATCTTTGATGTTGACTGTTCTCAAAGGTTCTCCGTCACTCGCCAATACGATAGTTTGTTTCGACAGGACACCGTCCACATCGAATATAACCATCTTTATCTTTTTCAAATCATAATTTATCATGGGCGCTTATTTTTCATATTTGTACGATGTATGCTCATAGACATCCGTTCATAAATATCCTTCGTAAGCGGATTGTTCTTTAACAAAGCAGCTTGCGCCCTAATAACATTTTCATCAAAACGTACAGCAGGTCCAGTCTGAGCTTCAAAAGGAGTCAAATCATGCACTTTGGCAGCGGTTTCATCTATCAAGGGCAGCATGACATCAAAAGGGATATGGTGTGCAGAGAGAATGTTTGAAGACAACGTATAACAGTGATTTACGAAATTGCAGGCAAAAACAGCAGCCAGGTGTAAATATTTCCGATCCTCTGTGGAAAGTTCATAAACACGGTTTGATATAGATTCCCCCATTCTATGAAGGGTCTGAAGAGATAAATGATCATTACCTTCAATAAAAACCGGAATACCAGCGAATTCTACATCTCTGTTTTTTGAAAAGGTCTGCATGGGATAAAACACGCCATAATGCAAAGCCATTCCCTGAAAGATATTCATAGGCATCGACCCAGCAGTATGCACGAATACACGGTCTTCCCTACCTTTACATATCTGAGGAATGATATCACCCAGCACACTGTCCTTAACAGCTAAAATGTAAAGATCAGCATCCTTTCGAATCTCCTCAAGATCTGTAGTCGGTGCTCCACCTGCTATTGTGGCCAATACTGAAGCTGAAGCCTTTGTCCTACTATAAACTTGTATGATATCATGCCCTGCATTTAACAAGGCTTTGGCTAACTGCGTGGCTAGATTGCCCGCACCAATAAATATAATCTTCATATTAACTGCAAAGATACTGATTTCAAGCAAAACATATTGGTAAAAAACTTATTTTTATTATATTTAGCTTATTTTGAAATGAATGAAATCCATGCTTTCTCCAAGACTCAACCGTATATATCAACCCTGAAAAACACTCTTGATGAACAACTTCCACTAGATATATTTTTAATTGATTCTTATATTGATTCTCTTTTTTTTTATATCTTTGCATCAGGAAGTACATAAATGGAAAAAATCCATATCAGAATTATCCAACGAAGTAGTGAACTGCCGGTTATGAAGGCAGACAACTTCTTTCATAGCCCCGAATTATTCCACATTACGGAACGGACACCGGGAGCAACTCCTTTTATGGTTGTTGCTGAAGATGAGCAAAAACACTGTGTTGCTCATTTGCTGGCAATGATTCGCCGGAGAGGCACATTGTTTCCACCATTTCTATATACCAATGGTCGTATTTACGGACAAGGAGAATATGATGATACTTTGGAGCATCCTGAAGAAATATTCCAGATGATGCTGAAAGCCATCACACTGAAATTCAGGCGTCATTTATGTTTATACGTCGAAGTCTCTGATGTACATCCGAAAATGTTCGGCTATCGAATATTCCGACAATGTCATTACTTTCCCGTCCACTGGCAGGAAGTACACAACTCCCTTCATACAAAGAATCCTCAGGAATATCTTTCCAAGAGGACACGGCAACGTATTAAGAAAGCTCGCGCTCAGGGGGTAGAAACCAGGGCTGTGAAATCCATTGATGAAGTATACGCTTTCTATAAACTTCTCAAAGGGTTCTACCGGACAAAATTACGACGGCTGATTCCACCGGAAAAACAATTTATGGAACTTAGCCGTTATGAAAAGGCCCAAATACTCATTACGCTCTATCACGGTAAGATTATCGGTGGCAGTGCTTGTGTCTACTCCGAAGGAAATGCCTATCTTTGGTATTTAGCCTCCAAGCGTAAATCACATCCGGCCCTTCATCCTAATACAATGACAATATGGTATGCCATCAAATATGCCTATGAACACCATTATTCCCATATTTTCTTCATGGATGTAGGGCTACCGTTCAAAAAGAATCCTTTTATGGATTTTATTCTCAAATTCGGAGGGAAACCCGTAGCCCGCTATCGTTGGTTCCGTTTTTATATTTCTTGGATAAATCGGTTACTCGGATGGCTGTTCAAGGAATAAAAGAGATAACATACAGGGAATCGTCTTTTTTTCATTTTGAGGAACAAAATTGGAATAAGGCATCAGAAATCCGATGCTTTGCCACTTCCGGTTTCATGGCTTCGACTAAAGAACTGTCAGTCGGATTAATACATATAACATGGTCGAAACCTGCACGAAGTAGTTCTTCAGTATTCTTCACCTGACCGGAGATCAAAACTACAGGTATATGTTGAGTCTGTGCGTGATGGAGAATGCCAACAGGTAACTTTCCCATCAGAGTCTGACTATCAGCTTTTCCTTCTCCAGTAATCACCATGTCAGTATGGCGGAGAATATGATCAAAATCCAGAATATGAAGCAACAGATCTATCCCATTTCTTCTTTCTGCGCCTAAATATTGCATAAATGCATACCCCAGACCTCCTGCAGCACCAGCACCAGGTCTGCCAGAATCATCATATCCGCAATGTTGCGCTGACATAGTCGCAAATGTCCTTGCCCGACGATCCAACAGTGTAATCATCTTTTTCGTAGCTCCTTTCTGAGGCCCGAAAACGGCTGCTGCTCCCTGATCTCCATACAACGGATTATCGACATCACAAGCTAATATGAATCTCAAATGCTTCAGATGAATATCATCAAAACATTTTCCTGGAGCGAAATGGTCTACCAAAGCTTTAAGCATACCTAGTCCACAATCACTGGTAGCACTTCCACCTAAACCAATAATAAATGTATTACAACCCTTGTCGATAGCATGTGAAAGAATCTGACCTACTCCATAACTGGTAGCAACAAGAGGATTCCGAACCTCACGGGAAATAGCAGATAAACCAATAACTTGGGCGACTTCTATGATCGCTGTCTTTCCACAAATTCCATATTCTGCATCCGTCCTTCTCATCATAGAATCAAAGACGCGGACCTTTAATTTCCGCCCCCCTAAGGCTGAAAGATAAGCATCCAGCATTCCTTCTCCCCCATCGCTTACAGGGATACATTCTATTCTCGCTTTTAAGTCAGCACGCCTAATTCCTTCTTCAGCCGCTTTTTCCACTTCTGAAGAAGTCAGACATCCCTTAAAAGAATCAATCGTTACCAAATAGTTCATTCTCCAATGCCTTTTCCAAAACAGACTGTCCCAACGGCGTACATACACCACGTATAAAAACAAAGACACAACTCCGGAAGATTTCTTTCATGCCAAATTTTTTGAAAAGCCGCTGTTCTTTGATTGCCTGTCTGGAAATATTTGAAATCAGAATGACTAGATTATAGTCTATATCCGGTCTGAAATAGCCTTCCTGAACACCTTTCTGAAAGAAACCATACGCACACGACTGACTCGTCTGATGCTTTTGTTTCAGAAAATTCAGGACCTTCTCATACTTATGAAGATCAGCATAGAAAACAGGATTAACATTCCCAGAATATTCTAAGAGACAACGAGCAAATTCAACAAGAGTATCTATTACGCTATGCCCCTCTGCCTCTGAGAAATGATCCATGTGATCAGAAAACTCTTCTTCTCTTCTTTTAACACCCGAATAGAGGAGAGTTTCCTTATCTGCATAAATCTCATAAAGGGTACGCTTGGATATCGACATCATTTTAGCAATGTCATCCATCTTCACCGCACGAATCCCTTTTGAGGAAAAGGCCTGCATGGCTACTTTCAGAATTTTATCCTTTAAATCAAGTCTATAAGAAGATGTAGCACTCATTTTAGAAGTAAGTTTAACTTTTCGCGACAAAGTTATAAAAAAAAATCAAAAACTTATATATATTAATTGGTTTTTTGCTATCTTTGCAATTAAGATTGATATAGAAATCAACTTGCTTTCATAGATAAATTAGATAATAAATTACTAATCAACCAACATTAATTATGGTAAAAATTTCTAAAGAGGCAGCCTTGAATTATCATGCAGAAGGCCGTCCTGGAAAAATAGAAGTAAAGCCAACCAAACCTTACCGCACACAAAACGACTTAAGCCTGGCTTACTCGCCAGGAGTAGCTTATCCTTGCCTTGAGATTCAAAAGAATCCGGAAGACGTATATAAATATACGGATAAGGGAAATCTTGTAGCTGTCATTTCCAATGGTACAGCAGTCTTAGGCCTCGGAGATATTGGAGCCATGAGTGGTAAACCTGTCATGGAAGGTAAAGGCCTGCTGTTTAAGATTTATGGTGGTATTGATGTCTTTGACATTGAGATCAATGAAAAGGATCCTGAAAAATTTTGTGAAGCCGTAGAGCGTATTGCTCCCACTTTTGGAGGAATCAACCTTGAAGATATTAAGGCACCCCAATGCTTTTACATTGAAGAACGTCTGAAGAAGACACTGGATATTCCTGTCATGCATGACGACCAGCACGGTACTGCTATCATTTCTGCAGCCGGACTGAAAAACGCACTTGAAGTAGCGGGAAAGAAGATAGACAAAGTCAAGATTGTCGTCAATGGTGCCGGTGCAGCAGCAATCAGTTGCACGAAACTATACGTTGCGCTAGGTGCAAAGAAAGAAAACATTGTCATGCTTGATTCGAAAGGTGTAATCACTTCCGACCGGAGCAACTTGACAGAACAGAAAAAACTTTTTGCTACTGACCGCCGGGATATTCACACATTGGCGGAGGCAATTAAAGGAGCCGATGTCTTTGTGGGATTAAGCAAAGGAAACATACTTACTCAGGACATGGTTCGTTCGATGGCAAAGGATCCGATCGTATTTGCACTTGCCAACCCTGTTCCCGAAATTTCCTACGAGGATGCCATAGCTTCCCGTCCAGATGTACTGATGTCTACAGGGCGCAGTGACTATCCCAATCAGATCAATAATGTCATAGGTTTCCCATACATCTTCCGCGGAGCCCTTGATGTACATGCCACAGCAATCAACGAGGAGATGAAACTGGCTGCAGTCAATGCTATTGCCAATCTGGCAAAGTTGCCTGTTCCTGACATTGTCAACGATGTTTATCATGTAGTCAATCTGACCTTCGGTCCGAAATATTTCATTCCGAAACCAATTGATCCCCGATTGATTACAGAAGTCAGCGCTGCTGTTGCCAAAGCAGCCATAGAAAGTGGTGTAGCACGAAAGACGATAACAGACTGGGAAGCTTATAAGGAAAAACTAAAGCAACTAGTGGGTCAGGAGACAAAACTCACACAAACCCTCCATGCCACAGCCCGCCTGCATCCACAACGCGTTGTATTCGCAGAAGGCGGACACCCAACGACAATGAAAGCAGCGGTACAAGCTAAGCAAGAAGGCTTTTGTCAACCGATTCTATTAGGCAATCCAGATCGTCTGAAACGTGTTGCCAGTCGCTTGAAATTGGACTTGACCGGAATTGAAATCGTAGACATGAGAGCTGACAAGGAACAGGGCAGACGCGCTACTTACGCTAAACACCTGGCCGAAAAACGAGCTCGCCAAGGATATACTTTTGAAGAAGCTTATGACAAGATGTATGAGCGCAACTACTTCGGTATGTCCATGGTAGAACAGGGCGATGCGGATGCCTTCATCACCGGTCTGTATACTAAATACAGCAATACCATTAAAGTTGCCAAGGAGGTGATTGGAGTAAGGAAACCTTACAAGACTTTTGGTACCATGCACATCCTTAGTACCAAAAAGGGCAAATACTATATTGCAGACACCCTGATCAACAGACACCCTGACGAAAACATCCTGGCTGATATTGCAAGATTAAGTGCTCATACTGTCCAATTTTTCAATGACCAACCAGTTATTGCAATGCTCAGCTATTCCAATTTTGGAACTGACAGTATCGGATCACCTGTTAAAGTCCATTCTGCAGTAAAGGAAATGCAGAATGAAAATCCAGATCTGCCCATTGATGGCGAAATGCAACTTAATTTTGCTCTTAATAATAAATTGAGAGACGAGAAGTTTCCTTTCTCTAGACTAAAAGGGAAAACCGTCAACACGCTCGTGTTCCCTAATTTGAGTAGTGCCAACTGCAGTTACAAACTGCTTCAAGGACTTGATCCGGATACAGAGATTATCGGTCCTATCCAGATGGGCTTGAATAAACCTATCCACTTCACAGACTTTGAGGCTTCAGTAAGCGATGTAGTAAATATAACTGCTTTAGCTGTCATTGATGCTTATGTCGAAAAAATCAAACAACAGCAATAATAAAAACAAATCTGAAAAATAAAGAATTATTCTATTTTAATAAAAAAGGTTTCCCGGATTTCAACAGGGAAACCTTTTTAGGTTTATTCACATATCACTGAAAGAAAAAATCTTATTATCTCAAGCTAACCATCAAGGAAATTTGACCATTATACTACGGAATTGATCTTATAAGTATCAACACAAGAACTTCTTAAAGCCTTTTTCGAAGAAAATTAATGACTGATTCTTCTTAATAGTTAATGAATTGTTTTGTGTAGGCGCACATAAAATTTCTTTAAAAATAATCATTTAAAAATTTTGATAGAAATAAAAAATATCTTATCTTTGCTCACGTTATCCTGAAAACAATCTTTTTACCTTAAAAAAACTAATACCTATTGAAGATTTGGAGCGGTCACCTGTGAAGGTCATCGCTTTTTTTATGCTCTCTCCCTAAATCAACGAATCTAACATGCAGAAATACAACAGATTACTGTCTATTGGCACATCATAAATATGACACATAACATCCTTCTCTTACCCTATTATTATAAGACCTTAGTTATAATGATTGACTGCTTCAAATGACGATAGGTCTAATGCAATCAACCTGAATAATTAATCTTTAGAAAAATAATTTGATGTTTTTTTAAAATTATAGAGTAAAAATTTGGCAGTTATTAGAAAATACATTATCTTTGCTAATGTTATCCTGAAAACAATCTTTTTACCTTAAAAAAACTAATACCTATTGAAGATTTGGAGCGGTCACCTGTGAAGGTCATCGCTTTTTTTATGTATATACTTTTCGTTTAATTAACTTTGTCATCAAAGACAAAAACCATATCTTCATGTGATTTGCAAACAATCTCTATCAAACAAAATGATCTATCCAATGATTGTAGCCACAATATGCCTCCGGCCACCTTCATTGCGAAATTCACAAAGATAGATTCCCTGCCATGTACCAAGATTTAAACGGCAATGAGTAATCGGGACATTCAAGCTCACACCAGTCAATATTGACTTGGCATGAGCTGGCATATCATCATCCCCTTCCAGAGTATGCTGATAAAAAGGCTGCCGCTCTTTTACAAGATGATCATAAATCTCTTCCATATCTGCTCTCACGGCCGGATCCCAATTCTCACTAATTGACAACGCACAACTTGTATGTTTGACAAATAAATTCAAAAGTCCGGTTTCCGGCAACGCAGGAAGTTGGCTGAGAATCTCTTGGGTTACCAAATGGAACCCCCTGCTATATTCATTTAAGACAATCTCTTTCTGGGTAATCATTGTTTATAAAGTAATAAAATTTCCTTTCACAAATCTTCTGAATAGAATTCTTATCTATGTTTCTTTTCTGATATATAAAATCCATTACCTCGTGAAGACACCTCTATACCTAATAATTAAAAATCAATAGCCCAGAGGCTCCCCAACCAGCAATACGATATGTCGCCCAACAGGATGTGACTGACGCTGAATAGAAATATAATTGCAAATACTGTCTTTCGACAAACAGTCATGACAAACACCATCTTTCTGACAAGGAGCCTGAAGATCAAAACGAGCCATATTGATAGGTGCAGCTACACATCGAGCACGTTTGATAGCCGAATCCAAATCGCGACACACCTTATTCAGTCCTACTACAAAAATGACATGGGGCGGCCCCCACGCCAAAGCAGCCACACGATTTCCATTTCTATCAATATTAACGATGACACCATCTTCCGTCATAGCATTGACACTAGATAAATAATAATCGCATTCGAAAGCCTTACGATATATTCTTATTTTATCTTTGGGACTCGTTGCTGTATCCCGGTCATAAACCTTATAATTACCATCCTTTAACATCTTCGTCATCCCTGTAGAACGAATACTCATAGATCCACCCCAGGTAATGCTGCTGCCTTCGGGGATCAACTCTTTGACTCGATCCAACAAAGAAGCCGTATCCTTACAAAAGCAAGCATCATAATGCCTTCTTTTAAGTGCTGAAATTAACTTTTCTGCTAATTTCTCATTCCTTATTTCCATCGCTTTGTCCATAATCACAAATATTTAATTTTATCTTAATTCTAAAAAGTCAATATAGCCTATTTTATCTTACAAAGGTAAAATATATTTCTGAACCAACCATGGTTTTCATCAAAAAGGCTTTTCTATATTCTATGGCAACTTGATTGGAAATCATTAAAAAAAACTTTTATTCATACCTAAACACTATATTTTTCGTTTTTTAATAAAATATTTTTCTCTTTCAATTGTCTACCTTAATAGAGAGCTCTTTAAAATATAACATGTAAAGTAAAATATAAATTTTTAAAATAATGAGAACAATAGATTTCGAAACAGGATTTTTCGGCAGAAAATTATTCAATATGAATGCAAGGAAACAGTTTCAGACTAAATGGTCTGAAATGACTGATGCAGAAAAATTAGAATTTGCAAATAAACAGGTAGAACGTATGTGCAAAGATCCGCTTTCTGTGGAAGCCATAGATGCCCGTTGTAAGAAATGGATGGAAATGACACCTGAAGAAAGGGAGTCATTTCTCAAAAGACGAAAGTATATGATAGGAAAAACGTTTGGCATACATGCTTTTCATAGACATTTTGATTTTGAGGAACCAGGTGGCTGTACTACTGAAAATAAGGAAGAAGACGCAACCCAGGATAAAGACTAAGAACAGGAAAATCAATTGTTACGATATCGTAACAATTGATTTTCTAATAAAAAAATATTAAGTTGTCATAAAAATTATAGATCATATACAATGAAATATTGGAAATTTTTTATACCATTTAGCTTTCTTCTTATTGCAGCAGGTTTCAGTGCTGTCGTTATGGTATTATGGAACTGGCTTATGCCAGCGATATTCAAACTGGCAACTATTGATTTCTGGCAGGCTGCAGGGCTATTGGCACTTTCGCGCATTCTATTTGGAAGTTTTGGATTTGGCAGATCTGATATCATTCGCCGAAAAATGCACATAAGAAAGAAACAAGAAGTATTTAAGAAATGGATGGGAATGACAGAAGAACAACGCCTGGAGTTTATCAGAAAAAGGCATCAACATGGCTTTGGCCGACACTCCGATAGATTTTTCGGAAGAGATTTCTCAGACATGGAGAACCCTCAAAAACAATAAGATGAGTAAACAAGGCGATACGGAAAATGTTGGGAAACTTATTAAAGAAAATCAGCCTCGACTCAGGACCTTTATTGAACAAAGAGTTCCCAACAAAGAAGATGCTGAAGATATTTTACAAGATGTTTTTTATCAACTGGTAAAAACGCTTGAGAACACGACAAATCCTATAGGACAGGTAACTGCATGGCTCTATCATGTTGCAAGAAATATGATTATCAATAAAGGTAAGAAAAAACATGAAGAAGAATTGCCTGTAATTTATGAAGAAGACGAAGATGATGAAGAAGATTTCCTGGAAAATCTGTCAGAGACACTATTCAATTCTGACCATCAGACACCGGAAACAGAATATTTACGGTCTCTTTTCTGGCAGGAACTGGAAACAACTTTGACCGAATTACCAACAGAACAAAGAAAAGCTTTTGAACTGACAGAGATGGAGGGGCTATCCGTAAAAGAAGCTGCCCAACAAGAAAAAGTGCCCGTAAATACACTTTTATCACGTAAACATTATGCGATTACTTTGCTCAGAACCCGTCTGGAAAATCTTTACAACGATATCATCGATTTTTAATACTTTAAACCACAACTTAATAATGAAGAAAAATGAACATTTTATTAATTATTATAAGTACCATTACCCTACTTTTATTTCTCTCCCTTTTCAAGAAAAGGAATAATACGAGAAGTAAAATCTCCCATATTGATCCTAAACGTTGCATAGGTTGCCAGCAGTGCCTGATCAGTTGCAGACATGGTGCTTTACATATTATCACAGATGACTCCGGCAAGCATGCCGTTCTAAATGCAGACAAATGTACAGGATGTGGAGATTGCGTTTCTGTCTGCCCACATCAGGCAATAACGCTAATAGAACGAGAAAACATCAAGTTAAACAACTGATTATCAGATTCATTATTTTGCCCAGTCAATATCCGGTCTTCCTCTAGGCCTGCATACATTAGACAATCTTCATGCTGTACTTACAACAAAAAAGTTCCATAACCCATTGTGTTATAGAACTTTAAAGTAGTCGGTACGAGAATACTTTATATATATTCTAATATTTCAAAAAACTATTATAATGCATTGATAAATAGCGATTTATTAATTTTACATCATAGACACAAAGGTAATAAAAAGTATTAAAATATCCAAAATGTTTCCCAAATGTTTCCCAAAAACATATATCTTTTATATCTTTACCACTGAATATAAAATGAATTTGATATGGCAACTACATTTGG
>JAKVJW010000018.1 GCA_022486815.1 Prevotella sp. | reverse complement strand
TACCGGGTTATTGAAGTTAATGCCCGTTTGAGCCGTTCTTCAGCTCTTGCTTCCAAAGCTACCGGATATCCATTGGCTTTCGTAGCAGCAAAACTCGGTTTGGGATATGGACTGTTTGAACTGAAGAACTCGGTTACGAAAACGACTTCTGCTTTCTTTGAGCCTGCCTTGGATTATGTGGTTTGTAAGATTCCTCGTTGGGATTTGAGCAAGTTCAGAGGTGTTGACCGTGAACTCGGGTCTAGTATGAAGTCTGTCGGAGAGGTAATGGCTATAGGCAGAAACTTTGAAGAGGCTATCCAGAAGGGACTTCGTATGATCGGGCAGGGTATGCATGGTTTTGTTGAGAACAAGGAACTGGTCATTCCTGATATTGATGCATCATTAAGAGAACCTACGGATAAGCGAATCTTCGTAATCTCGAAAGCCATGCATAAGAACTATACAGTAGACCAGATCCATGACTTGACAAAGATAGATAAGTGGTTCCTTTATAAACTTAAGCATATTATTGATATTGATGAAAAATTGAAAAAGTGCAATATCAATACATTGGATAAGGAACTTCTATATACAGCAAAAGTTTATGGCTTTACTGATTTTCAGATTGCTCGTGCTGTTGGCATGGAAGAGGAATTATCTATGCAGAAGGCTTCTTTGGTCGTCCGTAATCTTCGAAAGAGTTATGGGATACTTCCGGTTGTCAAACAGATAGATACTCTTGCAGCTGAATATCCGGCGCAGACCAACTATCTTTATCTGACTTATGGTGGGGTTAAGAGTGATATCTCCTGGCTTCATGACAAGAGATCCATTATTGTTTTAGGATCAGGTGCATATCGTATCGGAAGTTCTGTAGAATTTGACTGGTGTGGTGTACAAGCTCTGAATACGATTCGTAAACAAGGGTATCATTCTGTGATGATCAACTATAATCCGGAAACAGTTTCGACGGACTATGACATGTGTGACCGGTTGTATTTCGATGAGTTGACTTTCGAACGTGTTATGGATATTATTGATCTGGAGAGTCCATACGGTGTGATTATTTCTACAGGAGGTCAAATTCCAAACAATCTGGCGATGCGTCTTGATGCGGTTAACGTTCCTATTTTAGGTACGGCCGCAAAGGATATTGACAGGGCAGAAGACCGGGCCAAATTTTCAACCTTGATGAATGATCTCGGTATTAAGCAACCGGAATGGAGTGCACTGACTAATATGGATGATGTTGATCATTTCATTGAGAAGGTAGGATTTCCTGTTTTGGTTCGTCCATCCTATGTCCTTTCCGGTGCAGCTATGAATATCTGCTCCAATGAGGATGAACTGAAACGATTCCTGAAGTTGGCTGCAAATGTAAGTGAAGATCATCCTGTTGTTATCAGCAAGTTTATAGAGCATGCCAAGGAAATAGACTTTGATGGCGTTGCCAGAAAGGGCGAAATCATGGCGTATGCCATTGGTGAACATATAGAGTTTGCCGGCGTTCACTCTGGTGATGCGACCATTGTATTCCCTCCGCAGAAACTTTATGTAGAGACCGTACGGCGTATCAAGCGTGTGAGTCGTCAGATTGCCGCTGCACTGAATATCAATGGACCTTTCAATGTTCAGTATATGGCACGAGACAACCAGATTCTGGTCATAGAGTGTAATCTTCGGGCTTCCCGCTCGTTCCCATTCCATAGTAAGGTGCTGAAGATTAACCTTATAGAATTGGCAACGAAAATCATGCTTGATGTTCCTGTTGAAAAACCAAATAAGAATCTTTTTGATCTTGATTATATAGGAATCAAAGCCAGTCAATTTTCCTTTAACCGTTTGCAAAAGGCTGATCCTGTATTAGGTGTAGATATGAGTTCTACGGGTGAAGTGGGATGCCTTGGTGATGATTCCAGTACAGCACTGTTGAAGAGTATGCTTTCTGTAGGTCATCGTATCCCAAAGAAGAATATACTTTTATCTACAGGTGATGCCAAGCAGAAAGCGGATATGCTGGATGCTGCCAGACAATTGGTTAATTGTGGTTATCAACTCTATGCTACTGAAGGTACAAGTAAATACCTTCTGGAAAATGGTGTGAAGAATACGGTGGTATATTGGCCTTCTGAAAAGGGAAAGGAACCACAGGCATTGACAATGCTTCACCAGAAGAAGATAGATATGGTAGTGAATATTCCGAAGGACCTTACTCCTAAAGAGTTGACAAATGGTTATATCATTCGCCGTGCAGCTATTGACCTCAATGTTCCCTTGATTACAAATTCCCGACTGGCTTCTGCCTTCATCAATGCATTTTGCAGTGTGAAACTTGATGATATTGATGTCAAAGCATGGAGCGAATATAAATAAATGGGTTTGATGGAATTCAATAATTGAAATAAACAGAAGTTTTGTTTTCTAATGGCTCCGATAGGTATTCAACTTGTCGGAGTCTTTTTTTATAGGAAGAAGAGTAAATGATGAACTGTTTATTCGTTAATTTAGGGCAATAAGTGTGACAATAGATACCTAAGTATAGTATATTCAAAATATTTAACATTCGTTATAAGTTCGTAAAATACTGATATTCAATTTGTTATAAAATGATATTGCAAGAAGTTGAAAAAAATCATTAAAAATATGAACGGCGTATTAAAAAAATACTTATCTTTGCATCGTTTTAATAAACAAATGTTGTTTTACAGATTTAAAAAGCAAAGAAAATGAAGAAATTACTTTTAATGTTCGTAGCTATTGCAGCTATCTCTTTCGCATCTTGTGGTCACAAAACAGCTAAGGCTCCTGCAAAGGATTCTGACACTGTAGCTGTTGATTCATCTGCAGCTGACACAACTGCTGCTGATACAACTGCCGCTGACACAGCTGCTGCTCAGGCTAAGTAATCAGTTTACTTAACGAACTGAAAAAAATTTGAGAACTCCGCTGAAGGTTTTACCTTCAGCGGTTTTTTTGTCTTTATAAATTTGTATATTCTATCAACTTACCGTATCTTTGCACCTATATGGATACGAGTTTTCTTCAGGGCAAAAAAGCCCTTTATTATACTTTAGGGTGTAAACTCAACTTTTCTGAAACAGCAACTTTTTCTAAGATGCTTCGGCAAAATGGTGTAGAGCCAGTACGAAAAGGGGAGAAAGCTGATTTGTGCCTGATTAATACATGCTCAGTGACAGAGGTTGCTGATCATAAGTGCCGGCAAACCATTCATAAACTGGTACGTGAGAACCCTGATGCTTTTGTGATTGTAACGGGATGTTATGCTCAATTGCAATCATACGAGATAAGCCAAATAGAAGGAGTTGACTTGGTCTTGGGCTCTAATGAAAAATCGAGTTTGTTGAGTAGACTTCTTCAAGCCTGGAAAGATAGATCTGTATTGGATGCCAAAGATCAGAATCCGAAAGAACATCTTCATGCTTATTATAGTCAGAAAACAAAGGATATCAAGACTTTTCAGCCTTCTTGCAGCAGAGGAAATCGTACACGTTATTGGTTGAAGGTCCAGGATGGTTGTAACTATTTTTGTACTTACTGTACTATCCCGTATGCTCGGGGTTTTTCCCGAAATCCTTCGATAGCTTCTCTTGTCAGTCAGTCAGAACAGGCTGCACAAGAAGGTGGAAAAGAAATCGTTCTTACTGGTTGTAATATTGGTGATTTTGGTGAAACTACTCATGAGTCGTTTATTGATCTGGTGAAAGCCCTTGATCAAATAGAGGGCATAAAACGCTATCGTATCAGTTCGCTGGAACCTGATTTGTGTTCGGACGAATTGATTAGTTATTGTGCTACTAGCAGAGCCTTTATGCCGCATTTCCATATACCCTTGCAAAGTGGCTCTGATCATGTGCTGAAGCTTATGCATCGTCGCTATGACCGTGCTCTCTTTGCACATAAAATCAATTTGATAAAGGAAAGAATGCCTGATTCTTTTATAGGTGTTGATGTGATGGTAGGGTGCAGGGGGGAAAAGCCTGAGCACTTTGAGGAATGTTATCACTTTCTTGAGGATCTTCCGGTCACCAAACTTCATGTATTTCCCTATAGTGAACGTCCTGGTACGTCTGCTCTGTCTATTCCTTATAAAGTGAGTGAGAAGGATAAGAAAGAGCGCTCACGGCGACTTCTGGAACTTAGTGATAGGAAAGAACAGGCTTTTTATGCTGCTCATATCGGCAAAGATGCTGAAGTCCTGTTTGAGAAATCCGGTAAGGGGAAGCCTATGCATGGCTATACGAAAAATTATATTCGGGTCGAGTTACTGCCTCAACAGGCTCGAAAAGAATATGACAATGAATTAATTCACGTTCGTCTCGGTGATTTCAATCATGATAAGAGTGCTTTGATGGCAGAGATATTGGACCCTGTGGAATAACGACTTTGAAAAGTATTTGTTGGTTAGTCGTTTGGTTGCTGCGAAAGAGTAGTTGTTAAGTGTAAAAACATACCACGAGAATGTCTGGTATTGAATGATTCGAGAAAGTAAATATTGACCATAAAGTGATGGATAAAGTAGCAATAGTTATCCTCAATTGGAATGGGAGCGGGATGTTGAGTAAGTACCTCCCGTCTGTTGTGGAGTATTCACGGATGGATGCCTCTATTTGGGTAGCCGATAATGCGTCTACTGATGACAGCCTGGATTTGCTGAAAACACAATTTCCCATGGTCAGGACATTGGTATTTGACCATAATTATGGTTTTGCGGAAGGTTATAACCGGGCTTTGAAGCAGATTAAAGCCCTGTACTATGTGTTACTGAATTCAGATGTGGAAGTTTCGCATCATTGGTTGACTTCACTAATAGAATATATGGATGTCCATCCAGATGTGGCTGCGTGTCAGCCGAAACTGTTATCGGAGCAGGATAAAGATTCTTTTGAATATGCTGGTGCTTGTGGAGGATTTATCGACAAGTATGGTTATCCTTTTTGCCGTGGCCGGATTTTCAGTACGGTGGAGAATGATAATGGACAGTATGACTATACAATGAACATTTTCTGGGCTTCCGGAGCCTGTTTAATGGTCCGTGCTGATGATTATTGGCGTGTGGACGGTCTTGATGGACGCTTTTTTGCACATAATGAAGAGATTGATTTGTGCTGGCGATTCCATGAACTTGGTCTTAAGGTTGTCTGTATTCCGGAAAGTGAGGTTTATCATGTCGGTGGAGGTACTCTCCCTAAAGAGAATCCCAAAAAGACATTCTTGAATTTTCGTAATAATCTGACAATGCTCTATAAAAACCTTCCTGATGATGAATTGCGAGGAGTAATGCGTATGCGCTGTTTCTTGGATTATGTTGCCGCTTTTGCTACATTGATCTTTCAGCATAACTTTGGAAATTTCAAGGCAATTTTTCAAGCACGTATGGCTTATAGGAAATGGAGAAAGGATTTTGACGGAGACAGGGCGCGCATTGAAAGTTTTCGTGTAAAGAAACCTATAGCGGAGCGAAAGAATTTTTCTATCGTATGGCAATACTATTTTAGGAGACGCAAGATTTTTGATCAGTTAAAGGATGACTAGGCAGGCATGATAAGACGGATTACATACCTGTATCTTTTTTGAATCTTCAGAGACTTTACAAATTACAATACAAAACTAATGATGCAAATAAAAAGAAATTTAATGTTATGTGGCTTATTTGCTCTGTCGATAATGCCAGTACTCGCTCAGAAAACGTTGACAGTGGAGGTTTCCAATCCTTCTAAGTTGGAGAAGACTGATGAACCGGTTATTATTGACCTGCATAAGTATGGGGAGGTTGACTCTGCTACCGTTACTGTTGAAGGCCTAGAGCAACCTTATCAACTTGATGATCTGAATCATGACTGCAAGTATGATGAACTTTGCTTTTTGACCAATCTGAAAAAGGGTGAGAAAAAAACTTACCAAATCAACTTGTTTGATCATGGTACGCCTGAAACATTTAAAGCACGTACGTATGCCGAACTGGTCGTGCCGAGTAAAAACAAGAAACTGGCAAAGAATAAACAGGATATTTATTTAAGATGCCTTTCCTTTGATAAGAAAACGAAGGATATCTATCATTTTGTACATTCTCACGGACTTTGCTTTGAAAGTGAACTTATTGCTCTTCGCGTCTATTTCGATAATCGTCAGACTGTTGATGTCTATGGCAAGAGACATAAGGCCCTGGAAATCTATGATACTCAGTTTTATCCTTCAGATGAGCAGTTGGCAAATGGCTATGGTGATGATGATTTATGGGTAGGAGATACTTTTGGACTTGGAGCCTTGCGTGGTTGGGATGGCAAACAGGAACTTCTACTCAACCATGTTGGATATCAGGAACAAAGAATAGTGGCTGAAGGACCTCTTCGTGCAATTGTGGAAGTTGTTGACAATGGTTGGATTCCAGCTCCGGGCATGAAAAAGGTGAATGCGACTATTCTCTATACCATTTATGCCGGACACCGGGATGTGGATGTAGATGTTTCTTTCGATAGAAATGCAGAGGATGAGTATTTTGCAACAGGGTTGATTAATGTGAAGAATTCTTCCGAGTTCAGTGATCATGAAGGACTCAGGGGATGTTATGGAACAGACTGGCCTACAGGTAAAGATGATGGTGTTCATCATCTGGAAACAGTAGGTTTGGGTATTTATGTCCCTAAGCAATTTTTGCTTGAGGAGCAGCCGGCAGATCCGAAGGAATATACGTATGTCGTGAGGCCGGTAGGTGACCATTTGAGTTATAAAATCGCTTGTACAAGTAAGAAAGAAGATTTTGGATTCAAGGACGGTAAGGATTGGTTTAAGTGGCTCAAGGACTGGAAAAGACAGATACTTAATCCGATTACTGTGACTGTCAGATAATATACTGCTCGTGATGATGATAGAAGGATTAGAAAGAATATAAGATATGTCAGAATACTATCGTGATTTTGGTAGTTGGATACGTACAAAATTTCCTTATCGTGTTCAGAAGATTTCAGTTGATGCTGGTTTTACTTGCCCTAATCGGGATGGTAAGATCTCCACTGGTGGCTGTTTGTATTGTGATAATCGTACTTTTAATCCTTCTTATTGTAATCGTCGGAAGAGCATCACCCAACAATTGGAAGAGGGTAAGAAATTCTTCTCGCGAAAATATCCGGAGATGAAATACCTGGCATATTTTCAGGCATATACCAATACTTATGATACCCTTGATCACTTAAAGGCAAAATATGAAGAAGCTTTGGGGGGCAAAGATATTGTAGGTATTGT
The DNA here is from genome assembly GCA_022486815.1 of Prevotella sp. GTDB lineage: Bacteria > Bacteroidota > Bacteroidia > Bacteroidales > Bacteroidaceae > Prevotella. The sequence continues at coordinate 46,613 of JAKVJW010000018.1, read as the reverse complement.
AATCGCTACACGTCCGGATTGTGTAAATACGGAATTATTGGATTATTTCAAAGAACTCAGCCATCATACATTCTTGATAGTCGAATATGGCATTGAGACAACTAATGATGAAACGCTGAAGCGTATCAATCGTGGTCATGATTTTGCTTGCACCATTAAGGCATTGCAAGAGACTCATGAACGAGGCATAATAACGGGTGGCCATGTTATTCTTGGGCTTCCTGGTGAGGATAGGCAAGAGAGCTTACGTCAGGCATCTGTTATTTCATCTTTACCTCTTGATATTCTGAAAATCCATCAACTTCAAATTATTAGGGGGACACGTCTGGCAAAAGAGTATGCAGAGCATCCTTTTCATGTTTATTCTGTAGATGAATACATTGATCTTATTGTTGATTATATTCAGCTTTTGCGTAAGAACCTCATATTAGAAAGATTTGTAAGTCAGTCTCCCAAAGAGATGTTGATTGCACCAAACTGGGGGTTGAAAAATGATGAGTTTACAAATCTTCTCAATAATGTCTTAAAAGAAAAGAGAAAATCTTCCAAATGATTTATTCGTATCATTCTGTTTTCAGGTTCTTTTTGCAATAGATGCTGCGCTGTCAAAGAGTTAGTTCACTTACTCGCTCTCGTACTTAATAGTTTCCACTATCATCATCCGCAATATCTTCAGCTTCTATATTCAAATCTTCCGGGTTGGCATCATAAGTCGTCCGATAACTTTCTTCTGTGAGTTTGTCATCATCAAACTCGTCTTCTTCATTATCCGGGTCATTGTAATGATCAGAAGTTTCCGGTGCTTCATCTGTTTCTTCCTTTTCCTCGTTTTCAGGTTCTTCTTTCTTTTCTTCTTCACCGGAAGTCTCAAATTTCATGTGGATTTTTTCGGGCTCAGGTTTCTCTTTGGCAAATATAGCCTCTACCCAAGTACCCTTTGGAATCTCCAGAACTTCATATCCGTCATTGATCTTTTTTTCATATAGACCTCCCGGTTTATGAAGACGATCTTGCGGAAGTGTAGTAGTGCTGACATCAAATCCACTTTCAATGATATCCTGTATACTTTGGGGCAAACTTTCCCATCCTCCACCAAAGTTTCGGTTGAGTACTTCTATTAGTTTTGTGGCAGAAACATGATGAATGTTTTCATAAGTGAGATCTGTAACCCTCAAGATAGGACGTTTCTTGATAGCCCATTTGGCTTTCTTGTCCTCGTTGATGCGTACAGTGCCGATTTTGTAACCACATCTTTCATACTTCTTGGTGATTTCTATTTTGTCAAATTTTATCTCTTCAACATTGAAAGCACTTCGGATAATATCCAGATAGTGATGCATATTATCTTTCAAATCGGCATCTTTTCCTGCAGTCTCCCACATACGGAAGATGTCATTTTCTTGCAAATCCCAGATATTGCTCTTGTTTAATGTTTTTAAAGTTAAAGTTTTCTCTTTCTTCATAACTTTATTATTTTGGGTGCAAAAGTAGTTACTTCACATTAAAATCCCAAATTTTTCTCTTAAATTTTTTTGCATATCCGCGAGATATTTTCTATTTTTGTCTCTTGAATGATAGAACCTTTAGCTGAAAGAATGAGGCCACGCTCGCTTGATGACTTTGTCGGGCAGCAACATTTGGTCGGACCAGGGGGTGTGCTTCGCAACATGATTGATACTGGTCGTATTTCCTCTATGATCTTATGGGGGCCACCTGGTGTAGGAAAAACTACTCTGGCTAGGATAATAGCTCATAGGATTGAGGCTCCATTTTTTACGCTTAGTGCTGTATCCAGTGGTGTAAAAGATGTAAGAGATGTGATTAACAAGGCTAAGGATAGGACAATCTTCAGTGTTGGTTCTCCTGTCTTGTTTATTGATGAAATTCATCGTTTTTCCAAGAACCAGCAAGATTCTTTGTTAGGTGCAGTTGAGGAAGGTACTGTAACTTTGATTGGGGCAACTACTGAGAACCCTTCTTTTGAAGTGATTCGCCCTTTATTATCTCGTTGCCAGCTCTATGTCATGCATTCGCTGGGTAAGGATGATTTGGAAAAACTTCTTCATAGGGCGATTTCACAAGATGTGGAACTTAAGAAAAAAGAGATTACCCTTCAGCAGAGTGGCGCCTTATTAAGATATAGTGGAGGAGATGCCAGAAAACTTCTCAATATTCTTGAACTTGTAGTAGATGTGGCAGGAAGTGACCATATCGTTATTACGGATAAAGTGGTTGAGGAACGGTTGCAGAAGAACCCTTTAGCTTATGATAAGCAGGGTGATATGCATTATGATATCATATCTGCATTCATCAAGAGCATCAGAGGAAGTGATCCTGATGCTGCCTTGTATTGGCTGGCCAGAATGATAGAGGGTGGGGAGCAACCGGAATTTATAGCTCGCCGACTTGTCATTAGTGCTGCGGAAGATATTGGTTTGGCTAATCCGAATGCGCTTTTACTGGCTAATGCTGCTTTCGATGCAGTGATGAAGGTGGGCTGGCCGGAAGGCCGTATCCCCCTGGCTGAAGCAACTGTATATCTGGCTGCAAGTCCGAAAAGTAATTCTGCATATCTGGGTGTTAATTCAGCTATCCAATTGGCGAAAAATACAGGTAATCTTTCGGTACCTTTGCCTATACGTAATGCTCCCACTGAACTTATGAAAGATTTGGGTTATCATGATGGCTATAAGTATCCACATGATTTTCCTGGACATTTCACAGAACAGCAGTATCTGCCTGATGAGATCAGGAATACAAGAATCTGGCATGCTCAGCATAGCCCTTCTGAAGAACATTTATATCAATGGATGAGAACCTGCTGGGGAAAGCGTTTTGAAGATAACTAAACGGTATGCGCTTATTTGTAGAAATAATAATATTTGGCGAGTATCGGATATAAAATATTAAAAATGAAAATAGTAGAGTTAGATAGTTATACAGTTAATCCTGGTGATCTGTCCCGAGAAGGGCTAGAAGAGCTAGGTGATACCGTAGTCTATGAACGTTCAAATTCTGAACAGGTCGTAGAACGGGCAAAAGATGCAGACCTTATTTTGACGAATAAAGTTGCAATTACAGATTATATGATGTCTCAGTTGCCCAAGTTGAAATATATTGGTGTGTTGGCAACAGGATTTAATGTGGTGGACATCGTAGCTGCTAAAAAACGTGGGATTATTGTTACAAATATTCCTTCTTACAGTACGGATAGTGTTGCCCAGATGGTTTTTGCACATATTCTGAATATCACGAATCAGGTAGCTCATTATGCTGATAAAAACCGTAATGGACGTTGGAGTCATAATCCGGATTTTTGTTACTGGGATACCCCCCTTATGGAACTTGCCAATAAGACGATAGGAATTGTTGGTTTAGGCCATATTGGTGTAAAGGTGGCTAAAATAGCACGTGACTTTGGGATGGATGTCTTTGTCTTTACCAGTAAAAATACTATGGATTTACCAACTGGAATACAGAAGACTTCTTTATCAGGTTTGTTTGCAGTGAGTGATATTCTTACTTTGCATTGCCCTCTTACATCAGACACCAAAGAGATAATCAATAAAGTGAGTTTGAAGAAAATGAAGAAGGGTGCAATCCTTATCAATACTGGCCGTGGCCCGCTTGTCAATGAACAGGATGTAGCAGATGCTTTGAAGTCCGGGCAACTTGGTGCTTATGGAGCTGATGTCATGGTATCAGAACCACCGGCTGCTGACAATCCTCTGCTTAAGCAACAGCATGCTTATCTGACACCTCATATTGCCTGGGCTTCAAAAGAGGCTCGTATGAGGCTGATAGAGATTTGTGTTGATAATATCAAAGCTTTTCTTGAGGGGCATCCTATTCATGTTGTTAATCCATAAACTATAATAGTGCTTTTCTGTTTTTAAGTAATATCAGTATTCTCAATCAATTATTCCCTGGCTTGATGCTCAGACAAAGAGTATTGAGCCGTTTATTTTTGAAAAATGCTTTATCCTGATCCTCAGTTTGTTACAACACTCCAAAAGGTAATTGAATTTATAGGAACTTTTGCCTTTGCTGTTTCCGGCATTAGACTGGCAGCTACTAAACATTTTGATTGGTTCGGTGGCTTTGTATGTGGTTTCGCAGTTGCCATCGGAGGAGGTACTATCCGTGATGTCATGTTGGGTGTTACACCTTTCTGGATGACGTCTTCCATTTATATTTTATGTACTTTTTTTGCCCAGGCCATCGTTATTGTCTTCCATAAATATCTGAAACGCTTGGATAATACATGGCTGATTTTTGATACGTTAGGTCTGGCTTTATTCAATATTGCTGGAATTCAGAAATCTCTGGCTATGGGATTCCCTTTTTGGGTAGCTATAGTCATGGGATGTATTACTGGTGCTGCAGGTGGGGTCATTAGAGATGTCCTGCTCAATATAGAACCTGTGATTTTCCATAAGGAGATATATGCTTCTGCATGTCTTGCAGGTGGCTTTTCCTATTGGATATTATACTTGCTTAAGGTGAACATAGCCATTACGGCTGTAGCGAGTTTCCTGGTGGTTTGCATTATTCGTTTTCTGGCAGTGAGGTACCATATCTCATTACCGATATTGCATGATGAAGAACAATAGGGTATTTCTGCAAGGGGAAAGCTTATATATCAAAAACAAAAAAGGTTGAGAAATAAATCCCAACCTTTTTCCGTGTTTGTACCTTAAAAACTAAATCTTTATTAGAGCGGGGTACGGGAATCGAACCCGCCTCCCAGGCTTGGGAAGCCCGTACACTACCGATGTGCTAACCCCGCAATGATTTAAAACTTAATCCTATTGAGCCGATACCCGGACTCGAACCGGGGACCTACGCATTACGAATGCGTTGCTCTACCAACTGAGCCATATCGGCGATTTGCGACTGCAAAGGTAATCAATTTTATCTAAAAATAGAAAGGGAAAACCGACAAATTCTGACTTTAACGTCTGTTAAGAATTGTCGGATCTCCCTTTTATAAATAGAGTTTTTCTTGATTCTATTTTATCTGAGGAGCTTCCTGAACTTGGGATTCTATCCTTGTTGGAGGAATCTGCTTAAAGGTAAGCTCTTCTTTATTTGGATTCTTGCCGATAGAGATTTGGGCACCTTCTTTAATGTTCCCATTCAGAATCTTCTCACATAATCCATCTTCTATGTACTGTTGGATAGCACGTTTCAAAGGGCGCGCTCCAAATTGTATGTCATAGCCTTTGGTTGCTACAAGTTCCTTAGCTTTATCCGTGATAAGAATATGGTACCCAAGGTCATTGATGCGCTTGGACAAACTCTTGAGTTCGATGTCGATGATTTTCTTGATAGAATCCATATCCAACTGATCAAAGGTGATGATTTCGTCAAGCCGGTTGAGGAATTCAGGTGAAAATTGCCTGCTCAGACTTTTCTGGATGATTGAACGTGCATATTGCTTGTCATATTCATTCTTAGCAAGTCCTTGGGCTCCGCCTACATTAAACCCGATGCCATGTCCGAATTCTTTCAATTGTTTGGTACCGGCATTAGAAGTCATGATAATTACCGTATTACGAAAATCTACCAATCTTCCATTTCCGTCAGTAAGACGACCCTCGTCCAAAACTTGTAGAAGAAGGTTGAAAACATTACCATGGGCTTTCTCAATCTCATCTAGCAGAACAATGGAATAGGGATGGTGACGCACTTGTTCGGTAAGTTGGCCGCCTTCATCGTATCCTACATATCCCGGGGGAGCTCCGATAAGTCGGGATACATTGAAACTTTCTGTGTATTCACTCATATCTATTCGGATGAGTGCATCAGAGGAACCAAACATCAGTTCGGCTAGTTTCTTTGCTGTGTAAGTTTTTCCTACACCTGTGGGTCCCAGGAACATGAAAGCACCGATAGGGTGATTGGGATCTTTCAATCCTACACGGTTGCGTTGGATAGCCTTTACCAATGTGTTGATAGCTGCATCTTGTCCTATCACTTGTTTCTTGAGTTCTGTGGACATGTTACGGAGTCTGATTCCTTCTGCTTCTTCCATTCTCTGTACAGGAACTCCTGTTATCATGGAAACGACATCAGCTACTTGAGGCTCATCTACAACGACCTTTTCACCCGTTTCACCTTTGGCCCATTTGTCCTGAAAATCCTGCAACTGTTGTTCAAGTTCTGTCTGATGATCCCGATAGCTGGCAGCAAGTTCAAAGTTCTGACTCTGAACGGCATTCTGCTTCTTTTGTTTTACGGCTTCAATTTCTTTTTCTTTTTTCGTTATCTCAGGCGGAATTTTGGCATGTTTGAGATGAACTCTTGATCCCACCTCATCCAGAACATCAATAGCCTTGTCAGGAAAGAAGCGATCTGTCACATAACGGTCTGTCAGTTTGACACATGTCTGAAGGGCTTCTTCTGTATAGGTCACGTGGTGATGCTGTTCATAACGGTCTTTGATGTTATCAAGAATCTGGATGGTTTCTTCTGAAGTAGTCGGTTCGATAAGTACTTTCTGAAACCGACGTGCAAGAGCTCCGTCTTTTTCTATCGTATTCCGATATTCATCAAGTGTCGTTGCGCCTATGCATTGTACGGTACCTCTCGCCAAAGCAGGTTTAAGAATATTGGCTGCATCCATGCTTCCTGGTGTAGCTCCTGCACCAATAATAGTATGGATCTCATCAATAAATATGATGATATCAGGATTTTGTTCCAGTTCTTGAATAAGGGCTCGAATACGCTCTTCGAACTGCCCACGATATTTTGTTCCGGCAACAACTCCGGTCAGATCAAGGCTGACCAGACGCTTGTTGAACAGGATAGGTGAGGTGTGGTGCTTGGCAATCAACTGGGCTAACCCTTCTACAATAGCACTTTTTCCTACTCCCGGTTCTCCTATTAATATAGGATTGTTTTTCTTGCGTCTACCCAGAATTTCAATGACGCGTTCTATTTCTTTTTGCCGGCCTACTACAGGGTCAAGTTTATCGTCAAGAGCTGCTTGAGTAAGATCTGTTGAGAATTTATCTATGACAGGTGTCTTGCCATTGCCTCGACGTGTGGTAACAGTCGGATTACCTTGAGAAGAACTGCTTTCATTCTCATTTTGCTGGAAGTTGAAAGAGGAATTGTCTTCATCCTCATCCTCATCCTCATCTTCATCCGGTAGCTGCAATCCGTCTTGAGCAGGCTTTGCCATCTGTCTAACGTAAGTGAGAGTATCTTGATAATTCATATTATGATATTCCAAAATTTGTTTAGCCCCGTTGTTTACCTGATCATGCAATATGGCTAAAAGAACATGTTGCACATCCACCAGATTGGTATGCTGTACGCGGGCTTCGAGTACAGCGAGTTTCAAAATATTGCTGGCTTGTTCATTCAATACTAGTTCTGAAGTAATAAGCAGTTCTGACAATTCGTCTTCCCTGACCTTATCTTCAAGTTCCGCCTTAACGGCTTTCACATTCAACTGGAAGCGCGAAAAAAGAGCCGGTACAATACCTTTTTTCTCTCGTAACATGGCGAGAAGAATATGCTCAGGTCCTACCGTTCTACTTTCCAGACGGCTAGCCTCTTCGCGGGAAAAGGCAAGAATTTCAGATACCTTTGGTGAAAATTGACTAGTCATATAGCTTTTCCTTTCTATTCATTAAATCTCCTAAATGATAATACAAATATAGAACTATTTTCTGAAATTGCAAACACTGTGCCAAGATTATTTTCAAAATATAAAATAAGGAAACCTTAATATCAATTTTTTTATTCTTTTCTTTTGATTTTTTCGTTAGAAGGTTTTTTCTTTCGGAATATTTTTCGTAAATTTGTATCGCTTAATATGTGCCTGAACCGATTACGATGGATTTAAATGCCCTCTACGGGCGTTTTCTATAAAAGTGGATATGCATTCAGGTATAAGCTTTAATAAATAATTAAATATAATAATGGACGAGAATCAAACAATTGATCAAGACCGGATTCTAAAGATCAACATCGAGGAGGAAATGAAGTCATCCTATATCGACTATTCTATGTCGGTAATTGTGGCTCGTGCTCTTCCTGATGTCCGTGATGGTTTTAAACCAGTGCATCGCCGTATTCTCTACGGAATGCTTGGAATTGGAAATACTAGTGATAAACCTTATAAAAAATGTGCTCGTATCGTAGGTGAGGTGTTAGGTAAATATCACCCTCATGGCGATTCGTCAGTCTATGGTGCCCTTGTTCGTATGGGACAGGACTGGAATATGCGTTATCAACTGGTAGACGGTCAGGGAAACTTCGGTTCTGTTGATGGTGACTCTCCGGCAGCTATGCGTTATACAGAGTGCCGACTTTCAAAGATTGGTGAACATGTCATGGACGATCTCGATAAGGAAACCGTCAATATGACCAATAACTTTGATGATACGTTGAAAGAACCGACGGTGATGCCAACTAAGATTCCTAACCTTCTTGTCAATGGAGCTAATGGTATTGCTGTGGGTATGGCAACCAATATCCCTACACATAATCTTAATGAGGTCATTGATGGCTGCTGTGCATATATAGATAATCCTGATATTGACCTTGATGGTCTGATGAAGTATATTAAGGCCCCGGATTTTCCGACTGGTGCTTATATATATGGTATACAGGGCGTTCGTCAAGCCTATGAAACTGGCCGTGGAAGGATTATTATGCGTGCCAAGGCAAGTATAGAGAGTGATGAAACTCATGACAAGATTGTCATTACGGAAATCCCCTATGGTGTCAATAAGGCAGAATTAATCGAATATATTGCTGAATTGGTCAAGGAGGGTAAAATCCAGGGCATTTCCAATGCCAATGATGAATCTGGCCGTCAGGGCATGCGTATCGTAATTGATATCAAGAGAGATGCCAATGCGAATGTTATTCTGAATAAACTGTTCAAGATGACAGCTTTGCAAAGTTCTTTCTCTGTTAACTGTATCGCTCTGGTCAAGGGACGTCCTCGCTTACTTAGTTTAAGGGATTGTGTGAAATATTTTGTGGAGCACCGTCATGAGGTGACTATCCGCAGGACTCAATATGACTTGAAGAAAGCTCAGGAACGTGCACATATTCTTGAAGGATTGATTATTGCTTGTGATAATATTGACGAGGTGGTCCATATTATCAGAGGAAGTAAGACCCCTGCTGATGCCCAGCATAATTTGGAACAACGGTTTGAACTGGATGAATTTCAGAGTAAGGCTATCGTTGATATGAGACTCTCACAACTTACAGGTCTTCGTATGGACCAGTTGCATGCTGAATATGATGATTTGGAGAAGAAAATATCTTATTATCAGCAGATTCTTGATGATCCAGAACTCTGCAAAAAGGTTATGAAAGACGACTTGCTTGAGGTAAAAGACAAATTCGGAGATGATCGCCGTACTGAAATCAAGTATTCTTCTGAAGAATTCAATCCTGAAGATTTCTATCCAAATGATCCTGTAGTAATCACTGTAAGCCACTTAGGCTATATCAAGCGTACTCCGTTGAATCAGTTTCGCGAACAGGCGCGTGGAGGAGTTGGCGCTAAAGGTGCACGTACCCGTGATAAAGACTTTACAGAGTTTATTTATCCGGCAACCATGCACGAAACGATGTTGCTTTTTACCAAAAAAGGCCGCGTGTATTGGTTGAAATGTTATGAGATACCTGAGGGCGATAAAAATTCTAAAGGTCGTGCTATTCAGAATCTGCTTAATGTTAGTAAGGATGACCAGGTAAATGCATTCCTCAGATTAAAGGGACTTCGTGATGAGGAATTTATCAAGTCACATTATGTCGTTTTCTCTACTAAGAATGGTACTGTAAAAAAGACCTGCCTGGATCAGTATGCTCATCCTCGTGTTAATGGAGTCATCGCTATTAATATTGTTGAGGGTGATGAAGTAGTTGATGTCCGCTTGACAAATGGCCACAATGAATTGATTATGGCTAATCGTAATGGCAGGGCTGTACGTTTCAATGAAAATGCTATTCGCCCGATGGGTCGTACCGCAACGGGAGTACGTGGCATCCGCCTTGATTCTGGGGACGACTTCTGTATAGGATTGATCGTTATCAATGATCCTGAACAGGAAAATGTGATGGTAGTAAGTGAAGAGGGATATGGTAAGCGTTCTTCTGTGGAGGATTATCGTATCACTAACCGTGGAGGTAAAGGCGTAAAGACCTTGACAATTACGGAGAAAACCGGTAAACTTGTTGCTATAAAGAATGTTACAGACAAGAATGACTTGATGATCATCAATAAGAGTGGTATCGTTATCCGTTTGGCTGTTGCTGACGTCCGCGTTATGGGTAGAGTTACCCAGGGTGTACGCTTAATCAATCTGGCAAAGAAGAACGATGTCATCGCTAGTGTCTGTAAGGTGATGAGCAGTGAACTGGAGGCTTCAGCGGAAGAAGAAAGTCGCGCATTATGGGCTAAGAAGAGTGAGGAAATTAAGCAGGACGGTATGGCAGATGTGGCTGCTGGGTCTGATGAGAATGGAAATACTTCTACAGAAAATTCAGGGCAGACGGTTGCTCCGGATGTTTCAACATTAGATAATGAGGAGAATCCCGACGAGAAAGAGGATTCCTCTGACCCTATCCAACCGGAAGCGGATTTTGAATAAAAACAACCTTTAAAGTAAAATAGTTATGAAAAGAAAATTAATGATTTCGGCGATGCTGCTGTTCTGTGTATCTGCCGTTTTTGCTGGGGATAGTAATGGCTTAAAGTCTATTATGAAGTCCAGTACCTATGATGATTGCAAGCAACTCATCGAACAGAATTTGAGTTCTCTGGCTAATAACGAAGAAAAAGCAAAGGCTTATAATAAACTTTGTGATCTCGCTTTTGCCGCGTATAGTAAGGAATCTTCTACTATGGCAACTAACCAGGCGATGAAAGCTTTAGGTAAAACAATTACTCCTGTTGATACCTTAGGAATGGCTGAAGCTGCTTACAATGCAGTCCAAGCTGGTTTGGAATGTGACAAATATGACGAAATGCCTAATGATAAGGGAAAGGTAAAACCAAAATTTAAGGATGCTAACTCTTCTCGTCTTGGCAATGCACGTTTAAATTTGATCAACTATGGTGGGTTTTATATGCAGAAGGATCGTTCAAAAGCTTTGAAATACTGGTCTTTGTATTTTGATACACATGATAATCCATTCTTTAAGGCTCTTCCTGCTGTAACAGAGAAACCTTATATTGGTCAGGTGGCTTATTTCGCCTCTGTTTTTGCTTTGGATGCTAAAGATTATGCTAAAGTCGAGAAATATACTGACTTTGCAAAAGGGGATTCTACTTATGCCAAACCTGCTTTTGATTTGAAACTTCGTGCTATGAGTTCTACTTTGAACAGTAGGGCTGACTCTGTGACATTTGCTCAGAAGCTCCATACTCTTTATGTTCAAGATCCAACAAATAGTACTGTCCTGGAAAATTTGATTCAGGTTGAGTCTAAACTTAATGGAAGAGATGCAGGTGAGAAAATTATAGATGATGTTCTTGCTAAAGATCCTAAGAATTTTGTAGCGCTCTTTTATAAAGCAAATAACTTGATGATGGGGCAGAAATACAATGATGCTATTCCTATTCTGAAAAATATTCTGGACTCAAATCCTAAGGTCGTTCTAGCGTGGTATTCCTTGGCTATCTGCTATTACAACAGAGCTGTCACTTCAAAGGCTGCGACGAGTTCCAGCATCCTTCTTGATGAGGCCATTAAGGACTATGACAAGTGCAAGGAATTGGATCCTGATCAGAAACAGGTAAACTGGGGGTATAACCGTTATTCAGCATATTATGCTCGTTATGGTGAGGCCGATCCTAAAACTAAAGAGGCTGAAAAAGACAAGTGATTTTAGAATGATTTAATCATATAGTGGCGGAGCGATTTCTCAAAGAAGGGTTATCGCTCCGCTTTTTTATTTATACTTACCCGTTGGCAGAATTAATTTACCATAGTATTGGTATGACATTACCGCTAAGGTGTAAGCACGTTACTGCTGAGGTGTAAGTTCATTACCGCTAAGGTGTAAGCACGTTACCGCTAAGCGGTAACCTCATTACAGCTGATCGGTAACCATATTGCCAAAGTACTGGTAACCTTACCTTATTACCATAGTCTGGAAAGCCCATTCTTTAAATTACCTTTTAGTTGACATGATTATTTGTTATCATCACATTAGGTTGACAACAACTTCTGTAAAGTACTTTTTGGGTTGACGGTTATCTGTTCTTTTCGTTTTAAGTAAGTTGTCAATTGATTCAGTACGATGAAGGGTATCATGTTTTAAAAATTGTTTTGATAGATAATAAATGGAAATACAGATGTTTTGCAGTTTGCTCATCCATTTGTTCAACAAAGTAGAAAAAATTTTGGGATTTCGTGTTTTTTTATTAACTTTGTCATCTAATTAGTAATAGATATGAAGAAGGCTTTAGTTCCTTTTTTATTGATTTTCTACGTTTTGTCCCTCAGTGCTCAAGGAGGGCCCAATGGTCAGGAGACTGCTCAAGAGGCATTGAACGCTTCACAGCAAGCTTATGAAAGAGGTGATTATGACCTTGCACAGCACTATGCAAATCTTGCTATCAAGGATAGTCTGGATGCAGAGAAAGCCGCTGAAATCAAAATTGGATGTATGGAGCATCTCATGAGAAATAGTGCTGACTCTACTCAATTCATCATTGCTGCACTCGAGCTTCATAGAATGGACCCTGAAAATTTGGTTTTCTTAAAGTCTGTAGTGGATTATTATTCAAGAGCTGGACATTTAAGTGAAATGGAAAACTTTATTGGAGATGAACTTCGTGAAAATCCGACAGATAAAAATATTTGGGCACTTAAAGGTGAGTTGTTGATGCGAAAGCATCGATGGAAAGATGCGATTGATTGCTATCAGCAGACTGTAAAGTTGGATAGTTCATTCGTTGAGGCCGTTTACAATCTGGGGATCTGTTATTCTTCAAGAGCCATGAAACTAAAAGATTCTTTGGAAAATAATCGTGGTAAGTTAAATAAAAAAGATATGAAGAAAGTCTTGTCTGTCTTTAAGGACAGCAAGGTGTTTTTGGAAAAGGCGCGTGTATTGGATCCTACATGTGAAACAGTAGATTGGAAAAAGGCTCTTTATCAGGTTTATTATGTTCTGGGAGAAAGGAAAAAAACTCAGGCTATTAAGTCCATATTATAATGAGAGGCAGGATATATAATAAAAGAAGATTGTGTACAGGGATACATCTGAAATGTCTTTCTCTTCTTTTTCTGTGTTTTTTAGGCATTGGAAATGTCTATGGGCAGAAGAAAGAAATATCTGCTGCCCGTGATTTGCTGAAATCCGGGAAAAACCTGGATACAGCTCAACAGTCATTGGAAAAACTTTTGGAAGATTCTGTTTACCGCCAGAACGAGAAGATATGGTCTACTCTTTACGATGTACTCCATAAACAGTATGAGGATGGTAACGAGTCGCTTTATCTGAAGCAGAATTACGATACCACTGCACTTTTTATGAAGACAAAAAGAATGTTTGATGTGGCAATAAGTCTTGATTCTATTGAAGCCAACTCGCATAAAAAGAAAAAGGGAAAAGTAAAATTTAAATTCCGTGATGACCATGCCCAGTTTCTCAATACGATTCGCCCGAATCTTTACAACGGCGGACTCTTTTTTATCAATAAACAGAATTATGCGGAAGGCTATGATTTTTTAACTTCTTATATTGATTGTGCTCACCAACCACTGTTTGGGAAATATAAGTACAATGATAATGACCATAAATTGCCGGTGGCAGCTTATTGGGCAGTTTATTGTGGTTATAAGATGAAGGATTCCAAGGCAACTCTTCATCATGCTTATCTCGCACTGAAAGATACGGCACATTATGTATATATGTTGCAATATCTGGCTGATACATATAAGTTGGAAGGTGACACAACACGATATGTCAGTTCTTTGAAAGAGGGCTTTTCCAAATATCCGACATTTCCGTTTTTCTTCCCACGATTGGTGGATTATGAAGTGAAACAGGGAAATTACAAAACGGCTATCGCGATAACCGATCAAGCATTGGCAAAATGTCCGAAGTCACCGATCTATCGTTTTACGAAGAGTACGTTATTGTTGAATACCCAACAATATAAAGAATGTATCGCACTTTGTGATACCATTCTTGAGAATGTCAAAACTTTACCAAAAGACAGTTTGAAACCTCAAGCTGCCATACTGGGAGCTTATCTGAATGCAGGATTGGCTTATTTCAATCAGGCCGTTGAGTGGGATAAGAATGTCTCATCTTCCAAGCGTGACCGGAATCGTATATTGGAATACTATCGTAAGGCAATGCCTTATCTGGAGCATTATCGGGAACTGGCGCCAGAGGATAAGTCCAAATGGGGTGTGCCTTTATATACGATTTACCTCAATCTGAATATGGGCAAAGAGTTTGATGAAATAGATAAATTATTGGAAAAATAAGAAAATGCAAGATATAGATTCAATTACCCGGAAATTAGGCATTACTTTAAATGCCATGCAGGAAGAAGCTCAGAAAGCCATTCTGCATTCCGATCAGGATGTAGTGATTCTTTCACCGACCGGATCGGGGAAAACTTTGGCTTATCTTTTACCTCTTGTGCAACTTCTTGATGACTCTTGTGATGAGCTTCAGGCAATCGTAGTTGTACCGGGTCGTGAACTGGCTTTACAGTCAGCTTCTGTATTAAAGAAGATGGGCTCTGGTATCCGGACAATGGCATGTTATGGTGGACGTACCGCGATGGATGAGCATCGTAAATTGAAAGAAATCAAACCTCAGATACTGTTCGGTACACCCGGACGCCTTAATGATCATCTGTATAAAGGGAACATCTCGGCATCAAAAGTGCATTTCCTGATTATTGATGAATTTGACAAATGTCTCGATATGGGATTTGAGGATGAAATGAATACCCTGATAGAAAAACTGTCTTTCGTACAGCGCCATATCTTGCTTTCTGCTACAGATGCAGAAAATCTGCCTTCCTTCTTGAGACATTCTTCAGAGAATACAGAGCCTGTTCGTGTTGATTTCCGTGATAGGGAGGAACAAGTTCCGGACAGGGTACAGATATATGAGGTAGAGTCTCCGGATAAGGATAAATTAAATACTCTGAGTCTTCTCTTATCAACGTTAGGGAATCAGAGTTCTATTGTTTTCGTGAACTTTCGTGAATCGGTGGAACGTGTAAATCAGTATCTTCAGGAAAAAGGATTCGTTACCAGTTGTTTTCATGGAGGTTTGGAACAGAAATCCCGTGAGACAGCTCTGTATAAGTTTGCTAATGGCAGTACAAATATTATGGTAAGTACAAATCTGGCTTCGCGCGGACTGGATATCTTGCATATTGATAACATCATTCACTATCACATGCCGGAGACCGAAGAGGATTTCGTACATCGTGTGGGTAGAACGGCACGCTGGAAGAGTTCAGGACGATCCTTTTTCATTCTTGGACCTGGAGAGAAAGTTCCAGAATATGTAGATGCAGAAGTGGAGAACTATTCTTTATCCTTTGATATGAAACCGGAAAAGCCCGCTTTACCAAAGATGTCTACTATCTATATTGGAAAAGGAAAGAGGGATAAGATTTCACGAGGTGATATAGTGGGGTTCCTATGCAAGAAGGGTGGCTTGAAAGGTGAAGAAATTGGTCAGATCGATATTTTGGACCGCTATTCTTATGCCGCTATTTCCCGATCTAAACTCCGTCATGTCCTTCAGCAGACACAAGGAGAAAAGATAAAGGGAGTCCATACAGTTATTGAGGAAATATTATGATATCTTGACAGCCGCTGATTCTGACAAAATGATAGTCTCTTCATTTTTCAGTTGTCATGACAAAGAAACTATATATTATAAAATAGATAATCAACTTTCGAAGGCGAAGACATTAGATGTCTGATCTGAAGAAGATTTAGAAAATAGAACTTAAATTTTAATATTTATTCAGATGAAGAAGTACAACTTTAATCCAGGTCCATCAATGCTTCCACGTGAAGTGATTGAAAACACTGCAAAACAGATTTTAAATTTCAATGGTTCAGGTCTTTCTTTGATGGAGGTCAGCCACCGTTCCAGCGACTTTCAGGCTGTCGTTGATGAGAGTGAAGCGCTGATCAAAGAATTACTCGATATTCCTGACGGATATTCCGTTCTCTTTCTTGGTGGTGGTGCTTCGACACAATTTATGGAGATTCCCGCTAATTTCCTGATTAAGAAAGCCGCTTACCTGAATACAGGTAGTTGGGCTGATAAAGCAGAAAAGGAAGCTCGGCATTTCGGAGAAACCGTAGAGATAGCATCTTCCAAAGAGGCTAACTATACGTACATCCCAAAGGAATATAGTATTCCTGCTGATGCTGACTATCTACATATCACTACAAATAATACTATCTATGGTACAGAATTTCGTAAGGATTTGGATTCTCCTATTCCTTTGATTGCTGATATGAGTTCTGATATCATGAGTCGTCCTGTAGATGTGAGCAAATATGATGCAATCTATGCAGGGGCTCAGAAGAACCTGTCTATGGCTGGTGTCACATTGGTCATTGTGAAAAATGACAAACTGGGTCGTGTTCCTCGTGAGTTGCCTACAATGATTGATTACCGTACGCATGTGAAAAAAGGCTCTATGTTCAATACTCCTCCGGTTGTTCCTATCTATTCCTTGCTTGAAACCATGCGTTGGGTAAAGAAAGAAGGTGGTGCAAAGGAAATGGACCGTCGTGCCCATGAACGTGCTAATATACTTTACGGTGAGATTGACCGTAACAAACTCTTCCATGGTACGGCTAAGGAAGAGGACCGTTCTCTGATGAATATTTGTTTTGTGATGAATGATGAATATAAAGATCTGGAGAAGCCGTTCCTTGACTTTGTTTCCGGCCGTGGTATCGTAGGTGTCAAGGGCCACCGTTCTGTAGGTGGTTTCCGTGCCAGTTGCTATAACGCAATGACTGTTGAAGGAGTGAACTTTTTGGTCAAGGCAATGAAGGATTTTGAGGCTAAATATTAAATAGAAGCAATCATGAAGAAGATATTAGTTGCAACAGCAAAACCGTTTGCAACCTTAGCTGTAGAAGGTATAAAAAAAGAGGTAAAAGATGCAGGCAATGAATTGGTCTTGCTTGAGAAGTATGCAGACCGTTCACAACTCTTAGAGGCAGTGGCTGATGCAGATGCGATGATTGTCCGTTCTGATAAAATCGATGCGGAAGTTCTTGATGCTGCGAAAAATCTGAAACTCGTCGTCCGTGCCGGTGCCGGCTATGATACGATAGACCTGGCTCATGCCAAGTCCAATGGAGTTATTGTTGAGAATACTCCGGGACAGAATGCTAATGCTGTAGCCGAACTCGTATTCGGCCTGTTGGTATATACTGTACGTAACTTTTATAACGGAAAACCGGGAACAGAACTGAAAGATAAGAGACTCGGTCTCTTGGCCTTCGGTAATGTGGCTCGTAATGTGGCTCGTGTCGCAAAAGGCTTTGATATGAAGGTTTCTGCTTATGATGAGTTCTGTCCGGCAGTTAATATTGAGACTGCAGGTGTCCGTGCTTATAAGACTAAAGAGGAACTTTTCCGTAACAGTGATGTCGTGAGTCTGCATATCCCGGCTACTCCTGAGACTATAGGCAGTATAGATTATAAACTCGTCAATTTGATGCCGGAAGGGGGTATCTTGGTCAATGCGGCACGCAAAGAGATTATTAACGAACCGGAATTGCTTAAGTTACTTGCTGACCGTCCCGACTTGAAATATATAACTGATCTGAAACCCGACGCTTTAGCCGAATTTGAGAAATTTGGTGATCGGTTCTTTACTACTCCAAAGAAGATGGGAGCTCAGACCGCTGAAGCAAATATCAATGCTGGTGTTGCTGCTGCTCAACAGATCAATGCTTTTTTTAAGGATGGCATCGTGAAATTCCAGGTCAACAAATAATTTAAACTATGGCTAAAGTAAAACCTTTCAGAGGTTTACGTCCACCTGTGGACTTGGTTGAAAAAGTTGAAAGTCGCCCGTATGATGTCCTTGACTCTGAGGAGGCAAGGACTGAGGCGGGCAATAATGAGAAGAGCCTCTATCATATTATCAAACCAGAAATCAACTTTCCAAAAGGTACTTCTGAATATGATCCTCGGGTCTATACGAGTGCTGCTGAACAGTTGAAAAAGTTTCGTGAGCAAAGATGGCTGGTTCAGGATAGTCAGGAAGACTATTATCTCTATGCTCAGACCATGAACGGCAAGACACAATATGGCCTGGTGGTTGGCGCCTGTGTAGAGGATTATCTTAGTGGGGTGATAAAAAAACATGAACTTACACGGAAAGACAAAGAAGATGATCGGATGAAGCATGTTCGGATTACTAATGCGAATATGGAACCCGTCTTTCTTGCCTATCCTGATAATAGTGTACTGAATGACTTGATTATACGCTATGCCGCTACTCGGCCGGTATACGATTTTATCGCACCTATAGATGGCTTCCGCCATCAGTTTTGGGTCATAAGTGATCAGAGTGACATTCAGACTATAACGGAAGAATTTGCAAAGATCCCCAGTCTTTATATTGCTGACGGCCATCACCGTACGGCTGCTGCTGCACGTGTAGGGCAGGAGAAGGCCCAGAATGATCCCAATCATACCGGTAAGGAAGAGTATAATTATTTCATGGCTGTATGTTTTCAGGCTTCTCAATTGACGATTCTGGATTATAACCGTGTAGTAAAGGACCTCAATGGTATGACATCTGAAATCTTCCTTAAGGCTTTGTCTGAAGATTTCATCGTTGAGAAAATGGGACCGGAAGAATATAAACCTTCCAAACTTCATGAGTTCAGTATTTATCTGGACAGTAACTGGTATAAACTCGAAGCTCGTCCGGGTACTTATGATGACCATGATCCGATCGGTGTGTTGGATGTGGATATTTCTTCACGTTTGATTCTGGATAAACTGATGGGAATCAAGGATCTTCGTACCGATAAAAGAATTGATTTTGTCGGTGGTTTACGTGGACTGAAAGAACTTCGGCGTCGCGTAGATAGTGGTGAGATGCGTTGGGCTCTTGCCTTGTATCCTGTCAGTATGGGGCAGATAATGAATATAGCAGACAGTGGCAAGATTATGCCGCCGAAAGCAACATGGTTCGAACCGAAACTGCGTTCTGGACTTATCGTTCATCTGCTTTCATAATCGAAAGAAATGGTATAACTCGTTTTTTATGATAGATGAATATACCACTATAAATAGTGTTGGCGAGGGATTCTACTCCGAGAAACGAAGTAAGTTCCTCGCCTTCGCACATCATGTGACTTCTAAAGATGAAGTAAAGGTATTATTGAAATCCTATCAGGAAAAATATTTTGATGCACGCCATGTCTGCTATGCATATATCCTGGGACCGGAACAGAAGGATTTCAGAGCTGTGGATAATGGAGAACCTTCTTCTACTGCAGGGAAACCTATTATGGGGCAGATTCTTTCGCATGGACTGACGGATGTTGTCGTTTATGTCATTCGCTATTATGGAGGGGTTAACCTTGGGACCGGTGGACTGATCAGGGCTTATCGTACGGCAGCTGATGATGCCTTGAATCATTCCGTCACAGTTGTGAAGCAGGTTGAAGAATTTATCGTATGGCATTTCACTTATCCGATGATCAATGCAGTCATGCATATAGTTAAGGAGATGAATCTGAGAATTGTAAGTCAGGATTTTGATACTGATTGTAGTATTAAACTGGCGGTGAGGAAGAGTGATGCTGAAATTTTAAGAAGGCGTCTGTCGAATCTGAGTTTTGAATAATTCTTTAGGGATTCTTGGATATGTCCAAAATTAATTGTACTTTTGCAGCTGCTAGGAAGATTGGCAGAGTGACCGAATGCGCTGGACTCGAAATCCGGTATACCCCTTTCGGGTATCGGGGGTTTGAATCCCTCATCTTCCGCTATTGAATGGGTATTCCATATTTCAATCCCCTTTTATTCTTATCTCTTGCCGCAGCATATCCTTGCATAAGGACAATGCTCGCATTGCTTGATATCTTCTGTGGCACTTAACGCAACTTCTGGATCAAAGATTTCAGATAGGGTGTTTCGAATATTTTCTTCAAAGTTATCTATATTTGCATCTCCTTCTTCATTTTCATATTTTTCGATATCAGTAATGAAGTCTTTTCCGATTTTCAGGGGAAGGACCTTATCACCGGCATGCTGGATGAAAAGTAAAGACGGACTGACAGGCAGATTGTCCGTATCATAGACTCTTCTTCCATCAGAGTCTTTCTTGCTCCTTATGATACTCGCATAAAGCATTGCCTGAAGATAATAATCGGTATGATTAGCCAGTTTCTTTCCCGAGAAAATATCTCCAAGTTCCTTGACAGACATTTTGTCATTATTCCCGGTCTTATAATCGATGACACGGATGGTAGGGCCTTCTGCCAGATTGACCTGATCCAGCCGATCTATGCTTCCGAAAATGATTATGGGGCGTTCTCCCTGAGGAGTCTTGAAAACAATAGGGGCTTCGACCAACTTTTCCAGCCCCAGAATTTTGAAAGGTGTTGAATCCTTGTCTATTAGCAGCAGTCTTTTGAGATAATCGATAATTACCTGACGGTTGATGATCTGCAGACCATTATATTCGATGTGTGTATCAGGACCCACATTAAAGAGATTCTGTCTGAAAGCTTTATCAACACACTGTTCGACAGAATAAGGATTCTTGAGAGCTCTTTCTATTTCTTCTTTTTGAATGGTAAAGGGGCGGATGATTTCTATGGTTTGTTTTCCTTGGGCATCTTTTTGGATTTGGATGTTGCCGGTTGGGGCAAATTGCAGATAAAAGAGTTGACATGCCTGATGGAATATGTTTCCGAATGTACGATTGTCTACTTTGTCCTCATCGATTTCGTCCGGTTCTTTTATTTTTGCGATATATTTATAATAGAATTGAAGTTGACAACGTATGTATGTGTTCAGTGCAGTAGGAGAGAGACGGTTTATTTGATGGATGAATTGCACGACGGGTTCGTCTTTTTCTATTGAAGTGTGTGTGTGTATGGCGGGTTTCTGACCTGTGACCAGGTTTTCCAGATGAATGGTTTGTGGACTCTCCACCATCAACTGGAGCATAAACCGGGACATCTCTCCTGTCTGTCCGTTGCTTGCAGTATTATTATAAACGAGAGTGACATCTTCTGCTCTTTGAAGGAGACGGTAGAAGTAATAGGAATAAATAGCCACCTTGTTGTCCACTGTCGTCAGTTCGTATGCCTTACGGATAGAATAGGGAATAAAGGAGGTATCATTGACACCTTTGGGAATATTTCCTTCATTACAGGAAAGCAACAGGACATGGTCAAAGTCCAGATTTCTTGTTTCCAATATTCCCATGATTTGTACTCCAACAGCTGGCTCTCCATGAAAAGGAATAGTCGTAGTGTTGATGAGTTGCGTCATAAGCCGCTGATAGGTATGTATATCAATATTCAGATCGTCTTCATCGATCAGGTTGCAGAGACGGTTGATCAGTGTATACATTCTGAAGAGAGATTCTTGAAAAAGTGGGTCTTCTTTGATTCGATTCTGCTCTTCCTGCTCTTTGACGGCGCGGTTGTAATTTATACCTATTATTTTGAGGATTTCCAACAACCAGTGCGACATCTTACTCAGAGAACCGTCTGGGGTCTGAAATAATATTCTCAGTCCGTTGTCATCTTCAATAAAAGGATATTCTTTACTGAGTTCTTCTAATGACAAATAGAAGTGTTTATGATTGCTTAATGAGGTATTGAGATCCTTGATATGACTGGATATAAATTGGGAATAAGGATGTTGGAGGACTTTGCTGGTTCCGCGATAGAGAAATTTCTTAAGATCTTTTCGGTAATCATGAGCCTGCATGTCAATCAGCAACTTGACCAGTGCACTGACCGGTGACTGTGACAAAGGATAACCGGTGGTTACATTTATCTTCGTTACTTCCGGTGGCAGACTATGAATGATGGTGGGCAGGAGGTTCTCATCTGCCATGACTATGGCCGTACGCTTTCCTGCTTCAATCCTGTGTTCCCCTTTTAACCAGTCACAGACATACCTTGCCTGAAGATTTTCGGTGCTTGCACTGATGAATGTGATGTCTTTTGATTTCACCATATTCTTGTATATCTCTGGATCATTACTATCCAGTTCATTTGGATAATCTTTCAGATACTGAGCAATATAATGTCCAGCTTCATTGTCATGACCTTTTTGGGGCATGTAGTAATCATCAAAATCCCAATAGAATCTGGCTTTGCCTTCTTTCTTTAGTCTGTCACAAAGAGTCAATTCTACCTTTTGCATCATATTGAAACCGACAAAAAGATACATTGAATGTCTCAACTTCAAGTTCGGGTCCGTTGCTACTTCCTTATAGAGTGCTCCTTCATAGGCTAATCCTTGTTCTTGCAGAGATTTATTGAACTGATGATAGATATTGCCGAACTGGCTCCAGAGTGTGATGAACCGTTTTTTCAGAACACTGTTCTGGTCTTCTGAAAAATTGCTGAAAAATCGTTTTAATATCTTCTTCTGGTCATCATTGAGGTAACTCACATCGTCCAATTCATGAATATCTTTCAGATTGGCGAATACTTGATCCGCATTTGCCATATTTTTATCGATGTCATCGAAATCAGAGATAAGTAACTGTCCCCAACCGTAAAACTTATCGAGTGATTCTGTTTCACCGGTGATTTGATCATATACTTTATAGAGCTCATTGACGAGTTTGATAGGGTCTCCGACTGTCCGCTTGCTGTGCTCCCGGAACAGATCGCTGATGGTGATACACGTCGGGCTCCACAATGGGTAGTCCACTTGTCTGGCCAACTCCTGATTTAGGAATAGTGAAGCACGTTTGTTTGGAAATACAACAACAATATGACTGAGTTGCTGCTTGTATTTGCGAATGATATCTTGAGCTACATAATGAAGAAAAGTTTGCATGTCCTGTAATTTTGAAGTTGAAAAGAGAAAAACACTAGATAGTGTTCTCCCTATGGTTATCTGTTACCCTAATCCCATTTTCTGTTTAGGATTAATCGGAATCAGTATTCTTGACTTCCACGATCCGATTAGGATATACATACCAGAGATATCCTGTAATATGTTGATAGTTCATCTGAGAGAGGAGAGTCATGTATGCCCTGACCTGATCTTCATATTCTTGATGCGGCTTGCCAAATTTGAAGTCGACCACAATCATTTCCTTTCCGTCTGTCATGACACGGTCCGGACGCTTTTCTATGACTTCATCTGAATTGGGATCCCTATATAAGATTGTACATTCATTGAATAGCTCCCAACGATTTGAAAACCAATCTCTTACTCTTTGTGATTCAAGCCTTTGTTTCATCATGTCTTTCAACTTTTCCTTATTCAGTTGGTCGGCATCAAGCACTCCGTCCTGTTCAACTTGGTTAAGTGCTTGGTCTACATCATCCAGGGTATGAATGGAGGAGAAGATCGCATGAAGCACGTTTCCTGTATTAATATAAGCATTGTGTTGCATGGCTTCTTCATCATCTCCTTGGATGAAATCTTTGCTTTTATTACTTTGACGGAAGTCAACTTTATTTTCATAATTGGCAACTGTTACAGGTTTAGGTTGAACTTGCTGGAGAAAGACATTATGAGATGCAGCCTTTTCCTGTTCCTTACTTTTTATGTCCGGAGTTCCGTATTCAAAGACCAAAGATTTGACTTGTGTTCTTTCCTTATCTTGAATATTGTCTATGTTGGTCAGAATGTCCTTTCCTTGTTCTTCTTGTTCAATGGACTGGAAAGTAGATCCTTCCAGTTGATTACCTAACAGAGGCAGGACCTCTTCCATCACTTCACTTTCGTTAGCAGGTTCTGTCCTGTTGTCTTTTTCGTCAGTCTTTTTGTGACTATCCGGTTTATCTTTGTACTTGCCGAAGACATAGAGGCTTTTTTTTGGACGGGTGAAAGCTACATAAAGCAGGTTGATATTATCCACAATGTTTTGTGAATGCTCTTTTTGGTAGAATGGTTCATATACAGAACCCGTCATCTGTTTTTTGTATAAGTCTATCGGTACGACAGGCAGCTCATTATACGGACTTTCTGAAGGAGTACACCATATCGTATATCCTGGCTTCTCCAGTGCCCAGTCACAGAATGGGATGATGACATGATCAAATTCGAGTCCTTTACTCTTATGGATTGTCAGGAGCCTGATGCCGTTAGCTTCATCACTTTGTATCGAATGAGAATGAATGTCATTGTCCCAAACATGAAGAAAGTCATTGATATCAGGAACATGTTCCTGGAGATACTTGCTCAGTTCATCGTAGAAGGCACATATATATGCACTTTGTCCATTCATTTTCGTGAGTTCAAAGATAGCATAGAGTTGTTCTACCAAATCCATCAGGGGAAGTCCTTCGAGTTCGTTCAGGTGGTTGATATAGGCCTCTGGCAACTGAGCCGTCAGTTGTTCTTCCAAGGTACATTCTGAATGGAGAAAGATCTCACTGTCTGTTTTCTCGGGATTTTTGATTTCCGTTTGGTATGCTTTTGCCAGATTGGCTAATGTGAGCAGATCGTCTCGATGGGTGATAAAGCGCAGGGCATCTACCAGCATATTTACAGCCTGGGAAGCATCGAGACGGAACGCCAGATCACTGACCAGAGTCACATCCGGAAGTTGGTCCATGAAGTAAGAACCGATCTCTTGAATAGTCGGATTCTTTCTGACCAGGATAGCAATGTCGCGTTCACGGCATCCCATGTCAAGTAATTCACGGACCGTATCAACGGTTTTCTGAAGCATCAGGTTATGATACTGATCATTATTAGGGAGAAGTTCGATATGGATATATCCTTGATCTTCTTTCCCCTGGGGCACTTTCTGGGAAAGTTCCTTCTGGAGATACGCCTCTTGCAAATCATTTATCTCTTTTCCATTAGTGGACCAGAGTTCGGATTGGCTGGCTTTAAGGAAGAAGGCGTTATTGAATGCTACGATTCTCTTATCAGAACGGAAATTGACATCCAGAATCTTCTTGTTTACCTGATCTGATGAGAATTCTTTCGTATCAATATCCCTGAGCAATTTCCAGTCACCGGATCTCCATCGATAGATACTCTGCTTGATATCACCGACAATCAGATTCTGTGCAAGATGTTCTGATGGCGGGACAGCATGAGACATGGTCTCTTGGAGAAGGACTTTGAAATTCCGCCACTGGATCCTGCTGGTATCCTGGAACTCATCTATCATAATATGTTCCAAGTGTGCTCCGATCTTCTCAAAGATGAAAGGTGAGTCATTATCGCTGATGAGAGAATAGAGTAGGTTCTGTGTGTCACTGAGCAGAAATCTGTTGGCTTCCTGATTACTGTCCCTTACCTTCTCACCGATCTTTCCAAGTAATCTTAAAGTGTTGAGATGCCTCAAGGTGAGGTCAGCGGATTTATAGGCTTTGGCCAGACTCGGGCGTTTGCTTTCTATTTGACGGAGCAAGGGCCATAGCTGTTCCTGAACTAATTCGAAGATTTCATTTCCGGGAACAGCTTTTTTCTTTGTAACCCAGTTTTTGGGGTCTTCAAGACAATTACAGAGCGTTTGGTTAATCAACTTTGATTCATCAGTAAATTCACCTTTTGCCAGTTTGGTAAAATAACTCCAGATACCTTTCTCTCCTCTGTTAAGGTCTGTGGCTGTAAATCCACCGTTATCCATCTTTTTGAAGAAGATATCAGCATATTCCTTGATTGTATTCTTTGACTTTTGTCTGATGGCCTGTAGTTTCTTAGAATAGTCAGGAAAGAAAGTACTGCCTTGCGCCATAAGGGGCTCAAGTTCATTAAAATGCTGTTTATAAGTATCTTCGAATATATTTTCTCCGAAAGTTTTGATCTGCTTGATGATGTTCCATCCCTTGTCATCGTCCATTTTCTCATGGATATAATCCATGATCCAGGTTAAGACCGGACTCTTTGCATTCAATTCTTCGATGAGATCATCCACAGCTTGCTCCATCACCTCTTGATCATTCAGGCTGATTGCCATGTTAGCTGTCAGATCGAGTTCCCGGGCCAGATTCCTTAAAACGGTTTGAAAGAAAGCGTCAATGGTCTCAACCCGAAAATCGTTAAAATGGTGGAGAAGATGGTTCAGTACCCAATCGGCACGCTTCCTGATAAGCTCTTCACCTAGTCCTGTAGCAAGTTGTACCTCTTTTATATAATCCTTTGAATCATCCAGATTCCGCGAGATACCATACAGTTGCGATAATATGCGCATCTTCATTTCTTCCGTAGCCTTGTTAGTGAAGGTTACGGCCAGTACCCCGCGGTAGGATTGAGGACTCAGTATAAGTAATGAGATATATTGGGTAGCAAGTTTGAAGGTCTTCCCGGCTCCGGCACTTGCCCGATAGACAGTTAAAGGTTTCATCATTTCAGTCATCGCTCACTTTTATTTATAAAAAAAAGCTATAGCACTTTTTCTTTATGTCGTTTTTATATTGTCAGAATTACTTGCTGATTACCAGTTGTTGAACAGTTCAAATCCCCATTTTATACCAACCCCTTCAAAGCGGTGGGAACTCCCGCCACAGAAGATACCTATAGAGAACAGGCGGTTGGTAAAACCATATCCGACTTCTAAATAGGGGGATAGTTCTCGAATAGAAAGTGCACTGACATATATCCGTTCCTTTTCTACAACCTGTCCGACAAGGGGAATCCAGGAAAGGAACAACATCGGAGATTCGTATGTCGCATTGGCACGAACATAAAATTTAGAAGCATTGTACCAGTTTGAATTCAGCAACTCAAATTCTCCGCTCCATTCATCGTACCACCCACCAGGAATATAATTTTCCCTGAAGTTATTATAATCCAGAAAATACCCATCCTTGCTCTTGTCCGTATAGAGTCCCATTCCTGCACGTAAGGATAGAGAACGCATACAAGGCATCTGATGAATTTCCTGTCCGTCCAGTTCCCATTTCTCATAATTGATCTTTCCTCCCATGAAACCTTTGATTCCTCGTTCATAACTGGCATTGATAACAGGGCCATGGTTTACAAGAGGTGTATACTGCAATTGGATAAAAGGTGCAGATGAACAATAACTCGTAGGTTTACCTGCTTGTATGAAACCTTCTTTTTTTACTGCTATACGACGGTGCCAGACAAGTCCACTTTGCAGATCAAGATGATGTTTGATGATCTGGTAGTTCGTACTTACTTTAATTCCCAAATCATTGAAATAGTCCAGATTCAATTTGTTCCAGTCGATAGAATCCGGTTTCTGATTTTTTATTTCATTCAGGATATTCGAGTTGGTAATGCGGTTGCCATTGAAGTATTCTATTTTCACCCATCCGTTTCTTCTCTGATTATAGGTGAATGTGATCGGGATGTTATACAATAGTCTCTTCCATTCGAAAGAATATCCCATCTTAATGCGGGTCGAGATACTTTGATTAGGGGTAAAATTATAGTAACCTTTTACATCGAAGCGATAGATGATTCCTTTATTTCGTGAATACCCAAAGTAAAAAGGGTTGAAAATAGGATCAATTTTGATATGTCCCTGTTTCTTGTCTCCAATATTTGCATTAATATTGTTTAGCATATTATTTCCGATAACATTCCAGAAAAGGCGTCTGCTGACATATTTATACTTTGGAGGATTGCTATTTGGGGTATTGATTGAGTTCTTATTTGTGGAAGCATTGCTTTTCGAGTTATCCTTTTTTGTTTCTTTTGGAACAGAACCTGTTTGGGATATGCTTTCCGGCGTTTTGGACAAAGCAGAGGTTGACTCAGTTTGTTTTGTCGTATCTGAATAAATTTTCTGATTACTGATAGGACGTGCCTGATTTGCTATTGACTTTTGAATGGAGTCATTTATTGCTATAATTTTCTTTTCTTCATTTGTGAGTGGGACGGGGCGTATGCTGTCCAGAAGATTCCTGCTCTCTGAGAGTTGAAGAGAATCCGGCAAGGTGCAATCTATATCATATACCGAGGTTATCCAAGAGCGAAGCCGGTTGCCTAAAGTGCTGATTTTTGCGATAATATCGCAGCGTTTAGGCAGCAATGATTTAATGCCGCTTTTACCCATTTCTCCTTGGAGTACAAAGTGAATCATATCATATTCGCCCTCGAAAAAGAAACGATCAACTTTTCCTGTATTGTTATCTACGATAATCCATCCTTTGACTAATTGGGTATTTTTGATTTTAGGTCTGATAAAGAAGCGGGTCTGATTGATTCCGTATTTTATGGATTTATAGTGGTAGAAGCGCTTGTTGCTTTTCTTTAATGGTGAAAGTATAATGCCCTTAAAAAGAGTCACTTCATAAAGGCTAGGTTGAAGATAGTCAAAGAGAACCGGAAGTAACTTATGGGAATGATATACAGTAGAGTACATCAGAAGTGCTTTGGTCTTTTCTCTTCCTCCTCGATAATAAACAATATTGGAAAAACTTTCATTTAAGAAATCGCGTCTGTTATCTCTGGCTATATCATACATCGTCGGAATAGCAAGAAGTAACGGATTCTTTCTGTCTATATGAGTCCTGTATTTGAAGTAGACGTTTGAAGAAACAGAATCCTGTATCTCGTTATGAAGTAGTGTGTCAGCATACATGAAGACCTGTTGAAGTAATTTTGTATCAACTTGTTTCTTACCAAATGATTCTGTACAATTCATCATGATAAAGGACAAAACCAGAAATCCTATTATGAATATCTTTTGTTTCTTCAAAATCACATAAAAACAAATCCTTATCGAGGCACTGTCAATAACAATATCTTACGACCTATTTTCGTATTGACAGCCTTTCTGAAAAGATAATATTTACGAGAATTGTTTTTATCTGGCAAAGGGAAAAGCCCTCTTTTCCGAAGCCATTCTATAGCATTATTTAAATGACGTGTACTTCTGGTAATTTGGATAGTCTGATACAGATAGTCCATAGACAATTGTGCTACACGGTACTGTAAGGCAACCCGATCTGCTTCTGGAAGTTGATCTGACAGATCCTGTAGGTGTGCTATTACCTTCTCTATGTCCGGAAGACAGGTTAGATGGTATCGCTTATTGTTTTTCATAACAGCGCAGTCGCTTGACTCTCTGCTGAAATAAGCATTTGCATCAGTATAATATATACGTTCTCCGCGGAGACATAATTGTGGCGTGAAATCTTCATCTTCATGTAGGATCTTTGTGGAAAAACGAAGCCGGCCTAATATCTTGTGACGGAAAAGGTATCCGTAGGCTGAAGCTTTAAGTGTATGATCATGAAGATAGGCACTTCCGGTAATAGGACCGGTCAAAGAGAATGAAGTACCCGGTTTCTTGTTATGCGTTTCCTGGAAGAAGACCAGATCTGGATTATGAAATCTGATAATATCAAGGCAGTGCTCATAGGGAGCTGATACAAGATAACCATTGCCATCAAGAAATTGAATGTAATCTCCCGTAGCCAATTGTATACCTATATTCCTGGCTTGTGAAAGTGGCAAGTTCTTTTTCCTGATATAGGTGATGTCTTCTTTTCCGTCAATTAGCTTTTTTGATGGAAACTCTCCAGAACCGTTGTCTATGAGAATGATCTCCCTTTCTTTTGAATTTAGTGACAGAGATAGAATATGTTCGACACATTCCTGTATGATCTCATTCGAAAGACCGTAGGTCGTAATGATGAAACTTACGAGCGGTGGTGTAGTACCTGATATGTTAACCGACTTCACTGGCATATTTCTTTATTCCTAAAAAATTCAACATTCTTTTTATAAAACTCATAAGACAGATGTCTCTTTACAGAATACCTGTTTCCTAATTTATTTTCATAGATTTTTTAATCATCAAAGAAGTATTCATTAGAATCGATTTTTGTTTTTACAAAGATACATATTTAAAGCGAAAAATAACAAGATAAATTTGAAAAGTTATATGATTATCGTTTTTTGCTAAGCTCACTTGCCAATTCTTGAATTTGCTGATTTCAATTTGTTAGCTCAGTGTTAAACCGCCTTAATTTTTTGTTATGATATCAACCTTGTTCAGATAATTTGTTAACTTTGTACGAAATTTGTATAGAAAAAGATAGCTTACTGTTAAGGTGCACAGAGGAGAATTCTCTTCTATCTTCATATAGAATAAGAGTACGTTATGACGGTAGAAAGTTACATTCAAATTGGTGTTTTCAGCTTGTATTCTTTTTAGGAGACGAATCATTATTGGATAGTCTGTACTTATTATGTATATTGGATATGGTGATTGTAAATAGGCAGAGAAGTGCAAAAATATTCAGAATGAATTCTTTGTTAGGTAATTAGGAAGACAATTATATATTATATTAAGGTTACTCAGTATGGCTAAAATTAAAACGATTGGAATCTTGACTTCAGGAGGTGATGCTCCTGGAATGAATGCCGCGATTCGTGCGGTTACTCGCGCTGGTATTTATAATGGCTTTATGATTAAAGCTATCTATCGAGGATATGACGGACTCATCAATGATGAAATCAAACCTTTTACCACAGAGAATGTCAGTGGGATTATCGGAAGGGGAGGTACCATTCTCAGAACTTCACGTTCTAAGGATTTTATGACGGAGGAAGGTCGTCAAAAGGCTTATGATAACTTGAAAAATGAAGGTATAGATGCTCTGGTAATAATAGGTGGAAATGGTTCTTTGACAGGAGCTATGCACTTTGGACAAGATTTTGACATGCCTTGTATAGGCCTCCCGGGTACGATCGATAATGATCTGTTCGGTACTGATAATACGATCGGCTATGATACCACCTTAAATACGATAGTAGAATGTGTGGATCGTATTCGTGATACTGCACAGAGCCACGAACGTATCTTTTTTGTTGAAGTGATGGGACGTGATGCTGGCTTCCTGGCTCAAAACAGCGCTATTGCAAGTGGTGCAGAAGCTGCTATTATTCCGGAAGATTCTACGGATGTTGACCAACTTGCACAGTTTATGGAGCGTGGTATCCGCAAGTCGAAGAAGAGTTGTATCGTCATCGTCTCCGAAAGTCCTAAATGTGGTGCACTTTACTATGCAGACCGTGTGAAAAAAGAATTCTCTCAGTATGATGTACGTGTATCTATACTCGGTCATTTGCAACGAGGAGGAAGTCCTTCAGCCCGTGACCGTATCTTAGCCAGTCGTACAGGTGTAGGAGCCGTTGAGGCTATTATTCAGGGCCAGCGTAATATTATGGTGGGAGTACGAAACAATGAGGTCACTTATGTGCCGATGAGTGAAGCTGTCCGTAGTGACAAGCCTTTTGACAAGAATCTTATTAAGGTACTTGATGAATTAAGCATATAAACTGTTTTAAAATGCTATATTGTTATTCTTTTTAGGAATAAAACTCATATTTAGTTTGTAGTTTACGAAAATATTACGTAAATTTGTGTTCGCGTTAATTAGATATTTCAAATAGGATTTTTTTAAAGTAAAAATTAATTTACAATTTAAAATAATAAAGCTTATGTCACAAATGAATGGACGCATCTCCCAGATCATCGGGCCGGTAATCGACGTATATTTCGATACCAAAGGCCTGGATCCAGAGAAGGTGCTTCCTAAAATCAACGAAGCTCTGACAGTGAAGCGTCCTGACGGTCGTGTGTTAGTCATGGAGGTGAAACAACATATCGGTGAGGACACCGTTCGTTGCGTGGCTATGGATAGTACCGATGGTTTGCAGCGCGACCTGGAAGTCATTCCTACAGGCAATCCTATTGTCATGCCTTCCGGTGGACAGTTGAAGGGCCGTATGCTGAATGTCATTGGTCAACCAATTGATGGTATGAAGCCTTTGGATATGAAAGGGGCTTATCCTATTCATCGCAAACCTCCTAAGTTTGATGAACTCTCTACGCGCAAGGAAATGCTGCCCACGGGTATCAAGGTTATTGATTTACTTGAACCTTACATGAAAGGTGGTAAGATCGGTTTGTTCGGTGGAGCTGGTGTCGGAAAGACCGTATTGATCATGGAGTTGATCAATAATATCGCCAAAGGCCACAATGGATATTCTGTATTTGCAGGTGTCGGAGAGCGTACCCGTGAGGGAAATGACTTGATTCGTGATATGATCAATTCCGGCGTAATCAGATATGGAGAGAAATTCAGAGAGGCTATGGATAAAGGAGAATGGGATTTGTCTCTCGTTGATCAAGAAGAATTGTCCAAGAGCCAGGCTACACTGGTTTATGGTCAGATGAATGAACCACCAGGGGCACGTTCTTCTGTCGCTCTTTCCGGACTGACGATAGCCGAAGAGTTCCGTGATCATGGTGGCAAGAATGGACAGCCTGCCGATATCATGTTCTTTATTGACAATATCTTCCGTTTTACACAGGCTGGTTCTGAGGTATCTGCTTTGCTGGGACGTATGCCTTCAGCTGTAGGATACCAGCCGACACTGGCCAGTGAGATGGGACAGATGCAGGAGCGTATTGCTTCTACCAAACAGGGGTCCATTACTTCAGTACAAGCTGTATATGTGCCGGCCGATGACTTGACAGACCCCGCTCCGGCTACGACATTTACCCATTTGGATGCTACGACTTCCCTGTCTCGTAAGATTACATCGTTGGGTATTTATCCTGCTGTGGATCCATTGGGAAGTACTTCTCGTATTCTGGATCCTAATATTATCGGTAAAGCGCACTATGATTGTGCACAGCATGTCAAGGAACTGCTCGAGCGTTATAACGAATTACAGGATATTATTGCCATTCTGGGTATGGATGAACTTTCTGATGAGGATAAACTTGTTGTGAGCCGTGCGCGCAGGGTACAACGCTTCTTGTCACAACCTTTTACCGTTGCAGAACAGTTTACCGGTCTGCCAGGGGTCATGGTACCTATCGAAGATACAATACGTGGCTTTAATGCGATCCTCAATGGGGATGTGGACGATTTGCCAGAACAGGCCTTTCTCAATGTCGGAACCATTGATGATGCAGTTGCCAAAGGGAAGAAACTACTTGAAGCTGCTAAGGGTTAAGTCTGTGGGATGTCATTGGACATCCCGACTTATACTCATTATAATTATTGCGTATGCTGAGATTAAAAATTATTTCCCCGGAGAAAGTAGTATATTACGGTGACGTAGAAAATGTTACTGTCCCTGGTACAGCAGGATCTTTTGAAATACTGACAGATCATGCTCCCATCATTTCTTCTTTAAATGCAGGGAAAGTGGTGTATACAACTACAAAGGAAGGTCCTAAGCAGTTGGATATCAAGGGTGGTTTCGTCGAGGTACAGAAGAACATTATTTCGCTATGCGTCGAAGTTTAGACACTACGATAGATCGGATAGCCAGGAAATACAAGCAATATTCATTGTGGATTATTGCTGCGCTTATGCTCCTGTCTTTGTTTGTCATGCAAGTAGTGCAAAATACATCATTGGTTACTGCTTTAACAGTTACAGTCGTATTTTCACTTGTATGCAACTTGGTTTATGGAGAATGCTGGAAAAGGGTAGCTAAGTCATCTTCAACAAACTTGATACGGTTTTATCTTGTTGCATCGGTACTTAGATTGCTTTTGGCTTTAAGTGTTTTCCTTATTTATCTGGTCGTTGTCCGTGAACGGCAGGCTGTGATAGGTTTTGCTCTGATCTTCGCTATATTCTACATTGTCCTTCTGGCATTCGATTGCCTATACTTTGTGCGAGTAGAAAAAAAAATTAATAAAACAGAATCAGAATGAAAAAAATAAAACTCAAACAATTTTTTTTCATCTTCGTTATGCTTTTTACTCTTGCGCCTGTAACGGTTTCTGCAAGACAAAATATCGATGTGGGAAATATTTTGTGGGGGCATATTAAAGATTCTTATGACTGGCATATTACCAAGATCGGCAAGACTCCGGTAATCATCCATCTTCCTGTTATCGTAAAGAGCAGTACAGGATGGCATGTGTTCTCCAGCAGCCGGTTTAGTGAAGTCAAAAATACCAATGGTAATCGTCCGGGGCCTTATGGACTCTATATCAAGAGTGCTGATGCGAAAAGTCATCCAGGTAAGATTATGGAAATGGTCAACGGTAATGAAGTTCGTCCTTTAGATATTTCTATTACCAAGACCGTTTGTGTTCTTTTCATTGATGCTATTCTTCTTTTGATATGTGTGCTGGTTCCTGCGCGGTGGTGCAGACATCATAAATGGGATGATTCCGCCCCGAAAGGATTTACGGGACTTATGCACATGTTTATTATGTCAATCTATCATGATGTGGTCAAGTCCACTATGACGGATAGAGAGGCTGTGGTTTATGGGCCTTGGCTGATGACATGTTTCTTCTTTATATTCCTTGCCAACTTGATGGGAGTCGTTCCATTTCCTCCCGGAGGTGGAAACTTAACCGGGAATATCACCTGTACATTTTTCTTGGGAATTACGACCTTTATTATTACGAATGTTACGGGTTCAAAGGAATACTGGAAGAGCATTTTCTGGCCTAAAGTTCCTTTATGGCTGAAATGCCCCGTGCCGTTGATGCCTTTTATTGAACTGTTCAGTATTATCACGAAGCCATTGGCACTGATGATCCGACTTTTTGCCAATATGTTGGCTGGTCATGCGATTGCCCTGTCGTTTGCCGCTATGATTTTCATCATGTTCAATATTAGTGAGAATGCTGTTGTGGATGCTGCAGCCGGCACAGGTATGACGGTGGTGAGCATTGCAATGAGTATCTTCATGATGCTTCTGGAAATTCTGGTTTGTTACATCCAGGCTTTAGTATTTACGATGTTAAGTGCAGTGTTTATTCATTTGGCTCATGAGAAATCTGAGCCGAAGGCAGAAACAGTAAAAGCATAAAATAAAAAAATTAAATAATCAATTAAAAAATTATCACTATGTTATCATTATTATTAGCAGCTGAAGTTGCAAAATGTGGCGCTGCCATCGGCGCCGGTCTCGCTGTAATTGGTGCAGGTATAGGTATTGGACGTATTGGTGGTCAGGCAATGGATGCTATGGCTCGTCAGCCGGAAGAGCAACCGAAATTGCTTTCTTCTATGATTATTGCAGCCGCTCTTGTCGAAGGTGTAGCATTCTTTGCTATCATTATCGCACTGTTAGCTATTGTCATGTAATTTTGAGCTATTGATTGTAAACTTTAACCAGTATATATGGATTTATTGATTCCTGATAGCGGTTTACTTTTTTGGATGACGCTCGTCTTCATTATTGTTTTTCTCATCTTATTGAAATGGGGATTCCCTTCAATTGTGAAGATGATAAACAATCGGAAGAAGAACATCGACGAGAGTATTCGTCATGCTCATGAAGCTGATAAGAAGCTTGCTAACATCCAGAAAGAAGGTGAATCCATTCTGCAGGAATCACGCGAAAAACAGGCCCAGATTCTAAAAGAGGCTGCAAATACACGTGATGCCATTGTCGAGAAGGCACAGGATAAGGCAAAAGAAGAGGGCGCACGCCTGTTGAAGGATGCCCGTTCTCAAATTGAAATGGAAAAGAAAAATGCCGTTCAGGACATACGGTCCCAGGTCGTTTCTCTTTCTATACAGGTTGCTGAAAAGATCCTGCGCAAGGAATTGTCTTCTCAAGACAAGCAGATGGAGTTGATTGGTCGACTGCTGGATGAAGTTCCTTCTGAAAATAAGAAAGATTAAAGCTTATGGATTTAGGTGTAATATCGGTTAGATATGCGCGGGCACTCATCAAGGGTGCAACGGCGCTGAAGGTCGAAGATCAGGTATACGAAGAAATGCTCTCTCTCTATCAGAGTTATTTTAAGGTACATGATCTGAAATACACGATAGATAATCCTATGCTCGTCAACGAAAAGAAGCAGCATCTTCTGGAGACTGCGATGGGTGGTAATCCGTCAGAACTCAGCAAAAATTTTGTTGCTCTCGTTCTGAAAGAGGGTAGGGAAAGCTCCCTGCAACTCATGGCTGCTTCGTATATCTCTCTTTACAGACAACAGAAGAACATCACAAGCGGTATTCTTACGACTGCCGTTCCTGTATCATCTGCCATAGAACAGAGAATGCAGAAATTGGTTGAAAGTAGGACTAATGGAACTGTAGAATTCAAGACGGAGACCGATCCGGATATTATCGGCGGTTTTATTCTTGAATATGATACTTACCGGATGGATGCTAGTGTGAAAACGATGCTTCGGACGGTGTATTCACAGTTATATAAATAGTGGAATACGAAAAGAAATTTTCGAATTCAAACATTAATTTTAAATTAATAAAATGCCAGATAATATTAAACCAAGCGAAGTATCAGAAGTGCTGGAGAAAGAATTACGGGGCATTAACCATGCTGAGCAGTTTGATGAGGTAGGTACCGTACTTACGGTGGCAGATGGTGTTGCACGTATTTATGGCTTGCGTAACGTCGAGTCTAGTGAAATTCTTCAGTTTGAGAATGGTTCTGAGGCTATAGTCATGAATCTGGAGGAAGACAATGTCGGTTGTATTCTTTTAGGTTCTACTGAGGGCATAAAAGAAGGTGAGAAGGTGAAAAGGACTCATCGAATCGCTTCCATTCGTGTCAATGACAACTTCCTGGGTCGTGTCGTAGACCCGCTGGGTAATCCAATTGATGGCAAGGGTGATATTGATTTGACCGAATCATTTGAGATGCCTTTGGATCGAAAGGCACCGGGTGTGATCTATCGTCAACCAGTGAAGGAACCTTTGCAGACAGGCTTGAAGTCTATTGACTCCATGATTCCTATTGGTAGGGGACAACGTGAATTGATTATTGGTGACCGCCAGACCGGGAAAACGGCCATTGCCGTGGATACGATCATCAATCAACGAGGACTCTATGAAGCCGGCAAACCTGTCTATTGTATTTATGTCGCTATTGGGCAGAAAGCATCTACCGTAGCCTCATTGGTACAGACTTTGGAAGATAAGGGCGCCATGCCTTATACCATTGTCGTCAGTGCAACGGCTGCTACTCCTGCTGCTTTGCAGTATTATGCTCCATTTGCGGGAGCTGCGATCGGAGAATATTTCCGTGACCGTGGATTCTCTGCATTGGTTGTCTATGATGACTTGAGTAAACAGGCTGTTGCCTACCGGGAAATTTCCCTGATTCTTCGTCGTCCTTCTGGGCGTGAGGCTTATCCGGGAGATATTTTCTACCTTCATTCCAGACTTTTGGAGCGTGCTGCCCGAATCAATGACCAGCAGGAGATTGCCGAGACAATGAATGACCTGCCGTCATCTATGAAGGGACATGTAAAAGGTGGTGGTTCTCTTACAGCATTACCAATCATTGAAACTCAGGAAGGTGATGTTGCTGCCTATATTCCTACTAATGTAATCTCCATTACCGATGGTCAGATTTATTTGGTGAGCAATCTGTTCAACCAAGGTTTCCGTCCGGCTATCGATGTTGGTATTTCTGTATCTCGTGTCGGTGGATCTGCTCAGATTAAGAGTATGAAGAAAGTGGCAGGTACATTGAAGATCGATATGGCCCAGTATCATGAATTGGAAAGTTTTTCTCAATTCGCGAGCGACATGGATACTGTTACAGCTATGGCTTTGGACCGTGGTCGAAAGATCAATCAATTATTGATTCAACCACAATATCGTCCTATGTCAGTAGGTGAGCAGATTGCCATATTGTATTCCGGTGTACATGGTCTGTTGCATGATGTACCAGTCGATAAAGTTCGTAACTGTGAGACTCAGTTCCTTGATGCGATGCGTTCACAACACCAGGATGTTCTGGACACTCTGGGTAGCGGAAAGCTGACTGATGAAGATACGAAGACCATTGAGGATGTAATGGCTAATGTGGCCGGTCAGTTTAAAGTTAAAGCATAATAGCCCATGCCTTCATTAAAAGAGATAAAGACTCGTATCGCCAGTGTGAAAAGTACTCGTAAGATTACGAGTGCCATGAAGATGGTGGCGTCTTCAAAACTTCATCATGCTCAGGTAGCTATTCAGAATATGTTACCTTATGAGAATTTGCTTGAACACATCTTAAAGAGTTTTCTGGTTTCAATGCCTGAACCTGAGAGTGTGTTCCAGGCAAAGCGTGAAGTGAAGAAGGTTGCGTTGATTGTTTTTAGTTCCAACAATTCTTTGTGTGGAGGCTTTAATGCGAACGCCATCAAAATGATGTTGACGGCAGTAGAGGAATATAAGGCTAAAGGCATAGAAGTACTTATCTACCCTATAGGACAAAAGGTCTCAGAGGCTGTTAAGAAGGCTGGACTCCAGTCGATGGGTGACTATCAGGATCTTATTGATAAACCCAATGCACAGCAGAGCCTCGAGCTAGGTCGGGACGCTGCACTAAAGTTTTTGAAGGGTGATTTTGATAAGGTGGAAATCATTTACCATCACTTTAAGAGTGCTGGTCGTCAGGTTCTTACACGTAAGGTGTTTTTGCCCATAGATCTCTCAACAGAAACTATCGGTATAGATAATGATCGTGATTTGTCTTCTAATCAGACTTCTGCACGTGTACGGGAATATCTGAGGAAAAAAGGAGATGCTGAGCGAAAAGCAAATGGCCAGATTACGAAATTGTATGATGACTTCATTATCGAACCGGACTTGAGGACAGTCCTTCAGACT
The DNA here is from genome assembly GCA_022486815.1 of Prevotella sp. Taxonomy (GTDB): domain Bacteria; phylum Bacteroidota; class Bacteroidia; order Bacteroidales; family Bacteroidaceae; genus Prevotella. Next base: position 7,875 of record JAKVJW010000018.1, on the reverse strand, counting down.
TTAGTTCCGAAACAATTGCATCTGATGATCTATACAGCATTATTGGATAGTGTCGCCAGTGAGCATGCTGCCCGCATGGTCGCTATGCAGACTGCTACGGATAATGCTGATGAGATACTTCATGATTTGAATTTGCAATATAATAAAAGTCGTCAGCAAGCCATTACAAATGAATTGCTTGATATGGAAGGTGGTGCTATCGCAAGCTGATCCTTTCCTGATCAATTTAAAAACGGAATGCATTGATATGCATTCCGTTTTTTGTTATTCTTTTCCGGTCTTTTTCTTTCAGATAGGATTGGACGAGAATTGATTTTCCGGCAATATTTCAGACCTTTATCTTCTTGCAGACTTGCTCAATGAAAAACTTGTGTATTGTCGGATCCTGGTTCAGTTCTGGATGAAAAGCAGTTACAAATTGATTGCCTTCACGCGCAGCGACAATATGTCCTTCTACTGTAGCAAGTACCTCTGTGTTTTCTGCAACAGACTTGATATAGGGTGCACGGATAAAGGTCATCGGAATCTTATTGCCGATATTCTTAATAGGAGCCTCCGTATAAAAACTTCCTGTCTGACGGCCATAGGCGTTGCGGCATACGGTAATGTCCATCGTGGAAATCCTGTCAAAATCTTCTCCTATGACTTTCTTAGCCAGTAGAATCAAACCGGCACACGTACCGAAGACCGGGAGACCGTCTTCTATCGAGTCCTTTATGGTTTTCAGGAGATTAAGGTCCTTGAGGAGTTTGAGTTGTGTTGTACTTTCTCCTCCCGGGATGATTAATGCATCCTTTTGCTGTTGCCAATCGTGCAACTGCCGGATTTCAAAAGTCTCGACACCAAGTCCTTGCAACATTTTCTCATGTTCGATGAATGCTCCTTGAAGGGCCAACACTGCAATCTTCATTTGTTATTTCCCTCTTTCAGCCATTAAGACAGATATCTCCTCTTCGTTAATCCCAACCATTGCCTCACCAAGGTCCTCAGAAAGTTCGGCCAGTTTCTTCGGGTCGTTATAGTTGGTTACAGCCTGAACGATAGCAGCAGCACGTTTAGCAGGATTACCACTTTTGAAGATACCGCTTCCTACAAATACACCTTCTGCACCAAGTTCCATCATCAACGCTGCATCGGCAGGAGTAGCAACACCACCTGCTGCAAAATTGACTACCGGCAATTTCTTGTGGTCGTGGACATATTTCACAAGAGAATAGGGGGCCTGTAAATCTTTGGCAGTCTCATAGAGTTCATCTTCCTGTATAGAGGACAAGCGTCTGATCTCACTTTGCATGATACGTATATGCTTTACAGCCTGAACGACATCACCTGTCCCAGGTTCTCCCTTTGTTCTGATCATCGTGGCACCTTCAGCGATACGGCGTAGTGCTTCACTCAGATTTCTTGCACCGCAGACAAAAGGAACATTAAACTTGGTCTTGTCAATATGATAAACATCATCTGCCGGAGAAAGTACCTCACTCTCATCTATATAGTCGATGTCAATAGCCTGCAGGATCTGTGCTTCTGCAATATGGCCTATACGACATTTAGCCATAACAGGAATAGACACTGCTTTTTGAATGTCTTTTATCATTTTGGGATCACTCATACGGGCTACACCACCGGCAGCACGGATATCCGCGGGAATTCTTTCCAAAGCCATTACTGCGCAAGCTCCTGCTTTTTCAGCTATTTTAGCTTGTTCAGGTGTTGTTACATCCATAATTACTCCGCCCTTCAGCATCTGTGCCAAATTGCGGTTTAAAGTTTGTCTGTCTTCTTTCATTAGTTATTTGTTTTATCTATTAAAGATATGTCTCGAGTATGTTCAATGCGCTTTTCTATAAGCTACCGGAGTCAGTCCCGTTTGTTTCTTGAAAAACTTGGTGAAATGAGCTTGTGAGAGAAAATGAAAATCATAGGCTATTTCCTGAATGGTTTTGCGGGTTGTTTTCAATTCCATCTCTATTGCATCCGTAACCGTTTTATCAATAATGTTCTTTGGAGATTTCCCTGATATCCGATGAGTAACCTGTGCCAGATACCGACTGCTTACATTGAGGCAGTTGGCATAGAAGGCCACATCACTGTTTGTTTGGAAATGTCTGGCTACCGTGTCTACAAATTCATTGTAAAGTTCTGTACTTCTGCTTTGGGGTCCCTGGGCACGTGAAACCTGCAGATTGATGTAGTCACGAGCTTCACGTACAGCCTCTTCTTCGGAAAGTCCCCTGCTCAGATAGACTGCTATAGCTGATGAAAAAGCATTTGTCTGTCCATGTATCTGATGATCATCAAGATACAGCACATGTACCGAACTGTTTTTGCCCAGGATAAGTTCTGACTCATTCTTGCGCATGATGACAATAGAACAGAGGGGGAGTAATAAGTGACGGATCTGCAAGATGACATCATTCGACATGAGTTGGTCTCCATTGCTCGAATAGACGATCGGATCGTAGAGGATATATTGGGGCCTATATTGAATGAGTTCTCCAACTATTGCCTGTAATGTACTGATATTCCGAATCATACCTATCTTTACAACATCCGGTTGCATATCATTGATGATTGCCTCCATCTGTCCTTTGACGGTTTCAGCAGGAATATCATAGAAAGCCTGGATACCCAGCGTGTTCTGAATCGTGATGGACGTAATTGCCGATAAGGCATATCCTCCGAGAGCCGATATGGTTTTGATATCTGCCTGTACACCAGAACCTCCGGTGCTGTCAGAACCTGTTATGGTCAGAATTGTAGTCATTGTCTGTTTTCTGTTCCGATGCAAAGTAACAGAATTTTATCAGAATGACAAAATCCTGTTCTCATTTGGGCAAGAGAAACGAAACTTTGTATAACAAATTTGTATTTAATCTGAGGATAGGAACTATAAAATGATAGAGGATGCTCTGATAATAGAAATCAACTTCCGACAACAAACTGGTATGGACTATACAACTGGCGGACCTGTTTCAAATCCTGGCTGTGGGTCCTGCTACCGACTTGATCAGATGTTTCATAGGATGTCCCGCCCAGGATGTGTCTTCCACATATCGGAAACCCAGTGTGTGATACAACTTCTCTGCTTTTGGGTTACCTTTGTCTACGAGCAGTCCAACATATTTTATTCCTGACCGACAGGCCTTTTCCTCAGTTGCCTTCAGTAGAGCAGTTGCAACACCTTGATGGCGGAATCTTTTTGTCACACACAGGCTGTCCACATATAGTTCACCAGCCTGTGTTTCTTCCTTCATCTCACTGTGGTCCATTCCCAGATAGGTCTTTGAGAGTTTTATAAAAGGAATCCGAAGTTGTCTGAAATCGGCTCCGTCGTAGGATATACAGGCTCCTATGACTTGACCTTCATCATCTACTGCCACAAGTGTATTCCGGTAACTGTACAGGTTTTCTTCTTCAGCAACCAACAAGCTTATAAGTTGATGGAATTCTTGCAATGAATGTTCCGGACCGGCCAGATGTTGGCAGCAGTCAGCATCCATTGCTTCCATAATCAGGGATGCGATAATATCTTTTTCTGCACTTTTTCCTTTTCTGATCTTCATATTGGTTAGATTTGAAGAGATTTGAGCGGTTCACCATTTAAAGTATAAATAGTGATCTTTCCACCCTCATAGACAGCAAATGTCTGTGGGTTCCCTCCTTTGGGAAAAGTGATGGAACCGGTGTTACAGATTACAGGTATGGCCGGATTCATCCCTTCTTCCGGTTTGCCGGCTGTCAGTTCCCAATAGTGAGTGTGCCCATAAAATACAGCATCGAAATGTCCGGGTGGGAGATGGGTTTTGTCATAGATATGACCATGAGTGAGCAGTAACTTCTTTCCTTCGTCTACGAGAAGTAGATAAGGTTGCATAATCGGAAATTGGAGCAGCATCTGATCTACCTCTGAGTCACAATTCCCCCTTACGGCTATTATCTCATCTGTCATATCATTGAGCGTATCTGCAATGCCTTTTGGATTCAGACCATTCGGAAGCCTGTTGCGTGGACCGTAATTGAGAATATCACCCAATATGCAAAGCATGTCACAGCGTTGTTCCTTGTAAAAATTTAGTGCTTTCTGCAAAGTAGGCAAACATCCATGAATGTCTGAAAGAATTAAATATCTCATGTATTTGTCTTTAATGAATAAATAAGATGACCTTGCAAATATACTGAATTTTCTTTGTATCTGCAATTTTGCAGACCTTTATGCGGTGTAGGACTGATATTGTCGGATATCCTGTAAATAAAGGAATCTGAAGTAAGTTAAAATATTGCTTTTCAGATTCTTCTTAAGTTTCTGGATTGATATGGATTAACTGATTATCCATTTAAAGTTTTTCTCAGTATTTTATTTTGGTAATCAAATAAATTCACTAACTTTGCTTTTCTTAATCGCTCACGAACATACCTTTAAAACAAAAATATGAAAGTATTATTATTCAATGGCAGCCCTCATCAGAAAGGTTGCACATGGCGCGCACTTCATGAGATAGAAGTTACTTTAAATAAAAATGGTATTGACACGGAGATGGTCCATGTTGGTCAGAAGATGATCCATGGATGTATTGCTTGCAACAAATGTAATTCAACAGGCAAGTGTGTTTTTGATGATATCGTCAATGAGGTTGCACCCAAGTTTGAAGCAGCAGACGGTATCGTAGTCGGTACACCTGTTTATTACGCTTCACCGACGGGAACCCTTAAATCTTTTATGGATCGCCTGTTTAAGAGCACTAAGTTCAGCAAACGGATGAAGGTAGGTACTGCTGTTGCTTCTTGTCGCAGGGCCGGATCCATAGCTTCCATTGATATGCTCAACAAGTATTTTACTATGACAGAAATGCCGGTGGTATCCAGCCAGTATTGGAATGAAGTACATGGTAATACGGTAGAGGAAGTAGAAAAGGATTACGAAGGACTCCAGACCATGCGTGTGCTGGGTCGCAACATGGCTTTTCTCATCAAGGCTATTGCTAAAGAGCAGGCTCAAAACGGTCTTCCAGAAACGGAAGAACGTTGTTGGACTAATTTTATATAAGGATAAGGAGAGATCACGTATGTATGATTCAGAATGTAGAAGAGAAAAATAACGTTCAGGAGCAGAAACGGGAGCATGAGATCTATAAGGTGACCCTGGAGGGAAGCGGAGTAGACATCTTCCTTATGGTATTCAAGTTTGTAGCCGGAATTCTAGGACATTCTGCTGCTATGATTGCTGATGCCTTCCACTCCCTGGCAGATTTCATCACAGATGCCATTGTCTTCGTATTTGTCAAACTAAGCAATAAACCAAAAGATAAAGGTCATGATTATGGTCATGGAAAATATGAAACTCTTGCTTCGGCAATTATAGGCATTGCCCTTTTAGGAGTTGGTCTGATGATTTGTTTCAATGGAGTGACCAAAACATGGAAAGCCTTCAATGGCGTACCTCTTAAACAACCCGGTATCGTAGCTCTTATAGCTGCTCTTGTCAGTGTTGCCGTTAAAGAATGGTGTTATCGCTTTACGGCTGCTACAGGAAGGAAAGTTAATTCTGAAGCTTTAGTAGCCAATGCCTGGCATCATCGCAGTGATGCTTTGTCATCAGTAGGAACGGCCTTAGGCATAGGTGGTGCCATCATACTCGGTCAGAAATGGGCTGTTCTGGATCCTATAGCTGCTATTGTGGTCAGTATCTTTATTATTGTGACTTCATGGAAATTAATCCGCCAGTCAGCAGGAGAACTTCTGGACGAGAGTCTTCCGGATAGCATTGAAAATGAAATTGTGGCCATAGCCAAAAGTGAACAAGGTGTAAGTGGCATCCATAATCTCCGGACACGTCGTATTGGCGATGAGATTGCAATAGAGATGCATCTTCGTATGCCGGGGCAGTTGACCCTTTATGAGGCACACCAGCATTCTTCTCATATTGAGAACAGGCTCCGTAAGCGTTTTGGTTCAAACACAATTATTACCATTCATTTTGAACCAGTAAAAGTGAATGGAAAATATGAAAACCCGGACCTTCCGACTTATTTGCCTTAATAATCCGTTCAGGCTAAGTGTTTGGCATTGTTAGCCAGGAACACACCGATCAGAATCAGTACTCCCCCCAGACAAGCTATAGGTGTCAGAGGTTCATTAAGGAACAGTGCACTTGCCATTACCGTGGTTATCGGGTTCAAATAGATATAATTGGAGGATTTCAGTGCCCCAATCTTTCCGATAACCCAATTCCATGATAAAAAACAGATAAAGGAGGCTACTACTCCTAAGAATAGAATGTTCATCCATACTTCCGTTTCTTTGAAATGTGATAAAGGAAAATTCCAGTGCCGGAACAGAAATACGGGAAGGATGGTGATGATACCGTAAAAGAATACCTTTCTGGTAATAAATGTTGAGGAATACCTCTTGGATGCTCGTTTCATTATCAGACTGTAAGCAGCCCAGCAGATAGCAGCTATAAGTGCCAAGCCGTCTCCTTTTGGACTGAGATGCAATACAAAGTGCCCATTGAATATGACGGCTCCTACTCCGGCTAAAGCCATAAGAGAACCGATAATCAGTCGGGGTGAGGCCTTGATGTTTTTTATGAATGCGATGGCCAGACAAGTTGTAATCAAAGGAGCCGTACAGACGATAAAAGCCACGTTATTGACATAAGTGAGACCTACTGCCGTATTTTCGGAAAGGAAATACAATGATCCTCCGGTAACGCCAAGCACCAGCATCATCAATTCGTCTTTCCAGTTGGAACAGAAAAGTTTTTTAGGTGAAATCCACCAGATACAAAGATAGGCTAATAGAAAACGAACGATAAAAATCTCTTGTGGCTCCAGGCCATCCTTTAACAGATACTTGGTATTTACAAAAGTGCAGCCCCAACAGGCAACGGTGACAACTGCAACAGTATGGGCGAGTATTTTGTTTTTATCTTTCTTGTTGTTAGTTCTTTCCCTGATCTCTTCTGACAGACTATCTGATATTGTAAATTCCTGTAAATCTCTCTCTTTTTGTACGTTTGTTCCTTTTTCCATCTCTTTTTACTTTCTCATGGGCAAAGTTACGCAAAAAAAGAAAAACAGAAAACAATTAGCGCCCCTATTTCATTCGGTGGGGAAGATTGAATCGAAATCTTAAGAAAACTTTCCTGATAAGGTCAGGCTCAGATCCCATTGGATCGATTGGATATGAAAATCCCAATAAGAATGAGTATTCCGCCTAAGAAGGCGATAGGGGTTATAGACTCTTTTAAGAATAGAGCACTGAGAATGACGGTAGAAATAGGATTCAGATAGTTGTAATTGGCGGTCTTCAATGCTCCAATCTTCCTGACAGACCAATTCCACATCAAGTAACAGGCAAATGAAGCGATTACTCCCAGGAAAAAAATATTCAACCAGATGACCGGTTTCCCTAAATTGGACAAAGGAAAGCTCCAGGGCTTGAGTATGAAGGTCGGAAGAATGGTAAGTATGCCATAAAAGAATACTTTTCTGGTAATAAAAGTAGCAGAGTATCTGCCGGATACACGTTTGATAATTAAACTATATATTCCCCAGCAGAAAGAGGCTAATAATGCAAGGGCATCTCCTAACGGGCTGAGATGCATGACGAAATGGCCATTGAAGATGACGATGGATACTCCGAATAAAGCAACAATAGAACCGGTGATGAGTCTTTTTGAAGCATTGACATTTTTCAGGAAGACAATGGCCAGGAATGTTGTAAATAGGGGAGCCATACAGATGATGAAAGAGACATCATTGACATAAGTGAGTTTTATAGCTGTATTTTCGGCTACGAAATAAAGTGATCCTCCTGTTACACCGAGTAAGAGCATCGTCAGCTCATCTTTCCAACTGTTACATAATAATT